>NZ_CP064954.1:1303941-1955911 GCF_011038655.2 Corynebacterium lizhenjunii
CTGCGCGAAGTAGCCTATGCGCAGGCCATGCCCGGTAACAATGCCGCCTTCCCCATCGGTACGCTCCACCCCAGCGAGGAGTTTGAGCAAAGTTGTCTTTCCCGCACCGTTGTAGCCCAGGACCACTACGCGCGAGCCCCTATCAATAGCCAGGTCTACCCCGGCGAAGACTTCCAGCGAGCCATACATCTTGGTCAGCCCCTTGGCATTGAGAGGCGTCTTGCCACACGGAGCTGGCTCCGGGAACTTGATGGAGGCCACTTTATCGGCCACACGGACCTCGTCCAGCTGGTTCATCATCCGGTCCGCCCGGGCCAGCATTTGCTTGGCCGCAGCAGCTTTGGTGGCTTTGGCCCCCAGCTTTGCGGCCTGCTTTTGCAGTGCGGAGGCCTTCTTCTCCGCGTTGGCGCGTTCCCGCCTGCGCCGCGCCTCATCCGTGGCGCGGGCATCCAGGTACTTTTTAAAGCCCATGTTGTAGATGTCTGCCTCCGCGCGGACCGCGTCCAGGAACCAGACTTTATTGCACACGGCCTCTAGCAGGTCCACATCGTGGGAAATCATCACCAGGCCGCCCTCGTGCTTGGACAAAAACCCGCGCAGCCAGGTGATGGAGTCCGCGTCCAGGTGGTTGGTGGGCTCGTCTAGCAGCAGGGTGGTTTGGGACTTTCCAGAGCCTGCCGATGCCGCGAAAAGGATCTGCGCTAGCTCCACCCGGCGTCGCTGGCCACCGGAAAGGGTCTTGAGCTGCTGGTCCAAAATGCGCTGTGGAAGGCCGAGGTTGTCACAAATCTGGGCGCAGTCGGCATCAGCCTCGTAGCCGCCCAGGGACTGAAACTGCTCCTCTAGGCGGGAGAACTTCTGGATGGCCTTATCGCGGATCCGATCCGTGGCGGCCTCTTCCATCAGCTGCTGCTGTTTGAGCATGGAGCGCTTGAGTTGGTCTAGGCCCCGGGCGGATAGGACGCGCTCGCGGGCTGTCTGTTCAATGTTGCCTTCCCGGGAATCCTGTGGAAGGTAGCCAATGGGCCCGGATCGCGTGACCGTCCCGCCGTAAGGCTGGGTCTCCCCCGCCAGGATGCGCATGGTCGTTGTCTTGCCTGCGCCATTGCGCCCCACCAGGCCAATGCGATCCCCCGGTTGCACCCGTAGGTGCTGTCCGGGGGCGTCCAGCAAGGTACGCGCGCCAACGCGCACTTCGAAATCATTGGTCACAATCACAAGGGGCCAGTCTATCAACCGGCTCCAGGTGTGGCAGCGTTGTACCGCCGGTAGCTAGACGGCGAAGCCCAATGCCTGGAGCATTTCGCGCCCCTCTTCGGTAATCATGTTCGGACCCCATGGCGGCATCCAGACCCAGTTCAGGCGGACTTCATCGGCAAGCTTATTGCCCACCACAGCGTCATCAACTTGCTCGCCGATGACGTCTGTGAGCGGGCAAGCAGGCGAGGTCAAGGTCATGTTGATATGAACAATCTCCTTGGCGTCCTCGCCTTCGCCCTCCGTAGTCAGCCAGATGTCATAGACCAGGCCCAGGTCGACGATGTTGATGCCTAGCTCCGGGTCGATCACATCGCGTAGGTACTCGGCGATGTCATAGGCCTTCGCCTGCTGTTGTTCACTTTGCGGCGGGATTTCTCCGGCCCCATCAAAGTTGGCGTTGTCGTTTTGGTACGGCTCGATTAATTCTTCACTCATTACTTCTCCAATTCGTTGAGTGCTTCCGCAGTAGCGGCTTGGAAGGCCTTCCACCCCAGCAGTGCGCACTTCACGCGCGCCGGGTAGCGGGCGACACCAGAAAAGGCGATGCCGTCACCGATGAGTTCCTCATCGCCTTCCTGCGTGCCGCGGGAGGTGACCATCTGTTCAAAGTCACCCAGCTTCTCCATGGCCAGCTCCACTGGCTGCCCCACGATTTCTTCTGCCATCACGGACGTGGAGGCTTGGGAGATAGAGCAGCCCTCGGCGTGGTAGGACACGTCTTCTACCACTCGGCCATCGGCAGAGAGCTGGACGCGCAGCGTAAGCTCGTCCCCGCAGGAAGGATTGACGTGGTGGACCTCTGCCATGAAGGGGTCTCGCAGCCCAGCGTGGTGCGGGTGCTTGTAGTGGTCCAGGATGACGTCCTGGTACATCGCGTCAAGGTTCATTACTGCCCTACCTTAAAGAACTCGCGAGCGTACCGGATAGCCTCCGCCAGCGCCTCGACTTCCTCGCGAGTGTTGTACAGATAGAAACTAGCCCGCGCCGTCGATTGCGCGCTGAGTGCCCGGTGGATTGGCCACGCGCAGTGGTGGCCCACACGGATGCACACTCCGCGGCTATCGAGCACCTGGCCCAGATCGTGCGGGTGGATGCCCTCGACGGCAAAGGAAATGGCGCCGCCGCGCTGGGTGGCGTCCTTCGGTCCGTAAATGTGCACGCCCGGAATGTCTTGGAGTAGCTCCAAAGCATAGGTAACCAGCTCGTGTTCGTGGGCGGCAATCGCCTCCATGCCGATATCCGAAAGGAACTTCACGGCAGCACCAAGACCGACCACCTGGGAGGTCATCTGTGTGCCGGCTTCAAAGCGCTGCGGCGGTGCGGCAAAAGTGGTGCCGTCCATCTTCACGACCTCAATCATGGACCCACCGGTGAGGAATGGCGGCAGCTGCGCTAGGTGCTCAGCCTTCCCGTAGAGCACGCCCACACCCGTAGGTCCACACATTTTGTGCCCGGAAAAGGCCGCAAAGTCGACATCGAGGGCGTGAAAATCCACCGGCATATGCGGGACGGACTGGCAGGCATCCAGCACCACCAGCGCGTTTACCGCGCGGGCTCGCCGCACCAGCTCCTCGACATCCGCTACCGCCCCGGTCACATTGGACTGGTGGGTAAAAGCTACCACCTTGACGGATGGATCCAACTCTAAGGAGTCCATGTCGATCCGGCCATCGGCAGTGGTGCCGTACCACTTCAGCGTTGCGCCAGTACGCCGAGCCAGCTCCTGCCAGGGCACCAGATTGGCGTGGTGCTCCAGCTCGGTGACCACGATGGTGTCTGATGCAGTGACTTGCAGGTCACCAGCCCGGTCATCACCCAAGACGTAGGCAACCTCGTTGAGGGCCTCGGTGGCGTTTTTAGTAAACGCGATCTCGGTCTCGGCGGCCCCCACGAAGGCAGCGATGGCCGCACGCGCTTCCTCATAGGCGTCGGTAGCCTCTTCGGCGAGTTGATATGCCCCGCGGTGCACCGGTGCATTGGTGCCCAGGACAAAGTCCTCCTCCGCCTTCCACACGGGCAGGGGGCGCTGTGAGGTGGCACCCGAATCCAGGTACACCAGCGGCCTATCCCCCCGCACCTTGCGTTGCAGGATGGGGAATTGGCTGCGGATAGCGTTCACGTCAACAATCGACATGAATCTTCTTTCTCTCGCGGGTTTACTTGATGAACTGGTCGTAGCCCTCAGCCTCAAGCTGGTCTGCCAGCTCAGCGCCGCCGGTGGTGACAATCTTGCCATCGGCGAAAACATGCACGAAGTCGGGCTTAACATAGTTGAGGATGCGCTTGTAGTGGGTGATCATCAAGATGCCGCCATCGGTTTGCTCCTGGTAGCGGTTGATCCCCTCGGAGACAATGCGCAAGGCGTCCACGTCTAGACCAGAGTCAGTCTCATCCATCACCGCAAACTTGGGCTTCAAGATGTCGAGCTGCATGACTTCATGGCGCTTCTTCTCACCACCGGAAAAGCCCTCGTTGACGTTGCGGGAGATGAAGGACTTGTCGATCGACAGCGCCTCGCGGGCTGCATTGAGCTCCTGGTTCCATTCGCGCAGCTTCGGGGCCTCACCGCGCACGGCCGTAACCGCAGAACGCATAAACTGGGACACCTTCACACCCGGGATTTCCGTGGGGTACTGCATGGCCAAAAACAGGCCGGCGCGGGCGCGCTCATCGACTTCCATCTCCAACAGGTTCTCCCCGTCCAGCAGGACTTCACCAGCGGTGACCTCATACTTGGGGTGGCCGGCAATGGTGTAGGACAAGGTGGACTTGCCAGAGCCGTTGGGGCCCATGATGGCGTGAATCTCACCGGAGTTGATGGTGAGGTTGACGCCTTTGAGGATTTCCTTCGGCTCGGCATTTTCATCAGAAGGGAGAACCTGGGCGTGCAGGTTCTTGATTTCCAGAGTAGACATATGGGGATTTCTTTCTTGACGTGATGGCGGGGACTAGATGGTGACCTTGGTGAGCTCATCGACCACGCGAGACTCCAGGTCTTCGCGCAGCGACTCCACTGGGATGCGGCTGATGACCTCGGAGAAGAAGCCGCGGATGATCAGGCGGCGGGCCTCATCAGCCGGAATACCGCGGGACTGCAGGTAGAAGACTTCCAAGTCATCGAAGCGGCCCACCGTCGCAGCGTGGCCCGCACCAGCAATGTCGCCGGTTTGGATCTCCAGGTTGGGCACCGCGTCCGCGCGGGCCCCATCGGAGAGAATCAAGTTGTTGCTGGTCTCATAGGTATCCGTATTGGTGGCATCCTTGCGGATGAGCACGTCGCCCACCCAGCAGGTGCGCGCCTCGGGGGCGCGGCCGGAAGCGGACCCGGACGTGGCGGGGGCATCGGCAGACCCGGCAGACTGGGCAGCAGACCCAGCTGCGGGGCCCTGCAGGGCGCCCTTGTAGAAGACCCGGGAGCGGCAATTGGGCACCGAGTGGTCCACCAGCAGGCGGTTTTCAAAGTACTGGCCGGCATCGGCAAAGTAGACGCCAAGTAGCTCGGCATCGCCGCCGGGAGCGGTGAACTCCACGCGTGGCACAATGCGCACAATCTCTCCGCCGAAAATAGCTGTGTTGTGGCGCAACACAGCGTCGCGCCCCAGCTTGATCACCTGGTGGGACAAGTGCACGGCGTCATTGTCCCAATCTGCGTCAACCACTACGGTGACCTGGGCGCCGTCGCCGATAACGAACTCAATGTTATCGGCGTGAGTGCCGCTGCCCTCATACTTCAGCACGACGGTGGCCTGGGCGTGGTGGCCCACGTGAATGGAGGTCGCCCCGAAAGTGGTCACGCCCTCGCCAGCACCGGTGATGGTGACCTGCACGGGCTCAGTCAATGCGGCATCGGCAGGGATGGTCACCACCTGTGCCTGCGGCATGGAGCTCCAGGCCTGGGCAGCCACGCGATCAGCCGGAGCACCCGCAACGCCGAGGCGCTCATCGCCCGGCTCCACGGTCTCAGAGCTCACATGCTGCGGGGCGCTAACAGTAATGCGCTGGGCGGCAACTGGGGCGAACTCACCGTTGTGCAGGCCGCGCAGATTGCGCAGGGCGACAAAGCGCCACACCTCATCGCGACCGTGCGGGACCGGAAAGTCCTCCACATTAAAGGAGGTGAACTGATCACCCTTGGTCACATCAGCCGGGTTAAATTCGTTGGACGCTACCACTTAGCCCACCGATCCTTCCATCTGCAGTTCAATAAGGCGGTTGAGTTCCAAGGCGTACTCCATGGGCAGCTCCTTGGCAATCGGCTCCACAAAGCCGCGCACGATCATGGCCATGGCCTCCTCCTCGCTAATGCCACGCGACATCAGGTAGAACAACTGCTCTTCAGAGACCTGGGAAACCGTGGCCTCATGGCCCAAGGTGACGTACTCATTGCGAATGTCGTTATACGGATAAGTATCCGAACGCGAGTCGTTATCCACCAGCAGCGCGTCGCACTCCACGTTCGCCGTCGAATGCGCAGCATTGGTATTGACCTGCACCAAACCACGGTAGGCGGCGCGGCCCCCATTGCGAGCCACGGACTTAGAGACAATGTTGGAGGAGGTCCGCGGGGCCATATGCACCATCTTGGACCCAGTGTCTTGAACCTGTCCCTCCCCGGCGAATGCCAGGGAAAGGACCTCGCCCTTGGCGTGCTCGCCGGTAAGCCAGCAGGAAGGGTACTTCATGGTGACCTTGGAGCCAATGTTGCCATCGACCCACTCCATGGTGCCACCCTCTTCGACCTTGGCACGCTGGGTCACCAAGTTGTAGACGTTGGTGGACCAGTTTTGGATGGTGGTGTAGCGGCAGCGGCCACCCTTCTTCACCACAATCTCAATCACACCGGTGTGCAGGGAGTCAGAGTTATAGATCGGCGCAGTGCACCCCTCGATGTAGTGCACGTAGGCGTCTTCCTCGACGATGATCAGCGTGCGCTCGAACTGGCCCATGTTTTCGGTGTTGATGCGGAAGTAGGCCTGCAGCGGAATATCCACGTGCACGCCCTTGGGCACGTAGACAAAGGAACCACCGGACCAGCACGCGTTGTTCAGCGCGGAGAACTTGTTGTCGCCGGCCGGGATCACGGTACCGAAGTACTCTTGGAGGATCTCCGGGTACTCGCGCACCGCAGTATCGGTGTCCACGAAGATAACACCCTGGGCTTCCAGGTCTTCGCGAATCTTGTGGTAGACCACCTCAGACTCGTACTGGGCGGCCACACCAGAGACTAGGCGCTTCTTTTCGGCATCCGGAATACCCAGCTTGTCATAGGTTTCCTTAATATCCGCCGGCAGATCATCCCAGGTTTGGGCCTGCTTTTCCGTGGAGCGCACGAAGTACTTAATGTTATCGAAATCGATGGCGGAGAGATCCGGACCCCACGTGGGCACAGGTTTCTTATTGAAGATCCGCAGCGCCTTCAAGCGGGATTCCAGCATCCATTCCGGTTCATTCTTCTTGGCGGAAATGTCGCGGACAACGTCCTCGCTAAGGCCGCGGTGGGCGGCCTGGCCTGCCTCGTCCGAGTCGTGCCAGCCGTACTCATACGCACCCATGGACTCAATGATCTGATCATCAGTCAGCTTTTCTGACTGCTGGGGTTGGACCTGTGTCACGAAGCGCTCCTTTCATTGGTGTGTGTAACTGGGGTTAAGGGGATGTTTGTGGTGCAGATTCCGTGGCCATCAGCGATGGAGGCCAGCGGTTGCACGTGTGTGCCTAAGAGGGCGGAGAAGACCTCTGCCTCCGCTTCGCATAATTCCGGGTGCTGGGCGGCAACGTGCGCGATCGGACAGTGGTGCTGGCAAATCTGCACCCCATTGCCCGCGGTGGTAACCGTGGCGGCGTATCCATGGCCGTCCAAGACGGCGGCCAATTGCCGTGCCGTCGCGGCAATCTCCTCGGGGTTGTCCGGGTTTTCTACCAGCGGAGTCACGTCCGCGATCATCTTTTCAAAACGCGCCTTGGCAAAAGCCTTGACAGCCTGGGGGCCTCCCACGGCGCGCAGCGCCTGCAGGGCATCAGCAGCCAGGGCATCATAAGAATGGCCAAAGTGGGCGCGGCCGGAATCAGTGAGGCGGAAGTGCTTAGCGGGACGCCCACGGCCTGTCCCGGCAGCTGCTGCCGGACGCCGGGTGACGACTTCGCTTAAGCCTTCTTCCAACAAAATGTCTAGGTGTCGCCGCACGCCGGCGGCAGAAAGCCCCAGCTTCTTTCCCAGGTAGGACGCCGTGACTGGACCGTCCTTGAGCATCAGCAGCATGATATGCCTGCGCGTGTCCCCCTCCGTGGAGCGAGTCTCTTTCGCGGAAGCTGCTAACGCAGATGCAGCGTGGCGCGAAGATCCTCCGGAGTGTGCGGGTGACATTGGCGGCATACCTCCTTACGTTTCCTGCATGCCAGTGATGAACCAGTGGTGAAGAACTGCGACTGTTTAGACAACACTAGTGTTCCCTAATTCATTCCCAATTGCCACCTACGCAGGTTAGGCGCGTGTCGGCTGCCTGCATGCTCTAAGATCTCCACTCGTGAGGAAAGCAGGACCACCGGACAATCGGGCGCCACGCAAGCGCCGCTGGCGCGGCCAGTGGGAAGACGTGCGCGCCCAATTGCCGCGCATGGGCGCGCCCGGCTCGCGTTCCTCCGAACTGCACGGTCCCGTCGGCGGGGACCCGGAGCGCTTCGATTTGCTCACCACGGGCACGGGCCTGGGCCCGGCTGCGGATCATTCCACCATCGCCCAGCTGCGCCACTTCTTTGCCCTGCGCTGGATGGGCACGGCTGGCGCGTTGTTTATTGCGTGCGGTGGCTGGGGTGCCGGGGCCCTCCCCGTGGTGGATAACCCCTATGACCGCACCCTCGTGGGATCGGTGCTGGGCCGGATGCTGCAGGCTTCCTCCGCGCTGGTCTTTATCGGCATCGGCCTGTTAGTCCTGGCTTGGGTAGGTATGGCTCCTTTCCTCGGGCATCGGCTCCCCTTTCGCGCCAAAACCAGCTCCGCCCACCCCGCCCCGCGGCAACGCTTGGTCACCGCTGGTCTGATGTGGCGCACCTGGGCTGGCTGGGTCCTGCCCCTGCTGTTTACCGCTCCGCTATTTACCCAGGACATTTACTCCTACTTGGCTAATGGGTCGCTGATTGTGGGCGGCGGCGACCCCTATGCCGGTGGTCCCGTGGAGATGCTGGGGGCCGAGCACCCTCTGGCGCGTTCCGTGCCCTTCATCTGGGCCAACTCCCCCTCTCCCTATGGCCCCGTGTCCCTCGGCTGGGCAGCGCTTATCAGCTGGGTCACCCAAGACTCCACATTTTGGGGTGTCCTGGCGCACCGTGTGCTCTCCGTGGCGGGAATCATTGCTGCTGGCTGGGGCATTGGGCGCTTAGCTTGCCGATGCCGCGTCGCCCCCGCCACTGCCCTCTGGCTCGGTATCCTCAATCCCCTGGCCCTGCTGCACCTAGTCGGCGGCATCCACAATGAGGCGCTCATGCTGGGTATGGTGCTGATGGGCATGGAGTGGGCTTTGCGGGGCATCGACAAGCTAGGAGCCCAAAGTTGGGGAACACTGATGCGCGAGGTCCTGCCCTGGTGCGCTGGTTCTGCGGTGCTGATTAGCTGCGCGGGGATGGTCAAGGTTACCGGCTTTATTGGCCTGGGCTTTACCGGCATGGCCCTGGCCCGCGCGCTCTACCTACGCCGTGGCTGGCGCAGCTGGCGGGCAGTGCTGGCAGTTGGCGTGTTCCAGGTGCTGGCGCTGGCGCTGAGCATCGGGATAGTCACGGTGGTGACCGGAATTGGGCTGGGGTGGATCACCAACCAAGGCGGAGCCGCTACCATCCGTTCCTGGATGTCCATTTCCAATAACATCGGCGTGGGAGCGGGCTACCTGGGTATGGTGCTGGGTCTGGGAGACCATACCGATGCCATGCTGGTACTCACCCGCTACGTGTGTGTGAGCATTGCCGGGCTGTTTATGCTACGTATGCTGCTGGCAACCTATCGCGGAGCTATACACCCTATTGGCGGGCTGGGCGTCTCAACCCTGGTGCTGGTGCTACTTTTCCCCGTTATTCATCCCTGGTACATGCTGTGGGCGGTCTTTCCCCTGGCCCCATGGGCAAACCGGCACTTCTTCCGCAGCGTGGTGGTGGGATATTCCGCTTTTATGAGCTTTAGCGTCCTACCGCGGGGCATGGGCCTGCCGCCGAGCACGGTGGCGGCCATCTATGGTTTAGCCCTAGCTGGGTTCATTTTGGTGGCTGGTACGTGGCTGGTGCTGTTGCGCCGCGCCGGGGTGCGTGTCCTACACTAAACAGACGTGAATACACCTTTCGATGGAAGCCACGCGCTGCGCGTAGAGTCCGTAGTGAAAACGTACGGGACTACCAACGTGGTCGACGGCCTGAGCTTCGCCCTGGAACGCGGCAGACTGCTGTGCTTGCTGGGGCCTAATGGCGCGGGCAAGACCACCACCATCGAGATGTGCGAAGGGTTCATTACCCCGACTGCGGGGCGGATCGACGTTTTGGGGATGGACCCCGCGCGCCAGCCGCACGCGGTGCGCGAAAAGATCGGCATCATGCTCCAGGGCGGGGGTTCGTATTCCGGCATTCGGGTGCAGGAGATGCTAGAGCTCAGTGCCCGGTACAGTCGCAATCCGCTGGATCCAGAGTGGTTGCTCGAAATTTTGGGCCTTCAAGGGGTGGCTCGCAATACCTACCGGCGGTTATCAGGGGGCCAACAACAGCGGCTATCACTGGCCCTGGCCATTATCGGGCGCCCAGAGCTGGTGTTTTTGGACGAGCCCACCGCAGGCATGGATGCGCAATCCCGCCTGGCGGTCTGGGAACTCATCCGCGCCTTGCGTGCCGATGGCGTCAGCATAGTGCTAACCACCCACCTTATGGACGAAGCAGAGGCTTTAGCCGATGACGTGGTCATTGTGGACCACGGCCGCGTGGTGGCCACGGGTAGCCCGGTAGAGCTGGCGCGCGCGCACGGCCCGGAGGCAATCAGTATCCATACCACTGCCGAGGTTGATCTGGCAGGTTTTGCCGCAGCTGGCATCACCGCCCAGGCGCAGCGCCCACTGCATTACCTGGTGCCGGGCCAGGCCACCACTGCGGGGATTGCTGCGGTGGCTCAAGAGCTGGACCGCCAAGGTGTGCTGGCAGTGCGTATCGAGTCCGCCACGCCCACGTTGGAAGACGTCTTTTTAGAACTGACCGGCCGGCAGTTGCGCTCCTAAACAACCTTTCCCACCATGCCCACTACAGAAAGTAGCCCCATGTCTGGATATGCACCCGGGACCTTCGCCCCAGGGACTTTTACTCCCGATGCCCGCCGGGCCAGCGTCGTCTCCATTGTTGCTGCCCAGGGCAGCATCGAGTCAAAACTCATGTTGCGCCACGGCGAGCAGCAACTGCTGAGCATCATTATCCCGGTGATGATTTTACTGGGCGGCACCCGTGTTGCCCCCAACCTGATCGGCGACCCCCAGGAACTTTTCCCCATGGTGCTCGCTATTGCTGCGACTTCGGCGGGGTTTACCGGCCAGGCCATTTCCTTGGCCTTTGACCGCCGTTATGGGGCGCTCAAGCGCACCGGGGCATCCGGCGTGCCGGCGTGGGCGATCATCGCTGGCAAAGTCATCGCGGTGCTGTCTATGGTGGCCTTGCAGCTGCTGGTGTTAGGAACGGTGGGCTATCTGGTGGGGTTCCGCACCACCGCCTGGGGGGTGCTGCTGGCCGGGCTAACCTTGATGGTGGGGGTCTGCGCGTTTACCGCGTTGGGTTTAGCTTTGGGCGGCAGGCTTAGTTCTGAGGTAGTGCTGGCGCTGTCCAACCTGATCTGGTTCTTGCTCCTGGCCGTGGTAGGTTGGGCGCTTTATTCGCAGGGCCTGGGCGATAATGGCTGGCTTAATGTAGTGCCCACGGTGGCCTTAGCGGGCGGGTTGAAGGTGGCCTTTGCCGGTTCCTTCCCCGGTATCCAATTGGCTGCGCTGGCCGTCTGGGCGCTGGCAGCCGGCTGGGCTGCGGCCCGTTGGTTCCGCTTTGAGGGCTAACCGAGTAGATTGAGATTACGTGAACTTCTTTGACCGCCTCCGCTTCTTCTTCCGTGAGGCCGCACCTTCTCTACGCGCTCAACGCCGAGTGGCCCTCATCCTGCTTATCTGCCAGGGCGGCATCACAGTCTCTGGCGCAATCGTCCGAGTCACCGGCTCCGGACTAGGTTGTGTGACCTGGCCCAACTGCCACCCGGGCTCGCTGGTGCCGCTGAAGGGTGCTGCTCCCCTGGTTCACCAGGCCATCGAGTTCGGTAACCGCTTGCTCACCTTCGTTATTGCTGCTGCCGCCATTGCCGCTGTGGTGGCTATGCATATGGCTTGCCGACGCCGCGAGCTCAAGGTCTACGCTTGGCTCAACGTCGCCGGGGTGGTCCTCCAGGCGCTCATCGGCGCGCTGTCAGTCATACTCGAACTGCAATGGTGGGCGGTGGCGTTGCACTTCCTGCCGTCGATGCTGCTGGTGTGGCTGGCCGCCATGCTCTACATCCGCATTAATGAACCAGATGATGGCACGCCGCAGCGAGTATTCCCCCAAGCCATCTCTACCCTGGGGGCAATTGCGGCCGCTGCCTTGGCGGTAGTTCTAGCCACCGGCACCATGGTTACTGGTTCCGGTGTCCACTCTGGTGATGCCGGCGTGGGCATGGAAGGCCGCCTGAACGTCGACCCGCAGGCCATGGCAATTACCCACGCGATCTGCATGTACGTCTACCTCTTCTTCACGGTGGTCACTGTGATCTTGATCTTCCGTCACCGCCTGGATCCGAAGATCAAGACTGCGGGCCTGGTACTCCTGGCGGTGATCCTCATGCAGTGGGGAATCGGCGTATTCCAGTACTACATGCACATCCCCCGCTGGACGGTTCCCATCCATGTGGCGTTTTCTTCTATCGTCACCGCCTGTACGGCCATCTTGTGGGCCCGCGGCATCATCCGCACCGGCGGTGAACCAGCCTCAGCCACGGGCTCGCCTGCTGGCGACGCCAAGCGCGCCGCCTACCTAGAAAACTCTGCACGTAAGAAGGTGACCGGCTAGGCTTGGGTGGCATGTTTGCCATTCAAGTAACACAGCACGGCGGCCCTGAGGTTCTCGAGTATGTAGAGACACACGCCCCCACCCCCACGCCGGATCAGGTTCTGGTTGATGTTGAGGTGGCGGGCGTTAACTATATTGACACCTATTACCGCGAGGGCGCCTATCCCGCCGCAACCCCTTTCATCTTGGGCCAGGAGGGCACCGGCCGGGTGGCCCATGACCCCCAGGGAAAGATTGCTCCCGGCACCAAGGTAGCGTGGGATAGCGCCATGGGCTCCTATGCCCAGCAGGTGTGCGTGGCCCGCGACCGCCTGGTGGCAGTACCGGACGAGATTGACAGTGACGTCGCCGCTAGCATGTTGCTCCAGGGAATAACCGCCCACTACCTCACTCATGGGGTGTATCAGTTGGGTGAGGGCGCAAGTTGCCTGATCACCGCCGGTGCCGGAGGCGTGGGTCTTGTGGCCACACAGATGGCCAAGAACTTAGGCGCCACGGTCTACACGGTGGTCTCTAGTGAGGAGAAGGAGGCCTTGTCCTACGAGGCCGGCGCGGATCACGTCTTCCGCTATGGCGATGACCTGGCCCAGCGCGTGCGCAGTCACAATCAGGGACGCGGCGTGGACGTGGTCTATGACGGCGTGGGGAAGGATACTTTCACCCAGTCGTTACAGGTGGTGCGTTCTCGCGGTACGGTCTGCTTGTTTGGGGCGGCCTCTGGTCCGGTGGCTCCGGTGGATCCGCAGCTGCTCAATCAGCACGGTTCGCTGTTTTTGACTCGCCCGTCTATCGGTGCGTGGACTTCCCAGGAGGGAGAATTTGAGATGCGTGCCCAGGCGGTGGTGCAGGCCGTTGCTGAGGGCAAGCTGCGACTGCGGATAGGTAAGCACTACCAGTTGGCCGATGCCGCCCAGGCGCACCGTGACCTGCAGGCGCGGGCGACCACGGGGTCCATCGTCCTGCGAGTGCAATAAGCCACGGCGCCACTACCTTCTGGCGGGTGTGGGGGCTCCCTCCTTCCGGAGAGTGCGGCAACGCTAACCGCCGGGCCCGGTGTTCCCAGTGTTTAAGCACCGGAGGGTTTTAGCACCAGAAGTGTTAGAAAAGCGTGGCGGACCAGCCGAGCATGCGGCCCAGCGGCTCCCAGCCCAGCACGGCATCGAGAGACAAGGCAATAAACAGCACCGATAGGTAGTTGTTGGAGTAAATAAACAAGCGCATGGGCTTGACTTTGGCGCCCGCGCGCACGCCTTGGTGCAGTTTGATGGCCATGCCCAAAAACACTGCGCCTGATGCCACAGCGGCGACCAAATAAATCCAGCTAGCCGCCGGGATAATCAGGAAGGACACTAGCACCGTGCCGATTGTGTACCAGATAATCTGTCGGGTCACCTCCGCTTCCGGGGCGACAACGGGCAGCATGGGCACCCCGGCAGCCTTGTAGTCCTCGCGGTACTTCATGGCCAGGGCCCAGGTGTGCGGCGGGGTCCAGAAGAAAATGATCAAAAACAGCACCACGGCTTGCCACCACCGGTCCGGTTCCCCAGCCGGTGCATTATCGCGGATGACCGCCCAGCCCACCATGGCAGGCATACAGCCAGCCAGGCCGCCCCAGACGATGTTCTGGGAATTGCGCATCTTGAGAAATTTGGTGTAGACAATGGCGTAGAAGAAGTTAGTCAGCAACACAAAGAATGCTGCCAGCCAGGAATTGGCCAGAACGCCCAGCCAGAACACGGAAAGGGCAAGCATGATCCAGGCGAAAATCGCAGCATTGCGCCGGGAAATGGTATCTCGCACCAGGGGCCGGGCGCGGGTGCGCTGCATCTTCTTATCAAGCTCGAATTCGATGACGTTATTGAAGGTGTGGGCTGCTGCCGCGCCCATCCAACCGCCGAAGATGGTGGAAATAATCAGCCACAGGTTATCCGTCACTGCCTCCACACCGCGCTGTGCTTGCAGCATGGCGGGGATTGCGGCCACGAGTAGGAGTTCGATGATCCTCGGTTTCGTCAGCGCAAAATAGGCCTTGATTGTCTCCAAGGAAATGCCCTCCAGCTTCCCACATTGCTGTTTCTTCTTTCGCCAGCACGCAGCCATCTGCCACGCGCCCGCGACCGCGCCCTAGTGCTCGCACACGGCAGTGGTCGCCCCTTAGACTACCGGCTAGGCCTTGGCTATCCCCAATTGCCCACCGGCAAGCGTCTAGACTGTAGGGGTCAGTTGTACCGACCAACCTAGATGCAGAGTGAGGCTTAAGACGCATATGTCGAATTCCACGTTGCCCGCACACCTTCAAGCGATGACTACTCCTCGCTATCCCTCCGACTGGACCGATCTGGATACGCAGGCCGTGGACACGGTTCGCATCCTGGCTGCCGATGCCGTTCAGAATTGCGGGTCCGGCCACCCCGGCACCGCAATGTCGCTTGCCCCCCTGGCTTATACCCTCTACCAGCGCGTGCTGCGCCACGATCCGCACGATGTCACCTGGGCTGGGCGCGATCGCTTCGTATTGTCCGTGGGGCATTCTTCTTTGACTCAGTACATCCAGCTCTTCCTGGGCGGGTTTGGCCTGGAGATGGAAGACCTCAAGGCGTTGCGCACGTGGGGTTCTCTGACCCCCGGCCATCCTGAGGTTAACCACACCAAGGGAGTAGAGATAACCACCGGTCCTTTGGGCCAGGGTTTGGCTTCTTCGGTGGGCATGGCTATGGCTGCGCGCAAGGAGCGCGGCTTGTTCGACCCGCAGGCACCGGCCGGACAGTCTCCCTTCGATCACTTCATCTACGTCATTGCCTCCGATGGTGATCTGCAAGAGGGCGTAACCGCAGAAGCTAGCTCGCTGGCCGGTACCCAGAAGCTGGGCAACCTGATTGTGTTCTGGGACGATAACCGCATCTCCATCGAGGACGACACCAACATTGCCTTCAACGAGGACGTGGTGGCGCGCTATGAGGCTTATGGTTGGCACGTGCAGACGGTGGACTCCGGCGAGGACGTCGCCGCCATCGAGGCCGCCGTGGCCGCGGCACAAGCTGAAACCGAGCGCCCCTCCTTCATCCGCGTCCAAACTGTTATCGGCTACCCGGCGCCGAACAAGATGAATACCGGTGGCGTCCACGGCGCTGCGCTGGGTGAGGACGAGGTGGCCGCAACCAAGGAGGTTCTGGGCTTTGACCCACAGCAGTCCTTCTACATCAGCGAGGAGGTCTTGGAGCACACCCGCCGCCTTCGCGAGCGCGGCGCCCAGGCCCATGCCCATTGGCAAGAGCAGTTCGATGAGTGGGCGCAAGCCAATCCCGAGGCGAAGGAACTCTTCGACCGGATCGCCGCCCGCCAGTTGCCGGAAGGATTTGCCGCTGAGTTGCCGTCCTGGGAGGCTGGCGAGTCGGTGGCCACCCGCAAGGCTTCTGAGGCCGCCATTCAGGCCCTGGCCGCCACCGTGCCGGAGCTGTGGGGTGGATCGGCGGATCTGGCTGGCTCTAATAACACAGTTATCAAGGGCGCGCAGTCCTTCGGCCCGGAAGAAATTACCACGGATACCTGGACGGCCACCCCCTATGGCCGCAACCTGCACTTCGGTATCCGGGAGCATGCGATGTCTGCCATCATGAATGGCATCGCCCTGCACGGCAATACCCGCGTCTACGGCGGTACGTTCCTCATCTTCTCCGAGTACCAGTACCCAGCTGTGCGTTTGGGCGCGTTGATGTCCACGGATACCTACTATGTGTGGACCCACGACTCCATTGGTCTGGGCGAGGATGGCCCTACCCACCAGCCAGTAGAGACGTTGGCTGCTCTGCGCGCGATCCCCAACCTCTCCGTGGTGCGCCCGGCGGATGCTAATGAGACCGCGCAGGCTTGGGCCGCCGTTTTGGAGTATAAGGCCGCCCCGAAGGGTCTGGCGCTGACCCGGCAGAATCTGCCCGTGTTGGAGGGCACCGAAAGCAAGGCCGCCGAGGGTGTGCGCCGGGGTGCCTACGTGCTGGTACAGGAGTCTGGCGATACCCCCGAGGTCATCCTGCTGGCCACCGGTTCTGAGGTGCAGTTGGCGGTGGGTGCCGCCAAGGAGTTGGAGGCCGCAGGGGTTTCCACCCGCGTGGTCTCCGCCCCGTGCTTGGAATGGTTCGAGAAGCAAGATGCCGTCTACCGCGAGTCAGTGCTGCCATCGGAGGTACGTGCTCGCGTGTCTGTGGAAGCCGCGCTGGCTATGCCGTGGCACAAGTACACGGGCAGCTTTGGCCGCAACGTCTCCTTGGAGCACTTCGGTGCCTCGGCTCCGGCGGAGGAGCTTTTTGAAAAGTTCGGCTTCACCGTCTCCGCCGTGGTCGAAGCCGCACGCGAGTCCCTCGCTGACGTCGAAGCCGCCTTCGGTGCGCGCTAGAAAGGCAGAGCAATGAGCAATTACATTGATACCCTGGCCACGCTGGGCACCTCCACGTGGTTGGATGATCTCTCCCGGGATCGCCTCGATTCTGGCAACTTGGCCCACGTCATTGAGCGCAAGTCCATCGTGGGCGTGACCACCAATCCCGCCATCTTTGCCGCGGCGATGTCGCAGGGCACGGCCTATGACGCGGACATCGCCAAGCTCAAGGCGCAAGGAACCGCTGCGGACGAGGCCGTGTATGCCCTGGCCATTGCCGATGTACAGTCAGCCTGCGATCTTTTCTTGCCCATCTTTGAGCGCTCCGGCGGTGCCGACGGCCGGGTGTCCATCGAGGTTGACCCCCGCATTTCTGACGATGCCGCCGCCACCATCGCCCAGGCCCGCCAGCTGTGGGCAGCCGTTGATCGCCCCAATGCAATGATCAAGATCCCCGCCACGGCAGGCTCCCTGCCTGCCATCGTGGACGCGCTGGCCGAAGGCATCAGCGTCAATGTCACCCTGATTTTCTCTGTGGAGCGCTACCGCCAGGTCATCGAAGCCTTCATCGAGGGCATCAGGCGCGCCGCAGCCGCTGGGGTGGACGTGAGCACCATTCATTCGGTGGCGTCCTTCTTCGTCTCCCGCGTGGACACTGAGGTAGATAAGCGGCTCGAGGCCATCGGCACGCCGGAGGCCCTGGAGCTGCGCGGCTACGCTGGCGTGACCAATGCACAATTGGCCTACGCTGCTTTCCAGGAGGAGCTGCTGGCCGTGGAATTGCCGGAGGGAGCGAATATCCAGCGCCCCCTGTGGGCCTCCACCGGTGTAAAGAACCCGGACTACCCGGACACCCTGTATGTCTCCGAGCTGGCCGGCCCACGCACCGTCAATACTATGCCAGAGGCAACCATCGACGCGGTGCTCTCCCAGGGCAATCTCCACGGCGATACCCTCAGTGGCTCTGCGGACTCCGCCCGCGATACCTGGCAGCGCCTGGAAGCAGTAGGCATTGATTCTGCTGATGTTTTTGCCGTGCTGGAGCGCGAGGGCGTGGAGAAGTTCGTCGACGCATGGAATGAACTGTTGGAGTCCATGTCAGCCCGCCTAGCTTAGGCAAGTTCCGCCCCCTACACCGTCAGGCACTACACTGGCGGTGTTATCTTTTCTAGCTCGTGAGAAAGGACTTCCTTGCCCGTGAATTCTGCCCACACGTGGGTCAATCCCCTGCGGGATGCCACTGATATTCGACTCCCGCGGATTGCCGGTCCCTCGGGCATGGTTATCTTCGGCGTGACGGGCGACTTGGCCTACAAAAAACTGCTGCCCGCCATTTATGATCTGGCCAACCGCGGCCTCCTCCCGGCCGGGTTTACCCTGGTGGGCTTTGGTCGGCGCGAGTGGGACAAGCAACAGTTCGGGGACTACGTCAAGCAGGCTGTGCGCGACGGCGCCCGCACCAAGTTCGATCACAACGTGTGGACGCACCTGGCGGAAGGCATCGAGTTTGTCACCGGCAACTTTGACGACTCTGGCTTTGACACCCTGGCTGCGCGTCTGGCTGAGCTAGACGCAGCTCGCGGCACCGGCAGCAACTGGGCGTACTACCTGTCTGTACCACCGGACTACTTCGCCACCATCTGCCACCAGATGCAGCGAGTAGGTATGTCTCATAGCGCAGAGAATTCCTGGCGCCGGGTGATCATTGAAAAGCCCTTTGGGCACGACCAGGAGTCTGCGCGTGAGCTCAATGAGATAGTCAATGCCGTATTCCCAGAGTCTGCGGTCTTTCGCATTGACCACTACCTGGGCAAGGAAACCGTCCAAAACATTTTGGCGCTGCGCTTTGCCAACCAGATCTTCGAGCCGATGTGGAACGCCAACTACATCGACCACGTACAGATCACCATGGCTGAAGACATTGGCCTTGGTGGGCGCGCGGGCTACTACGACGGCATAGGCGCCGCCCGGGACGTGATCCAAAACCACTTGCTCCAGCTCCTGGCCCTGGTGGCTATGGAGGAGCCTTCTTCCTTCGACCCGGCAGCACTGCAGGCAGAAAAGATTAAGGTGCTCCAGTCCACCAAGCCGGCCTATCCGCTCAACAAGTCCACGGCCCGCGGGCAGTATTCGGCAGGCTGGCAAGGCAGCGAATACGTCAAGGGCTTACGGGAAGAAGATGGCTTTGACCCGGAATCCACCACGGAGACCTACGCGGCATGTACTCTGCTGGTCAACTCCCGTCGCTGGGCCGGCGTGCCGTTTTATCTACGCACCGGCAAGCGCCTGGGCCGGCGGGTTACCGAGATTGCACTGGTGTTCAAGCACGCCCCGTATCAGCCTTTTGATGACGGCCAATTGGAATCCCTGGGTCAGAATGCGGTGGTCATTCGCGTTCAGCCGGACGAGGGAGTCACCATGCGCTTTGGCTCCAAAGTGCCCGGCTCCACCATGGAGGTCCGCGATGTCAACATGGACTTCGCCTACGCGGAGGCCTTCACGGAAGAATCCCCGGAGGCCTACGAGCGGCTGATCCTCGATGCCTTATTGGACGAGTCCTCCCTGTTTCCCACCAACGCGGAGGTGGAATTATCCTGGGCCATCTTGGATCCCATCATCGAATACTGGGCCGGGGCTGGACAGCCGGAAGAATATCCGGCCGGCACCTGGGGCCCAACGAGCGCGGATAAGATGCTGCGCCGCCGTGGCCATTCGTGGCGCCGCCCCTAAATACCTACGTTTGCAAGGACTCACGCTGTCATGATTATCCCTTTGCCTGCCACGAGCACGGGCACTATAGCCAAGAAGCTGGTTGAGGCCCAGGAGCACTACACGCTGACCACGGGCCGGGTGCTCACGCTCATTGTCGTCGTGGAAGGACACCAGGACTCCGCTGCTGCGGGCACCATTGATCCGATTGTCGATGCCGTGCGCGACGCCTCCCATGAGCACCCCTCCCGCGTATTGGTGGTGGTCTCCGGGGACCGCACCGCCCCGACTGCCCTGGATGCTGAGCTGCGCGTGGGCGGAGAAGCCGGCGCCTCTGAGATTGTGATCATGCACCTCCATGGTGCACTGGCGGACCAAGCCAAGGCGGTAGTTACTCCGCTACTGCTTCCCGATACCCCAATTGTCGCGTGGTGGCCCACCCACTTCCCGGAGGCGCCATCCCGTCACCCGGTGGGCGCTTTGGCGCAGCGGAGAATTACCAACATCAGCGCCCTCGATGCGTCTGCAGAGACGTCCTACATGCGCCTGCAGCAACTCTCCCGCGGCTATGCCCCCGGTGACAGTGACATGACCTGGGCGTCGCTGACCTTGTGGCGCGGCATCGTGGCCTCAGCGCTAGACCGCGCACCCTATGAGCCAGTGGAGGCAGTAGAAATTACCGGACCAGCTGGGCACCCGGCAGTGGAAATGGCAGCAGCGTGGCTCACTGACAGGCTCGCAGTATCGGTGCGCCGCTGCCCCTCCGCTACCCAGGAGGGGACCTTCCCCATCCACAAGCTCACCTTCTTCCGAGCTACGTCCAACATCACAGTGGAGGTCACGGAAGAGCACGCAGTGCGCATTAGCGTTCCCGGGACCCCGGATTCGCTAGTGGCTCTCAACATTCGGCCCACGGCCGAGGTCCTGTCTGAGGAACTGCGCTATCTGCACGCAGACAAGACCTACGCACAGGCCCTCCGTGCCCTTAACAGGGTCTCCTACGCTTAAGGCATAATAGGCAATCATGGTACAGGTTCAGCGCGTTAGCGATATGGCAGAGCTCGTCACTCAGGCGGCCCTGAAGTTCATTGATACCGTAGCGGCTGCCCAAGCCCCTGGCGGCGGCGTTCACGGCGACGGCGTAGCCCGAGTGGTCCTAACGGGTGGCGGTGCAGGAATAGGCCTGTTGCGCCAGTTGGCGCAGTTCGATGCCGCAGCTCGCGCGCACAGCGAGGATTATCCCGTGCTGGCGGTGGACTGGTCCCGCGTTCACGTCTTCTTCGGCGACGAGCGCAATGTCCCCACCACTGATCCGGACTCCAATGAGGGCCAAGCCCGCGCCGCGCTGCTAGACCACGTCGACATTCCGGAACAGCACATCCACGGCTTTGATCTGGGTGCTATCGCCATGGACGCGGCAGCCGATGCCTACGCCGGCGAGCTGGAGGAGTTCGCGCCCCAAGGCTTCGACTTGCACTTGCTGGGCATGGGCGGTGAAGGTCACATTAACTCGCTCTTCCCGCATACCGATGCCGTTCGCGAGACCACCCGCCTGGTGGTCCCCGTCCATGACTCCCCCAAGCCTCCCGCTGAGCGCGTCACGCTCACCCTACCGGCAGTAAATTCGGCAGCCCAGGTCTGGCTTCTGGTCGCGGGTGCAGAAAAAGCTGCCGCAGCCGCCCAGGTTGTCGCCGGAGCCGATCCCGAGTTCTGGCCTGCCGCTGGCGTCCAAGGCACCGTGGGCACCGTGCTCTTCCTTGCCGACGATGCCGCCGCGGAACTCTAGCACCCCCACCCCGCACCCCTGGTGCCAGTTTCCGCGCAAAAGTGCACAGAGCAAAGCCCCGGAGGATAGGCTCCGGGGCAAGTGCGCGGCCGGGCGAGTTAAGCGCTGAAGGCCTGGATGAGGTTGAGGCCAACGATGCAGCCCAACCACACAATAACCATCACGATGGTCACGCGGTCCAGGTTCTTTTCCACGACGGTAGAACCCGACAGGTTAGACTGCACGCCGCCACCGAACAAGCTAGACAGGCCACCGCCCTTGCCCTTGTGCAGCAGAATGAACACGGTCATCAAAACCGCGGAAAGCACCAAAATAATCTGCAGTGCCAGAGTCATAAATTAATCCTTAAAGGAACGAGGTTTATCTAAGCCAGCTTCCTACACTACAGCATGCCGGGTTTCCCGGCATGAAGGCAGCGCAGTTATTGAGCAGCTGCGGCCACCAGCTTGGCAAACTCTTCACCATTGAGCGAAGCTCCGCCCACCAGTCCGCCGTCCACGTCAGGCTTTTCCAGCAGCTCAGCGACAGAATCCGTCTTCACGGAACCCCCGTAGAGGATGCGGATGCTGTCAGCTACGGCAGCATCGGCAAGCTGTGCCACCAACTCCCGCACTGCGGCGCAGACTTCCTGGGCATCATCAGCTGAAGCTACCTTGCCGGTGCCAATGGCCCACACCGGCTCATAGGCAATAACGGTACGCGCCAGATCAGCCGCACTAAGCCCAGCCAAGGAATTGCGGGTTTGATTGAGCACATAGTCGACGTGAGTCCCGGCCTCGCGAACATCCAGGGGCTCGCCCACACACACAATCGGGGTGATGTCATTCTTGAGGGCTGCCGCGGCCTTGCGGGCCACCAGCTCGTCAGTCTCCCCGTGATACTGGCGGCGCTCAGAATGGCCCACCACAGCCCAGCTGACCCCAAGTTTGGCCAGCATGGGGCCAGAAATCTCCCCGGTGTAGGCTCCGGACTCATACTGGGATATGTCCTGGGAGCCATAGGTGACCTGGAGCTTGTCACCGTCTACCAGCGTCTGCACGGAACGCAGATCTGTAAAGGGCACCATGAAGGCCACATCAACCTTCTCGTAATAATCCTTGGGTAAGGCGAAGGTGAACTTCTGCACCTGGGAAATCGCCTGCAGATGGTCCAAGTTCATCTTCCAGTTCCCGGCAATGAGCGGGGTACGCGACATGAAAATTTCCTCTCGTCTGTGTTACGGGTGGGGTGATGGCAAACGATACCGACCTAGGCCTGCAGTACCTCTACGCCCGGCAAGGTCTTGCCTTCCAGGTACTCCAGGGAGGCGCCGCCGCCGGTGGAGATGTGGCTAAAGCCATCCTCATCCAAGCCCAACACGCGCACGGATGCTGCGGAATCTCCGCCGCCGACCACGGTAAAGGAGCCGTTGTGCGCCGTGGCGTCGATGATCGCCTGGGCAACGCCAGCAGTACCCTGGGCGAAGGCCTCCATCTCAAACACACCCATGGGACCGTTCCAGAACACGGTCTTCGACTGCGCGATTACCTCAGCAAAGCGCTTAACGGACTCCGGTCCGATGTCGAGAGACATCCAACCCTCCGGAATGCCGTCGAGGGCAACTACTTTGTGCTCTGCGTCTGCGGCAAACTCCGTAGCAGCCACCAAGTCCACGGGCAGCTCGAGCTTGTCGCCGAAGCGCTCCAGCAGGCCCTTACAGGCCTCAATCTGGTCTTCTTGTAGCAGGGAGTTCTGCACATTGTAGCCCTGGGCTGCCAGCAGCGTGTAGCACATGCCGCCGCCGATGATGACTTTGTCAGCCTTCTGCGCCAGGGCCTCGATCACGCCGAGCTTGTCGGAGACCTTAGCGCCGCCGAGGACCACCACGTAGGGGTGCTGCGGCTCCTGCGCGACCGTGGCGAGGGTTTCTACTTCCTTTTGGACCAGGGTGCCTGCGTAGGCGGGCAAGCGCTTAGCCACATCGTAGACGCTGGCTTGCGCGCGGTGGACCACGCCGAAGCCATCGGAGACGAAGGCGCCATCATCGGCTGCCAGCGCTGCCAGTTCATCGGCAAAAGCTCCCCGCTCGGCCTCGTCCTTGGAGGTCTCACGGGCATCGAAACGGACGTTTTCCAACAGGAGCACATCGCCGTCGTTGAGGCCATTGGCGCGCTCATGAGCGTCCTCCCCGCTAACATCACCAGCCAAGGCAACATATTGTCCCAGCGCCTCCGATAGAGCCTCCGCCACCGGCGCCAAGGAGTACTTCGGATTCACCTCGCCCTTTGGGCGTCCCAGGTGGGCCGCCAGGATCACCTTGGCTCCACCATCGACCAAAGCCCGAATGGTAGGCAAGGACGCCGTAATGCGGCCGGGGTCAGTGATATTACCCTCATCATCTAGCGGAACGTTGAAATCCGAGCGCACCAGAATGTGGCGGGACTCTACGCCCTGCGCGAGCAAATCATCAAGAGTCTTAAAGGACATGTGGAAGTTCTCCTTTGGGTAGTGGCGAGTGTTGTTGTGAACGCGAGCTAACATACAACCCCTATAAGAATACCGGCCCACGCCAGCCCGGGGTGGGCTTAAGAGGCGAGAGGCCGGTAGGTGTTCATCACGCAGGGCGCTTAGAGCTTGGAGGCAACCAGCTCAGTGGTGCGCAGCAACTGGCAGGTGTAGCCCCATTCGTTGTCGTACCAGCCCAAAACCTTGACCAGATTGCCGTTGGAGACCTTGGTCATTCCAGCATCGAAGATGCAGCCGTGGGAGTCCGTGATGATGTCGGTGGAGACAATCGGATCCTCGGTGTAGGCCAGGGTCTCGCCGAACTCGCCGGTGGCAGCTTCCTTGATGGCAGCGTTGATTTCTTCCACCGTGACTTCACGGGAAGCCTCAAAGGTCAAGTCCGTGGCGGAGCCGGTGATGGTGGGAACACGCATAGCGTAGCCGTCGAGCTTGCCTTCCAGCTCCGGAAGGACCAAAGACACGGCCTTAGCAGCACCGGTAGAGGTGGGAACCATGTTCACTGCGGCGGCGCGGGCGCGGCGCGGATCCCGGTGCGGGGCGTCCTGCAGGCGCTGGTCACCGGTGTAGGCGTGGATGGTAGTCATCAAGCCCTTCTCAATGCCGAACTTCTCATTAAGCACCTTGGCCATCGGAGCCAGGCAATTGGTGGTGCAGGAAGCGGCGGAGATCACGTTGTGCGCTGCGGCGTCATAAGTATCGGAGTTGACGCCGTAGACAAAGGTCGCATCAACATTCTTGCCCGGTGCAGAGATGATGACCTTCTTAGCGCCGGCCTCGATGTGGGCCTTAGCGGCTTCGCCATCAGTAAAGAAGCCGGTGGACTCGATAACGATGTCCACATTCTTGCCAGCCCAATCCAGGTTGGCGGGTTCGCGCTCTGCGGAAGCCAGGATCTTCTTGCCGCCTACCGTGATGGACTCATCATCGTAGCTGACCTCCTCGCCCAGCTTGCCCAGCACGGAGTCGTACTTAAGCAGGTTGGCCAGGGTTGCGTTATCGGTGAGGTCGTTGATGGCCACGACCTCAATGTTCTTGCCATCCTGCAGAACTGCGCGGAAGAAGTTGCGGCCGATACGGCCGAAGCCGTTGATACCTACGCGGATAGTCACTGAAATGTCTCCTCACAATGTAGACGAACGTTGTTAGACGGAAGATGTCTGGTTTGACGTCTCAACATCCTTGATTCTACCGCCCGATCGGAACCCTCGCAGGGAAAAATGCCCGTTCCCAACCTTAATCCGGTAAGAGTCGGGAATTTCCTATGCAATTCACCACAGAACTTGCCGTAAAACCTGCAATATCTGCAGGCCACAGCCCTTTAGCCGGATATGCCCGATTATGCCCGGATGCGATGCGACAATTATCACTGCCCCGTCATGCCCCACACGGGGTATCAGGGAGTATAACTGCACGGCGATGCGAACCGGTGGTCACCGATGAGAACACCGGCGAATGTTACTGCGCATCCTCCGGGTTGGTCGTAGCGTATTCCAAGGTATTAGGAATCTTGAGCTCTTCTGCCCGCTTATCCGCCATGGACAAAAGACGGCGGATACGGCCTGCCACCGCATCCTTAGTCATGGGCGGATCCGCGTGACGGCCCAACTCCTCTAGCGAAGCCTCCCGGTACTTCACCCGCAAAAAGCCAGCGTCTGCCAAGTGTTCTGGGACGTCGTCACCCAAAATCTCCATGGCCCGCGCAACGCGGTTAGCGGCTTGCTCTGCTGCCCGTGCAGAGCGCCGCTGGTTGGCATCATCAAAATTCTCCAGCCGCGACTGGGAGGAATCATGCGCCTCACTACGCAAACGCTTCTTCTCCCACTCCAGCCGGGTCCGGTGCGCGCCCATGCGGGTCAGCAGCGCGCCGATGGCGTCCCCATCGCGAATAACCACCCGGTCAGCACCGCGAGTCTCTTTGGTCTTAGCCACCACGCCAAGGCGCCGCGCGCAGCCCACCAAAGCTAAAGCAGCCTCCTGGCACGGGCACAGGATTTCCAGAGAAGAAGAGCGTCCCGGCTCCGTCAGGATGCCTTGGGCCAGAAAAGCTCCTCGCCACGCGGCTTCGGCGTCAGCAACCGAACCAGAAACCACCTGTGGGGGCAGCCCGATAACCGCGTGCCCCGAGCGGGTAATAAGCCCCAGCCGCCGCGCCACATCGCGCGCCTGCGGCACCTGCAAGAGAACCCGCGGCTTTTTCGCCGCCGAACCCGGGCCCGCAACGTGGCCATTAATACGTACCCCATAGAGTTCATCAAGGTGATCTGACAGACGCTTAGCCACCGCCGGGGTGTCCACCTCCGCCTCCAAAGCTGGTTCTTCGCCATCAAGGCGCAGCTCCCCTGCAAAGCGCAAAATGGCTGCGGCCTCAGCCGCGCGGGCACTTTGGCGCGTCACGGTCACCGCAGTCAGCTCTTGTTTGACTTTATCGGTCAGGGATACTGTCACTGACTGGGACCTTTCTCTTCGGGGACGCTCAAGAATAAAGTACGTTCGCCTAGTCTAGCGTGCCGGAGCCAGGACTCCGACAACTTTGCTTCCAGGACTACGCCGGGCCCGCATAGAGCTGCGCAAACGCTGCGGCCAGCTTATGCGGATCATGCACGCTGGCCCCCAGCTGTCCAGAGCTGCTTTCAGCGACATCCATAAAGACGGCCTGAGCACCTAGACTGCTGGAAGCACGCTGAATAACCTCGCGCTCGCGGGGAGAAAAATTAGAGCCAGTATCGACAACAATGTAGTCCACACGCAGCTGCGGGGCGTGCTGGACTAGCACCTGAATGTGCCGCTCCGCGGAAAACCCCCGGGTCTCCCCCAACTCTGGCGTCAGGTTGAGAACCACCACGCGCAGTGCCTGCGAGGCATTAATAGCCTGCACAATATCCGGTACCAGCACGTGCGGAATTACCGAAGTAAACCAGGAACCTGGGCCAAGCGTAATCAGCTCAGCCCCCAGTAGCGCCTCTACCGCAGCACGGTGGGCCGGTGGTTCAGGCTCTGCAGTATTACCGGTGAAGATCCGCACGCTTTCCACCTGGCCCGGCGTCGTAGCCACTGCGACCTGCCCCCGCACCGACCGCAGTGCCGCCGGATCCTCATCCAGGCCACGCACCTGGGCCTCAATGTCCAAAGGCTGATTAACCACCGGAACCACCCGGCCAGCAGACGAAGTCAAGCGTGCCACCGCATCCAGTGCAGACTGCATATCGCCCAGTACTTCTGTCAGCCCCGCAATCAGTAGATTTCCTACCGCATGCCCGGCCAAGGCGCCACTTCCCCCGAAGCGATGCTGCAGCGTATGGGCCCACTGGGCGCACTCACCGTCACGCCCCGCCAAAGCTGCCAGTGCCATCCGTAAATCCCCCGGAGGAATGATGTCGAGTTCTTTGCGTAGCCGGCCTGAAGATCCGCCATCATCAGCCACGGTCACAATGGCACAGATGTCCTCCACTTCGAGCTCCCGGGCAGCCAAAAGAGTCTGGTACAGTCCATGCCCACCGCCCAAGCAGGCCATGCGACCCACACGGGCCGCGCCACCGCCAGGCGAGGGTGAGGTGGCGGGGGTATCGGCAAGCTGCGGAAAAAAGTCAGTCACGGTGTCACACACTCCTTAGGCTAGGCACTTAGCGGGGAGCTAGCCACGCTCGATATCGCGGTGAAGAACATTGACGTCGACCCTATTGCGCTCCCGCAACCGGCGCGCAATCTCCTCCGTAATTGCCACCGAACGGTGGTGCCCGCCCGTGCAGCCAATAGCAATGGTGATGAAGTTCTTGCCCTCATGCCGGTAGCCGTCCAACATGGAATCCAACAAGCCCTCGAAGCGAGAGACAAACTGCTGGGCGGCAGGTTGGCGCAGCACAAAGTCACTCACAGGCTCATCTGTACCTCGCAAGCCACTAAGTTCCGGCTCCCAATAGGGATTAGGCAAAAAGCGCACATCCATAACCAAGTCAGCATCCCGCGGCGAACCATGCTTAAAACCGAACGACTCCAGCGTCACGTGCTGGCGCTCAGAACCCATATGCCCGAACGCAGCCTCCACCGCGCGTCGCAGATCATGCACAGACAAATTAGTGGTGTCAATGATGATGTCCGCGCGAGAGCGCATAGCCGCTAAGGTCTCGCGCTCCCGGCCAATACCATGCTTGAGGCTATCGGCCTCTTGCAGCGGATGGGTGCGGCGCACAGAGTCGAAGCGGCGAATAAGGACTTCATCCCTGGCATCCATGAACAGCACCGTGGGGCGCATGTCCCTCTCATCAAGGGCGGCCACGGTCTCGCGTAGCGAACCCGGAAAAACGCGGCTGCGCACGTCCACCACCACCGCTACCTTGGTCACCGGGGAGTCCTCCCTCGCGCACAGCTCCAACAGTTCTAGCACCAAGACCGAGGGAATGTTGTGGGCCACATAATAGCCTTTATCCTCTAAAATCTTCGCCGCGGTGCTCAGACCACTGCCAGACATGCCAGTGATCAACACCGGCGGGGTATCAAACTGCGTCATAGGCTTCCATGATACCGGAGAAGCTACCCAAAGCCCCTAGATGTCACACACGCCTCAACGCCCCTAGCTGCCAGATTTCTGCAGGTGGTCCACCACTGCCTGGGCCAGCTTGGGGCCAAAGCCATCCACCTGCGCGATATCTTCCACCGTGGCCTGCTTGAGCTTTTTCAAGGAGCCAAAATGCTTCACCAACTCCGTGCGGCGCTTGTCCCCCAAGCCCGGGACAGCGTCCAAAGCCGAAGCCCGCATGCGCTTAGACCGCTGCGAACGGTGATAACTAATAGCAAAGCGGTGGGCCTCATCACGGATCTGCTGCAACAAGAACAGCGCCTGAGAATTACGCGGCAAAATCACCGGCTCATCATCGCCCGGGACCCAAATTTCTTCCAAGCGCTTGGCCAAACCTACGAGCGTGACATCCACAATTCCTAACTCATCAAAGACCGCCTGCGCCGCCGCCACCTGTGGGGCACCGCCATCCACAATGAACAGCTGCGGCGGGTAGGCAAAGCGCCGGGCGGCCTGCGCAGACTCTTCCACCACCCGCTCCTCTACGAAAGAGGCTTCCTCTACCGACTCATCAGGATTCGCGAGCTTGTCCTCCACATGCCGCTTGAAGCGCCGCCGCGTGACCTCTGCAATCGAGCCCACGTCATCCGAGTGCCCATCGCCCGCAGCTTCCTTGATCCGATAACGCCGGTAATCTGCCTTACGCGGCAGACCGTCTTCAAAGACCACCAAGGAGGCCACCACGTCCGTGCCCTGGATGTGGGAGATGTCCGTACACTCAATGCGCAACGGAGCGGTTTCCATGCCGAGTGCGTCCTGAATATCCTGCAAAGCCGCCGAACGCGCAGTCAGGTCCCCTACTCTCTTGAGCTTGTGTTGACGCAACTGGTCCTTAGCGTTGCGGTACACCGTATCCATCAACGCCCGCTTATCGCCGCGCTGCGGCACCCGCAGCTCCACCTGGCTGCCCCGCAAAGAGCCCAGAAGTTCCGCCACCACTGCAGACTCCGTGGGCAGCACCGGCACCAAAATCTCCCGCGGGATCACCCGCTCCTGGCGTGCCGGGGCGAAGGACTCCTGGTCCACCCCACGGCGCTGGGCCAGGGAAACATCCTCCGCATCTTCCTGGCTCTGGCGCTGGGCCGCATCCGCATAGAACTGCACCAGGAAATTCTCCAGCAGTCCTGCCAAGGCCGGGTCATCCGGGGAGGGTTCGGTAGAGGGGGCATCAGCAAACTCGCCCACACGCTCCACCACCCAGCCACGCTGGCCCCGAATGCGGCCGTCGCGAACATGGAAGACCTGCACCGCAGCCTCCAACTCATCGGCCGCGACGGCAATCAAGTCGGCATCAGTACCCGCTGGCAGCACCACTGACTGCTGCTCCATAATTTTGTCAATCGCACCCAAGTCATCGCGCAGGCGGGCAGCGCGCTCAAACTCCAAATTCTCTGCTGCCTGGGCCATCTGGGCTTTAAGCTGCGAGACAACCGGCGCAGTGTTTCCGTTCATGAAGGAAACCAGACTGTCCACAGTCTCGCGGTGCTGCTGCGGACTCACCCGGCCAACGCAGGGCGCATCACACTTGCCTATGTAGCCCAACAGGCACGGTCTGCCTAGCGTCTGGTGCCGGTTATAGACCCCCTTTGCACAGGTGCGCATGGGAAAGACCCTGGTCAACAAGTCAAGAGTCTCCCGCACTGCCCACGCATGCGCGAAGGGGCCAAAATAGCGCACACCCTTACGGCGCGGGCCCCGGTAGAAGAACGCCCGCGGCACCTGCTCGCCCACCGAAACCGCCAGCATGGGATAGGTCTTATCATCCCGGTACATGACGTTGAAACGCGGATCAAAGCGCTTAATCCACGTGTATTCCAGCTGCAGGGCCTCCACCTCGCTAGCCACCACGGTCCACTCCACGCTGGCTGCGGTAAAGACCATGCGCCGGGTGCGCGGGTGCAATTGGGAGACATCCTGGAAATAATTGGACAGCCGGGCGCGCAAGTTCTTGGCCTTACCCACATAAATAACCCGGCCACTGTCATCCCGGAACTTATACACACCCGGGTCAGTAGGAATGGTGCCGGGTGCCGGGCGATATGTCGATGGATCAGCCATAAACGCGTGTTAATCCTGCGGCATATACCGCGCCTCTAGCGCGCGGAAAGCTCGCACATCCTCAATAACCGTAGCCTTATCCCCTGCCTGCAGTGCCCACACCGGCACATATTCAAAATCTGGTAGCTCAATGCGCGCCATGCGGGAGCCCTCCGGGAAGGACAAGCCGTAAATCACAGTCCACGGGTAGAAGCGGGTGCCAATGATATTGCGCACCTCCACGCCGTCGGCATTAGCCCGCAAGCGCGGGCGATTAAACGCAATCCACGCCAAAATGGAAATCAGCACCCCCACGCCGGGGAAGGCCCACTTATCAATCGCGGTAACCGTCGCCCCCGTAAACTCAATGTCAAGCGTGACACCCATAAAGATGTGGATGGGCATAACAATGGCCACGCACACCAACGCGACCTTGCGCAGGTACTTCGACGTCACCTCCAGCTCCCAGGGAAGCGTGGACGTCATTGCGAAGGGGTCTGCACTGGTGTAAGCCAGCACCTCGGCATCACTTAATTGGCGGCCTACTGGGCTTTTCTCAGACATGCGCTAACTTTCCTCTAGCCTCTATTTAGCCTCTTTTACGCAGACAGTCTACGCAGCGTCACTGCGGTGTCCAAAGCCGCAATCATCGCCTCTGCGCCCTTGTCTTCTACGGAGTCCGCAAACCCCGCACGTTCCCGGGCCTGCTGCTCCTCGTTGACCGTGAGAACCCCATTAGCCACCGGAGTGGACTCATCCAGCGCAACACGGCCAAGCCCCTGGGTCACAGAGTCACACACGTACTCAAAGTGTGGAGTCCCGCCGCGGATGACACAGCCCAGGGCCACGACGGCATCATGCGTCCGCGCAGCCGCCTGAACCACCACGGGAAGCTCAAGGGCACCGACCACGCGGAACTCCTCCACCGCTACCCCGTGGGCCCGGGCCGTAGCCACCGCGCGGGCATGGAGTTGATCACAGATCTCCGCATTCCAGGTGGCGGTAACCACGGCCACCCGCAGGCCCTCTGCGCCCGCTACCTGCGCAATCTGGGGCAAGCCTTCTTTACTCATTACTGTGTGCTCCTTCGTTGGAATTGCTCACTGGCCAGGAACCGGGCCGGCCTGGCCCCGTGCTGCGTTACGGGCATCCCACTGCGCAACCTGCGGCAGGTCATGGCCCATGCGATCGCGCTTGGTACGCAGGTACGCAATGTTTTCTGCGTGTGCCTCCACCGCCAACGGCACCCGGCCCGACACGGATATCCCATAGTTTTCTAGTTGCGCCACCTTGGCAGGGTTATTGCTCAGCAACTGCACCGACTGCACGCCCAAGTCGCGCAAGATGGCCGCCGCCGCATAATAGCTGCGGGCATCTTGCGGCAGGCCCTGCTCAATGTTGGCATCGACTGTATCGCGGCCCTGGTCCTGCAGGTTGTAGGCGTGCAGTTTATTCAGCAACCCAATGCCGCGGCCCTCCTGTCCGCGCAGGTATACCACCACACCCTGGCCGTGATTCGCGATATGCTCTAGCGCGGAGTCAAGCTGGTCGCCGCAGTCGCAGCGCCGCGAGCCAAGAACGTCTCCCGTCAAGCACTCAGAGTGCACCCGCACCGGAACCTCGCTAGCTCCCCGCAGGGCGTCCAGGTCACCGGCCACGATGGCGATGTGCTCTACTCCTGCCGCCCCATCGCGGTAGCCGACTGCGCTAAAGTCACCGAAGCGGGTGGGCAAGCGCGCAGCTACAGCACGCTCCACCGGGGCCTCATGGGTGCGGCGCCACTCTATGAGTTGCTCGATGGAGATCATGGTCAACCCGTGGGCGTCTGCAAAGCGCCGCAGTTCTGGCCCCCGTGCCATGTCCGTGGGGTCCTCCTCGCTGACAATTTCACACAGCACCCCTGCCGGTCGCAGACCTGCCAAGCGGGCCAAGTCTACCGATGCCTCCGTGTGCCCATCGCGCTCCAGCACCCCACCCGGGCGTGCCGCCAGGGGTACCACGTGACCGGGTCGAGTAAAGTCCCCCGGAGTAGCCTCCGGGTGCGCCAATCGCCGAATGGTCTGGCTCCGCGAGGTAGCAGAAATACCCGTGGTTCCATTGGCCAAATCCACCGTCACCGCATAGGCGGTGCCGCGAACGTCTTGGTTATTCGCCGTCATGGGCGGCAACGCCAGGCGATCACAATCCTGTGGAAGCAAAGGTGCACAAATATAGCCAGAGGAATATCGAACCATGAAAGCCACCAGTTCCGGGGTGGCCAATTCGGCGGCAAAAATCAGATCGCCTTCATTCTCCCGGTCCTCATTATCAACTACCACTATGGCCTTACCTGCAGCAATATCAGCAATGGCTTGCTCTACGGAGTCGAGCTGCACGGTCTGTTCACTCATAAAGAACTACCTTAGCCGCCAAGGTGCTGCCTGATGCCGTCAGGGTCACCGCCAAGCATCTTCTCCACATACTTTGCAAGTACGTCTACCTCCAGGTTGACTGTGGCCCCCACAGCCAGCTGCCCCAAGGTGGTTGCCGCCAGCGTAGACGGGATGAGCGAGACCTCAAACCAGTCCTCTCCCAAACCGGATACCGTGAGCGAAGTCCCGGATACCGCGATGGATCCTTTCTCCACCACATAGCGGTGCAACTGCCGCGGCAGCTCAAAGCGCAACACGTCCCAGTGTTGCGACGGGGTACGCGACAGTAATGCAGCCGTGGCATCCACATGGCCTTGCACCATGTGTCCCCCCAGCCGCGTGGTGGGCAGCAGCGCGCGCTCCAGGTTCACCGGGTCTCCCGCCTGGAGTCCACCCAGCGCTGAGCGGCGCAGGGACTCTTGCATCACGTCGGCGACAAAGACATCCCCCTCCCGGCTTGCCACAGTCAGGCAAACACCATCCACAGCGATGGAATCTCCCAGTGCAGCATCCTGCACCACCTTCGGTCCGCGAATGGACAGGCGCACGGCATCACCCTGGGGCTCAAGGTCTACCACCTGGCCCACTTCTTCTACTAGTCCGGTAAACACTAACTCAACCCTTCTTTCTCTACCTTCAACTTCTCAACCCCTGTTCGGCTTCCGTACAAACCCGAAAGACTCCTAACCCTCCGGCGCAAGCGCACTCAATTCCACCATGATGTCGGGGCCCAGCTCGCGCAGGGCACGGCGCTGGAACCGGGCGGCATCGGCAAGACTGGGCCCTACCGCTGTGGCACTCACGGAACGTCCTTGCCCCAACACCAGCGGGGCAATGTAGACGTGCAGGTAGTCCACCAAACCAGCCTGCAATAGCGAGCCAGCCAGGCCCGGCCCACCTTCGACCAGGACATCACGCGCCCCGCTTTCCCACAGCTGGACCAGGGCCTGCTGCGGGGTGGCGTATTGCTCAAAGCCCGCCTGTTGCAAATGTGCAGCGGCAGCACCCATCTGTTCCACCGGACGCGAGCCCACCACCACGCGGCGCGGCTGCTGCGGCAACAAGGAGCCATCGGGCCGGCGCGCACTCAGACGGGGATTATCAGCCAGCACGGTGCCGGTGCCCACCATCAAGGCATCACGGCCCTGCCTGTCCAGGTGGGCGTGCTCACGCGACTGTGGGCTGGTGATCCACTGGCTGGTTCCGTCGAGCGCGGCACTAAATCCATCCAGGGTCTGCGCCACCTTGAGAGTGACACAGGGCCGCTGCAGCTTCGTGGCCCGCAGCCAAGGATCCAAGGCGTCTTTGCCGGTACCCGCAGGAATCTGGCGCACCTCCACACCTGCTTGGGCCAGGATCCGTGCACCGCCTGCCGCCACCGGATTGGGGTCCGCATGCACATAGAGTACCCGCGCAATTCCCGCGCGCAGTAAAGCCAGCGTGCAGGCCCCGGTCCGGCCCACGTGGGCGCACGGCTCCAACGTCACCACTGCAGTACCGCCGCGGGCTGCCGCCCCGGCCTCCTGCAACGCCATTACTTCGGCATGGGCCCCGCCTACCGGCTGGGTGGCCCCGCGGCCAACCAGCCTATCTGCGCGGTCCAAAATCACCGCACCCACCGGCGGGTTAGGGCTGGTGCTTCCCTTGACTGCCAGCCCGGCGGCCATAGCCAAGTCCCGGGCCTGTTCTACACTAACTGCCATAAAAAGCTGACTGCTTAGACGGTAGCCAAGCGGCGCAGTTCCTCCACCGCAGCCGCCTTCGCGGCAGGTTCTGAGTGCTTAAACACCGCAGAGCCCGCCACAAAGGCATCGCAGCCGGCCTCAGCGGCTACCCGAATGGTTTCCGCAGAAATCCCGCCATCAATTTCAATAACGGTGTGCAATCCTCGCCGGTCGATCTCCGCGCGCAGGGTCCGGACCTTCTCCACCATCTCCGGCATGAACTTCTGCCCGCCAAACCCCGGCTCCACGCTCATCACCAACGCAAGGTCACATTCCTCTAGCAGGTCAAGCCACTGCTCCACCGGGGTAGCCGGCTTGATAGAAAAACCTGCACGCACTCCCAATGCCCGAATGTCGCGGGCCAGTTGGATCGCGCCAGCTACCGAGTCCACTGCCTCCACATGGAAGATAATGCAATCCGCGCCCGCCTTGGCATAGGCCTCAATCCAACGCCCCGGGTTCTCTATCATCAAATGCACATCCAACACCTGGTCAGTCACCTCATCGACGGCGCGAGTTATGTCCGGGCCAAAGGACAGGTTGGGGACGAAGTGACCGTCCATGATGTCTACGTGGATCCAGTCCGCATTAGCCACTGCTTTGACCTCTTCTCCCAGGCGGGTGAATTCTGCGGCCAGAATGGAGGGAGCAATAATCGGATTAGCCATGGCCACTACTCTACGCGGCGGCTACCGGCTTGCGCAGCAGTGCAAAAAACATCGCGTCCGTGCCGTGGCGGTGCGGCCACATCTGCACCGAGGGATGGTTGCCCACATCACCCATATCGGGGATAAGACCGCGGGCATCGGCCTCGACGGCGCCTAGCTCCCGGGTTGCCCAATCCACCACTTGGCGGGTCTCACGCTCATCGGGGGAACACGTGGAGTACACAATGACCCCGCCGGGGCGCACCAACTCCCAGGCACTGGCTAATAATTCACGCTGCAGCTGTGCCAAGGGGGCAATATCTGCCTCACTTTTGCGCCAGCGAGCCTCCGGGCGGCGCCGCAAGGCACCCAGGCCTGAACACGGGGCATCGACCAGAATGCGGTCATATCCTGCTTCCAAGCCGGGCGCACGGCCATCGGCAACGTGCACCGTTACCGGCAAAGAATCGGTCACATCGCGCACCAGCTTGGCTCGGTGGGGCGATACCTCCACAGCATCCACCTGCGCACCTTCAATGCGCGCCAAGGCACCGAGCAGCGCCGCTTTACCGCCGGGCCCGGCACACAGGTCGAGCCACCGGCCTGAGTCCTCACCCTCGACTGCGGCCTCAGCAACCGCTCGCGCGATAAGCTGCGATCCCTCATCTTGCACCCCGGCCAGCTTCTCTTGCACGGGCTCCAGCTTGCCGGGGTCCCCGTGCTCCATGTAGACCGCATATGGCGAATAACGGCCTACCTCATTACCGGTGATCAGCGCCAATTCTTCTGCCGAAATCTCCCCCGGCCTAGCCACCAGGTGCACCAAGGGCCGCTCCGAGTCGGCAGCCAGGGCTTCCGGCAGCTCTGCCAACCCCAGCACGCGCGCAAAGGATTGCGCAATCCACGCCGGATGCGCATGCTGGAAGGCCAGCGCCGGAATCTCCCCTTGCGGCGCCAGGATCTCTAGCCACCGCTTAGCCGGTGTGCGGGTCAGGGAACGCATGACGGCATTGGCAAAACCCTTAGCCCGCTCTTGCCCAGCAGCCTCTACCAAACGCACCGTGGTATCTACCGCAGCGTGCGGCTCCACCCGGGTATAGAGCACCTGATACGCCCCCAGTCGCAACGCGGCCAGGACCTCCACCGTGAGCTGCCCCAGTGGCCGCGAGGAACACCGCTCAATGGCGGCATCCAGCACTCCCTGCGTGCGCAACGTCCCGTAGGTGACTTCCGTAGCAAAAGCGGCATCCCGCCCGTCCAATCCCGCAGCCTTCAAAGCCTTGGGCAGCACCAGGTTGGCGTATGCACCGTCTTCTTCGACCCGCAGCAAGGTCGAAAAAGCCACTGCGCGCGGGGCGTCCACGCCAGCGTTGCGGGCCGCCTGCACCAGGGAGTGCTTTCCTGAGCCCTGTTTCCCTGCGCCATGCTTGTTGCTACCCTGCTTGTTACCCCCCTGCTTGTTGCCTTGCTTGCCGATGCCCTGCCTACCGCCACCGCGCTTGGCGCCTTGCTGTGGGCCCCGCTGCTGGGGTTGGCGCTGCACCTGCTGCTGAGACTGTGCTCCTGCTTGCTGCGCCCCACGGGAACGGGAACGAAAACCACCGGTCATGCGAACGTCACCTCATCATCTTGTACTGCACCGCGCGCCCAATCCGCGGCCAGCATCATCTTCTTTCCAGGGGGCTGAATCTGTCCTAACTCTACGGGCAGATCGCCGGTACCTAGAAACACTGCCTGTTTGGTAGTCAACAGCTGCCCCGGCTGCAAAGCGTGTAGGGCTGCCGCCTGCGGGTGGGCGCTAAGAGTCGCGGCGCTAAGAGGCTGCACCGGCCCCACCTTCACCCGGTTATTATCCCACGTAGTCCACGCCCCGGGGGCCGGGGTGTGTGCCCGGATATGGCGGTCAATGTCCCCAGCTTTCTGGGTCCAGTCAATGCGCGCATCCTCCGGGAGAATCTTCGGCGCATAGGTGGCCTCGCCTTCTTGGGGAACCGGGTTAGCCGTGCCCGCCCCCAAAGCATCCATGGTCTCTACCAGCAGGTTAGCCCCGGCATACGCTAGGCGTTCTAAGAGGGCATCAGCAGTATCCTGCTTGCCGATGTCCATGCGCAGGCTCCGCAGCACCTCACCGGTATCCAGGCCCTTATCGATCCGGAAGGTCGTGGCCCCGGTGTATTCATCTCCCGCCGCAATCGCGGCCTGGACCGGCGCGGCCCCCCTCCAGCGCGGAAGCAGAGAAAAGTGCAGATTCACCCAGCCGTGGGTAGGTACCGCGAGCAGATCCGCACTAATTAAATTGCCATAGGCCACCACTGGAATGGCCTCGGGAGCAAGCTCGGCCAGGCGGGTGCGCAGGGACTGGCCGTCAGGGGTATCGGTACCCAAGGTGCTCGGAGTCAGCACCTCAATCCCCTGTTTGAGCGCGACCTCCTTGACCGGGCTGGGGTGCAGGCTTCTGCCCCGACCCCGGCGGGCATCCGGGCGGGTAATGACCGCAACGACCTCATGCTCAGAAGCAATCAACGCCTCCAAGGCTGGAACGGCTGGCTCGGGGGTTCCGGCAAATACTATGCGCACGTTATCCTCTCCGTCTTTATGTGTTCAGGCTGATATTCTGCAGGCTCACCGTGGGCAGGCCCAGGAGCTTATAGCGAATACAGTCTAGGCATCTGCAACGCTAAACCACGGCGCTTGGTGCACCTTAGCCATGGCTAGCTTGCGCTCTGGGGCAGCAAGACGCTGTAGGAAGAGCACGCCATCGAGATGATCGGTCTCATGCTGGACACAGCGCGCCATCAGACCAGAGACCACCAGCCCCACCGGACGGCCACACTCGTCCTGGCCCCGCACACTAACCTGGTGGAAGCGCGGGGTGGACGCGGAAATGCCCGGAATGGATAGGCAGCCCTCCGTGCCTTGCACAATCTGTTCACCCACGGGTTTCCAGACGGGGTTGACTAAAACCCCGCGCATTCCAGGATTGACGTGGGAGCAGTCATAGACAAAAATTCGCTTGGCTATCCCGATCTGATTTGCGGCCAGGCCCACGCCGCCGGCGTGCTCCATGGTTTCGAGCATGTCGCGCGCCAGCAACTGAAGGGAGGAGTCGAACACGGTGATGGCTTGCGCCGTAGTGCTCAGGATGGGATCCCCAAAGAGGCGGATGTCGCGAATAGTCATGCCGTAGTTCTCCTTTTTCACCAGCGTGCAGCAGTGTATGCAGTAGTCCACTCTAAACCATGGCCTGGACATCACCGTCTGCGGCTCTAACCGAAGTGCAGCGGATCCACCTGGATCCGCAGCGGCAGATCTTCCTTGTTGATGCTGCGCTGGGCCTGGGCGGTACGCAATGCCAGCCCCAACGCTGCCCGTGGCCCTGGAGGGGTGCGCACAATAACGCGCTGGGGTGGCCCAAATTGCTGCACATCATAATCGCCCGGCAGGGGATTGCCCGGCGGAAGGGGAACGGGACCGAGGACCTCGGCGGAATCGGCAAGCTCGAAACGGGAGAGGAAGGAATCCACCGCAGCCGCTGCCCCATCGATGGCTGCCACCGGCACAGCCGGAGGGAAGCGCAGCTCCCGTCGCGAGGCCAGCTCCCGGGCGGCCGCCCCTGCGAAGTTCCAATTGCACAGCTCTTGGACCACCGGCAGTCCCGGCTCCGCGGCAATAATCACCTCCCCACCCTCGGAGCGCGGGGCAACCAGGGTGGCCACCCGCGCCCAACTCGCCAGGGCTTCTTCTGTGGCCCGCAAATCTTGCCGGCCCAACACCGCACCGGTATCCATAATCAACGCAGCGCCGTACAACCCTGCGGATACCTGCGGCTCCGCACCTGGTGTCGCAATGACCAGCGCCGGCTCAGCGGCCACCGTGTCTACCACCCGATTGCCCCCGGAGACAACCACCGCGGTACGCGCAAACGCGCGCCCCAATTCCTCCGCTGTGGCTTGGACACCCAGCACCAGCGCGCGAATCCGCGGCGAGCCACACGCGCTACAGCGGTGGGCGGGTGCCAGCTGTCCACACCAGCGACACGCGGGGACCTGTGCGGAAGCCGCCGAAGCCGCCGATGCCGCCCGTGCCGTCACAGGGGCATCGTCCGGGGCTTCCACAGGCAGGCCCAAAGGCCCATTGCAGGCCCGGCAACGCGCAGGCGTACGGCACTTCCCACACGCCAACAGGGGCATATACCCCGCACGTGGGACCGAAACCAGCACTGGTTCCCCGCGGCCTAACGCAGCGCTGAGCGCATGATAGGCCGGGCCCTGCAGACTGGTGGTGCCGCCGCGCTCACGCGCCACAGACACCCCATACTCCCCCACCGCCGTGATACCCGGGCAGGTACGCTGCAATGTCTCCACCGTAGGCAGCAGGTTATGCGCCCAACCGGACTCCACCAGCAGCTGAGTCTCTGCGGTGCGGGAATGGCCCACAATAAGCACGGATGCCCCCTCCTGCGCCGCGCGGGTGGTCAAGACCTCCCGCGCGTGCACGTAGGGCTTGGTGTTATCCACCAGGGAAGAATCGCCATCATCATAGATGGCCACCAGGCGCAGGTTTTGTACCGGCGCATAGGCCGCGGAGCGGGTGCCAATGACTATGCGCGCCTGGCCCTGCAGCGCCATCAAGTAACGGCGATAGCGTGCTTGTGGGCCCAGCGAATTGGTCAAAGTCGTAATCTGCTTGGCGCCCACCACGGTGCGCAGTTGGGCCTCAAGGCGGTCCACATCGCGCTGATCAGGCACCACGATAACCACCCCACCGCCGTCAATGGCCACCTTGGCCGCGAGCGCGGCCAACGCTTCCATCCACTGCTTGCCCGCAGCCACCTGCCAGGCGGCGCGAGCAACGGTGCCGGATAAGACGGCATCGACAAAGGAGGCGCCATGCTGGTAGTCCTGCCACCCACTCAAGTCTGGCTCGGTAGCAGTTCCCAAGTCTTCCCAGGCAGTACCAAAGTCAGCTTCCTCCGCCTTGGCGTGACGCGGCGGGATGGCCGCACGGATGATGTCCGCGCGGGTACCGGCATAGCGAGCTGAAAGCGACTCCACTAGCTGCGAGAGTGCCGGCGGGTAGACAACAAAAGGTGAAACCACGCGCTCAATAAAGCGCAGATCGCCAGAAAAGTCGGAACGGTCAAGGCGCTGGAGCACGATGGCGTCCTGCAGCTGACCGTTAAAACGAATGCGCACCCGCACCCCAGGCACCGCCGCTTCGCTGTCCTCCTGGGAAACCAGGTAGTCAAAGCCCCTGTCCAGGTGTGCAATGCGCAACAAAGGCAACACCCGCGCGACCGGGGTGGTGGCGGCGGGTGTTCGTGGTGGCATAGCGCCCTATTGTAGCGGGCGGGACGGAGAGGGGAATCTATGCATCAAGACCAGCAGCGGAGCGCAGAGCTTCCGCCCGTGCGGTGGACTCCCACGGCAGATCTACGTCCGTGCGGCCAAAGTGGCCATAGGCGGCGGTTGCCCGGTAGATAGGACGCAGCAAATCCAGCTCCCGGATAATAGCTGCTGGGCGCAGGTCAAACACCTCCTCGACTGCGGCCTGAATCTGGCGGTCACTTAAGCCCTCACGAGCCGTACCGAAGGTCTCCACGTACAAGCCCACCGGCTTTGCGCGCCCAATAGCGTAGGCAACCTGCACCTCAGCGCGGTGCGCCAAGCCTGCTGCCACAATGTTCTTCGCCACCCAGCGCATAGCATAAGCCGCAGAACGGTCCACCTTGCTCGGATCCTTGCCAGAAAACGCACCACCACCATGGCGGGCCATACCGCCATAGGTGTCCACGATGATCTTGCGGCCCGTCAAGCCGGCATCTCCCATGGGACCACCCAGGATAAAGGAACCGGAAGGGTTAACCAGCAGCGCGGTGTCCTGGTCGTAGAAACGCTCCAGCCCGGCATCGGCAATCACCCACTCCACCACATGCTGGCGCAGCTGTTGGCCCAGCCATTCTTGGGTAACGTCCGGATCATGCTGCGTAGAAATCACGATGGTATCGATACGCACCGGGTTATCATCATCGTCATAAGCGAAAGTGACCTGGGTCTTGCCGTCCGGGCGCAACGCGGGCACAATGCCGTCCTTGCGCACCTGCGTTAAGCGGCGCGCCAGCCGGTGCGCGGTAGAAATAGGCAACGGCATAAACTCCGGGGTTTCATCCGTGGCATAACCAAACATCAGGCCTTGATCCCCAGCGCCGTTTTGATCCTCAGCGTCGACCTGGCCGGAGCGGGCCTCCGTGGAGGCGTCCACACCAGCGCCGATTTCTGGCGATTGCTCCCCAATAGCGACATTAACCCCGCAGGTAGTGCCGTCAAAGCCCACATCGGAGCTACGGAAGCCGATGTCCACCAGGGTCTTACGGACCAGCTGCGGGATCTCAACATAGCCACTGGTGCGCACCTCCCCCACCACGTGGACCTGGCCGGTGGTAACCAGAGTCTCCACCGCCACGCGGGCACCCGGGTCTACCTCTAAGAGCGCATCCAGGATGGTGTCTGAGATTGCGTCGCATATCTTATCTGGGTGGCCTTCGGTGACCGACTCAGAAGTAAACAAACGAGTAGCGAGCTGCGCGTTGTCCGGCACGGATATAACTTCCTTCATTAACGAGAACTGGGCCCCACTAGGCACGGTGTAAGTACGCACCCATATTAGACCAAGCGGTCTAGTTAGGCAATAACTAGTCTGTCTTGTCTGCACGCCGCTGGGCTATCTCCCGGTCAATAGCGCTGAGAATGTGCGCCGCCACCAGCAGCTTCGAGCCAGAAGGAACCTCTTGCGGCGTGCCGTGAGCACTGAGAATCCAGCCTGCGTTGTCTTCCTTGCCAAAGACTTGGCCCCCACTGACGTCATTGGCCATGAGCAAGTCCACACCCTTACGGGCAAACTTAACCTGGGCGTGTGCCAGGGCGCTGTGGGACTCATCCCCGGTCTCAGCAGCAAAGCCTACGATAACGGTAGCGGCTGCAAGCGCGCCCTCCGCGCGGCGTTGGGTCAGGCCCCGCAGAATATCCGGATTCTCCACCAGGTGGAGCACCGAGAGATCCGTGTCCGCTGCGCCTTTCTTCAGTTTGGATTGCGCCACGTTGGCTGGCCGGTAGTCTGCCACGGCGGCGGCCATGATGATGACGTCGGCATCGCCAGCCTCTGCCTCCATTGCCTCCTGCAACTCCCGCGTGGAAGACACCCGCACAATCTGCGCCCCCGCCGGGGTGGGCAAGGCGTCCACGGCACCAGCTACCACAGTGACCTGAGCACCGCGCTGGGCGGCCATTTCTGCCAGCGCGAAGCCCTGTCGGCCCGAAGAACGATTGCCAATGAAGCGCACCGGGTCAATAGCCTCTTGCGTGCCCCCGGCGGAGACAACCACCTTCCGGCCCTGCCAGTCGTGAGTAAAATTCGCCCCGGCCATCGCCGCGCGGGCAAACTGCGCAATCTGTTCCGGCTCCAATAGCCGGCCTGGGCCGGTATCCTTACCGGTCAGGCGACCATGCGCGGGCTCTAGCACCACAATGCCGCGGCTGCGCAGCGTAGCCACATTGGCCTGGGTGGCTGGGTTGAGCCACATTTCGGTATGCATGGCCGGGGCCACAATCACGGGACAGGTGGCTACCAAAACGGTGGCCGTCAGCAAATCGTCTGCACGGCCTGCTGCCAAACGCGCAATCAGGTCCGCGGTGGCGGGGGCAATCACCACGGCATCAGCCTGCTGGCCCACCTGCACATGCCGCACCTCATCAACCGCATCAAAGACTGTGGTGGACACGGGGTTTCCCGACAAGGCCTCGAAGGTAGCTGCGCCAACAAAGCGCAGTGCAGACTCCGTGGGAACTACGCGGACGTTATCACCATGCTCGGTGAAATTGCGCACCAAGTGACAGGCCTTGTATGCAGCGATGCCCCCGCCAACACCGACCACGATGTTGCTCGGCTGCGGCTGGGGCTTTGAAGGTTGGGGCGTTGAAGGCTGAGGCTTTGAACTTTGGGGCTTTGAAGGCTGGGAGTTGGAAAGCTGGGTGCTTGAAGAGGAATCAGCAGAAGTCACGCCCTCGATAATACGGGACAGCAAACGCCGGACCGACAATACGAGACAACCCCGCACCCAAAACGGATGCGGGGTTGTGTGAATGCGGGGGTCTACTTGCCTTCCTCGTGGTCAAGCAGACCAGCCTGGATTTCGCGCAGGGCGATAGACAGCGGCTTCTCCCCGGCCTCTGGAGTCACCAGCGGGCCAACGAACTCGAAGACGCCCTCGTCCTGCTCCTGGTAGTAGCTGTTGATCTGGCGTGCGCGCTTGGCGGCAAAGATCACCAGGGCGTACTTAGAAGAGACCTTCTCAAGCAGCTCATCGATGGGCGGAGCGGTAATGCCTACCGGCGGATCAAAAACCGGTTCCACCTTCAGCTCTGGATTTGCGGTCACGTTAGTCACATGCACCTTTTCGTTGATGTTGAATAGATTCTTCTCAAGGACGCCACAGCCCTACAAGGCCATTAGCCCTGCCGGAGCGTTAGCCCCGGAGGATGGCGCTGATGGCGGCCACGGCGGCGTCTAGGTCCTCGTTGACCACCACGGTGTCAAACTCATCTTGCGACGCGAGCTCGTGACGGGCAGTCTCTAGCCGACGCTCAATGACCTCCGGGCTTTCCGTCCCGCGTCCCGTCAGGCGCTCCACGAGCACCTCCCATGACGGCGGAGCCAGGAAAACCGTGTGCGCTTCCGGCAAGGCTTGCTTAACGTTGCGGGCGCCCACCAAGTCCACCTCGATAAGGACCGGACGACCCGCAGCCGCAGCATCCGCCACCGGCTGGGCCGGAGTACCGGAGCGCTGCAAGCCGCCGTGAATATCTGCCCATTCCAGCATTCGGCCACCATCAATGCTGGCCTGGAACTCCTCCGGAGAAACGAAGAAGTAATCCACGCCGTCTTTTTCACCCGGACGCGGAGCCCGCGTGGTCATGGAAACACTGAAGTACAGCTGGTCTACATCCTCACGCAAGCGGGAGACTACAGAGGACTTTCCTACACCGGCAGGGCCTGCCAAAACAACAAGCTGACCGGGAGTGATGGCGCCTGACATGCCGCGCGCTTTAGGCGTCGAAGCCGAAGCGCTCCAGCAGAGCGCGACGCTGGCGGTCACCCAGGCCACGCAGGCGGCGGGTGGAGGCAATGTCCAGATCGTCCATAATCTCCTTAGCCTTGACCTTGCCCACCTTCGGCAGAGCCTCCAGAAGTGCAGAGACCTTGGTCTTGCCGATGATCTCATCGGTCTCAGCCTTAGCCAGAACTTCCTTGAGGTCGGTCTCGCCGCGCTTCAGCGCGGCCTTGAGCTCTGCACGTGCCTTGCGAGCCTCAGCAGCCTTTGCCAGGGCTTCCTTGCGCTGCTCGTCGGTCAACTTGGGAAGTGCCACGTCGGTTTCCTCCGAAATAGTTAGTAGTTTGTGGTTAAAGTGCACGGTTTACGCGCCATTCTCCAAGCCCAGGGGTAATTACACCCCTGTCGCTTGGCAGACTGCTGGCAATCCTAGCACTCGTAGAATAATGACGCCGAAGTCCACGCCGAAATAATTGTTTATTTCAGCACGTCATCGCGTTGCAGTTCATAAAATACCAGCTGAGAAGGACAATCCTAAATCACCACCCCTCAGCCGGTTAAAACCAGCGCCTAGCTGCCAAATTCCTCCGCTTGCGCACGGACTGCATCCCGCAAAGCCTGCACGTCAGGGCCCTGCGAAAGAATGGAGCGCGAGACGTTGGCAAAGCCCAGCTCGGGGGCATGTGCCGTAATTCTTTTCACATCGGCCGCGCTCGCACCTTGGGCGCCCACACCAGGCAGTAACACCGGACCGTTCAGCTGCTCTAGCTGCGGCGGCTCCGCCACCGTAGCGCCAACCACCACGCCCACGTTGCCAGGCTGGGGCGCGTGGACGGCATTGCGCTGCGCACACTCGTCGACCACCGCCTGGCATACTAAGCGGCCATCTGCTCCACGGCTGAACTGCACCTCGCGGGCCTCGGGATTTGAGGTTGCCGCCAGCACAAACACGCCGGCCTGGTGGGCTTGCGCCTGCGCAAAGACAGCATCCAAGGCACCAACCCCGAGGTATGGGGAGACGGTGACAGCGTCCGCACATAGCGTAGACGCGGGATCTAGCCACGCAGTGGCATAACCGGCCATGGTGGAGCCAATGTCCCCACGCTTGGCATCCGCCAGCGTCAAACACCCAGCGTCCCGCAAGTCTGCTAAAGCCCGCTCCAACACCGCAAAACCGCGGGAACCAAAGCGTTCAAAGAATGCCACCTGGGGCTTAACCAGCGCTGCGTCCTGCGCGAAAGCCTCCACGCAGATCGCCGTGAAGCGCTCTAGGCCGGTAACATCGTCGCCCAAGCCCCAGGCCTTGAGTAGGTGGGCATGCGGGTCGATGCCCACGCACAGCCGACCGCGCTGCCGCCCGGCGTTCGCCAAGCGCTGCCCAAAGGTGGGCAGGCCAACTGCACTACTTTTGGGGGCCATGTTCCAGCTCCTGAAGTGCGCGCACGCTCAGCTCACCGGCAATCTGTGCCTCAATGCCCTGGACCGCCGCGGTAACACCCTGCACGGTGGTCACCGCAGGGATCTCCGCCGTCACGGCTGCCGCGCGGATGTCATAACCATCGCTGCGAGAACCTGAAGACCCAGCCGGGGTGTTAAGAATGATGTCAATCTTGCCGCCGAGGATTTGATCCACAATCGACTCCTGGCCCTCTTTGGCCTCAGACACCTTGAGGGCCACCTCGCAGTCCACGCCATTGCGGCGCAGCATCTGCGCGGTGCCAGCGGTGGCCACAATCTTGAAGCCCATGGTGGCCAAACGCTGGATGGGAAGAATCAGCGCTCGTTTATCATGGTTGGCTACGGAGACAAACACGGTGCCTTCCGTGGGGAAGGCGCCAAAGGCGGCGGCCTCTGCCTTCGAGTAGGCCGCACCAAAGTTGCTGGCCAGCCCCATGACTTCACCAGTGGACTTCATCTCCGGAGAGAGTAGCGTATCTAGCAGCGAACCATCGGGGCGCCGGAAGCGGTTAAACGGCAGCACGGCCTCCTTGACCGCAATGGGGTGCTCCAGCGGCAGGGAGCCACCGTCATAGTCATCCGGCAGCATACCCTCCGCAACCAGCTCCTTGATAGATGCACCTAGCATCACGCGAGCTGCCGCCTTCGCCAACGGCACCCCAGTGGCCTTGGAGACAAAGGGCACGGTGCGAGAGGCGCGCGGGTTGGCCTCGATGACGTAGAGCGTGTCATCCTTCAGCGCATACTGCACGTTCATCAAGCCGCGCACGCCGATGCCCTCTGCCAGCTTGCGGGTAGACTCCCGGACTTTCTCAATGTCTTGCGGACCCAGCGTCATCGGCGGCAGGGCGCACGCCGAGTCACCGGAGTGGATACCGGCCTCCTCGATGTGCTCCATCACGCCAGCCAGGTAGACGTCCTCCCCATCGCACAGTGCATCCACGTCAATTTCGATGGCCGAGTCCAAGAAGCGGTCCACCAACACCGGATGGTCTGGAGACAGCTCAGTGGCGCGCTCGATGTAGTCCTCGAGTGCGGGCTCATCGTAGACGATCTCCATGCCACGCCCACCCAACACATACGAAGGACGCACCAACACCGGGTAGCCGATAGACTGGGCGACCTCGCGGGCCTCTGCAAAGCTGGTGGCCGTACCAAATGCGGGAGCCGGAAGTTGGGCGGAGCCCAGGACCTTGCCAAACTCGCCGCGGTCTTCTGCCAAGTTAATGGCATCTGCGGTAGTACCCACCACCGGAACTCCGGCCTCCGTGAGCTTTTCTGCCAATCCCAGCGGCGTTTGGCCACCCAACTGGACCACAACTCCAGCCACCGTGCCGGATTGGGATTCCGCGTGGTAGACCTCCATGACGTCTTCAAAAGTCAGCGGCTCAAAGTAGAGGCGATCAGCGGTGTCATAGTCCGTAGAGACCGTCTCCGGGTTGCAGTTGACCATGACGGTTTCATATCCCACCCGGGAAAGCTCCAGCGCAGCGTGTACACAGGAGTAATCAAACTCAATGCCCTGGCCAATGCGGTTGGGGCCAGAGCCCAAGATAATGACTTTGTCCCTCTCCCGTTGCGGGGCAACCTCAGACTCCGCATCCGGATCCAGCTCATAAGCCGAATAGTGGTACGGGGTCTGGGCCTCGAACTCGCCAGCACAGGTATCCACCGTTTTAAATACCGGGCGGATTCCCAGGGACCAACGCAGGCGGCGTACCCCGTCCTCCCCCGCAAGCTCAGGACGCAGGGCGGCAATCTGGGCATCGGAAAGCCCCAGGTACTTTGCCTCGCGCAGGAGGGCCTCATCAAGGACTGGGGCGGCAACCAAACGCTCACGGAAAGCAACCAAGGCCTCGACCTCGGCCAAGAACCAGGGGTCAATCTTGGAGTGCTCGTAGACCTCCTCCACGCTCGCACCCAGACGCAAAGCTAACTCAACGTCATACATGCGGCCTTCGGTGGGGCGCTCCAGGTCCGCCAGCACCGCAGCCACGTCACCGGCGCGCTCTCCAGCGAAGTAGTCGTCCGGGCGCGTCCAGAACCCAGTCTGCTTGGTCTCCAAAGACCGCATGACCTTGTTCAGGCCTGCAATGTAATTGCGCCCAATACCCATGGCCTCGCCCACGGACTTCATGGTGGTGGTCAGCGTGTCATCCGAACCCGGAAACTTCTCAAACGCAAAGCGCGGCGCCTTAACAATGACGTAGTCCAGAGTCGGCTCAAACGCGGCCGGGGTCACCCCGGTGATATCGTTGCGGACCTCATCCAAGGTGTAGCCAATGGCCAGCTTGGCAGCCAGCTTAGCAATGGGGAAACCGGTGGCCTTGGAGGCCAGTGCAGAAGAACGCGAAACACGCGGGTTCATCTCAATGACGATAATTCGGCCATCATCCGGATTCACAGCGAACTGGATATTGCAGCCGCCGGTGTCCACGCCGACCTCGCGGATAATCGCAATACCCAGGTCCCGCAGACGCTGGAACTCCCGGTCCGTTAAGGTCAAAGCCGGTGCCACCGTCACGGAGTCGCCCGTGTGCACGCCCAAGGCGTCGACGTTTTCAATGGAGGCAATGACCACCACATTGTCATCACCGTCGCGCATGAGCTCGAGTTCGAATTCCTTCCACCCCAGGATGGATTCCTCGATGAGCACATTGGCCTCCGGGCTCGCTGCCAAACCGCCGCCGGCGATGCGCTCCAGGTCCTCTTCATTAAAGGCCAGACCCGAGCCCAAGCCGCCCATGGTGAAGGAAGGCCGTACCACTACCGGCAGCCCAAGCTCGGCTACCGTTTCGCGGACTTCCTCCATGCTGTAGCACACCGCGGAGCGGGCAGACTCGCCGCCCACCTTCTCTACAATGTCCTTGAACTTCTGGCGGTCCTCACCGCGCTCGATAGCGTCAATATCAGCACCGATGAGCTCGATGTTGTACTTATCCAAAATGCCCGCCCGGTCCAAGGCGATGGCAGCGTTAAGCGCCGTTTGGCCGCCCAGGGTGGCCAGCACTGCGTCGATGGGGTGGCCTTCTGCAATCTCCTTCTGGAAGATCTTTTCAATGAACTCTGGCTCGATGGGCTCCACATAGGTGTGGTCTGCGAATTCGGGGTCCGTCATGATGGTTGCCGGGTTGGAGTTCACCAACGTCACCCGCAGACCCTCCGCCTTGAGCACGCGGCAAGCCTGGGTTCCGGAGTAATCAAACTCGCAGGCCTGGCCGATAACAATGGGTCCGGAACCGATAACCAGTACGTGATTTATGTCGTTGCGCTTTGGCATTGTCCTTATTTCCTTTGGTGTTTCAGTGAAGTCTCTTTAGCTCGCTGCGTTTAACCATCGGTGCCTCAGGCACCGATGCCGCCTAAGCACCGGCGCGCTGCGGGGAATGAGACTCCATCAGTTCCACAAACTGGTCGAAGAGCGGGTTGGCGTCATGAGGTCCAGCGGCAGATTCCGGGTGGTACTGCACGGAGTAGGCCAGGCCGTTGCGAAGGGCAACGCCCTCTACCACATCATCGTTGAGACAAGTGTGGGTGACTACTGCCGGGCCGAAGTCCGTGGCAAATTCCGCACCGCCAGCCGGGCCGTCGCCTGCCGGGTTTTCCAGCGCGAAGCCGTGATTTTGGGCGGTGATATCAATCTTGCCGGTCAGGTGGTTCTTTACCGGAACATTGATGCCGCGGTGGCCGAACTTCAACTTATAGGTCCCCAGACCTAGTGCGCGGCCGAGGATCTGGTTGCCAAAGCAGATCCCGAAGAAGGGAATCTTGGCCGCCAGGACTTCACGGGTGACCTCCACCATGGCGTCTGCCGTAGCCGGGTCCCCGGGGCCGTTGGAGATGAACACACCGTCCGGGTTGTACTGGGCAATCTGAGCAAAAGGAGTATTGGCCGGGACCACAATGGTCTCAATCCCGCGGGCGGCAAAGTTGCCGGGGGTTGCGGTCTTGACCCCCATGTCGTAGGCGACCACCGTGTACTTCTTCTCCCCCTGCGCAGGCACGGTGTAGACCTCACCGGTAGAGACCTGGCTGGCCAGATCTGCGCCCGCCATGGCATCTTGGCCCTTGACCTGTTCAAGGAGTTCCTCTACCGGACGCGAAGCCTCCGGCCCGGAGAAAATGCCAGCCGCTATGGAGCCGTAGTTGCGCAGGTGACGCACCAGGGAACGGGTGTCGATCCCGCGGATGCCGACGATGCCCTGTTTCTCCATCTCTGCAGGCAAGCTGCGGGCCGCGCGCCAATTAGACACCCGATGGCTCAGGTCGCGGATAACCAGGCCGGCTACCCAGATGCGGTCGCCACGGGACTCATTGTCCTCATCATTCCAGCCGGTGTTACCCACGTGTGGGGCGGCCGCTACCACAATCTGGCGGTGGTAGGAAGGATCCGTCATGGTCTCCTGATAGCCCGTCATACCGGTGCTGAATACGGCTTCGCCGAGGCTGACCCCGGTGGCGCCGAAGCCAAAGCCGCGGAAGGTGCGGCCATCGGCAAGCACCAACACGGCAGGGGTGGGCGCGGTGTTTTCGAAAGTCATCATTGATTCCTTATTTTTGGATTCTCGGTTCTTAGTGCGCAGCAGCTGCGGGCACGCGGCCACCGGCAGCGTCGCGGTCATAGGTCACGTGCCCACGCAGCACGGTCAGGGCGACCTGCGTGTGGAACTCCTCACCGGCATAGGGGTTATTCTCCGACTTGGATGCCAACTGGGCGTTATCGGACGTCCAGGAGCTTTGGGGGTCCACGATGGTGAGGTTGGCGGGCTCGCCCACCGCAATCGGGCGGCCATGGTCTGGCAGGCGGGTGATTTCTGCGGGCTTTTCACTCATCACTCGGGCCACAAAACGCCAGTCCGCCAGGCCGGACTCCACAAAGATGCGGGCCACAATCGCCAGGGAAGACTCCAGGCCCAGCATTCCCGGCTTCGCGTGTTCAAATTCCACGCACTTGTCTTCACTGCCATGCGGGGCGTGGTCGGTGGCCACGCAGTCGATGGTGCCATCAAGCAGGGCCTCACGCAGTGCAGCAACGTCGTGGCTCTCCCTCAGCGGTGGATTCACACGATACAAGCCGTCATAAGTTTCCAGCTTGCTATCAGTCAGCAACAGGTGATGCGGGGTGACCTCGGCGGTCAGCGGAATCCCCTGGGTCTTAGCCCACTTGAGCAGCTCGACCGTTCCCGTGGTGGAAGCGTGACAGATGTGCACGCGGTTGCCATAATCACGCGCCAAGAGGGCATCACGGGCCACAATGGACTCTTCCGCCACGCGCGGCCAACCCCGCAGGCCCAACCGGGCGGCGGTTTGGCCCTCATGGGCACTCGCGCCCTCAGTCATACGGTGGTCCTCAGCGTGCTGTGCCAGCAAGACATCCAAGCCCTTGGCGTACTCCAAGGCGCGACGCATCAGCTGCGGGTCAGTGACGCACTTTCCGTCATCAGAAAACATGCGCACCTTGGCATCACTATTGCGCAGCATGCCAAATTCCGTCAGGGTCTTGCCCTCCAGGCCCTTAGTAATCGAGCCCACCGGGTGCACATCGCACAGGCCCACCTTCTGGCCCTTAGCCCACACAGATTCTGCGATGATGGGCTGGTCCAGTACCGGCGCGGTATTGGCCATGGTAAACACCGCGGTAAACCCGCCCTTGGCGGCGGCCTGCGATCCAGTCTCAATGGTCTCCGTGTCCTCTCGGCCCGGCTCACGCAAGTGGACGTGCATGTCCACCAGGCCCGGCAGCAGCACCCGCGAGTGGCCCTCAATCACCGTGGCCGTAGGATCAACGTCCTCCGGGACGGGACCAATGTGGGTAATCACCCCATCAGTAATGGTGACGCTAGTGTCCTCGCCCTCCCCATAAGGGCGAACGTTGTGCAGCACAATGGTGCCTGCAGCGGCGGGAGCCTGGGCGCCGGTGGCGGGGTAGTTAGTCATGTAGGTGCCTTTCCTCAATCCGAAAGTATCTCTCAGGGTGCGACATGCAGCTAGCCTCCATGTGGCTAGATACCAGCGCCTTCTCCGTGCGCCAACAGGCTAAAGAGCACGGCCATTCGCAAGTGCACGCCGTTATTAACCTGGTCCAGCACCACAGCATTGTCATAGTCAGCCACTGCGTAGTTGATCTCCATGCCGCGCAGCATGGGCCCCGGGTGCATGATGATGGCATCTTTAGGCAAGCGGGCAGCGCGCTCCTTGGACAAGCCGTACAAGGCGGCGTATTCCCGGTGCGAGGGGAAGAACCCGCCGTTCATGCGCTCCTGTTGCACGCGCAGCATCATCACCACGGAGGCATCGGCAAGCTCTGCATCAAAGTCATAGGAAACCTTGACCGGCCACTGCTCCACCCCGACTGGCAGCAAGGTTGGCGGTGCCACCAAAGTTACCTCCGCGCCCAGAGCATGCAGCAGGTCCACATTGGAACGCACCACACGCGAATGCAGGCAATCTCCCACAATCTTGACCTTCAGGCCCGCAAAGTTTCCGCCACTAATCCCCAAGCGCATGCGCATGGTGGTCGCGTCCAGCAGTGCCTGGGTGGGGTGCTGGTGGGAGCCGTCCCCGGCATTGATCACGCTCGGGCCCTGCCCGTCCGGGGCCACCCACTGCGCCAGCTGCTTCGCGGCGCCCGAAGATGGGTGGCGAATAATGATCGCATCAGTACCGATAGCCTTCAGCGTCAAGCCGGTGTCCTTGAGCGACTCGCCCTTCTTCACCGAAGAGGACGACGCAGAGATGTTGATTACATCCGCGGACATCCACTTACCGGCCGTCTCAAAAGAAGACCGCGTGCGGGTGGAGTTCTCATAGAACAGGGTATAAATCGTCCGACCGCGCAGGGTAGGCAGCTTCTTGGAATCCCGGCCGCTTAAGGCCTCGCGGAAACGGTCGGCCTCATCCAGCAGGCCCACAATCTCCGCCGGGGACAAATCTGCAATATCAATCAAATGCTTCATGGTGTTAACCACTTAACCTTCCACAGACTCTGATTGGGGCGCGCTGGGCCTAGACAGCACCACTGCGTCGCGACCATCAATGTCGGCCACCAGCACCTGGACGTCCTCATCACGGGCGGTAGGCAGGTTCTTGCCCACGTAGTCGGCCCGAATGGGCACCTCGCGGTGGCCACGGTCCACCAGGCAGGCCAGCTGAATGGCAGCAGGCCTGCCGATGTCCCGCAAAGCATCCAGCGCAGCGCGAATAGTGCGCCCGGAATACAGCACATCATCGACCAAAATGACGATGGCGCCGTCAATGCCGCCGGCGGGGATTTGCGTGGGCGCTAGCGCCCGGTGTGGCCGGGAGCGCAGATCATCACGGTAGAGGGTGATGTCCAGCGAACCGTGCGCAACACTTACCCCCGAAAACTCCTCAATCTTTGCGGCCAAACGTTGCGCCAAGGGCACTCCCCCCGAAGGAATGCCCAACAACACCACGCGCGGCGCCGCAGAGTCATCCATACTATCCGCGCCGTCCAACGCCGTCTTTTCAATTACCTGGTGCGCGATGCGTGCCACGGTGCGCGCGACATCAGCAGAGCTCAATAGCTCTGAGAAGCCCGCGGACGCGTTGTCTACACTCATCGAGACCTCCTTCCCCGCCTCACAGTGCGGCTTTTAAAGGATGCCAACAGAAGTTGCGCTTATCCTAGCACCTCGCAGCCGACCTCGCAGCCCACCCCACAACCCCGTTCGCCCCCACCTGGGGGGCTGAACCGCCCGCTCTCCCCCATAGGGCCACACGCCCGACGAAGTACCCCTAAGAATCGGCGGCGTGCGCTAAACTCACGTGGGTGCTTTGGGTTGAATACCAAAATCCCGCAGGTCGCCCGCGACACCGCCCCCGGAGGCTGACATGAATTTTCGCACGCAACACGTAGTTCCCGCCCCCCGCGAAGAGGTCTGGGATTGGCATACCCGCCCCGGCGCTTTGGCGCGGCTGACACCTCCTTTCCTGCCGATGTCCCCCCTGCAACAAGCCAGCAACCTCGCCGACGGCACCAACATCCTGGGACTGCCCGCCGGCCTGCGGTGGGTCGCCCGCCACGATCTTTCCCGCTATCGCCGCGGCTATAGCTTCAGCGACGTTTGCATCAACGCACCTCTACGCACTCTGGCCACTTGGCGCCACACACGTACTTTTGCCGATGCCCCCTCGGGCTCCCCCGGGCAGCAGGCCACCAGCATTACCGATACCGTCACCACCCGCCTGCCGCGTGCCGCGCTGCGCAGTATTTTTGCCTACCGCCAGCACCAGCTGATCAATGACCTTGCGTTCCTGCACCGTCTCCAGCCCCTGGTGGAACCCGTGCTTGCCGATACCCCCACCACCGTCGCCGTCACCGGCTCCCGGGGCGCCGTAGGCCGCGCGCTGTGCGCGCAACTTACCACCGCCGGGGTCAAGGTGGTCCAATTGGTGCGCAACCAACCCAAACCAGGTCAGCGCCACTGGAACCCCTTGCACCCGGCACCTGACCTTTTAGAGGGCATCGGCAAGGTAGTACACCTGGCGGGCGAGCCCATCTTTGGCAGGTTTAACGAGGCCCACAAGCAAGCCCTGCGCTCCTCGCGCATTGGACCCACCCGGGCGCTTGCAGAGCTGGCGGCGCGCACCCCGGGGGTGGAAACATTTGTGAGTGCCTCGGCCATTGGCTATTACGGGCCCAACCGCGGCAGTGAGGTCCTGACTGAGACCTCAGAGCCCGGTGAGGGCTTCCTGGCGGAACTCGTCACGGATTGGGAGGCCGCCACCACTGCCGCCCGGGACGCGGGGCTGCGCGTGGCCACCATTCGCACCGGGGTGGCGCTGGCGGGAAACGCCGGACTACTGCCTATAGTGCGCACGTTATTCCAGACCGGCCTGGGTGGGACTTTTGGTAGCGGAGAGTTTTGGTTCAGCTGGATTGCGCAAGACGATCTCACTGACATATACATGCGGGCGCTTTTTGACTCCAGCCTGTCCGGGCCGCTCAACGCCGTGGCGCCAGAGCCTGTGCTCAACCGCAACATGGCGCACGCCCTGGCCCGCGAGCTCAACCGCCCCGCGCTGCTGCCTATCCCGACCTTAGGCCCCGCGCTCTTGCTAGGCAAAGAAGGTGCCAGCGAATTGGCGCTGGCAGACCAGCGAGTAACCAGCACACTCCTGGGTGACCACACCTTCCGCTACCCCACCATTGATGCCGCTCTGGCCCACGAGCTGGGCGGTGAGGCACTGGTTGAGCAGCTCCCGGATTAAACCCAGACTAGGCGCGTATTAGCTGCGGGTTAGGCCCTGGTTAGCTGCGGGAGGCATCTCCGTTAAGCTTAGAGGGCTAGTGTTTGACCTCCCCCGTTGGGGAAGTCCCCACGCCAACGACGAGAAGAGTAAGGACCCTGTGTCGCACAATATGACAGAAGACACCTCCGGCAGCGCCGCACAGTCTGCTGCTGACCCAGACATTTTGCCCGATACCCCCATTACCGCGCCCACCTTGGAGCGCATCGGGGAGATTTTCACTCAACAGGGCCTGCAGTACCGCATTGAGGAACACCCTGCCCCCGAAGCGCCGGAATCTGCCGATGCCCCCGACGCCCCGGCGCCCCATGACTCGGAGTCCGAAGCCCCGGCCGAGGAGTCCCAGGCGCCAGCGACCCTGCGCGTGCTGCGTACCGGGTTTAGCAACGCGGCCATCGCCATGCAGATCCGCAACAACACCCTGGTGGTCGACTCCGTGTGGCGCGGCCAGGTGCCCGTGTCTGAGGGCCCGCACCTACTGATGATCAATAATCAGTGGAATGCCGAGCATTTTGCTCCCACCCTGCGTTTTTATGAAGGCCAAGACCACAACCAGTCCTTGGTGGTCTCAGCAGTGCGTGAACTACATATCACCCCTGGGGTGTCCCGTAACCAATTAGGGGCGTTTGTGATGTCCACCCTCAACTCAGTCCTGGAGGCTTTCGCCTGGATTGAACAGCACTACCCACAACTCGTGACCTGGGAGGACCCCCACCATGACTAAGCTCAACCCACAGGACCCTCACTCGCTAGAGGTCGTGACCATCGACCGGGTGGTAGACGCCATGGCGACCTTTGACGTCACGCTGGACAAGATTGAGGGCCGTGATGACTCCGCTACGGCCAACCTCAACGGCCTTCCCTGCTTGTTCGCGGTGCTGGACTCCGTGGTCATTGTGCGTGCGGACGTGCAGACCGACGCCGCGTACTCGCAGGCCGATGCCGGATTATTCCTGGCCGCGAATCAAATCAACTCCGTAGCGCTGGGCGCCCGCGCCGTCATCACCGACTTCGATGACCAACTGGTGGTGCGTACCGAGCGCGATATTTCCATTGCCGCTGGAATGACTGACCAGCAGCTGCAAGCCGCACTGCAGGCCGCCGTCGATGGCGTCCTTGGGGCCCAGAACGCCATGGTCGCCGCCGCTGAGGAGATGGCCAAGCTGGGCTCCGCAGCCGCCGCCGAAGCAACGGAGGGTAACTAGCCAGTGGCAAAAATCCAGGAGGTCACAATCCCCCGCCTTGCGCAGGCCTGCGATGAGCTGGGCATGGACTACGCGCTCATCGCCGCAATCACCGATGAGGACGGACCTGGCGCTGAAACCCCAGCGGTACCGGAAGACTCGTGTCAGGCCGAGCCTGCCGATACCGCCCGCACCGTCTTGCAAACCGGCCTTCCGCACCTGAGCATCTACTGCGACCTACAGGAAGGCACCCTGTCCGCCTTCGCCACGTGGGAGGGCCGTCTTCCCGCTACCGCTGAGGATGAGGTCGCCGCGCTTCTGGGTGACCTTAACTGGGATTTTATTGCCCCCACCCTGTCCTATAGCCTGCAAGAAGCACCTGGGCCACGGGCCCAAGAGGAGATCGTCATCAGCGCCAACCGGGCAATGGGCGTTGCAGAGGGGCTGAGTATGCAGCAGCTCCGCGGCTTTTTAGACAGCGCCTTTGACAGTTTTACGCAGGTCTTTGAGTACATTGCTCAGGCCTTGCCCGCTGCAGTGACGTGGGAAAACAACAACGCCTAAAGAGTTTAAGGACACACATTTATGGACGCACGCACTGCCCCGGAGCAGCCCACCACCTCGAAACAACTTGCTACCGCCCCGGACACCCCTGCACAAAACGGACCTGCACGCAACGGCCCAGCACAGCAAGGCATCCAGCCAGTCACCCGTGAGCGGGTCGTCGCATTGCTTGCACAGGATGACATCACTGCGGTGGAACACCCCGAAGCCGACACGGTTGCCGTGGCCACCTTCAATCAACTTGACTGGGCCTTTAGCATTTTTGATGAGTTGGTCAAAGTAGAGTGCATTCTCCCCACCACCCTATCCTTTGCAGATAGTGCCGCGTTCTTGCGCCAGATTGCTAATGAACACAACGCCGCAGCCTTCGATGGGCGGGTAAGCGTTGGAGACGTAGATGGCCAGGCAGAACTACGCGGAGATGCCGTCTTTGTTGCCAGCCCCGGCATGACCGATGCTCAACTCTTCCACGCGCTGAACTTCGCCGTCGTCGCTGCCCAGGAGCTGCTACTGCAAACCCTGGACACCTTCAACAATCTGGCCCAGCAACTCACAACGGAGCAGGGCTAGTTCCCCTCAGGTGCTAGCGAGTTGGCCTCGGGCGCTTCGGCATCAAGGTCGAAAGAGCTAAGCTCCTCGGCATCAGGCGCGTCTACAGCGTCGGAATCGGCCCCATCTGCGTCCGGGTCGATCTCATCCGCGTAGGGGTCCAGGAAGTTCTGGACCATGGGGTTGTCCTCGGAGTTGGCTTGGGCAATGTCGTCGAGTACCGCGTGGATATACGGCGCGGCTTTATCCGTGGAGTACTGACTAGCCAGCTCCACGCCCTCCACAACCGCCGTGGCCTTAGGAATTTCTGGGTTAAACAACAGCTCCCACGCGCCGACGCGCAAGATCGCCCGGTCTACAGCCGGCAGGCGGTGGAATTCCCAATCATCTGAGAGATAGCGCGCGATGGTCTCATCAATCAGATCGAGCTCCTCCGCCGCACCGCGGACGATATCCTGGGTGTATTGCGCAATTGGCGCCACCCCATTCGACTCATCGCGGGACAAAGCCATGCGATCTTCAACGATGGCTACCGGATCAATATCCCGGCTTTCCGCCTCGTAGAGAATATCCGCAGCACGCCTGCGAGCCCGGTACCGGGCAGTGTGGCGCTTGTGGGGGTTCTTCTTCGCCGAAGACTCTTTAGCTTGGCGCTCGGAGTCAACCTGCGGCTGCTCCGCAGGTGCATGGGTGCTAGAGCTACCGTTGCTGGGTAGACCGGCGCTGGGGCTACCTGCGCCGGGGCCACCGGTGCTAGGGCTGTTGTTATCGCTCACGATGTTCGCTGGGCCAGCTTTCTCCTCGAATTGCTACTAACGAAACTTAGTTGTTCACACGAGAAAGGTACTCGCCGGTGCGAGTATCGATCTTCAGCACATTGCCAATCTCGATGAACAGCGGTACCTGAATCTCCGCGCCGGTCTCCAGGGTGGCAGGCTTGGTACCACCGGAAGAACGGTCGCCCTGCAGACCTGGCTCAGTGTGCTCCACCTTCAGGTCCACGGAAATCGGCAGCTCACCAAACAATGCCTCGCCCTCGTGGAAGGAAACCTGTACGCGCATGTTCTCCAGCAGGAACTTGCCGGCCGTGCCGAACTTGTCATAAGGAAGCTCGAACTGCTCGTAGGTCTTATCATCCATGACCACGTAGTTGGAGCCATCGTCGTAGAGGTAAGTCATGTCGCGGCGGTCCACGGTAGCGGTCTCCACCTTCACGCCTGCGTTGAAGGTCTTATCCGTAACCTTGCCAGATACAACATCCTTGAGCTTGGTGCGCACGAATGCGGGGCCCTTGCCCGGCTTCACGTGCTGGAATTCAATGATTTGCTGCAGCTTGTTGTCAATCTTGAGCACAAGGCCGTTCTTAAAGTCAGTGGTATCCGCCATGGATTTGAACTCCCAAAAGTATTGAGGTGGGCATGTAAAACAGTGCTTAAGCATATCACGCCCGCCATAAAGTTCATGCACGGCGGCACCCCTGTTAGGCCCGTGCCCCGAGCACGGGCCCTTGAGTGCGCTCAGAGCCCCAGGGCCCTAAACGGTCTTAGGAACCGATAATGGTCAGTTCCTTGCTGATGGGGGTGATGATCTTCGGAGCCCCTGCGGTGATGATCAGGGTGTCTTCAATGCGCACTCCCCCACGGCCCGGCACGTAAATGCCCGGCTCAATGGTCAGCGTCATGCCTTCGGCAAGCTCACCCTTGCCGGTGGTAGCCGCCCAGGGGCCTTCATGAACATCCAAGCCAACACCATGGCCGGTCGAGTGAACAAAGTACTCACCGTAACCGGCCTTTTCAATGACGTCGCGGCACGCCGCATCAACATCCTTAAGTGCCGTGCCCGGGGTGGACGCCGCCACGCCAGCCAGCTGGGCTTCTAGCACGGTCTCATAGATTTCGCGCGCGAAGTCGGAGACCTCTCCCATCACAAACGTGCGGGTGCAGTCCGAGTTAAATCCGCGCAGGTGGGCACCGAAATCAATGGTGACCAGGTCACCGCGCTCGATCACGCGATCATCGGCACCGTGGTGCGGCTTCGCGGAGTTCGGACCGGACGCCACGATGGTGTCAAAAGAAACTCGCTCAGACCCGAGCAGGCGCATGCGGTACTCCAAGTCGGCCGCGACCTGGCGCTCCGTACGGCCCACGCGCAGCTCCTCGGCAGCCAAAAGCTCCTCCAAGGCCTGGTTGGCCAGCGCAGCAATTTCGGTCAGCTTGGTCAGCTCCTGCGAGTCCTTGGTCAGGCGAATGTCCTCGATGACCCCGCTAACCGGGACCAACGTCACATCCTCAGGAGCTGCGGCTTCCAGAGCCTTAAGCTCAGAAACAGACAGGTACTCGGCTTCAAAACCCACGCGCAGTGGCCCCTGCTGCGCGGCTTCGGCCAGCGTCTCCAGCAGGCCCGTGCCCACAGCACGCACGATCAATGCTTCTAGATCCGGCACCTCCTCAGAAATCTGGGTGGTGTAGCGCCCATCGGTAGCCACCAGTGCCGAGAGATCTTTGCGCAACAACAGCGCACCATTGGAACCGGAGAACCCCGTCAAGTAGCGCATGTGGGTCAAGTGGGTGATCAGCACGGCATCGATGCGCTGCGAGGCCAGCTCGGCGGCGAGCTTGCGGCGGCGGGTACTGTAACGAGTATCTGCGAGAGACATGAGACAACTCCTCAACACAAAAGTGGGCGGGTAGGTACTGGAATGTAGCTTAGCCCTGCTGGGCTAGGAAGAAATTCATTGCCGCCGTGTAGCCATAGGTTCCCAGGCCGGCGATGACACCACGGGCAATCGGGGAAAGATAGGAGTGTGCCCGAAAAGGCTCCCGAGCATGGACATTAGAGATATGCACCTCCACAAAGCCCTGTTCCAACTCAGCCAGGGCATCGCGCAGTGCCACTGACGTATGGGTGTATCCACCGGGGTTAATGATCACGGCTGCTCCCTGATCCGCAGCGCGGTGTACGCAATCGATCAGCTCGCCTTCATGGTTGGACTGGAAGAACTCACAGTCGACTCCGTGGCTGCTTGCCAGCTGCGCAAGTGCAGATTCAATATCGGCCAAGGTTGTATGCCCGTAGATCTCCGGCTGCCGCTTGCCCAGCCGGTTCAAATTTGGCCCGTTAATAACCACAAGCTTCACAGGATTACCTTTCTGACTTTCAGGCACGCCGTTAGTGCGCGCCGCTGCTTATCGCGGCATAAGCCGCTTTGAGGTCCTCCACCGAGGCATCGCCAATGCGGGTGGTCGCACCAATACCGGTCAAGGCCACAAAGCGCACCCCCGCACCACGGTTCTTCTTATCACGCCCCATGGCCGCGTAGAGCTGCTCAAAGTGCCCACCCGGGTAGGACGTGGGCAGGCCGATGCCACCGATAATCTCCCGGTGCACCTCCACAAGGTCCTGGCCAATCAAGCCCCGGTTGTGGGCCAGGTGGGCAATAAACATCATGCCCACTGCCACCGCGTGGCCGTGGCGCCAGGTGTAGTCCTCCCGCAGCTCCACCGCGTGGCCAAAGGTATGGCCGTAGTTGAGGGTCTCGCGCAGCCCGGATTCCTTCAAGTCTTCGCTAACCACAGCGGCCTTGACAACAACAGAGCGGCGTACCAACTCCGGCAGGTAACCATCCACGTCCAGGCACGCTGCCGGGTTATCCAGATAGCGCTCAATAATCACTGGGTCATGGATAAAGCCGGTCTTAATAATCTCCGCCGAGCCAGCGATGATTTCTGCCTGCGGTAAGGAGCGCAGCAATTCGATGTCTACGAAGACAGCATCCGGCTCATAGAACGCGCCCACCAGGTTTTTGCCTGCGGCGGTATTGATTCCGGTCTTACCGCCCACTGCGGCATCGACCATAGCCAGCAGCGTCGTGGGCACGTGAATGACTTTGATGCCGCGCATCCACCCAGACGCCACGAAGCCGGCCAAGTCCGTGGCCGCACCGCCGCCAACTCCAATTAGGAGATCCGCGCGGGAGAAATTGTGCCTTCCCAGATGGTCCCAAAGCTGCCCTGCCACCTGCAAGGTCTTCGCGGCCTCGGCATCGGGAACCGGCAGCTCCACCACAGCGAGTCCACCGGCGCGAAGCTCTTGGCTAAGGGCCTGCGCAAACCCCTGCACGCTTGGCTGATGGATAATTCCCACCTTGCGGGCACCACTAGCTTGCACCCGAGCGATGATGGCGCCCCGGAGGTCACTTCCAATGGTGACCTCATAGCCAGCTGGACCGCTAACTTCGATAGTGTGCGTGGTCATATTTTTCCCTCCACAGACTGCGCCCGCCGCAACCGGCGGGGCAAAAGTTCCAGAGTTATAAACTTTCCAAGAAGCTCAGGATGTCCCCGACAACCTGCTGGGGTGTGCGCCCATCTGTGCGCGCACGGTAGTCCGCGACCTCCTGGTAGTACACCCGGCGCTGTTCCAACAGGTTCCGGTAGTGTGCCAGGGGATCCTCGGCATAGAGCACCGGCCGGGTAGTAGACCTTTGGGTCCGACGGGTGCCTTCTTCTGCAGAGACATCAATGAGCACCACCGTCATCGCCTCTAGCAGGTCGCGCGTAGCCTGCGAGAGCACCGCGCCACCTCCCAGGCTGACCACGCCGTTGGACTCCAGCGCGCGGGCGACATAGCGTTCCTCAATCTCTCGAAACGCGGGCTCACCCTCTTCGGCGAAGATTTCTCCGCATGTGCGCCCTTCGCCGCCCTCAATAAGATCGTCTGAGTCCACCAGTTCACAGTTAAGCGCCCGGGACAAGCGGCGCCCAATTGTGGATTTACCAGCGCCCGGCGGCCCCACCAACACCACGCGTGGGGCGGGCCCAAAATGGACGTCTAGCTCTTGCTTAGTCACCTCTACACTCCAACTTCTTCCGCTGCCTCATACGCTCTGCTTTATTCACCGCGTCTTATTCGCCCAGTGTTATTCGTCGGAGTCGAATTGCAGACGCCGGGCCACGTAGTCCAGGTAGGACTCGATATTGCGGCGCGTCTCCGCCACGCTGTCGCCGCCAAACTTCTCCAGCACCGCGCGGGCCAACACCAGCGCCACCATGGCCTCTGCCACTACGCCTCCGGCAGGCACAGCGCAGACATCGGAGCGCTGATGGATAGCACTAGCTGCGGCGCCGGTAGACATATCCACTGTCTGTAGTGCGCGCGGCACTGTGGAAATCGGCTTCATTGCAGCGCGCACGCGCAGAGGTTGACCATTGGTCATTCCACCTTCCAACCCACCGGCGCGGTTGCTCAGCCTATCTACCCCGTCTGCGGTGCGCACCATCTCATCATGCGCCGCAGAACCCCGGCGGCGGGCCTCTGCAAAGCCGTCACCAACTTCCACGCCCTTGACGGATTGAATACCCATCAGCGCGGCTGCCAGCTGTGCATCCAGACGGTCCTCCCCTGACACGTGGGAGCCCAAACCGATGGGCAGTCCGGTGACAATAACTTCGACAACACCGCCCAAGGTGTCCCCGGCTTTCTTCGCAGCCTCAATCTGGGCAATCATCGACTCTTCGGCATCCAGGTGGGCGGCACGCACCGGGGAGGCGTCAATACGCTCCAAGTCCGCAAAAGTGGGCGCAGGGCCTGCAGAAACCTCACTGTCCCCAATGCTGATGACATGAGAGAAAACCTCTACCCCGAGGGTCTCGCGCAGAAAATTCCGGGCAGCGGTAGCCGCTGCGACACGCGCGGCGGTCTCGCGGGCAGAGGAGCGCTCCAAAATCGCCCGGGCGTCATCCTTGTCATACTTGATCATCCCGGCGAAGTCTGCGTGGCCCGGACGGGGGCGGGTTAGTTTGGCACCGCGCCCCGAAGACATCGCCTTGGCCACCTCCGGGTCCTCCAGGTCCACAGGGGCTGGCGACATGATTGTGGTCCACTTGGGCCATTCAGTATTTCCCACCATGATGGTCACCGGAGAACCCAAGGTCTTGCCATGGACCACGCCGCTAAGCAGGGTGACTTCGTCCTGCTCAAACTTCATGCGCGCGCCGCGGCCATATCCCAGGCGGCGGCGGGCTAAGTGGTAAGACACATCCTCTTGAGTTAGCGGAACCCCAGCGGGCAGGTGCTCAACAGTTGCGATGAGCGCCTGGCCGTGCGATTCCCCGGCAGTAGTCCAACGAAGCATGCCGCCAATTATGGCACGCATAGCTGCACCTGTCGCGCACTAGGTACCGCAAAGCAGCCACACTCCCAACGCTGCGACCAGCATGGCCGGACCATGCGGGGCATCGGCACGCTGCGCCACCGCCATGACCAGCAGACTCAGCAGGTTTGCTGCCACAATGGCGCACGCTACCCCCACCCATCCTCCCGCCGCAGCTGCCAGCATGCCCAAGGAGATGGCCAACTTGATGTCTCCCCCGCCGATGCCCCCGCCTCGCACCGCCAGCATTAGGTACAGGCCCGGCCACAGCAGGCCGGCCGGGTGCCAGCAGAGCACCAGGCTCAGCACCGTTGCCGGCAGCGTAAGCACGTCCGGCAAACGGCGCCAGCGCACGTCAATTAGTGCCAAGGTCAGCGCCCATGCGCCGACGGCGGCTGCTATCACGACTGCTAGAATGTCCCCCCGCATGCCTGTCAGCATAGTCGACGAAAGGGATTTGCGTGCAGCTTTCAGCTATGGACCGCCTGCTCCCGGTGTGGATCATTGCCGCGATGGCCGCAGGCCTAGCGGCCAGCACCACCCCTTTGCCGGGTTGGTTGCACGCGGCGGAGGTCGGCGGGATCTCTGTGCCCATTGCGGCTGGGCTGCTGGTGATGATGTATCCACCGCTGGCCAAGGTGCGCTATGACAAGGCCGTGCGCGTTGCCGGTGAGTTCAAAGTCTTGGTGCTCAGTGTGTTGCTTAATTGGGTGCTCGGCCCTGCGCTAATGTTCGCGCTGGCCTGGGCTTTTCTTGCCGATGCCCCGCAGCTGCGCACCGGGGTCATCATTGTGGGCCTGGCCCGGTGTATTGCCATGGTGCTGATTTGGTCGGACCTTGCCTGCGGTGACCGGGAGCTCACTGCTGTGCTGGTGGCGATTAATTCTGTATTCCAGGTGGCCATGTTTGCAGTTTTGGGTTGGTTCTACCTGCAGGTTCTGCCCGGCTGGTTGGGGCTAGAGTCTGCCGATGCCGCCTTCTCTTTCCGCTCCATTGTGGTCTCTGTCCTGATCTTCTTGGGTATTCCCCTGGCCGCGGGCATTGCTTCTCGTTTGCTTGGAGAGGCCGCTCGCGGGCGGGCGTGGTATGAAGATAAGTTTCTTCCCGCGGTGTCTCCCCTAGCACTCATTGGGTTGCTCTATACCATTGCGGCGCTTTTTTGTTTGCAGGGTCAGTACGTACTGAGCCAGCCCGGCACGGTGGCGCGGGTGGCCATTCCGCTGCTGTGCTACTTCATCATCATGTTTGCCATTGGTCTCGGCGCGGCGCGGGCGGCGCGGCTCAATTACTCGCGCAGTACCTCCCTGGCCTTTACCGCGGCCGGCAATAACTTTGAGCTAGCCATCGCAGTGGCTATTGGCACCTTTGGTGCGGCCTCCGGCCAGGCGCTGGCTGGAACGGTAGGCCCACTCATTGAGGTTCCGGTGCTAGTAGCCTTGGTCTATGTGCTGCGCGCCCTCGGCCCGCGGCTCTTCCCTGGAGATCCCAGCCTGCCGGTTGACGGTGTTCCGGGTGATAGCGTGCCGGGTGACAAGGTGCCGGCTAGCGGGCGTGCAGCACAGCGAGGCTAGTCGGCGTCGGCTTCAGGCTGCCCGCCGGGTTCCCAGCCGGCTTCTTTGCGTTTGCGTTCCAGGACCTCGCATAGGGCATCAAGCATGTGCTGGCGCGGGGCGGGCTGGCCGGTAAATTGCTCGAATTGGCTAAAGGACTGGTAAGCCAGCATGATGTTGCCACCAACGGTGGGATAACCGTCGGCTGCGGCATGGATCATCAACTCGGTGGGCAGCGGTTCGTAAATAACATCGAGCAACGGCGCGTGGCACAGCACATCGAGGTGATTGCTCACCGCAGCGCTAGGCACGGTGGAGACCACCACGTCCATGGATCGGTTAAGCACCAGGAGATCATCGTCAAAACTCACGCGGTGCAGTTCGACGCCCAGGGTTTGTGCCAGCGGGGCAAGTTCGTGCAGGCGGTCACTGCGGTTGAGCACATAAATATCTCCCACCCCTCGTTGGGCCAGCGCCCACAGCGCCGGGCGGGCGGTTCCCCCGGAGCCAATGACCATCGCACGGCTAAGGGTGCCGGAGCTGTGACCCAGCAACTCCCCCAGTGCCCCCAGCACACCTTCGGTGTCGGTATTATCCGCACGCCAGCCGGCATCGGTACGCACCAGCGTGTTAGCTGAGCCAATCAACCGAGCACGGTCGGTGACCTCATCAGCAAATTCTAGCGCGGCAAATTTTCCCGGCATGGTCACCGAAAAGCCCCGGTAGTCCTCGGAAGCGCTGGCCACGAACTTGGGCAGTTGCTGGGCGTCTACTTCGAAGCGCTCATAAACGAAGTCCTGCAAGCCCAATGCGGCATAGCCGGCATTATGCAAGATCGGGGATAAAGAATGGCTAATGGGTTTGCCAAGCACTGCAGCCTTTGGCATGGTCACCTCCACGGTTTTCGCACCCACGAGCCCGCTGTTCCATCTGCGGACTAGCGACTAGCGGGTGCAGGGGCCGACATCGAATCTAGAACTGTAGACGCCAGCTGTAGACAACTAACGCTGAGAGTTGAGGATACCGGAGTTGAGCGCCACGTCCACCTGCTCAAGGTGCTGCTCATAGGTGTCCGTAAAGACAGTAGTGCCTTGCTTGTCAATGGTGACGAAGAACTTCCACTGGCCTTCAGCCGGGTTCTCCATTGCCTGGATGGCTTCCTCCGAAGGCGAGGCAATCGGGGTCTCCGGCAGGCCGTCCTTGGCGTAGGTATTCCACGGGGTGCGCTGGGCGCGGGCCTCATCGGTAGTAGCTAGTTCGACGTCTTCCAGGGAGTAATTAACCGTGGAGTCAAACTCCAAACGCATGGGCTCTGCAAGGCGGTTGAGGATCACGCGGGCTACCTTGTCGAACTCCCCGGCCGGGGCCTCGCGCTCCACCAGAGAGGCAGCGGTAAGCAACTCATAGGGGCTCAGGCCAATTACCCCAGCGCGTTCGACAATGTTGGTCTCGTTGTAGCGCTTCGTCGAGCGGGTGATCAGGTCAGTGAGGATCTGCTGGGCATCCCACTGCGGGTTGAGGACGTATTGGCCAGGAGCAATCAACCCCTCCAGGCGCTTAGGGTCCTCACCGCGGGAGCGCACAGCATCCAGGGCCCACTCAGGTGCCCCCAGCTCAGCCGGGTCTACCGTAGCCGCGACCCGCTCGAGGTCTTCCTTGCTCACGCAATCGTCCTCCGCACAGGTCACCCGCGAGATCATGGAATAAATGCCATAACGTACGTCGCCGCCCACTACCACCACATCGGCCAGGGTAGATCCGCCCTGAACCTCAAGCAGATCGACCTTGTTATCAGGGTTGAGCAATGCTTCCACGGCAGCCTTGGCACTCATCTCTTCCTGCAGACGGAAGAACCCGGGCTGGATGCGGGAAGCATGTGGATTATTGGCCGCTGCCGTTTGGAACGCGCTATCAGAAGCCACAACGTTCTTTTCCACCAGCTGTCCGCCCAGCAGGGACATAGAGGAGCCCTCTGGGACCTCGATGAGCGCCATAGTGCCGTTGCCTTCTCCCTCATAGTCGTCCGGGACGCCGTATGCGCGCAGGTTGTGCACGGCAATGTAGCCAATGACGCCTACGATCAACACGATAGAGGCCACCAGGACCGCCAGGCCATTTTGCCTGCGCTTCACGTGCCGGGGTTCCATGCTCTTGCCAAGACGCTCATCGTTTCGGCTCATCTAGTTCCTCAACTTCCTTGATTTTCCGGTTCGGGTTCCGGTCCCAGGCCACCACCGGCCTGCAGGGCGTGGTTTCGCCCATCCAACCAGGACTGCAAAATCTCCACCGCGGCAGCTTGGTCCACAACGGCACGGCCTTTGCGGGAGCTAACCCCAGCGACAGCCAACGCGGTGGTAGCCACCACTGTGGTTAGGCGTTCATCGCCCAAGCGGACTACGGGTAGTTGGTCTTTAATACTTCCACCCTGAGTCACGCGCCGACGGATCCGAAACGCAATTTCTTTGGCATGCTTGACACTTTTTGATCCATTTCCCTGCAAATCACGGGGAAGGCCCACGACTACTTCCACCACCGCGTACTCCTCAATGATCTCCAGGATGCGGTCGATGTCTTCTTGGTCGCGGTCCTTAAACCCGGTCTTGCGCGGTATGGTTTCCAACGCGGTTGCCAGCCGGGCGTCGCGGTCAGAAATCGCCGCCCCTATGCGCACGGTTCCCACGTCCAAGCCCAGGCGCCGCCCGGGGCCGGGGTCCTGGGCGCCTGGGGTGTCCGGGTGCACTGCTGCCATGGCTACTACAGAGTCTCCAGGTAGGTCTTGAGTGCTTCGAAGCCTTGCTCCGCAGCCTCCGGGCGCGAGCCGGAGCCCTGAGCCATATCCGGCTTGCCGCCGCCTTTGCCGTCGACAACCTCACCGTAGCGCTTGACGATGTCCCCGGACTTAACGCCGCGGGCAATCGCCAGGTCCGTGGCTGCCACGATGAAGGGCAGCTTATCCCCAGCTTGCGCTGCCAGGATAATCACGGTCGCCTCATCCTTGGCGCGGTTGCGCAAATCGGTCGCCAGGGTGCGCAGGTCTCCACCCGAAGTTCCCTTGGGCAGACGCACCGTGAGCACACGGAAGCCGTTCACCTGCGTAGCACCGCCGAGGAACTCAGCGGACTTAGCCATCAGCTGTGCCTTGCGCAGAGTCTCGATTTCTTTCTCCGCCGCACGCAGCTTTTCAGCCATCGCCGCAATGCGTCCAGGCAAGTCCTCAGTCTGGACTTTAAGCTCGCGGGAGACACCCTCGATGAGTGCGGTCTCCTTGGAGAAGTAGCGGAACGCCTCCAGGCCAGAGTAAGCCTCAATACGGCGGGCGCCTGAGCCCACCGAGGACTCACCCAAAACCGAGACCGGGCCGATTTGGGCGGTAGACCCCACGTGGGTACCGCCACACAGCTCGATGGAGAAGGGGCCACCCATCTCCACCACGCGCACCTGGCTGCCGTAGTTTTCTCCAAACAGCGCCATTGCGCCCATCGCCTTGGCCTCATCCAGGGAGGTCTCAATGGTGTTGACCGCAAAGTTGGCGTCTACTGCCTGGTTAGTAATCGCTGCAATTTCCTGCAGCTGCTGTGGGGTCAGCTGTTCGGTGTAGTTGAAGTCAAAGCGCAAATATCCTGGCCGGTTCAAGGAACCAGCCTGGACAGCAGTGGGGCCGAGCACCTGCCGCAGGGCTGCGTGGATGAGGTGGGTAGCAGAGTGCGCCTGTACTGCACCATGGCGCCACTGCTGGTCTACTTCGGCGCTAACGGTGTGGCCTAAGTCCACACCACCCGCGGTAACCGTAGCCTTATGCACCCACAGCTTCTTGCCAATCTTTTGGACGTCGTTGACCTCCAGCAGCGTCTCCCCGGCAACCAAACGGCCGCGATCTGCGACCTGACCACCGGATTCAGCGTAGAGCGGGGACTGGTCCAGGATGACTTCGACTTCCTCGCCCTCTGCGACCTCAGAAACCTTTTGGCCATCGCGCACCAGGCCGATCACTCGGGCATCGGAGCGCAACTCCTCATAACCAGTAAAGACGGTTGGGTGCTCGTCTACCCATTCCCGGTAGAGCGACAAATCAGCATGTCCGTGCTTCTTGGCCTGGTTATCTGCCTTGGCGCGGCGGCGCTGCTCGCCCATGGCGGCATCAAAGCCCTCCATGTCTACTTCCAGGCCGGCCTCGCTGGCCATTTCGAGGGTCAGGTCAATTGGGAACCCATAGGTATCATGCAGCTCGAAGGCTTTCTCCCCCGAAAGAACCTTAGCGGTCTTGGCGCGGGAATGCGCCTTAATCTCCTCTACGGCCTCATCAAACAGGCGGGTCCCGGATTCCAAGGTCTTGAGGAAAGCCTTTTCCTCATTGAGGGCCACGCGCAAAATGCGCTCGCGGTTTTGCGCAATCTCCGGATAGGACGGCGTCATGGTGTCCATGATGGTGTTCATGAAGCGCTCCATGGTGGCTCCGGTTGCGCCCAACAATTTGGCGGAACGGATAATGCGGCGCAGCAGACGGCGCAGGATATAGCCGCGCCCCTCATTGGACGGGGTCACTCCATCGAGGATCAACATCATGCCGGTGCGCGAGTGGTCCGCAATCACACGGAAGCGAATGTTGTCCTCATCCGGTGCCCCCTCACCATAGCGAGCACCCGTGAGTTCCTGCGCGGTATCGATCACCGGCCGCAGCAAGTCAGTCTCATAGACGTTATCCACGCCCTGGAGCAGGCAGGCCACGCGCTCGACACCCATGCCGGTGTCGATATTCTTCTTGGGCAGCGGGCCCAAAATCTCAAAGTTGCCCTTGCCGGTGCCTTCGCCGCGCTCATTCTGCATGAACACCAGGTTCCAAATCTCCATGTAGCGGTTATCGTCCGCAATGGGGCCACCGTCAGCACCGTATTCCGGCCCGCGGTCGTAATAAATCTCAGAGCACGGACCACAAGGTCCTGGTACACCCATGGACCAGTAGTTATCCTCCATGCCCAGGCGCTGGATTCGCTCGCGCGGCACCCCGATTTTTTCGTGCCAAATATCGGCAGCCTCATCGTCATCCAGGTAAACCGTCACCCACAGGCGCTGCGGGTCCAAGCCTAGCCCGCCGTCTGCAACGGAATTAGTCAGCAACTCCCATGCGTGGGTGATAGCGCCTTCTTTGAAGTATTGGCCAAAAGAGAAATTACCGGCCATCTGGAAGAAGGTGTTGTGGCGCGTGGTAATGCCCACCTCTTCAATATCCAGGGTGCGCACGCACTTCTGGATGGACGTGGCGGTCCCATTGGGGAAAGGTGGATTCTGCTGTCCCAGGAAGTAGGGCTTGAAGGGAACCATGCCGGCGTTGACGAAGAGCAGGTTCGGGTCATCCAGAATCAGTGACGCGCTGGGCACGGCCTCATGGCCGCGGCTCACAAAGTGCTGGGTAAAGCGCTCCCGAATCTCATGGGTCTTCACAGAAAGAACATCCTTTGCGTGACAATGAACTATCCTGGCAGCTCCCCTCACCGGAGGCTACCGCTAACCCGCACCACTCTACCCTGCCGATGCCCCCTTTCCGCACACCGGGGCGCCGTCCCCAGGCTTAGCGCCCACGGATGAGCGCGCGCAGCCTGCCTAGGTAGTCTGCCACCCGCTTTTCTGCGCCGTGCCCGGTGGGTTTGTAGTATTCCACACCCTGCAATTGGTCCGGCAGGTATTGCTGTGCCACCACCCCACGGGGGTCATCATGTGGGTAGCGGTAACCCACCGCATTACCTAGCTGCTTAGCACCGGAATAGTGGCCATCGCGTAAGTGCGGCGGAACGTGGCCAATCTTTCCCTGGGCGACATCAGACTGCGCGGCAGAGATGGCCTCGATAACCGAATTGGACTTCGGAGCTGTGGCCAAGTGAATGGTGGCCTGCGCCAAAGGAATTCGCGCCTCGGGCATACCAATGAGCTGGGCAGCCTGCGCGGCAGCCACCGCAGTCGTCAGCGCCGTGGGGTCCGCCATGCCAATATCCTCTGAGGCGTGCACTATGAGCCTGCGGGCAATAAACCGCGGATCTTCGCCCGCCTCTACCATCCGGGCCAGGTAATGCAGCGCAGCATCCACGTCAGAGCCGCGGATGGACTTAATAAAGGCACTCACCACGTCATAGTGCTGGTCACCATCACGGTCATAGCGCACCACAGCGCGATTGACGTTGTCACGTACAGTATCGACTGTCAGCCTCTGTCCGTCGGCCACAGCCTCTGCCGCTGCCTCCAAGTAAGTCAGCGTACGGCGGGCATCCCCGCCAGCAAGTTGGACCAGGGTCTCCACGGCGGCTTCGTCAATGCTGATCCGCCCCGCCAAACCGCGTTCGTCTTCCACTGCGCGGGCAACCAGCCGCCACAAGTCGGCATCCTCCAAGGGCTGCAATTGCAGCAACAAGGAACGCGATAGCAGCGGGGCCACAACGGAAAAAGACGGGTTTTCAGTCGTCGCCGCCACTAGCAGCACGGTGCGGTTTTCCACCGCAGCCAACAACGCGTCTTGTTGCGTCTTAGAAAACCGGTGCACCTCGTCAATAAAAAGCACGGTGCGCTGCCCAGCAATCAACGCCTTACGCGCATGCTCGATGACCTCGCGAACCTGTTTTACCCCAGAGTCCAGGGCGGACAACCCCACAAACTGCTGCCCCATTGATGCAGCAATCAAGGAAGCGATGGTGGTTTTGCCCGTACCCGGTGGCCCGTACAAAATGACCGAGGCCTCCCCGGAGCCCTCCACCAATCGGCGCAGGGGCTTGCCCGGTCCCAGCAGGTGTTCTTGGCCCAAAACTTCTTCCAGGCTGCGCGGACGCATGCGGGCGGCCAGGGGGCTACCCGCATGCGTATGGAACAGATTCTGACCGGGAAGGCTGGCACCGACGGCGGTATCGGCAGACTGGGCAAACCCCCCACTCGGCTGACCAAATAGTGATTCCTGGTCCATATCTCCTCCTGTACAGTTCCAGGCGCAGGGACCCAGCCGCTAAGGCTGGCGCACCGCGAGGCGCTGCGCCACTTGGTTGGCATATGCCGCAATCACCGCGTAGTCCTGCCCGCTACACCGCGCCGCAAAGCGCGACAAAGCCTCGAAGGTCTCATATAAATCTCGGCGAATAAGCAGCTCGGCCTCGCTAAAGGTGGTGCTGTCTGCTTGACGGAGGAAAGACTCCCGGGCCGGGCCGCTAGCCAGCGGTTGGTCCTGTTCGGCCAGTGCGATGATGCCCTCAATGCCATCGGCATACATGGTGCTCAGACTTGACAGCGCCCACCCCACCAAGGAAGCGACCAGCAGCTTTTCCAGCTTGGCTTGGTCCCCATAGCGGGGCCAAGCAGTGGTGATTTCCCGCACCCAGGCGGTGATGAACACATCTGCTTCTTCATCATTGATTGGGCGGGCAAAAACGAACTGGGGAAATCCGGCGATGACGCAAGCAACGTCAAAGCCGACATTGCGAAATCCGGCCCACTCGTAATCCAGGAAGTACATCTCCTTGCCCACCACAATGTTGTCCGGGGACAAATCGAAGGGGGTAAAGGCCCGGGAGCGCCCCGATTGCTGAAAGCGGGTGGCGTGGCGCATCAGGCCGTCAAACTCCTTCGGCGGTTCCAAGCCTTCAGCAGCTAAGATCTGCGCGCCGACCTCGATAGAGCGCCGCAGCGCCCGGTCGCGGATAGCGTGCGTGGTGGCGTACTCCGGATACCTGGTAAGCATGCGGTTTAAGAGGTGCTCATAATCCTGCTCCCGGGTAGCCGTTCCGGCATGCATGCGTCCCAACTGCTCGCCCAGCAGGCGCAGCAGGTGAACCCGCTTGCTTTCGCTGGCCTGGTTCAAGGCGGCAATGAGAGTCTCTGCCTCCCCAATATCAGTGAGCACCACAATGCGCGAGTCCATATCGTAGGCCAGCAACACTGGACCGGGGCGCACCTCCTGTGGCAAGGAGGTGGTGAACTGGTAGGCCACCACCTCGCGCAAAAAGGCGGCATCATCAATCGGCGAACCGGTAACCGGCATATGCTTGACCACCACGGAGCGGTGCGGGAGGAATGCGGACGGCGCTAGCCGCGCACGTACCACCACCGCAGTGCCCGAACCGCTGAGAACTTCTACTTCCGTCAGCTCCGGGGAACCGCCGAAACGCCTGGTTAACAGTTTATGGGCTACTGCGACCACGCTGTCCGCATCTGCTGGGGAAAGTGGATGTGACTCCGGGTTAGACACGCTGCCCTCCTTCATCGCTCAACTTGGTGCCGCTGTGGGATCGACCGGCCGGCTCAACTGGCCGGCACAACTGGCTTTAGTGCCGTACTCAGCTCTACTGGCTTTTCTCCGCCGCGGGCTTGAAGTCCACGCCAGTTTCTTTGCGCTGGGCCGCCGGGATCGGGGCCGGGGCGTCGGTAAGCGGATCCACTCCGCCGCCGGACTTGGGGAAGGCAATGACATCGCGAATGGAGTCAAAGCCGCCCAGCAGGGAGACAATGCGGTCCCAGCCGAAGGCGATACCGCCGTGCGGCGGGGCGCCGTAGCTGAAGGCGTCCAGCAGAAAGCCGAACTTCTCCTGGGCTTCTTCCTCCCCGATACCCATCACGTCAAACACACGCTTTTGCACGTCTTGACGGTGAATACGGATCGAGCCGCCACCGATCTCATTGCCATTGCAGACGATGTCATAGGCATAAGCAGTCGCCTCACCCGGGTTCTGATCAAAACTATCGATCCACTCCGGCTTTGGGGAGGTAAACGCGTGGTGGACCGCGGTCCACTTGGAGTTGCCCAAGGCAACGTCACCCGATGCGGTGGCATCCGCCGCAGGCTCAAACAGGGGGGCATCGACCACCCACGTAAAGGCCCAGTCGCCGTCCTTAATCAAGCCAAGCTTGCGGGCAATCTCGCCGCGGGCGGCGCCCAACAAGGCCCGGGAAGACTTCACGTCGCCGGCCGCGAAGAAGATAGCATCCCCCGGCTTCGCTCCCACATGGGCGGCAATTCCGGCGCGTTCTTCTTCCGTAATGTTCTTAGCCACCGGCCCGCCCAGGGTGCCATCCTCAGCGATAGTAATATAGGCCAGACCCTTAGCGCCGCGCTGCTTGGCCCATTCCTGCCAGGCATCGAACTGGCGGCGCGGCTGCGAGGCACCACCGTCCATCACCACAGCACCGACGTAGTCATTCTGGAAAACCCGGAAGGTGGTGTTGCGGAAGAACTCCGTGCATTCCACCAGCTTGATGTCAAAACGCAGGTCTGGCTTATCCGATCCGTAGTACTTCATGGCATCGGCATAAGTCATCCGCGGAATCGGCGTAGAAATCTCATAGCCGATGAGCTTCCACAGCTCCACCAAAATTTCCTCTGCCAAAGCGATGACATCATCCTGGTCTACAAAGGACATCTCCACATCCAGCTGGGTAAACTCCGGCTGACGGTCGGCACGGAAGTCCTCATCGCGGTAACAGCGGGCAATCTGGTAGTAGCGCTCCATACCGGCGACCATCAGCAGCTGCTTAAACAGCTGCGGGGACTGCGGCAATGCGTACCAGGAACCCGGCTTCAGGCGCGCCGGCACCAAGAAGTCACGTGCACCCTCCGGGGTGGAACGAGTCAGCGTCGGCGTCTCAATCTCCGTGAACTCGTGCTTGTCCAACACCTGTCGGGCGGCACGGTTGGCAGCCGAGCGCAGACGCAGGGCATCCCCCTGGGTCTTGCGACGCAGATCCAGGTAGCGGTAGCGCAGACGAGCTTCCTCGCCTACCTCGCCAGAAGTTGCGGGATCATCAATCTGGAAAGGCAGCGCTGCCGACTGGTTAAGGACTTCCAGTTCAGTGACATTGACCTCGATCTCACCAGAGGCCAGGTTGGGGTTCTCCGACCCCTCCGGACGGGCCTCCACTATGCCAGTTACCCGGACGCAGTACTCCGAGCGCAGATCGTGGGCAGCTTCTGCCACTGCAGATTCGCGGAAGACCGCCTGGGCAATGCCGGAACGATCACGCAGATCGATAAAGATCACACCCCCGTGGTCACGGCGGCGGGACACCCACCCGGTGAGGGTGACGGACTTCCCCACCAAATCCTTGCGCAGGTTGCCAGCCAAATGGGTACGCAGCATTCGCGTTTTTCCTTTCCATGTGTCGCATCCGGCCCCGCCACGCGTAGACAGCGCGCGCGGATGCCAGGTGCGTTAAGCCTTGTGCTTGAGCCTTGAGCTTGAAAGTGCTTCAGTGCGGCCCCAAGCATACCCGGTGCCGTGGACACCAACCCTTTGGGGCGGCCATCGACTCCGCTCAACGCCGCCCAGCCCCCGCACAATGGTCCACACATGTGGAATGACGCCCCATGCCGCTTGCAGCAAACCTTCACATGTGACGAACCTCCACATGTGGAATGATGATCAGCATGACTTTTCGTGCGGACGCAGAATTTGACAACACCCGCGCCACCCGCGGCGGGGGCGGACGGGGCCGCGGTGTGCCCATTGCGGCAGGAGGGGGCATCGGCACGCTAGTCATCGTGGGTCTCTTCCTGCTGCTGGGTGGCAACCCTGCGGACTTGGACCAAATCCTTGGCTCGGACCAAGGTAACCAGGTAGGGCCTGCCGACCCCGGTGCACAGACCGAGGAAGGCTTTGAGCACTGCCAAACCGCTGAGGACGGCAACAAGTATGACGACTGCCGCGTGATGTACACCGCATCCTCGGTAGATCGCGTGTGGACCGAGCAGCTGCCACAGCAAGCGGGTATTGACTACACCCAGCCAGGCGTGGTGATTTTTGAAGGAAGCGCTCAATCAGGCTGCGGCGTGGCCTCTGCCGCCACCGGACCGTTTTACTGCCCCGGTGACCAATCCGCTTATTTTGATGTCTCTTTCTTCCAAGACCTGCGCAAGTTTGGTGCCGATAATGCCCCACTGACGCAGATGTACATCGTGGCCCATGAAATTGGCCACCACATCCAACAGTTAGAAGGCACCCTGGGGCTGTCGAATTATAACGAACCTGGCGCGGACTCCAACGCGGTAAAGATTGAGCTGCAGGCAGACTGCTACGCCGGTATTTGGGCGCACCACGCCGATAAAGGGCAGCGCGCTGAGCTAGAGACCATCACCCAAGAACAAGCCCAGGATGCCATTAATGCCGCCCGGGCGGTCGGTGATGACAATATCCAGCGCCGCTCCGGCGGGGATGTGCGCCCTGAGCAGTGGACGCACGGCTCCTCGGAGCAGCGGGCGCAAGCTTTCCTGCGCGGCTACACCGACGGCACGATGGCAACCTGCGACTACCTCGAGCGCGGTGTCTATAACTCCTAAACTCAGCAACTCCTCAGCTTAAGCCTCACAGCACCGCAGACCGAGGACCCACGAGCGCGATAGCGGCAACCAATAGGTCCAGTTTTCCGGCCTTAGCTTGCCGTTTCCCGGCTGTTCATCGGTTCGCTAGGCTGTGTAGGTGTGTAACGCGCACAGCGTTGCTGACTTGGATGCGTTTCTTGAAAGAATTTCCTCAATGACTACGGCACCTCCCGCCCCCTCCCCGGAACTGGGGCCTGCCCAAAAGTCTTCTACAGACTGGGTATGGCACCTCTCCTTCGGTTTGTTGTTGGCGATCACCTTCATATGGTTCGTCTTCTGGTCCAACGGTTACGTCCACCCCGGTTCCAATAAAATCATCCTGGTAACCGCCATCATCTTCGCGCTATTTATGGCGTTTAACATTGGTGGCAATGACGTGGCCAATTCTTTCGGCACTTCCGTGGGTGCGGGCACGCTGACTATGAAGCAGGCGCTCGTAGTCGCAGCCATCTTTGAAGTCTCCGGAGCAATACTTGCTGGCGGTGAAGTCACGAATACGGTGCGCTCGGGCATCGTGGACCTAACTGCGATAAACAATCTGGATCCCATGGAATTCGTCTTCATTATGATGGCGGCGCTGCTGGGGGCAGCCGTATGGCTGTTACTAGCCACGCGGATGGGATGGCCGGTGTCTACGACGCACTCGATTATCGGCGGCATAGTCGGTGCAGCACTCACAGTGGGATTTATGACGGGCACCGGCAGCTGGAGCATGGTGCAATGGTCAGAAATCGGCCGCATTGCGCTGTCTTGGGTGCTTTCCCCCGTGTTGGGCGGGCTAGCGGCTTTCTTACTCTTCGGGTGGATTAAACGGGCAATTTTGGTCTACAACGACCAGGCCGACGAGCAGCTCATTGAAATTAAAGACCGCCGCGCCCGGCTACATGAAGAGCACAAAACCCACTTCGATGCCATGTCACGGCTGCAGCAGATCTCCTACACCCACGCCATGGCGCGTGATGCCGCCCTACTCACCGGCGTGGACAAATACGATCCAGAGGAATTGGAGTCCGAATACTACCGGGAGCTCCATGCGATTAATGAGAAGATGAACCAGGTCGACGCCCACCGCGCCCTAGAACACTGGGTGCCGGTGCTAGCCGCCTTCGGCGCAGTGGTGATCTCCTCCATGCTGCTATTCAAGGGCCTCAAGCACACTCATATCGACTTCACGGCCTTGCAATATGCCCTAATCATCGGCATGGTAGGTGCCGCAGTCTGGATGGCGGTGTCCATCTACGCGCGCTCTCTGAAACACAAGTCACTGTCGCGCTCCACCTTCCTAATTTTTTCTTGGATGCAGGTTTTTACCGCTTCCGCTTTTGCCTTCTCCCACGGCTCCAATGACATTGCTAACGCCATTGGCCCCTTCATCGCCGTGCTAGATGTGCTGCAAAATGGCACAATTTCTGCCGAAGCCGCTGTTCCTCCCGAAGTCATGATCGCCATGGTGGTGGCGCTGACCGCTGGGCTGTGGTTTATCGGCCGCTTTGTTATCAAGACCGTCGGCTCCGATCTCACCGTCATGCACCCCTCCTCGGGGTTCGCCGCGGAGCTCGCCGCCGCCGGGGTGGTCATGGCCGCCTCCATCTTCGGCCTACCAGTTTCTTCGACCCACATCCTCATCGGTGCGGTGCTGGGCGTTGGCGTGGTCAATCGCGCCGCCAACTGGACTCTGATGAAGCCCATCGGACTGGCCTGGATCATCACCCTCCCGGCCTCTGCGGGTATTGCCGCTGTCACGGTTTCCCTGCTGCGGGTTGTGTTCTAACCCAGTCCTGGTCGAGAAAGGATTCCATGCAATTCGGCGTCTTTAGTATTGGCGATGTCACCCGTAACCCAGTTACAGGGAACCTTCCTTCCGAAGCCGAGCGTATCCACGCCATGACCGCCATCGCGCTCAAGGCCGAAGAAGTTGGCCTTGATGTCTTTGCCACTGGCGAGCACCACAATCCCCCTTTTGTGCCATCCTCGCCCACCACGCATTTGGCCTACATAGCAGCCAAGACCTCTACCCTGCAGTTATCTACGGCCACCACGCTAATCACCACCAATGATCCGGTTAAAATCGCCGAAGATTACGCATTCTTGCAGCATCTATCCGGTGGCCGGGTGGACCTGATGCTTGGACGCGGCAATACCGGACCGGTGTATCCGTGGTTTGGAAAGGACATCCGCGACGCCATCGCGCTGGCGGTGGAGAACTACCATCTGCTGCGGCGGCTGTGGCGTGAACCTGTGGTCAACTGGGAGGGAAACTTGCGCACCCCGCTGCATGGCTACACTTCCACCCCCGCCCCGGTGGAGAATATCCCACCCTTTGTGTGGCATGGCTCCATCCGCTCCCCAGAGATTGCGGAACAGGCCGCTTACTACGGCGATGGCTTCTTCCACAACAACATCTTTTGGCCCAAGGAGCACACCGCCAAGATGGTCGACCTCTACCGGCGTCGCTTTGCGCATTACGGCCACGGCAGCCCGCAGCAAGCCATAGTGGGCTTGGGCGGACATGTGTTCATCGCAGACACGGAGGCCGAGGCGAAGCGCACCTTCCGCCCCTTCTTCGACAACGCCCCTGTTTATGGCCATGGCCCGAGCCTGGAGGAGTTTAGCAAAACCACGCCGCTGACTGTAGGCACCGTGGAGCAGGTTATTGAGCGCACGCTCTCCTTCGCGGAGTGGGTGGGTGACTACCAGCGCCAGCTCTTCCTCATCGATCACGCGGGCTTGCCCCTGGAGGTGGTCTTGGACCAAATCGAGATTCTGGGCACCCAGGTGGTCCCGGAACTGCGCCGCCGCTTTGAGGCCCGCCGTCCTGCCGGGGTTGCCTCCGATCCGCCAACGTTCGCTAGCTTGCGCACCTTGCGCCACGCTGACCCGCGGGCCGCACACTTCCAGGTAGACCCTGGTCAGGTCCGCCCTGGGCAGGAGGAGGGCTAGTGCGTAGTCTGGTTGTGCTCAGCGCCGGGGTGTCCACGCCTTCTACCACACTGCAGCTTGCCGATGCCCTGGCACAGGCCACCGTTTCCCAGCTCACCGCCCGCGGGGAAGGCGCAGAGGTTATCGTGGTGGAATTGCGCGAGCTGGCGGCAGAGTTGGCTACTGCTGCCACATCGTGGACGGTTGCCACGCCGGGCCTGGACAGTGCGCGGGATGTGGTCGGCGCCGCTGATGGCCTGATTGCTGCGACGCCCGTGTTCCAGGGGTCCTATTCTGGTTTGTTCAAGCTCTTCTTTGACACCTTGCCCCCGGCAGCCTTGGAGGGTACGCCCGCCATTATCGCTGCGACCGGGGGCTCAAGCAGGCATGCCCATGTGCTGGATTATGCCCTGCGCCCGCTGCTCAATTACCTGCACGCACTCACGGTTCCTACCGGCGTCTTCCAGGCCACGCAGGACTTTGGCTCCAGCGAGGGCGGGCGTACGCAGCGCCGCATCCTGCGCGCGGCCCAGCAGTTGGCGGACTTGATGGTGGGCCCTGCTGACAGGGTGTCAGGGTTAACCCCGCTTGCCGATACCCCAGTAACCGACCCCGCAGGCAGCTTTCAGCCCTTCAGCGTGTTATTGCGCGGTCATACCGGGCAGCAACCAGAAGACTAGTATGTAACCCAAGCCCACGCTTTTTAAACTCTGCCCGTGTTTTAAGTTTTCCTCGTGACTTAGCTTGTCCCGCGAAAGGTGCTCAGGTATTTATGACCATTAGCGTTATCGACATGTTTTCCATCGGCATCGGGCCGTCGTCTTCCCATACGGTAGGCCCCATGCGCGCAGCGCATGCGTTCGTTCGCAGCCTGCCAGCCTTTCCGGCGAAGGTGGATATTGAACTGCGCGGCTCTCTTTCAGCCACCGGAAAAGGACACGCTACCGACCGCGCCGCGATTTTGGGCCTGGTTGGCTGGGAGCCCTTGACGGTTCCACTCGACGCAGAGCCAGCACCTGGGGCGTTTATTGCTTCCCAGGGACGTGCCACCGGGCCGTGGGGCACGCTGGATTACTCCATTAGCTTTGATAACACCCCAGTACCAGAGCACCCCAATTGCGTCATTTTCAGTGCTTGGGACGCAGACGGCGAAGAGCTAGCCGTGGGTAAAGAGTATTTTTCAGTCGGCGGCGGGTTTATTCTTTCCCGTAAGGAGTTAGATGCTGAACTCAGCGCCAGCGAGGAAGTGCCCATGGGAGTCGCCGCAGCTGCTGTGGCAGATTCGGTGCCCTATAGCTTCAGCAACTCCCGTGAGCTCCAAGAACACTGTGCGCGCACGGGCTTGAGCATTTGGGAAATTGTGCTGGCCAACGAAGAAGTCTTGCACCGCCATGATGGCGGCGCAGCGAAGGTCCTCGCGCACCTGGACCAAGTGTGGGATACCATGCGCGAGTGCGTCACCCACGGCATAGCTACCCGGGGAATTCTTCCTGGCGGACTGCAGGTGGTGCGACGTGCGCCGAAGCTCTACCGCCAGCTTCTAGAACGCCAAGATAGCGATAGCTGCGGCTTTTCTGCCATGGAGTGGGTCAACCTTTTCGCCTTGGCTGTTAATGAGCAAAATGCCGCAGGCGGGCGGGTGGTCACCGCCCCCACCAATGGCGCCTGCGGAATCATTCCTGCTGTGTTGCATTATGCCCGCGACTTCCAGCCCAACTTCACGCGTGACTCTGCCCGCCGCTACCTGCTCACTGCCGGTGCTATTGGCATGATTATCAAGCAAAATGCCTCCATCTCCGGCGCGGAGGTCGGCTGCCAGGGAGAGGTCGGATCAGCGTCATCCATGGCCGCTGCCGGTATGGCCGAACTGCTTGGCTGCACGGCTGCGCAGATTGAAAACGCTGCGGAGATTGCCCTGGAACACAACCTGGGGTTGACATGCGACCCAGTCGGTGGCCTAGTGCAGGTGCCCTGCATAGAGCGCAACGCCATTGGGGCAGTCAAGTCCATCAACGCCGCCCGCTTGGCCAAGATGAACGACGGGGAAAACATCGTCACCCTCGACGACGTGGTGCAAACCATGGCAGAAACTGGCCGGGACATGATGGACAAGTACAAGGAGACCTCCGTGGGCGGCCTGGCCAAGACCATGGGCCTGGTGGTCTCCCAGGTGGAGTGCTAGCGCTGCTGGCTCAAATACTCCGCCAGCTTGTCCAACCCCACGTTTTCTTGCGTGTGTGCAGCCAAGTCCTTGACTGCCACCTCGCCGGCGGCGAGCTCCTGGTCTCCCAGGACCAGGGCCCAGCGCGCTCCGGCGCGGTCCGCGCCCTTCATCGCTCCCTTTAAGCCGCGGTCGCCGAAGGACATATCAGCGCTGATACCAGCCTGGCGCAGGCGATCCACGACCCCCACCATGGCGCGTTTAGCCTCTGCGCCCAAGGCCACGCCAAAGACCTCGACGCGTGATTGCTGTGCCGCAAGGTCTACTTCCTCGGCTTCCAGAGCCAAGACCGCGCGGTCTACACCCAGGCCATAGCCAATACCTGAGAGGTCTTGGCCTCCCAGTTGCGCCATCAAACCGTCGTAACGCCCGCCTCCGCCAATACCGGACTGCGCGCCCAACAGCGGGTGGACGAACTCGAAACAGGTCTTGGTGTAGTAGTCCAGCCCGCGCACCATGCGCGGGTTAATGGTGTAGTCCACTCCCAAGTCATCCAGCAGACCCGTGACCGTTTCAAAGTGCTCACGGCACGGGCCACTGAGATGGTCGAGCATCAAGGGGGCATCGGCAAGCTGCTCCTGGACCTCCGGGCGCTTATCGTCAAGCACCCGCAGCGGATTAATCTCTGCACGGCGGCGGGTCTCAGCATCCAAATCCAGATCAAACAAGAATGCCTGCAACTTCTCCCGGTAAGCCGGGCGGCAGGTGCTATCACCCAAGCTGGTCAATTCCAGGCGGAATTGACGCAGGCCAATGGCGCGCAAACTGCGGTCAGCCAGGGCAATAACCTCGGCATCCAAAGCCGGATCATCGACACCAATGGCCTCCACGCCAACTTGCTGAAGCTGGCGCAGGCGGCCAGCTTGGGGGCGCTCATAGCGGAAGAAAGGCCCATAATAGGCCATTTTGACCGGCAGCTGACCGCGGTCCAAGTTGTGCTCAATCACCGCTCGCATAACGCCCGCAGTACCCTCCGGGCGCAGCGTCACCGAACGATTACCACGGTCAGTAAAGGTGTACATTTCCTTGCTCACCACGTCCGTAGATTCGCCCACACCGCGGGCAAACAAGGTGGTGTCTTCGAACACCGGCAGCTCCAAGTGCTGGTAGCCAGCCAAGTGGGCTTGGTCCACATAAGTCTGCCGGACATGGTAGAACGTCGCGGACTGCGGCGGCACATAATCGGGCACGCCACGCGGGGCTGACAGGGCTTGAAACTGTTTTTGCGAACTCACGCCCCTTAGCCTAACCGATAGACTCTGAAGCCCGGCGCACCGCTCCAACTACCCCTGCTGCACCGCGAGGAGGAACTGATTGCTGCGGCGTTCCGCGCGCATAGAAGTCGTAGCGCCGTGCCCAGGCAGCAACGCCAGCTCGTCAGCCAATGGCAGCACCACCTCGCGCAAGGTGCGCTCCATGGCCTGCGGGTCAGAACCCGGCAGGTCTGTACGCCCAATCGAGCCTTTGAACACCACGTCTCCGGTCAACGCAAAGCCCTCACCGCGCACTATCACGCACCCGGGCGAATGCCCTGGGGCGTGTAGAAGGTCAAAACTCATTCCACACACCTCCAGGTGCGGGCCATCAAGGTCGCGCAAATCTGCAATGGGCAGCATGCCTTCGGCATCGAAGAGTTGCCGGGAGTTCGCTGGCATGCCTGGGGCCTTGTCCAACCAGGGAGCATCGGCAGAATGAATGTAAACCGGCACCCCGTGCGCGGCTGCCAAGTCCCCAGCCTCCCGGGTATGGTCCAGATGCCCATGAGTCAAAACTATCGCCCCCAGGCTCAGCCCATGTTCCGCCACTAGGGACTCCACCCGCACGCGCGCGTGCAGCCCAGGATCCACCACCAGGGCCTGGCCGTTCAAGGCAAGAATATAGGTATTGGCCTGGTAGGGTCCGGCCGCAAATCCATAAATGTCCATAAGCTCACCCTACCTATCCCCCACGTGTTTTAAGGCCACCGTCGCGCCCCAACAGGCAAGACGATGGCCCTCCAACCCACGGTTTAGTTCAGCGCGGCAATGGCGGCTGCGTAGTCTGGCTCCTCCGTGACCTCATCCACCAGTTGGGTGTAGACCACTTTGTGCTCCGCATCCGTGACCACGATGGCGCGAGCCAGCAAGCCCTGCAGCGGCGAGCCCTGCAGCGTGAGCCCAAAATCCTCCCCGAAAGTGGAGCGGAATGCAGAGGCGGATACTACGTTCTCAATCCCCTCAGCGGCGCAGAAACGGCTCTGGGCAAAGGGGAGGTCTTTGGACACGCACAGGACGACGGTATTGTCCAAGCCTGCTGCTTCCTCATTGAAGGTGCGCATAGCCGCTGCACAGGTGCCGGTATCTACCGAGGGGAAGATGGATACCACCAGGCGCTTTCCGGCAAAGTCTGCAGCAGAAACGGCACCGAGGTCGGTACCCACCAAGTCGAAAGTCGGCAGCTGCTCGCCCACTGCGGGAAGGGTGCCGACGGTCTCTACGGGATCATTGTGAAAGGTTACTGTAGCCATGTCCCATAGAATACATATTTTCCCCCGGATGGTGGTCGCCGCAGTGCTGGCTGCCGGAGTGCTGGCTGCCGGAGTGCCGGTAGGTGCACGCACCCACGGGACGCCTATAATCTGAAACTTGTCCCATGCACGTATCCACTCGGTGGCTAGCTAGTGGCCCGTTGGAATCCTCTCCGGCGCCAGCAACCACCACGGAGACCCACCAGAAAGCTGATTTCAGTGACTGACAATTCCAAGCGCGGCTCAGAAGCGCTGTCCCAGCTCGAGCGCGAGCTCAAGTCCCGCGATCGCAAAGACAAAGCCCGCCCCTTGGGCGTGGTCATGGCTTCCTTGGCTGCCATTGTGGTGCTCGGCGGCGGTATCACCTACATGGCCACCCGCGATGGTGAAGAAACCAAACTGGCCGAGCAGGTGGAAAGCTCGGAGACCACCACCACGGAAGAGGTAAAGCCCGTGGCTTTAACCGGCGAGCGCGCGGAAGCCCTACCGGAGACCGTACAGTGCACCTATGAGGAAGACGGCCGTGACAATAACGGCGCCAAGCTCCCCAGCGGTAAGGACGTCTCTACTAAGGGCACCGCCACGGTCACGCTGGCTACTAATCAGGGTGATATTCCCTTGGAGCTCGACCGCGCCGTGGCTCCCTGCACCGTCAATGCCATTACTGAGCTGGCCAGCCAGGGCTACTATGACGACACTGTCTGCCACCGCATGACCAACCAGGGCATCTTTGTGATCCAGTGTGGTGATCCCACCGGTACTGGCAGCGGCGGGCCGGGCTTCCAGTTTGCCAATGAGTACCCCACCGATGAGCTTGGCGATGCCCCCGCTTCCGGGCCAGTGCTCTACCCCAAGGGGTCCCTGGCCATGGCTAATTCTGGCCCGGGCACCAACGGCTCCCAGTTCTTTATCAATTTTGATGATTCTCCGCTGGCCCCGGACTACACCTACTTTGGCACCGTCACCACTGAGGGCATGAAGACCGTGGAGAAGATCTCCGAGCTTGGCATTCAAGGCGGTGCTCCTGATGGCCCTCCAGCCGAGGAAGTCAAGATTAACAAGGCCACCGTTAAGTCCTAAGCAGGCATTCTCTTGCATAACCCCCGCTACACGGCTAACATCGTTGAAGTCTGTATACCGTTACTTCACATGTAAGGATTTGAACATGAAGTTCTTCTCCCGCAAGGCATTCATCGCTACTGCTACCGCAGCTGCTGTCGCTTTCGGCGGCACCACCGTCGCTACCGCTGAGACCACCGACCCCACTCCGGTTGTGGAACCCTCCAACGGGGAAACTCCGGCTAACACTGAGGCGACTCCTAACACCACCCCGGCTGCAAAGAGCGGCTCCAACAGCGGTTCCTCCAAGGACGCCAATAAGGATGAGAAGTCCTCCATCAAGGACGTCCGCCCGCAGGACATCACCGCTTGGATCACCGTGTTCACCACCGTTCTGGCTGCACTGGGCACCCTGATGACCTTCATGTCCAAGCACTTCAACCTGCCCATCGGCAAGTAAGTCCCACAGCTGCACGCACCAACTGGTGCACTTCCCGCCCCTGCTAGCTTACGGCTAGGCGGGGGCGGATTTTTATGCCGCCACTGCCCTTCCCGGACGGCGGTACGTTCCCCCAATGAAAGGACCCTTTGACTATGCGCCTTCGTAAGGCTCTGGTTGCTTCTGCAACTGCCACCGCCCTGCTCGTCTCTGGCCCGGCAATCGCCACCGCCCAGGAAACCCCTGCTGCGTCCTCCGCTTCGGAGTGGTCTGATGCCCTCCTTGGCTCCTCCATGGACGAAAACGGCAAGGTCAACCCCAAGGAGATCACTAACTGGCTGCGTGTCTTCGAGCGCCTGATCAAGGCTTTCGATAGCCTGCTGAGCTTCAAGCTCTAATCACCAGGACTACCCCGCCCCCGATGGCGCCGGGTGCACCGCTGCGTTACTGTGCAGTGCGCCCCCCTGGCCCGTCGGGGGTTTATCTATGAGCCCTCCCCTGGTGTCGGCATCCAGGCCGCTAAGATTCTCTGCTACTCGGTATCTGGGTGTTTAGCCTCCCGCTGCTCAGCTTCTCGATGCTCAGCTTCTCGCTGCTCGGTTACCCGGCGTTCGTGCTGCGCCAATGCCTGCTCAATGCCCAGCACATCTTCCAAGATGCGTGGATTGACGGGCTGGCCAGCCCGGATAATAGAAATCTGCCCGGTAGGCTCCAAGACCATTGCTTGGACATCTGCCCGGCGGCCTAGGCCCGCCCGGCGAATAGCCGAGTGCACCTCGGACTCGCTGACGTGGGCAAGGCGCAGATTATCGTGCTGCAGCTCCCCAGCGTAGAGCAACAAAATGGGATGGCGATCAATGAAGCGAGTCCACCCCACGTAACGCTGCAAGGTACCAAAAGTGCTCTCCAGGATCATCAGCGTGGTCAGGCCGATAACGCCTGCGGCTAGGGTTGGTGGGTTGCCCACGATGACGCGGCCAGCCACCGCGCCAAACATGATAATGATGACGGCATCAGAAGCCGTCATTGACGTGAGTACTCGCGTGCCGAACAACTTCACCAGTACCATAAAGGACAGATAAATCCCGCAGGTGGCCAGGACCACCACGGGAATCCGGTGAGTTTCTATCCCCAGCTGGTAGTGCAGCTGGCGTGCAAGCTGTTCGATCCAATCCACAACCCCCTAGGCTACCTCATGGGCAGGTTCACTCAGTCTGGGGCTTGCGACTGTTCCTGCGGCGAATTAGGAGATCAATCGCCGGGTGCACGTAAAGAACAACTGTAGCCACCACGCCAACCCACCAAAGGCTGGCATCCTTAGTTGTTTTCGTGACTAACAGGGTCAATACAAAGAGCACACACAGAAAGTCAGCGATCGGTTTCGCTTTACTCCACATGTTCATGCCAGGGGGCCTTCCAGGAAAGTTTCAAAACCCCTCCTCTGGGGATAACAATTGGCTCTCTCACCCCAATTGACTGCTAGCACCTCTAGCACGGAAGCCACGTATGTAACCTGACTTGGCTCATCAGGGTGTGATTAAATTAACCCTTGACACGTAGGCCTGCAGTTTTGGTCTTGCGGGGTCGGGTTTTTCCGCACTAAGGGGGTAGGGGGCGGGGTTGGTTGTAATGTGATTTTTGTGAGCCCGTATATTCGTACCGTTACCACCGCCTCAGGTGCTACTGCTGTGCAGGTGGTGTTAGAAGAACGTGCAGGTAAAAAGGCGATGAAGCATATCGGCTCTGCCCACGATGACTATGAGCTAGCGTTGTTGAAAGCTGAAGCTCAACGCGTGATTGATGGGGATCAACTCTGCCTCGATTTAGGGCTTGACGATAGGAATGCGCCTGCAGGTAGTGGGTCGAAAGACAATCCGTTACCGGTGAGTTCCCAAAAGGCTGGTGTCCTTTTAGAGTGCATTGACTCGTGCTACCAGCGGCTTGGATTTGATGTTGCCACTGGTGGCGACCAGGTTTTTGCCAATCTAGTTCGCGCGCGGATTATTCAGCCAGGTTCCAAGCTGGATTCGATTGAGACTTTGGCCGAAGTTGGCGTGGTAAGTGCCACTTATGCCACAATCAAACGGCATTTAGCCAGCTACGCTACAGAGTCATTTCGTGAGATTTTGTCTCAAGCCTTAGCTCGCCATGCTGGTATCGGTGCAGGAAGCTTCGTCTTATACGACGTGACCACGCTGTATTTCGAAACTGATACTCCAGATGACCTGCGTAAATCCGGCTTTTCGAAAGAACGCCGAGTCGAACCTCAAATCCTGGTAGGCCTGCTAACCGATGCCACGGGCTTCCCACTACATATCGGGGCCTATGAAGGCAACAAAGCCGAAACGCACACGTTGTTACCGATGATCCGGGCTTTTCAGTCTGCGTACAATCTCGACCGCGTCACGATTGTTGCTGATGCGGGCATGTTTTCAGCCGAGAACAAGACAGCTATCGTTGAGGCGGGGCTAGATTACATCCTTTCTACCAAAGTCCCCTCCCTGCCTGAGGTGATCACCCAGTGGAAACAGGAACATCCTGGCCAGGACTACACTCACGGGCAAATATGGTCCCAGCCTTCCTACACAGATCGACGCCATGCCACAACAGGCAAGCCGGATTCTGTTACTCACTTTCACTACTCCTACGATCGGGCTCGACGAACAGTGCGCGGCATCGACGAGCAGCTAGCCAAGGCTGCCCGAGCAGTAGAAGGCAAAGTAGCGATCAAACGTAATCGATACATAGATCTCAAAGCCCCAAATAAAAAGGTCAACTACGAACTGGCCACCAAACATAGGGCCTTAGCTGGGATTAAAGGCTACGAAACGACGCTCACATCGATGCCCGCACCCGAGGTGCTCCGCGCCTACAGACATCTGCTCAACATTGAAAAATCGTTCCGAATGTCAAAGTCCGATCTCAAAGCCCGCCCGATCTACGCGCGAACCGAAGACTCTATAAACGCCCACCTCAACATCGTCATGGCCGCTCTAGCAATCAGTCAGATGATGGAAACGGCCACAGGCAAAAGCATCAAACGCCTGGTACGAACCCTGAAAAAATACCGAACCTTCGAACTCAAACTCAACGGCACCACCATCCACGCCGCCACACCACTGCCCCCTGACGTCCAACAACTCCTCAACGCCATCACCCAAGCCTGACTTCCGCACTAAAATGAGCCAAGTCGGGCAAAACCCCTCCTCTGGGGATAACAATTGGCTCTCTCACCCCAATTGACTGCTAGCACCTCTAGCACGGAAGCCACGTATGTAACTTGGCGCACAGCCTACTGCGAAAAGCGAGTCACGTCAACAGGGCTGTGGGAAACTCTCGCTCGTCCTCGTCCACTATCCCTTTGACTTGTTAGCGGATAGCACACTCCCGCTACATTTCGGGCCCCAATACTACAACGCGTAGGCAAGACACTGCGCCTAGGAGGTAACACGGTAGACGTCAAAGACTCCCTCCGTGTTGCGCAAAGATGTCATCAGCTGGCCGAGCTGCTTGATGTCGGAGACAGAGAAGGTAAAGCGAATGACTGCGATGTTATCGTCGCCGCGATTGGAGGACATGTTTAACACGTTGAGCTTCTGATCGCTGAAAATGCGGGTGAGCTCAAACAGCAGCCCTTGGCGGTCGAGGGCTTCCAATTGCACGGTGGCGGCAAAGGCCCCGGTAGCGGTGCGGTTAGATGCCCACTCGACCTGGATCATCCGCTCTGGCTCCATGTGCAGCTTTTCGGCATTAGTGCAATCCACGCGGTGCACGGACACTCCACCGCCGCGAGTGACGAAGCCAAAGATTTCATCCCCCGGCACCGGCTGGCAGCACTTCGCCAACTTGGCCATGACGTCCGGGCTGCCCTCAACCAAAATGCCAGTGGCGGAGGCGGAGTCCGCAGTGGAGACCGTTCGGGTAGCCTCCAGCTCCGACAGGGAGGTACGTGATGCCAGGGCATCAACAGCATCATCCTGGTCCCCGAACAAGGCCATGAGTTGGTTGGCAACATGCTGGGCGGAAACATGGCCGGCCCCGATGGCGGTATAGAGAGCGTCCACATCTGCAAAATGCAGCTGCTGAGCTACCTGCTTCATTGACGTAGCCGTAAAGAGCCGGTGCATGGGCAGTCCGCCACGCTGCACCTCCGTAGCCAGGGCATCCCGCCCAGCTTCTAGGTGCTCCTCCCGGCGCTCCTTCGCAAACCACTGGCGTACCTTGGCCTTTGCCCGCGGAGAGACTAGGAATTCCTGCCAGTCCCGTGAGGGACCTGCGTTAGCATCCTTAGAGGTAAACACCTCCACCTTGTCGCCGGACTTCAACGTGGACTCCAACGCCACCAGCTTGCCATTGACCTTGGCGCCGATACAGCGATGGCCTACCTCCGTATGCACAGCATAGGCAAAATCCACCGGAGTGGACCCGGCAGGCAGGGTCACCACGTCGCCCTTGGGCGTGAAGGCGAAAATCTGCTGTGAAGTCAGGTCGTAGCGCAGCGAATCCAAAAACTCGTTGGGGTCTGCGGCTTCTTTCTGCCAGTCGAGCAGTTGGCGCATCCACGCCATCTGATCGACTTCTTCATTGCCCGCGGCGTTTCTACCCTTGGTCTCCTTATAGCGCCAGTGGGCGGCCACACCAAACTCCGCGTTGTAGTGCATCTCATGCGTACGCACCTGTACTTCCAGGGTCGCACCCCCTGCACCCAGCACGGTGGTATGCAGCGACTGGTAGACCCCGAAACGCGGCGCGGAGATGTAGTCCTTGAAGCGCCCCGGCAGCGCCGAATACAGCGAGTGCACCACGCCGATTGCCGCGTAGCAGCTATTGACATCATCGACCAAAATGCGGATGCCCACCAGATCAAAGATCTCTGCGAACTCGTGTCCGCGAACGATCATCTTTTGATAAATGGACCAGTAGTGCTTGGGCCTACCCAGGACCTCGGCCTCAATGCCGTTTTCTTTCAGGGCCGCGCCAACCTGCTCCTTGATTTCTTTAAGAGCCTTATCCCGCGAAGGGGCGCGGTCCGCGACCATCCGCACAATCTCGTCATATTTCTTGGGATACAAGATGGCAAAGGCCAAGTCCTCTAGTTCCCATTTCACGCTGGCCATGCCCAAGCGATGCGCCAAGGGGGCAATGACGTCTAGGGTTTGGCGGGCCTTCTTTGCCTGCTTCTCCGGCGGGAGGAAGCGCATGGTCCGCATATTGTGGAGGCGATCGGAGACCTTGATAACCAGGACACGAGGATCGGTGGCCATTGCCACGATCATTTTGCGGATAGTTTCTGCTTCAGCTGCAGCGCCCAGGGCCACCTTGTCCAACTTGGTCACCCCATCCACCAGACGGGCCACCTCTGGACCAAAGTCAGCGCTTAAGTCCTCCAGGGTATAATCAGTATCTTCCACCGTGTCATGCAGCAGCGCCGCCACGATAGTGGTGGTGTCCATACCAATTTCCGCCGCAATGGTAGCCACGGCTAGCGGGTGGGTGATGTATGGCTCCCCAGATTTGCGAAAGACGCCCTCATGCAAGCGCTCGGCCGTGGCATAAGCCCGGTCCAAAACGGCGACATCAGCGCGCGGGTGAAACTCCTTGTGGATGGCCAAGAGCGGATCCAACACCGGGTTTACTTTCACCCGTCCGCCGGTTAGAGACCGCGCCAAACGGGCAGACATACTACGCATGCCTTGCGTTGGGGTACGCTTCGGTGCTCGATCTGGGGACATCAGCGACTCTGCCTTTCCTACACGGGTCAACCTAGCAGGCGATCACGGCTGCGCAGGGCCACGACCACCACACTGGAACACAATGGAAAACAGTCTAGTCTGTGTCTGCCAACACAATAAGCGGGACCCCAGCTAAAGCCTCCCGCCCACCCAGACCAGGAACCTCAATAACCACCACATTGCCCACCACCTGGGCGCCGGCCTTCTCTAAGAGTAGGCGGGCACCGCGCAGCGTGCCCCCGGTAGCCAATACGTCATCGACCAAAGCGATCTTCTTGCCACGCAAAGAGTCAGCATCAGCCGGGATTTCCAGGGCTGCCTGCCCGTACTCCAGGCTATAGTCCTGGTGGAACACCGGTGGCGGCAGCTTGCCAGCCTTGCGAATAGCCAAAATGCCCAGACCCATCTTGTACGCCACAGCAGAGCCAAGCAGGAAGCCGCGGGCGTCCAAGCCCCCAATCATGTCTGCTTCCAACACTTCGCAGGCTGCAGCCAGGCCATCAACTATGGCTGAGAAGGAGGGGGCATCGGCAAGCACAGGGGTCAAGTCCTCAAACAGGACACCTGGAGCCGGGAAATCCGGTACCAAGCGGACCTTGGCGTCTAGGGCCGCCCGGGCAGCGGCGTAAGCGGAATCAGGTTGAGTCACAAGAAGTTCCTTCCACGAATTGGGCTAAGACTTACTGGGAACGAGCAGGAGCAGATTGCGCAGAGGGTGCCTGGCTGGAAACAGGCGTCCCAGCAGGGCCCTCGCGCCAGCGATCCATATTCCACCCGATGCCCGATACCCCGGTGTAGGCCACCACATTGGCCACGTTACGGTCATAGACGAACGTGCGCGGTTGCGCCGACAGCGGAATCGCCGGGACACTCTCCCACAACTCGTTTTCGGTCTTCTTGAGCTCATCGAGCAGGGCGATCCGGGCATCTGCCGTGGAGTACTCCGTCATCGGGTCTACCGCTCCCAAGAACGCATCAACGGTAGGAAGCCCCGTCTCCGGGTCCGACTCCAGGTAAGCCTTGGACATAAACTCCGCGCTAGCGTCTTCAATCTGAATGCCCAGAGGATCGCAGGTACTACGGATGGCCTCAACCATCGCAGCCAAGCGCGGGTTGGGTCCTAGGTAGCCAATGCGCACGGTACTGCCTTGCAGCGGGGCGGCGGCAGCGGCATCGACGCCGCGGTGGGCATCCGCAATCCCGGACAACCGCCTGGCAATCGGGTCATTGTGGGCCAAGGTGTGCAGATAGGTCGCGGGGACTTCTACCCCGGCGTGAGCGGAGGAAGCCTTAGCGACCTCGGCTTGGTCCACGCACGCCGCAAACGCGCGGCGCAACTCTGGCTGGGCAAATAGGCCGTCTTCGGACAAGGTGAGCGTGTCGCTGAGCTCGCCAACGGTAGAGACCACGTCAAAGGGGTTGTCCGCGGCATCTCGGTCCAACCATGCCGGTGGGGCCGCAGGAGCTTCGGCCACCCGCAAAGCACCGCTAGCGGCCAGCTCCCGGGAGTCCGCACTAACGGGCCAGACCACCAGCTTGTCCAGCGCGGCAGCATCGCCGTGATAATGCGGGTTGCGGGTGAGCACTACTTCTCCCGATGCCCCCACCTGCTCAATCACAAAGGGCCCGTAGGAAACCTGTAGCTGCGGGTCAAAATCCTCCAGCAAGAACCCATAGCGCCACACCTGCGCGATGGGTTCCACAGTGGCTGGGTCCCAGGTACGCAGGGCAGCCAGGAGTTCCTCCGGCTCCATCTCTACCTTGCGGGCAATGGCATGCGAAGGCAGGATGCTGCCCGCCCCAAACATGTGTCGCCAGCGCCCACCCCGGTCCTGCTTGAGCACCACTGTGAAATCCTTGGCACCAGATGCACACTGCACATCTTCTACGTCTGAGGCCAACAGCGGCATGGAAGAGCCAAAAATGGCAGGCATGGACCCGGCTGTATATGCGAGGACAAAGTCATCACAGGTTAGCGCAACACCATCAGAAAACGTTGCGTCCGGGGAAATCTCGTAGCGAATCTGGCGCAGGCCCTGCGCGGTAGGCTCAACCTCCTGAGCACGCACCAGGTCGGTATTGGGGATAATCTGGCCCTCTGGACCAGGGACAAAAGCCGCCGGGTAGAGCCGGGTAGCCAGCACCTGCGCATTGGCTGCCGCGCCGAAGGCACTACCCGCGTTAGTGCTGACCAATTGTGTTGCCACCTGGTAGCCAAAGTGCTCCATTGAGCCTGGCCCGCCGGGTGCGCCCTCACCTTCAGCGTCAGAATCTGCTGCAGTTGAACAGGCAGACAGACTCAACACCGTGGCGGCGCAGCACAGCGCCGCCACCCCCCGCCGAAGCGGCTGCACGCTCAACACGACTGTAGGACTCCTTTGCGGCTTAGACGACTATGGGTAAACCAGGTGCGTAAACGACCGGCTGCTCCCTGACGGTGAGCAGGCGTAAGGCTATTGGCCGGGACGCCAGGTTACAGAACGCTGCGGGGATGGTGCCTGCGTTGCGGGAGAAGAGGCATCGGCAGACTCGGTATCCCGGCTTGGCTTAGCTGCAGAAACCGAGGCAACTACGCGGCGGGCTGGTGCTGCACCTTCGCCAGCCTCCGCACTATCAGCCTGTTCGCGGTAAGCAGCTACCTCAGCGTTGTGTTCTTTAATCTTCTTCGTGCGATTAACAATGCTCACCAACAGCGGGGTGGCCAAGAACAGTGAGGAGAAGATGCCTTCGACGACGCCGATGAGCTGGATCAGCGCCAAATCGCGCAGCGTGCCTATGCCCATCAGCCAGACCGCCACCACAAAGAGCGCCAGAATAGGCAGGGCGGAGATGACCGAGGTGGAAATCGAGCGCATCACCGTTTGGTTCAGGGCCAAGTTGGCCTGCTCGGCGTAAGTGCGCTTGCGCTGGCCCAAGATGCCGGAGGTGTTTTCGTTAATCTTGTCGAAGACGATCACCGAGTCGTAAATCGAAAACGTCAGCACCGTCAGCAGGCCGATGATGACAGCCGGGGAGACCTCAAAACCAAACAGCGCGTAGATGCCTGCGATGATCACCGCGTCCACGATCAGGGCAAAGATGGCCGCGAACGCCATGTAGCGCTGCAAACGAATGGCCACGTAGATGGTTGCCACCACCAAAAAGACCAGCAGGGAGATGAGCATGCGCTCCGTAATGGACGAACCCCAGGACTCAGAAACGGTGGAAGAACCAATGGCATCCGGGGAAGGATTGCCCTGGGAATCTAGCGGCTGGTACTGCTCATAGATGGCGGCACGCGCGGCGTCTACCTGCGCCTTGGTCAGGTGCTGGGAGGTAATCTCCAGGGTTTCAGAGGCACCCGAGCCCACAATCTGCACCAACTCCGGCTCCACTCCCGTGGCCTCAGTGAAGGTCTCTTCCACCGACTCCGCCACCAAGTCACCGGCGGGCATATTCAGCTTGGTGCCGCCCTCGAAGTCAATGGAAAGGTTAAAGCCGCGCACCACCATGGCGATGATGGCAAAGGCCACCAGTGCCGCGCTGATGATGTACCAGGTCTTCGTCCGGCCGATGAAGTCGATGCCTTCGCCATCCGAATACAGCCGGTCAATGCGAGAAATCTTATTCTTTGCCATAGCGGTTAGTTCTCCTCTGCAGCCGCGGCGGAACGGTCCTCAGCCGGGCGGTCGGAAGCCAGAGCTTCCGATGCCGCACGGTCCGGGACAGTTTGAGCATAGTGGCCCTGCTGGCGGCGTTCTTCAACCAAGGCCATGATGCCGCCCAGGCCGTTATACGCCGGCTTAGCCCACACGGGCTTGCGGGCGACCAATTGCATGAGCGGGGCCATGACCAGGAAGGAAACCACCAGGTCAAAGAACGTGGTCAGACCCAGAGTGAAGGCAAAGCCCTTGACCTCGCCAATAGCCAGGACGTAGACAATAACAGAGCCTAACAGGGTCACCGCGTTACCGGTGATAATCGTCGAACGCGAACGCTCCCAGGCCTTGGTGGCTGCGGAGCGGAACGTGCGGCCATCCAGCAACTCATCCTTGATGCGCTCGTAGTACACCACGAAGGAGTCCGCCGTTGCGCCCACACCAATGACCAAACCAGCAATGCCGGACAAGTCCAGCGAGTAGCCAATCCAGCGTCCCAGCAGCACCAGCGTGCCGTAGGTCAATACCAGCGACGCCAACAGCGTCAGCAGGGAGATAAACGACAGGCCGCGGAAGAAGTACAGCGAATACAGCGCGATGAGCACAAAGCCCACCAGTCCCGCAATCAAGCCAGCCTCCAGAGCTGCCTTGCCCAGGGAAGGCGGCACAATGTCCGTGGTTCCGCCAGGCTCGCCGTTTTCACCCACAAAGGACAGCGGCAGGGCACCGTAGCGCAGGTTATTCGCCAGATTCTGCGCCTCTTCCTGCGTGAAGTCACCGGTAATAGAGGTAGCAGACCCATAAGGTGTCTGCCCCTGAATAACCGGCGCGGAAATCACATTCGAGTCCAGCGTGATGGCTACCTGCTGGCGCAGGTAATCCCGGGTCAAATCTGCCCAGGTCTGAGAGCCATTCGGGCCATTGCCCGTCTTGAATGCAAAGGAAATCTCCATCTGGCCGGTCTGGGGGTTCAGGCCACCAGTGATGGTGGAGTTGGTGTCAATTTCATTACCGGTCAGGCGGGTGCCATCTTGATCCTCAATGCCATTAAGCAGTGGGGATTCCTTCAAGATGTACGGGGTTGCCTTGGCATAGTCGCACGTAGCCAACGGCAAGGCCGGATCATCTGCACCCGACAGTGGGTCCGTCCCACTCTGGCAGGACAGCAAGGTCGAGGCCGCCACCAGGGTTGTCATGTCCGTAGACTGGCGGTCCTTGAGCAACATGGCGGTGACTTCCTCCCGCCGGGCAGCCTCCTCCAGGGAATTAGCTGGCTCTGGTAGGGGCTTGACATCCACCGTGGCCGCCTTGGTCTCGGTGCCGCTTTGGGTGAGCGTGCGGGCCACTTCCTCCAGGGAAGAGTTAGCCTCCTCCGGGGTGATCACGCCGTACTTCACCCAGCGCTGCGCCATTTCCTGAACTTCAGCGTTGAGCTTGGTGGGGTCCGGCATGGGCTGGGCATCGACCGGGCGGAAGAGCAGCTTGGAGGTCTGGCCCACTGCCTGAGCCTGGGAGGCGTCCTCCCCCGGCACCGTAATAACCAGGGTATTTCCATTGGTGACCACCTCAGCACCGGAAACGCCCATGCCGTTGACGCGCTGTTCCAAAATCTGCCGCGCCTGCGCCAGCTGCTCGCTGGTGGGCTCCCCACCCTGCGGTACCAGGGTGACACGCGTTCCGCCTTGGAGGTCAATACCTAACTTGGCAGCCGGGGACTTAGACCCGGTAAAGAAAACTAGCGCGTAGATGACAGCCACGATCAGTACAAAGAGAGCCAAGGCTCGTTTGGGCCACGTTCGGCTGCGGTTTGATACCGCGCCTCGTTGAGATGTAGTCAAGGAATAAACCCTTCTTGGACAGCTTCCACTGATATTCGCAGCGGCTAAGACCACGGGACATACGGTGAGCCCGCGCCTGCCGCACAGACACGATCCATCATCGTACCGCCCCGGCTAACGCGAAAGTAAAAAGCACCTAAGAAAGCCGCCGCACTGTGATCAGTGCAACGGCTGAAATGTTCACGCTGGCTAGAAATCTGGCGGGGAAGCCTGGCCAAAAAGCCTGGCAGAAAGTCTGGCAGCCTATCCTTCCCGGTCTTACAGATCTTCCCGATGCCCCTCCGGACGCCCTGGATCTTCAGCCTCGGCGGCCTGGGCTTCCTCTTCAGGGCGGATGATGGCCGTGCGCTCCACCGTAGCGACTACGCCGGGGGCAATCTCGAGCTGTGCGCACAGAGTATCCAACCCCACAACGGTGGCGTGGAAACCCCCTGCGGTGACCACGCGCTGTCCCGGGTGCAGGCTGGCTTGGAAGTCAAGGACCTTCTTTTGTGCGGCGCGCTGTTTGCGCATGAGGAAGAAGTAGGGCAGGAACAAAACGGCCAGAATGGCGATAAGTATTAATCCGTCCATAGCTAACCAGTGTGCCAGATTAGAACAGCCCTTGCCCGATGGTACCTTCCGGCGGCGTCAAGCCCAGGTGCTGCCAGGCACTTGCGGTGGCCACGCGCCCGCGACCGGTACGCGCGACCATCCCGGCACGCACCAGGTAGGGCTCGCAGACCTCTTCCACGGTAGATGGCTCCTCCCCCACGGCAACCGCGAGGGTGTTCACGCCCACGGGCCCACCGCCGTGGCCCACCACCAGGGCGTGAAGCACCTCCCGGTCCAGACGGTCTAAGCCGCGCTCATCAACGTCAAAGACCTCCAACGCCCCTTGGGCTGCCTGCAGGTCAATGTGGCCATTTCCCATCACATCTGCGTAGTCGCGCACACGGCGCAGCAAACGGTTGGCAATACGCGGGGTTCCACGCGATCGCGAGCCGATTTCTACTGCGGCGTCGTCATCAATGTCCACATCCAAAATCCGGGCCGCCCGGGTAATCACCCTGGTCAAGTCCTCCGTTCCATAAAACTCCATCTGCGCGGTAAACCCAAAGCGGTCGCGCAACGGGCCCGTCAGCATACCCGCCCGGGTGGTCGCCCCCACTAGTGTAAACGGCGGGATATCCAACGGAATGGAGGTAGCTCCCGGGCCTTTGCCCACGATGACATCAATGCGGAAATCCTCCATAGCCATGTAGAGCATCTCCTCTGCTGGACGGGCAATGCGGTGAATCTCATCAATAAAGAGCACATCGCCTTCCATCAGATTCGACAGCATGGCCGCCAAATCCCCCGCACGCTCCAGCGCCGGACCAGAAGTCATACGCAAAGACGTCCCTAGTTCCTGGGCAATGATCATCGCCATCGTGGTCTTACCCAGCCCCGGCGGACCAGACAACAGCACGTGGTCCGGGGTTACTCCGCGATTCTTCGCCCCCGTTAGCACCAGGGAAAGCTGTTCACGCACCTTGGGTTGGCCAATGAACTCCTGCAAAGACTTCGGCCGCAGCGCACGTTCTACTTCCTGCTCCCCTGCCAGCGCGCTCGCATCCACATCCGCGTTTCGCTCAATACCGGCAGGCTTGTGGGCAGGCGCCAGCCCATCCGGTACGGAAAACTCCGTCTTTTCAATATCGCTCATCTGCTCATCCCTGGATTGTTTTCTGCGCTTATTACTTCCTGCGTCCCAGCTCCACGAGCGCACTCCGCAAGATTACGGAGGTCTCCGCCTCGGGTTGCGCCTCCACCAGGCTGCTTACTGTGGCGCGCACCGCCTTGTCGGTAAAGCCCAAGCCCACCAGGGCTTCCACCACCTGCTCCACCACGGTGCTAGCCCCGGCAGGAGCAACACCGGGCGTAACGGGGGCATCAGCAGACTCTGCAGGGGCAAAGGGCGCGACCTTGTCCTTGAGCTCCAAAGCCATGCGCTCCGCCATCTTCTTCCCAACACCGGGGATGGTTTGTAGAGTCTTGACCTCCCCGGCCACAATAGCTGCGGCCAGGTCTGCGGCCCGGAATACCGACAGCGCCGCCACCGCCAGCTTGGCGCCCATCCCAGTCACGGTCTGCAGGATGTGGAACATTGCGCGGTCATCGTCGCTGCTAAACCCGAACAAGGTCATGGAATCTTCCTTGACCACCAGGCTGGTGAGCACCCGGGCTTCCTCCCCACGGCGCAGCGTAGCCAAAGTTGCTGGAGTAGCCAAGAACCGGTAGCCCACCCCCGCGCACTCAATCACGGCGTGGTCCAGTCCAATTGATACAACGTCTCCGCGCAAAGAAGCAATCATGGTTTTCCTTCAAGGGGTAATAAATATCTCTAGTCCCGTGGACCTTCCTAGCCACCTTAGTTCCGCGGCGCATTATGCGCAGTACCCGGCCCCATCCGGGCCAAGAAGGGAGCGCGCCAGCAGTGGCAGACGGCCAAGGCTAGGGCGTCGGCGGCATCGGCAGGCTTTGGGGCCTCGCTTAGACCCAGAATCCGAGTAATCATGGCCGTCATCTGCTTTTTATCCGCACGCCCATTGCCAGAGATGGCTTTCTTTACCTCCGAGGGGGTGTAGTTATGCACCGGAATGCCCCTCTGGGCTGCGGCCAACATGAGCACCCCCACAGCGTGTGCGGTATTCATCACCGTGGAGACATTGCCGCGTTCAAAAACCCGCTCAATGGCCACCACATCCGGCTGGTAGTCATCCATCCACTCATTGACCGCCACGGAAAGCCGCCGCAGCCGCTCAGGAACAGGGACTTCGGCCGGAGTACGCACCACCCCCACCGCGATGGGAATGACGCCCCGACCCTTGCCAGCTTGCACCACCGACAGCCCGCACCGGGTCAGGCCTGGGTCTATGCCCATTACCCGCATGCCAGTAATAGCCGTGCTCACCGCGCCCTCCGAACTTTCCGATGCCCCGCCGCGCCACCTGGCAGCCACAGGTGGCGGTGGCTGCGTGCTAGGCGTCTAGCTGTGCCAGGACCTCATCGGAGAGATCCATGTTGGTGTAGACATTTTGCACATCATCGGAGTCTTCCAGGGCGTCGATGAGCCGGAAGATCTTCTTGGCATCGTCTACGCCCAGGGCGACCTCCACGGAGGCACGGAAATCAGTCTCCGAATCATCGACCTCAATTCCTGCCTCGCCCAAAGCCTCCCGCACCGCCGGAAGATCCGTCGGGGCGCACACGACCTCAAACTTCTCCCCCAAGTCTTTGACTTCCTCAGCACCGGCATCGAGCACAGCCATCAGGACGTCATCCTCCGTCAAGTCTGCTTTGGCTACGAGCACCACACCGGTGCGGGAGAACATGTATGCCACAGAGCCGGACTCACCTAGGTTACCCCCATTTTTCGACATAGCGGTGCGCACGTCCGTGGCGGCGCGGTTGCGGTTATCCGTCAGACACTCAATCAGCATGGCCACGCCATTGGGGCCGTAGCCTTCGTACATGATGGTCTCCCAGTCAGCGCCACCGGCTTCCTCACCGGACCCACGCTTGCGGGCGCGCTCGATGTTGTCGTTGGGTACCGAGGCCTTCTTGGCCTTGCGGATCATGTCATCTAGCGTCGGGTTTGCGGAAGGGTCACCACCGCCAGTGCGCGCTGCAACTTCAATGTTCTTAATAAGCTTGGCAAATTCCTTACCACGCTTAGCGTCGTTGGCAGCCTTCTTGTGCTTGGTAGTAGCCCATTTTGAGTGGCCGGACATGGTCCTTACCCTTTCCATCGGAAATTTTTACCGCTGCCAGTATACGGACTTCACCCGCCCAGCGCTCCACCAGCCCCGCCAATATCACTAGCGCGGCTGAGGCGCTAGTGCAGGTGAGGCGCTAGTGCAGGTGAGGCGCTAGTGCAGGTGCCGAATAAGCCCCTCCTGGGCCACGGTGGCCAGCAGGTGCCCGTTCGCGTTATAGACTGCGCCGCGGGTAAGCCCCGTGCCCTCCCCGGCTGCTGGGGAGTCTTGGGAATAGAGCATCCATTCATTAATGCGCACGGGCCTGTGAAACCAGATGGTGTGATCCAGGCTGGCCATCTGCACCTTGGGGTCCTCGTGGCCAATGAGCGCGGTGCGAATAATGGTCATGTCTGCCATGTAAGCCAGCCCGGCGCGGTGGAAGGCCTCATCGTCTCTATACACTGCTAGATCGGCGGTGTTGCGGAACCAGATATTGCGCTGGACGGCTCCGTCTTTTTCCCTGCTGCGGCCATCGCGGGGTTGGGGGCGGATGTCCCATTGGGACCAGTCACCGATGACCAGGCGGGTGTTGGCGTGGGCGGCATCGACTGGTGCCAGGGTTTCTGGGTCATCAACGTCCGGCATGCGGTCTTGGTGGGCGGGGCCACTATCCCCGGGGTGGTGGAAACTGGCCAGCAACACGTATTTGAGGTCCTTTTTGTGGCCTGTGCCTTGGTAGGCGCGGACTTCTTGGTGGTTGAAGGATCGCCCGGCGCGCAGTTGGCTCACGTGGAGCTCCAGCGGTTGGGTAGAGTCTGCGGGGCCCACAAAGTAGCTGTGGAAGGAATGCACCTGGGGCAGGTTGGCTGGGGCGTCGGTGGGGTGCGTTGCGGGGGTATCGGCAAGCTGGGCAGCAACCGCCAGCTGGGCTGCGCGCAGGGACTGGCTGGCCACCTGGCCGCCAAAGGTCCGCGGGATGACGGAGTCAATCTGCGGCCCGTGGTAGACCCCGGGGCGCTGCGGGTCCGGAATGACGGTGAGGACTTCTTCTATCAGTTGCACGTTCAGACGGTTCCTTTGGCGTTCGCTACGTGGTAGGGGTTGCCAAGTAGTATATGGATAATGACTCCTTACACGTTGCACCGCGGTGCCGCCTGGCCGGAAATGTTTACTTGGGCGCTGCCGGTTTTTCCGTTTGTTCCGCAGTCCTGTGGTCCGAGGGCTGCACTAACGCCAGAGTGCAGGGGAGTTTTTTAATGTCTATGTCTGGCATGAGCCCCGTGTCTGCTGGTTCCCCCTCCTGCCCTCCTAGCATTGGCGAGCGAGGTTCCCGGGTGCGTGAAGTGCTGGCCATGGGGTTGTGCTCTACTCCGGCGGTGTGGTCTGCCTGGGTGGTCTCCCGGCTGTTTTTAGCCTGGCTGATCCTGGTTGAGCGCGGTCCCATTGGGGACGTGATGTATTACTTCCTGGGGGTCTATGGTGATGACCCGACGGCGATGACGGAATACCCCTGGTTCGGGGCGTGGCCCAGCGAGCTGCTAGCCCGGTTTATTGGGGAGCATATGCAGGCCTACATCATTGCGTTTGTGGTGATGATTATGCTTGCCGATGCCGTCTTTTTCTCCCTGTTACTGCGCCGCCCTGTGCGCTGGCGTACTGGTGCTGCTTGGTGGTGGGTGTGCTTTGGGGCTGCGACTGGCCACGTGTTTATTCTGCGTCTGGATCTCTTCCCGGCGGTGGCTGTGGGCGGGGCGGTCTGGGCCTTCTTCGCAGTGCCTTTGTGGGCGGGGGTGTTTTTGGGGGCAGCAACCATGATGAAGCTGTGGCCAGGGGTGCTGGCGGTAAGTTTGGTGGGCCGGTGGGGCTCGCGGCAAACCTGGCAGCGCTTGGTGGCTTTCTTGGCCACCATGGCAGCACTGTGCCTGGTGGCCATTGTGGTTGCGGGCCCGCAGCGGCTGCTCTCCCCACTGGACTATCAAACGGTGCGCGGGCTACAGGTGGAATCCGTCGCGGCTACCTGGGCGATGGTGCAGCACTGGAACGATCCGCAACAGTGGGTGACCTCCTATGCGCAGTCGAAGAGTTTTGAAGTCACTGGCCCGGGGGTGGATACGGCCTTGGCGGTGTCTTCGTGGGCCATGATCGCGGTGGTCCTCACCGCGGTGCTGTGGGCGCTGGTGCGCACCCGCAATGGCCAGTGGACGCCGCATGCCGCGACGGCGATTGTGCTGTTTTTGATTGCTGGCCTGCTGCTGGCGAACAAGGTCTTTTCTACCCAGTACATCGTGTGGGTGGGTCCCATGCTGGCGGTGGCGCTAACTCGGGATGGGTGGACCCGCGGCCAAAGGCGGTTGCTGTGGGCCTGTGCAGGCGTGGCGCTGGTGTGTGCCGGGCTGGGAATGCAGATTTACCCGTTTGGTTATGCCCAGTTGATGATGGGTGCCCCGCAGGGCCCTGGCTCTGTGTTCCCCATTGTGGCACTGGTGCTGCGCAATGTGCTGATCGTGATGCTCACTTTGCTCAGCGCCGCCCTGGTGTATTCCACCTTGCGTACCCCGGCGCCACATGGGTCCTCGCCAGATTCTCAAACGACACCGCTTCGCGTAAACAACTAGGCGGGGTTAGGCCTGCGCTTGCTCGCGTAAGTCACTGAGCTCAAAGAACTCCGGCAGGGGTGCCGTGCCCCCCAGTCGTAGTACTCGGACAGCCGGTCGCAGGCGCAGCGCTCGGGTATCGGCCACGGCCTCGTTGTAGAAACGATGGGCAATGCGCACGCGCGTATCAGCCTCCACCAGCCGGGGTGGATAGCTGACAAAGGCGTGCTTCATTGCCTGTGCAAGCTCGCGTTCCTTCAGCGATCGCGCCGCGAAGTGGCCCTGGACTATGTGGGATTCTTCAGCAGCGCGCGCGGGGACTTCCAGGCGAACATCCAAGGCTGCGGCTACGGCAGCGCGCCGGTCCAGCGCAGCCTCCAGCGCTGCCAGGGCTGAGTCCACTCGAATATGCAAGCGGTTAAGCCGGGTGGCCGTAAAGTACGCCCAGGCGGCCACCGCGAGGACCACGAGCACCAATACGAGGGCTATAAATGAAAACTCCATCACTTCCCCCGCCCTAGGCGCTGGCCCGTGCGGCCAGAGTGAGGCTTCCTGGTGGGTCTGCCCAGGCGCACGCCCGAACCGTCATCGACAGTTTCATAGACCCGGAGCACCGCAGTCGCGACATTGTCCCAGTCGTAAGTCTGCGCTCGCGCAATACCGGCTTGAACCAGCGCATGGCGCTGAGCAGGATTATCAATAAGCTGGCGCAACTTAAGAGCCAAGTCCGCGCTATCCCCAGTGGCAAAAAGCAAGCCGGCTGGAGGGGTGCCGTCGGCGGCATCGACATTGCACACCGCAGCGAACGCCTCCAGGTCTGAGGCCAACACGGCAGCACCAGCGGCCATGGCTTCCACCAAGACAATGCCAAAGCTCTCACCGCCAGTGTTGGGTGCGACGTAAATATCCGCCCGGCCCAAAATGCGGGCCTTCTCCGCGTCACTTACCCGGCCCACAAAATCCACCCCAGGCACATTGCGCGCGCTGCCTCCCCCCATGACGGTCACCCGCATCTCCCGCTCGGTCAATTCCACCGCCTTGAGCAAAATGTCAAGCCCCTTGCGGGGCTCATCTAGGCGACCCAAAAAGACGATCTCCACCGGTTGATCCCGGTCAGGCTCGGAATGCCCAGTGTCGCCTGGACGTCCGACTGACTCCTGGCGTGCGGCCGCATACACGGAGGTATCTACCCCATTGGGAATCAGGATCGGGTCCCCTCCCAGCTGTTCTACTTGCCAGCGCCGAGCCATCTCTGAGACTGCAATGCCACCGCGGACCTTCTCTAGCAGTGGCGACAAGAAAGGCTTGGCCGCCCGCAGAGCCCGCGAGTGTGACGCAGAGGCGTGGTAGGTAGCCACAATCGGGCCGGTGGCTACATGCAGCGCAGCCATGGAATAGCTAGGCGAATTCGGCTCGTGAATATGCAACACATCAAAATTGCCTTCCTGGATGAACTCGCGCGTGCGCGCCAACACCCCCGGCCCAACCGCCAAGCGGGCAACAGATCCGTTGTAGCTAATCGGAATCGACCCGCCTCCTTTGACCACAAAGCTGGGCAAAGAAGTCTCCGCAGCTGCTGGGCCCAACACCTGCACGCTATGGCCCCGCTCCAACAACACCGTGGCCAAGTCAAGAATATGGGCCTGAACGCCACCGGGCTCATCGAAGGAATACGGGCACACCAGTCCAATGCGCATGAAATCTAGGCTCCACTCTTGCCGCGGCGCGGATCCAGGTCCGCGGACCACACCTTCTGCAGCATGTGCCAGTCCTCCGGGTGCGCGGCAATGTTCGCCGCAAAGCCGTCCGCAATGCGTTGCGTGGTGGACTCGACCGAATCCACCTCCACAGGAGCAGACACCTTCATACCCCAGCCATCCGGCGCAAACCATAAGTGCACCACGTGAAGGGCTGCCCCAGTACGTGCCGCCAATACCGCTGGCCCGGCTGCGAAATGGGCTGGCTCCCCAAAGAACTCCACCGGGACCCCGCTGCGCGTCAGATCGCGCTCTGCCAACAGCGCTACCACACCACCTGCGCGCAATCTATACTCCAGGTGCGCAAAAGGACTGTGCCCACCCGTCAGGGCCACCACGTCAAACCCTAAGTCTTGGCGGTAACGCACAAAGGCTTCAAAGAGGGATTCCGGCCGCAGCCTTTCCGCCACGGTAGAAAAGGTACCCTGGTGGCCCACTAAAAAGACCCCAGCCATATCCCAGTTGCCAGAGTGCGGCAGCGCTAAAATTACGCCCTTGCCCTGGGCTAGCGAGCGATCCAGGTGCTCCAAGCCCTCCACGCTCCCTAAAAGTTGGGCATACAAGGTGGGATCCGCGTGCATGGAGGGAAGCCGGAAGGCCTCGCACCAGTAGCGCATATAGGAACGCAAGGAATCCCGCACCAGTGTTCGGGTGACGTTTTCCGGCCCCACTACACGAGCCAAATTGCGGCGCAACTGCTCTGGTCCCTTGCCGCCGTGGGATACCACATCGGCAGCAACCCGGAACAGCCCGTGAGCTAGGGGCCGCGGTAACCAGCGCACTACCGCCCATCCGGCGCGGTAGGCCAGAGAGACCAAAATCTGCTTATCAAAAGCCGCCCGCAGCCCCATCTAGACGTCTTCCCTGAAACGGGCTGGGGTGTCTTGGCGCTGTGCCAGCAACAAACGTTGGGCTACCGTAAACGCAGAGCCCACCACCAGGACCCACAGTGCGACCTCTATGGCCCAGGGCACCCCAAAGCCCTCCAAGCCAATACCCACCAAGCCAATAATCAGCCGTTCTGGGCGCTCGACCAATCCGCCCACCATGTCAAAACCGGAAGCCTCGCCTCTAGCCTTGACATAAGAAATAACCTGGGAAAACACCAGCACCGCCAAGCAAGCAGCCACCGTCGCAGGGTGGGCGTTGTCGACGTAGACCAACCACATCGCTATAGCCGCAAACAATGCGCCGTCGGTAATCCGATCACAGGTGGCATCCAATGTCGCACCAAAACGCGAACCACCAGTAGTCATTCGCGCCATGGTTCCATCGAGCATGTCAAAGGCGGCAAAGAGCCCGGAGAGCACGGCGGCGGCCACCAGATGGTCCAGAGGAATCAACACCACCGCAATCGCCACCGTGACCACCGTGCCAATTACCGTCACCGCATTCGGGGTCAAACCCAGCTTCAAAAAACAGCGGGCAACCGGCTCTACCACCACCGCAGCCGGCTTGCGGCCATGCACGCTAAGCACGGGCCACCCCCGGGATTTCGGCGGCATCGGCAAGCTCTTGCCACGCAGCAGCCAGCAGCGAACGGGTATCCTGCAACAACTGCGGCAACACCTTGACGCCATCAACGATGGTCATAAAATTCGAATCCCCATTCCAGCGCGGCACGATATGCATATGCAAGTGGGCAGAGACAGACCCGCCAGACGAACGGCCCAGGTTAAACCCAGCATTGACCGCATCCGGCCCAGAGACCCGCTTGAGCACCCGGATAGCCGCCTGCGCAAACGCAAAGAGCTCGTGAGATTCTTCGGACGTTAAGTTCTCCAGCTCGGACTCCTGACGGTAAGGCACCACCATCATGTGCCCTGCGTTATAGGGGTACAAGTTGAGCACGCAATACACCCACTGGCCGCGGGCAACGATGAGGCCTTCTTCATCGCTAAGCTGCGGAATCTCCACGAAGGGATTCCGGGCTGAGGCCGGAACGTCAGCCTTGCCACCCTCACGGGTGATGTAGCTCATGCGATAGGGCGCCCACAGCCGCTCCAAGCGGTCTGGCACCCCTACGCCCTGGTCCACGTAGGTGGGCTTGTCCGTACGTTCCGTCACGTCTGCACAGTCAGTTTTCTCTGCCACCGTTGGCGCTTCCTTCCTACCGCAGTGCGGAGATACTTTCCGCGCTCGGGGCACTATTGTCGCGGGAGCGAATCCAGCGCTCAATAATGTCCACTGCCTCTACCACCGGCACTCCGTTGACCTGTGTGCCATCAAGGAAGCGGAAAGACACTGCCCCCGCCTCCACATCACGCGCACCGGCCAGCAGCATAAACGGAACCTTGCCGGTGGTGTGGTTGCGGATCTTCTTTTGCATCCGGTCATCAGAAGTATCCACATCCGCCCGGATTCCGCGCTCGCGCAACTGGGCTGCCACGGCCTCCAGGTGGGGGGCAAAGTCGTCCGCCACCGGAATGCCCACCACCTGGTGGGGGGCCAGCCATGCCGGGAAAGCGCCAGCGTAGTGCTCCAGCAGGACTCCGAAGAAGCGCTCAATGGAACCAAAGAGCGCGCGGTGAATCATAATTGGGCGCTGCTTGGATCCGTCGGAAGCGGTATATTCCAGCTCAAAGCGCTCCGGCAAGTTGAAATCCAGCTGAACCGTAGACATCTGCCACGTACGCCCAATGGCGTCGCGCGCCTGCACAGAGATCTTAGGACCATAGAAAGCCGCACCGGCCGGGTCCGGGACCAACTCCAGTCCAGACTTCTGCGCTACCGCTTGCAGCGTTTGGGTGGAGCGCTCCCAAATCTCATCCGACCCCACATACTTATTCGGATCCTTGGTAGACAACTCGAGGTAGAAATCGTTCAACCCGTAATCTTTCAGCAAGGAGATGATGAAATCGAGGACCTTAGTCAACTCCTCTTCCAACTGCTCCGGGGTGCAGTAGATATGGGAGTCATCCTGGGTAAAACCGCGAGCGCGAGTCAGTCCATGGACCACACCGGACTTCTCATAGCGATACACCGTGCCAAACTCAAACAGGCGCAGCGGCAGCTCGCGATAAGAACGACCCCGGGAGGCAAAGATCAAGTTGTGCATGGGGCAGTTCATGGGCTTGGCGTAGTAGTCCTGCGGCTGCTTCACGCAGTTGCCTTCCGCGTCGTACTCGCCGTCGAGCTCCATGGGCGGGAACATGCCATCCGCATAGAAATCCAGGTGTCCAGATTTCTTAAACAGCGCCCCCTTGGTGATGTGCGGGGTAGAGACAAAGGAATACCCATCCGCGATGTGGCGCCGGCGGGAGTGCTCTTCCATCTCCATGCGCACAATGGCCCCATTGGGGTGAAAGACCGGGAAGCCAGAACCAATCTCTTCTGGGAAAGAGAACAAATCCAGTTCTTGTCCCAGACGACGGTGGTCGCGCTTTTCGGCCTCTTCAATCAAGTGCTGGTAGGCCTCCAGGGCCTCCTTCGACTCGAACGCCGTGCCATAAATACGCTGCAAGCCAGCCTTGGACTGATCCCCGCGCCAGTACGCGGCAGACGAGCGCGTCAGCGCAAACGCCGGAATGTACTTCGTGGTAGGCAGGTGCGGCCCGCGGCACAAATCAAACCACTCCACCTCCCCGGTGCGCGGATTGACGTTATCGTAATACGTCAGCTCGCCTGCACCGACTTCAGTGGCCTCATCAGAGTCTGGGTCCACGTTGCCCTTATCTTGGATAAGCTCCAGCTTGAAGGGCTCGTGGGCCAGCGCCTGCGCGGCTTCCTCCGGGGAGGAATATACGCCGCGGGCAAACTTCTGGCCCTGCTTGATAATTTTCTTCATCCGCTTCTCAATGGCCTTCAAAGCCTCCGGCGTAAACGGCTGCTCCGTTTGGAAGTCATAGTAGAAGCCATTATCAATAGCGGGACCAATGCCCAGCTTGGTGCCGGGAAACTCTGCCTGCACGGCCTGCGCCAGCACATGCGCTGCAGAGTGGCGGATAACCGCGCGCCCTTGCTCCTCGCACGCAGACACGGGAGTAAAGACGGTATCCTCCTGCGGAGTATGGGACAAATCAAAAAGCTTGCCCTCCTGGTCACGAACGACCACGATGGCTTCCGGGCCCTTGTTCGGAAGCTCCAGCTCCCGCATCGCCTGCCCCACTGTGGTGCCAGCCGGAACGGTGAAGGGCTGGTGATTCATCGGTACCGCGGGGATGAGTTCCGCCATGACTAGTTGCGCTCCTTTGCGCTCACGCAGAGCCGGCATACCTGGCCGATCCTGCTTAATCCAACATAGACTTCGACCAGCATACCCCTAGAGCAAGTGCTCCCCCCAACTGGTATCACGCGAGGTTCCTGCTGGTACGTAATACATCGAAGAACCAATGTGGGTGGTCCAGGTATTGAGCTGGTCGGCATCATTTAGGCGCTGTTGAATGGGTTCAAACTGTGAGCGCGGGTCCTGCTGGAAGCAAATAAACACCAAGCCCGCGTTGCTCAGCTGCCCACTAGCCCGGGTAAATTCATCCGGCGCCAGGTCATAGTTATATGGCCTGCGCAAAAGCTTTTGCTCCGGGGCTTGCGCCGGTGGGTGAGCCAGCGCCACGTGCGAGGTGGGGTCTATGGCCCGCAAACCAAAGCGGTCGCGTGCCTCTAAGTCCACCGGGTCAAACTCTCCCTCCGCCCCCAGCGGAGCGCCTTCAACCAAATCGCGGCCTACAGAGACCTCCCGCGCAGTGCGGTCCAGCTCCTCCCACGTATCCAGGTTCATGGCAATACGCCGCACCACCATCGCAGTGCCACCTGCAAAACGCCCGTGGGGAATCCACACTTGCTGCGCAAACTCCTCCGGGCTGCGCGGATTGACCGTGCCATCCTTTTGCCCAAAGAGGTTGCGCGGCGTAGCGCCTTTCTCCAGCGCCCCGTAAGCATTGAGGAAGCCCTGTTGCACCCAAGCCACAGCCGCATAAGCCTTAGCCGCACGCACCATATGACGCATGGCGTGCGCGGTAGTCACGGCGTCATCACCACAAATCTGCAACACGACATCCGTTTGTCCCCACTCCGGGCGCAGCTGGTCTAAAGAAAACTCCTTGACCGGCCCCAACCATTCGGGGGCGTCAATTCCTGCTGCGTGGAAGAATCCTTCTCCCCATCCGCAGGTGATGGTCAAGTTCGCCGGAATGCGCACCATCTCCGGCTCCAGACTGCCCAACGGCGCCTCCGCTGTACACAACGCCCGCGCATCCTCTGTCCACAGGCGCATCAGGTTGCGCGCCTCCCGCTGCCCAGCAGTAGGCAAGAGGTTGAAACCCACCAAATTTAGGTGGGCTTGGGAGGCAGTGTCTACTCCCGCTTGGTGCTGTCCGTCAAAGGGCACAATGGCTCCAGCAAGCTGTGCTGGGGAACCAGAAGACGGTGCGGGGGCGGGGGCATCGGCAGACTCTGCAGCCCCATTACCACCTGCCTGCCTCCGTGCCCCCTCAGCGCTGCACCCAGCTGCCAGGGCGCCCACCCCCAGTGCCGAACCTGCCAACACCGTACGGCGGTTAACCCGTTGAGCCATTGTCCAGCGCCTCCTTTAGCTAGTGCTTGTGATCGGCGTGCCCGTGATCGCCGTGACCGTGATCGCCGTGGTGCATGTCGTCATAGCCCTCGGCACCAGCGCCCATGTCGCGCACGGGCACCTCGCCGATTTCAATGCTCTGGCCATCTGCAGTCACCAGAGTCAGCGTGACGGTCTCCCCCGCCATCACCGGCTCCTTGACTCCCATCAGCATAAAGTGCAGCCCGCCCGGTTTCAGCTCCACGGACTCGCCTGCCGCCAGGTGCAGACCGCCGTTGAGCTCCTGCATCACGCCGTCGACAACCTCATGGATTTGCGTCATCTCCGCATCCACGCTGGTGCGCACCGCAGTAATGGTCACGTCCTCATCAGTACCGTTGTGCAGCTGCCCAAACACTGCCGTCATGTCAGAGCCTGGCTCCATCGCGCGCACCACAGCGCCATGCATGTGCACATCACCGTGGGCATGGGCGTGCTCACTGGAGGTTGCCGGGGCACTCGAGCTTGCCGATGCCTCTGTGCTCACCGCAGCCGAAGCCTCCGGGGTTTGCGAAGCCTCATTGAGGCTATCGCCCTGGCTACAAGCTGCCAGCGCCAGACCGGCACATACCAGAGTAGAGACTGCAAAAAGACGATTATTCAGCATGAAAGCTGCCTTTCTTAGTTGTTCTTACGGCCACGAGCCACGAGCAGAATAATGACTGCCAGCACCGCAGCAATACCGCCCAGGCCAATGGCTAATTTTGCTGGCAGGGACAGGCCGTCTAGTTCTTGGGCGGCCGGGTTTTGCGCTGCGGGGTCAGCTGTTCCGGGTGTTGTTGTTCCACTGGCTGACTCCTGCGCATCCGTGGCCGCGGCCCCGGCTACGCTAAACGGCACTGAGCCCTTGGTGGGGTGCCCATCAGACGAGGTAATGGAGAAACCCACCTGGTAGTTTCCGGGACCCGGCTGAATATCAGCCGGGACTTCCACGCGCAGTTCTCGCTGGTCCACCGTGGGGGTGGCGTCAAAAAGAATCTCGCCGGAATCTACGTCACTGACAGCGAATGTGTTGAAGTCTTCCCGGGGAGTCCCGGAAAACTCCAACACAATTTCCCTGGGGAATTCCTGCAACGGGGCGTCCTGCATAACATTGCCGCCGATCACTGCATCATGCGCCGCTGCTATAGGGGCACACATGCATGCCACCCCCACCGCAGCAACAAAGGACAGACGGGTACGACGAACAATGCTCATACAGGCTCCTACTATTACGCTCCAAGCCCCGGGGTTTCCCGGTGCCATACATTTATCTGCTCATAATAACCCGCGCACAGCGTCCGCCTGGGCAGAAGCATTCGCGCGGGTTATGACAGTAGTCGCTGGCCAGCTGGGGGAAGTTCCGCTTAGAGCCAAAGCATGAGACACATCACTTAAGTAAGGGGCTCCGCACGCCACACGACGCGGGGCCCGAACACGAAGAGGGCGTTCACATCAACCGTGAACGCCCTCTTATTTGAGCGGATGACGAGACTCGAACTCGCGACCCTCACCTTGGCAAGGTGATGCGCTACCAACTGCGCTACATCCGCATTCAACAGCCAAACTGACTGCATCACGGAAACACTAGCATGTGCTTCCTTGTGCGCGATACTGGGATTGAACCAGTGACCTCTTCCGTGTCAGGGAAGCGCTCTCCCGCTGAGCTAATCGCGCTCACGCACTATGACGTGCGTTTACTTGAGGTGGAAACGGGAATCGAACCCGTGTGCACGGTTTTGCAGACCGTTGCCTCACCACTCGGCCATTCCACCGCGGCGTACCGCCTCAGTCGGCACCGGAGTACCAGAGCGGATGACGAGACTCGAACTCGCGACCCTCACCTTGGCAAGGTGATGCGCTACCAACTGCGCTACATCCGCATTCGAAAACCAGGCCCGGTTTCCTAGGAGCACACTACAGCATGTTCCCTAGTGCGCGATACTGGGATTGAACCAGTGACCTCTTCCGTGTCAGGGAAGCGCTCTCCCGCTGAGCTAATCGCGCGGGCTACAAGCATAAACTTGCAAGAAAGACTCTCCGAAGAGAAGTCTTGGAGCGGATGACGAGACTCGAACTCGCGACCCTCACCTTGGCAAGGTGATGCGCTACCAACTGCGCTACATCCGCATTGCCCTACAATTCGCCTACCGCCTATCTCGACGTAACGTTCAGGCAAACCGTGGTGCGAGAGAAAACACTATATCCTTTACCCACTGGAGACAAATCGCCCGCTCACAGCCGTTTCCACCACCGCCCACCCAAAGCACCCTCACCCACCACACTCAGACCCGCCCCCTCAAACCCACCACACCCAGACCCGCCACAGCCCTGGCCACACCGACAACAGTCTCAATCCCCTTCCGCCATGGCTGGTCCCGCATGGCACACCCTTCAACCACCGGCGCCGCCAAACCCTGCCATGGGGCACCCAACCCGCGACCTTTACCCGGACAATTTTGCCCAATACCCAGGGGATTAGCTCTCACGCCACGCGCGTGCTACATTGATTCACGCACTCAGAGAGCGTCGTCCGCTTTCAGAATGCACCTCCAGGTTCTATAGCTCAGTGGGAGAGCGTTCCGTTCACACCGGAAAGGTCGCTGGTTCAATCCCAGCTAGGACCACGTTGATAACACCCCGGCTACCAGTGTTTTTGCTGGTGTCGGGGTGTTTTTGACTTTTCGGCTTTCCGCCGTTTTAAGTCGTTTTAAGCCGGTTTCAGTGGTTTTTGTCGTGGGATTGTCGTGGAATTTGGGCCAGCACCCAGCCCTCCCATTCACGCCTTCATTCGATTGCGTTCCACGCTCCCACCACACCCATCAAACACAAAAAAGGCCCCCGCCCTACCACTGGAATAGTGGTAAGACGGGGGCTATTGAGATACCGCACACATCTGCGGGCGCAGCCAGGGCATTAAGGTGGGGGCTTAATCTCACACTATCCCTCGTTTTCGCGGGTGGGGTGTGAGATTACGCGGCACCTAATCTCACAATCGGGGCCTAAATATCCCCTGCGATTTCCTCCGGGGGTGGGGTGTGCTCCGGGGCGGTAGGGTCACGCAGGTGCAGGGCGCGGATGTGCTGGATAGCTAGCCAGTAGCGGGTTTTAACTTCCTCAATCTTGTTCTTGAGCTGGTCAATTTCGCGTTCCAGGCGACTGATTTTTTCGTCCTGCGCCCGGGATGTCTCCCGCATTTCCTCGGTAAAGGCTTTCCAGTCCGGCCCACTGGACTCGATCCGCTTGGTGTCCTGCTGTGCTTTGCCTGCGGCCTTTTGGCCCCATAGGGTGCCGCCGGTGGTGATGAGTGCGACGATGACGGCGGTAATGATCTGTGCCGTGGTCACGCTATTCCCCCTCGTCGTTGTTGCGGCCTAGGACTTGCACCCGCTCCCTACTGTAGGCGTAGAGCGCCAACAGGGACACTGCTAGGTAGTTTAGGGCGCTGACCCACCCGCGTGCAGTGTCCCCCGCCAGGGTGCCCAGGAGGTAGGACGCCGCCCATGCCAGGTGTAGGCCTACGGCCATGCCCACGGCCGCCGGTAGCCAAGCCCCCACCCGCGTAGCGACGAGGCAGAATAACCCGGCAGCGACCCACACCGCACCCCACACCGCAGGTGTTGCCCACCCCTCTAGCCAGTGTGCTGGGGGGCGGCCTTGGGATAGTAGGGGTGGCAGGTAGGACAGGCCGCGGGCGATGGTCAGCCATGCCAGGATGGTTAGGCCTGCTTCGTCGGATTTGAACCACCTCATTAGGCGGCGGGCCATGCTGCGCATGAGGTTATTCATCGTATCCCGCCCGGTGACGTCCCCCACTGGTGGGGGTGGTGTCGATGAGGGAGGCGGTGCCCGGCTGGCCTGCCCCCACCGATGCCAGCGAGGTGAGTATGGAGATGATGGTCGCGGTGCTGGCGATACCTATCGCGCTGTGCCAGTCAAGATCCCACACCGGCACCCCTACAGTGAGCACGGCCAGGAGGGATTGGGCGAAGGTTTTTAGGGCGCGTTCAGCCAGGTCACGCAAAAAGTGGGTGCTCATGATTTATTTCGCCCCCTTGGGGTCTTTGAAGCCGTCCAATTCGAGCTTGGCACCAATGGCGGCCACAGCATCGACTAGTGTGCGCCCGCCCAGTTGGTCCCAGCCGGGGTATTGGCCCAGGTTCGGGGAGCCGGTGAGTTGGGCCTTGGTGTCTTTGACGTAGCGTTCCATGATGGAATCCTCCTTCAGTGTTGGTGCAGGCGTGCCTGCTGGTTTGGTCCTTTGGTCGTACCAGTACTGTGCCCGGCGCATGTAGGTGTCGTGATACTTCCCGCCAGGGCGCAGGTGGTAGGGGCACGAGGTAATCCCGCCGGACTCGATATTGTGGAAGCGAACATTTTTGCCCGATACGGGGCGGCCCAGCTTGTAGAAGCGGCAGATCGCCGCGACCAGGTGGGCGCCTTCTTCCAATGTGGCGGGGCTGATTGGCCAATCCTCCGCCGCTCCGGCGCTATTGGAGTGCTCGATGCTAATCGAGCGGGCATTGGAATAGGCGTTGGCGTTAGACCATGCGGTGTCACGGTCCCAGACGGCTTGCCCGATACGGCCACGTGGGTCGATGGTGTAGTGGGCGGATGCCTCGCGGTCTTGCCAGACCCGCCAGCATTCGAGTAGGCCACCTACCATAGCCATGTGGTGGATGGTGACGAACTCTACCTGAGCGCCGCCGCGTCCCGGGGTGAAGTGCCGATTGAGTAGCCGGACCTCATCGGGCTCTAGGGTCAGCCAGTTTTTCATGGGTGTACCTCCTTGTTTGTGTGTGGAATATGAGTTAACCCCTGGCCGGGGTGTGGTCAGGGGTTGAAAGTGGGGCAACGCTGCGCAACGCGCCCCGCGCAAAGGGACGCTAGGCCTGCTTCCAGCCCGCCGGGTAGACGTCCGGGGCGTACACGTTAGCCGGGATAACGGATTCATACACCCCGTCTTTGTATGACACTCGCGCCCCTTTGGGGTAGGCGTCGTGTGCGCCGGTGGGCTGCTTGAACGGGGCCGGTTCGTCGCCTGCGTCTAGCTCGCCCTCCTCGCCGGGGTCTTCGGTGTCATCTTGCGCGGGGGTCTCATCGGCTGCTACCTCATCCGGGGCCGCCGGTTCCCCATCACCCTCATCGGTTGCTGTCTCCGAGCTATCCTCACCGCCGCCGCCCTGGCCCTCGCCGCTGGGGTCTTCCCAATCCTCATCCTCCCAATCCTCAGCAGCGTCATCATCTTCTACCACCGCACCATGCCCGGGGCCGCCGGGTGGGGTGATGTCCTCCCAAATCCGGCCGTCAAAATTCAGTGTGCCCGGCTCCCAGGAATTGAGCCCCTTGTGTGTAGAGCGCACCACCCTACCCTTGTAGGCCACAATGTCGCCCTCACGGTACATGGCAGAATGATCCGTCCCCGGGTTCGTCCACTGCGGCACATCCTCCACATCGTCCGGGACTTGCCCCATATCGGTCAGGGCATCCGGCAACGGCAATTTACCCGCGTCCTGCAAATCCTTGACCACTTGCGCCTGGGCCTCCTCCACCGCCTGGAGTGTGGCCCGGCGTTGCTTCTCGGTGGTGCTCATCCACACCATCAAATCCAAGAACTCGTCATCACCCAAGGCCTGGATAAGTTTCTTTGTATTCTCCATCATGCGCCTCCTTAAGCAGCGATATAAGTAGAGTTAGGGCGGTCATCCGATTTTTCGCATGACACCATAAAGTTTCGTGGGGCTTGTAGACGTGCCAGCAAATTGCAGATACTGCCCCTGCGCCACCTTGACCATGCCGCTCGCAGTGGTGGAATCAGTCGAAACCGCGACTATCGATGGGCTACTACCGGCAGAGCCACGCCTGATCGCCAAATTGGTGACCCGCGCCTCGGCATGCAAAGCCATCTCGTACACCCCCGGCGGGATCGTTACCTTCATCCCGTCTACCGCGCCAGGAGACGACACAGCCCCACCAGAGACAATCTCAGTTTTCCCACTGCCGCTAAATGTCCCCGTCCACACGATCAGTGACTCGTTCACGACGTTGACAATCTCTTGCTGATATCTCGCGATAGAATCCTGTAGGCCCTGGATGTTTTGCATCATGCTCTGCTGAATCGCATTTGTGTATTCCGTAGACAGCCGATAGTAGGTACTCGCCGATTGGGATGCTGCACTTCGGACTTCCTCCACCGTTTGGGTGAGGTCTCCACGCGCCCGCTGGACGGCTTCCATAGCTAGCCGGTGGTGGTTTTGCGTTGATTGCGACATGTCCGTGCGGGCGGCCATCACTTCAGCATCCACATACCCCTTACGGGCCAGGTGGTTCGCACTGGTGGGGTTGGTGCGGGAATGGATAAAACCATCGACACCGGTTTGCACAATCTGAGCAGGGCCCACCTGACTATCAGCATAGGGCTGGGCCACCACATCACCAGAGCCCAAACCCTTAGGTATCGGCACCAGGGTGATGTCACTAAACGACAGGATCGCCCCGGTCTCTTCACCCTGCGCGTGGTTGGTGTAGATGGTGCGGATTGTGCCCTGCGTCGTGTTTGGGGCCAGCCTTATGCGGCCACTAATCCTAGTCCACACGGTAGGCACAGTGTAACGAGTCAGCAGGTAGGTTTGCCCGGTGCCCGCGTCCCCATAATCGTAGGAGGCCACAGCCTGCGCGTTGTTGCCGTCGCGCAATTCCATGTATAGCACGCTATTCGGCTTATCCGCCTTGACCTGGAAACTGATCCAGTAGTCCAGGGAGGGGTCGATGGTGAAAAACGCTTGTGGGGGCGTGAAATTACGGGTACCCGGGTTGGTGGTGTAGATTCTGCCCACCCGTGGATCGGTGCCAGCCTCGATTGTGTTGTGGCGTGCCCATAGTTGGCCTTGTCCGTCTTCTGGGATGATGGACACCCCGGGGGTGTAGTGGTCCGTAATATCGGCGCGGGTGTGGGTGTGTGCTGCTGTGGCACCTGGTTCGCCCCGCTCGCCTTTAGGCCCGGTAAGTGCCGGGGACAGGGCGCCGTTTACGCGTAGCCGGTCGCCCTCCCACGTGGTGGAGGTAGCAATCTGCTCACTACGCTGGCGCGCTGTCTCTGCCCGGGTTGCGGCCGCCGTTGCGGTAGTAGCCGAGTTGCGGGCCGCCGTGGCCTGCGTGGTGGCTGTCGCCGCCGCCGTGGTAGCCTCCTGCGCCTTCGTGGTGGCCGCCGTCGCCTGATTAGTCGCCGTGGTCGCCTGCGTGCGAGCCGTAGCAGCATGATTACCCGCTGTAGTAGCCGCTGTTTCGGCACGATTACGGGCCGCCTCCGCCGCTGTTTTCGCGGCCAGGGCTTCACGAACCGAACCCACAGCATCAGCAGCCAACTTCTCAATCGCCCCGGCGGTGGCATCATCAGCCACCAACCCAGCCTCGACCACATCAGCCAAAGACTGCTGTGCTCCCGTCCCCACCACGATAGGGATTGATTCCACCGGACGGCCCGCCTCCACCAGCACCATAACCGCCGGGCCTGCCAGCACCTCAAAACGCACCACGCTACCCGTGACCTCCACACGGTCCTGCGATGTCACCACCACACCCCGGCCATGAGTACGCACCCTAGGAGCACGCACCCACACCTCAGACACCCGCGCCGCCCGCGTAGTCACCAAAGACAAATCACCAGACACAACCGGCATTATCCAACCTCCTCAATCCACGTCGCTTTAGACGTGCACCCATGCACACGCCGCTGCGACTCATACAATGCGCTACTCTTGACCTGAAAAAATACTTGCTCACCAGCAGGAATATCCTTACCGGAACACGTCACACTCATCGCGATACGCCCATTACCCCACGGCCCCAACGGCCCAAAACTATAAGACTCATAACTAGCCAGCGTCTTACCGCCAGAGGTAATAATCCGCACCGCATAACCCGAGCCACGATCCGCCGCCGACCACAACACACGCCAATACCCAGCAAACATACGGCCGGGTTTTCGCACCGTAACCGTGTGCGCGCTAATCGTCTCCCACTGGCCTTTAGCCGGGCCATGCCCACCGGACTCTTTACTAGAATCCAGCTGCACAATCGGAGACGCCGCCCACGTGACACGCACCATTTCATTCGGCTTAATCTGCAGCCTGGTCTTATCCGCAATACCCGGGGTGAAAAACTGTGCCAGCGGGGTAAGCGTCTTGCGAGCATCCCCACCCTCGTTAAAATCGTAGGTAAACCACTCCTGCAACTGCATAGAATTAGCAGTCGGTACCAGGCATTCCCACAACTCCGCACTAGCCTGCGTGACAGGATAATCCGGGTGCGATGACCCAAAACGCGACGCCATGACAGTGTTCACCTGGCCCTGAGTAGACTTCACTAAATCCTGCTGCACGCTCTTAATCTGGCCAATGACTTCTTCCTGCGCGGCATCAATCAGGGCCTGATGACGCTCAAACTCCGCCCGCCCCTCATTAATAAGATTCTGCTTCTCCTGAAACTCCTGCGTAATCCGATTAAATTCACCCTGGTCACTCCACAACCGCCGATGCAAGTCACCGGAATAGGTATCAAAATCAGCCTGCGACACCAGACTACTAATCCGGGTAGCGACATCACGCCGGTCACGCTCCACAACAGCAGAAACCGCCTCCACCTTGGCATCAACCCCCGCCACCTCTTGGCGTGCTGTGGACGCAGTAGACTGCGCAGCACTAGCCACAGCATGAGCCTGGGCAACATCCTTGGCCCGCTCCCTACGCTCCTGGGCAATATCGCGCTCCAACTGCTTATTGGCCCGCTCCAAAGCATCAGAGTCCTGCAACAATTGGCCACCAACATGAACAGACCAATCCACCACCGCCCCAACCCTGACAACATCCTCAATCCGAGTCACAGGCACCTCAAGCACCTTGCCCCAAATCATCACCGGCACCACGTCATCAACATCAAAATCAACACGCGGCACCAACACCCCAAGATGTTCACGGGTTAGGTCGCGTTCAAAAAAGGCATCCCCATCAGTACGCGCGGCGGCAGCATCCAAGGTCGCTTCCACATCAGAAAACCCCGCCAGGTCCCCATCAGCGGCGGTAATACTGACATCCTGGCGCACAAACCTGCGCCCCATACGCCCCGGCTCAGCCTTAAGCCTTGCCGCGTAACCAAACTCGCGGTCATCGGCAAGCTTCGGGCGCTGCTCCTCCGGCACACTCTCCGGCCAACTGACTTGCCAACGCCCATAAGCAAACGCCCCCAGGCTGCGCAAAATGGTTAACTCGCCACCATCAGCAATAATCGGATGCATGGTTTCTAGGCCTCCTTAATCTCGCGTACGCGCACTACAAGCACAGGATGAGCAAAAAACTTGCCCACATAGGTCGCGGGGTCGCGGCGGGTGCGGGTATAAATCGACCCATCGCCCGGCCACCACAAGGACACACCAATACCCAACCCCGCCGCCCGACACGTCTCAGCCACCGTATCCAACACAGGGTCATCATTCACCCTCACCAAAGCCTGAGGGGACTTATCCGCCCGGGTGGCAAAATCCACCACCGCATGCGGGTTATCCGCCCACCCATACAAGGCGTTTACGGCATCAAATGAGTCCTGGATGATGTTTTGGACCACCCTGCGGGCCCGCCCGGTCACGGTGTACCCATCCGCCCGGGTAGCAAACGGTAACTGTGCTAATTGGCGCGGCGTCTTATAGGCCACCCCGCCGGCGTCGGTGGTCCACTCATCAAACCGGGCACTAGCCCACTCTACGGGCACCGACGGGCACGGCCACCAGCTTAGCGAATCCACTAGTCCCACACCGTGGACTACCAGGGTGGCCGGGCCTGTGCTTCCCGATGCCACCGTGTGGGTTACCGTGGCCACCTGCCTAGGTTTTCCAGCACGAGCCAGCATGATAAGGCGGGTAGGGCCAGCAGCCGGGACCAGGCGGCCAGCAGCATCCTGCACACCCAAGCCCGCCCCAACCAAATCATTGACCACCCGATCCCCCGGGGTGACAGCCAAAGTCACGGCCACAGATTCAGCTTCCAGGCGGGCCTGCGGAAAACTAACATCCACAACCCCACCCAACTCATACAGGGGCAAACCAAACTCATCCAATATGCCCAACCATTGGCCCTCATCAGCGACTACCTGGTCAATGTGCTTGCGCCACTGTCTCAAATCCACGGGTCAAACACTCCAATCGTGTATTCCAGGCGCGCCCCGGAGGGGAGTCGGTAGGTGCGGGTCTGGTCAACAGGTACGCACTCACCAACCATGTCAACTACCACCGGAGCACCGTCGCCACTAGTGGGCAGGGCCCGGCCACCCGCCAGGCGGTCGAGGGGTAGCCGGTACTCCTGTGTTACGGCAGGCAGCCGGAACTGCACCCCAGACGGGAGAGTTACAGCCCCACCGGCCCCATTCCACACAACCACAGGCCATATGGGAACATCACCCGGATTCGTCACAGTAACCACCGGGCCAGGTGCAGAAACAAAAGACTCCCACACCCCACCATCAGCCACCAACCCCACCACCAACCGAGTGCCCAAATCCGGCACCACAGACGGCGCCGGCAAGGGGGCACGCAAGCGAACCTTAAGGTGATAAGCACCCTGCCCACAATCCAACACCAATTCGCCCGCCCGGCGGGTAGAAAAATCACGCCGCAACTGCGCCCACTGCGCGCGATTAAACACCACAGCGGCAAATTCACCCTCAATGCTGCGGATTACCCGGTCGCGAAAATCCACCCGCGCCCCGGGCACGCCCACAGTCTCTACGGGGTTATCTTCGAACGTGCCCACAAACCCGGTTAAAGAATCCTGCTCAATAAACGGTTCCTTATACCGGCCAGTGAACAATTCATAACTCGCCCCGCCGGGGGAAATGTAGGTCAGGGTGCATGGCATCCTGAAACCACCTCCATTCTTATTGTCCAATCCACCAGGCCTATCCCCTCACCTGCGCGGCAACCGTCGCACCGGCCGCCGGGGGATTCTCCAAACGGTCCACACGACCACCAAGGTGCTTAATAAGCCCCATAACCTGCTCGCGGGTAAACGACTCACCCACCAACGTCACAGCCGTGGACTTACCCGCCAAGTTCTTGAGCTCTGCAGCGGTATCCGCCTGCGACTTCGCCAACTCAGCCAATGCAGCACGCACCCCACCATCATCCGGATTGGTGCGCCAATACTCCGCCAAAGACAGGTGCGAGGCCTTTTCAGCTTCCAGGCCGCTAATCATCGTCTTGAGTGGATCCAGCTTTTCGCGGTGCTCCAACTCAGCCATGTTGCGCTCCAACTTGGCACGCAGATTATCCTGTTCAGCCTTAAGATCGACCAGGTGATTCTCGAACTCGATCTTGCCCAAGGCACGTTCTGCGTCGCCTAGCGCACTGTTTTTGATTAGCGTCGCAATCTTGTCGCCGGTGCCCCAAAAGGCCATGCCCCGCGCGCTAGACAATAGGCCCTCAATTTCGCGTTTCGCGGCGCGGCCGTCCTCACCAAACTCCGGGCGGGCTTCCAGCTCTGCGAGTTCAGCATCAATTTGGCTGATACGGCGGCGTGTCTGTCGCTTAAGGTTGGCGTTAAAAAGGTTGCGGATATCACTGAGCTCTGCCTGCGCTTGGGCCTTTTCGGCCACCAAATCCGCATAGCGCTTCTTCACAGTCGCCTCGATGTTATCCAAACCGAACGTCTGCCCAGACGCGATAGCCAACTTCTTCGCCGCATTCTCCAGATTCGCAGTAACATCCCGCAAATCCAACGCCGCCACAGTCGCCTTATACAACGATTCCAGATTGGCAGCTTGGGCCTGCTTTTCCAGCAGCTGCAGATTAACCTGCTCCGCACGCCACGCCTCGAACAGCTCATGGGACTTATCCGACCACTGCGCCATGGCATCCAGGGCATCCTGGTTCGCCCCAATCATGCCCCACCTAAACCGGTCAAACGCCAAAGACAGGTCATCGTAAGCCAAGGCCGCCAGGCGCATATCCGCCTTACGCTGCGCCTCAAACGCCGCTTGCGCCTGCGCCGCCTTAACCACGCCCTCCAATTGGGCATTAACCCCATCCCAGTGGGCAATACGAACCTCACGGAACGCAGCGGCCAGCTCAATTTGAGCCATAGCCTGGTCCAGGGACAACCCCACAACATCATTGCGCAGCTTCGCGACAACCTCAGCAAGCTTGCCCATGGACCCATAGGCCTCGCTAATGCCCTGCCAGGCGGTAGCAACACCCTTGAGGACATCTTGAATCTTGCCGTTAATCCACCCAATGATCTTCTTAGGAATCTCAATGGCCAGCTTCACGACTTCCAGCATCATCGCAATCTGTGCCTGGCCAGTAGCCATAGCCGCCATCTTCACCGCACCATGAGCCTTAGCCAAATCAGCCTCAGCGGCAGCCACGTCATCAGGGGAGCCCTCCGCACGCGCCTTAGCAAGGTTGCGTTCTGCCTGCTTGACAGCATCAGCGGCATCAACCTGCCCCACAGCGGCATCCTGCAGCCCATCCCAAGCATCAACCACACCGCCAAAGGTAGAGGCGATGCCATTAATGCCGAAGATTTGGCCCACGGAATCAGCCAACTTCAGCCCCTCACCAGCAGTCATATTCTGCAGGTAGGCACGAATCGACGCCCCGGCGGAAATGTCGCGGTACTGGGCCCCGGCAAACCCGGCCGCATTGACTAGGCGCTTAGCAATCGTATCGCCCACAATCTCCGCCGTGGAACCATAGCCCCAATCACCACCACGCCACGCGATAACAAATTCCTCCATGGCACCAGCCAGGCGCGGGGTCATAGCAACAAACCGGTCAAAAGCACGGGTTAGGCCAGGCGGTAGCACCCGTTCCGGGGCACCCTTGTTAATGGCAATACCATTGGTCGGCAAAATACCGCCAGTGTCAAAAATGCCGGCAGAGTACTTCAGCAGGGCATTATTGCGCCGGTTGCGCTTATCCCACTCATCGGCCAGGGACTGGGCAGTCCCCCAATCAATTTTCTCATTCTCAAACCGCTTGCCATCTTCACTACCAGACGCGCTAATCCCGTCGGTGCTGGTGGAGTCAATGTCATCAATGTTCTTTCCAGACCCACCCAATGGGATGTGGAAGATATCCGAGTACTGGGAGTGTCGAGCACCAGCAGCAGGCCCACCAATTTGGCCATTACCGCGCCCGCCACCCATCTCCACATTGATACCCTTACCAGCAGCATCAAAGATAGTGCCGGAGGTGTGCCCGCCCCACGGGCCACCATTGAAGAAACCAACCTCGAAGGCGTTCTTGCCGCCAGACCGGCCACGGGAAAAACCAGCTGCACCCAACTGGGAAGCCTCGTTCATCGTGGCCATGTAGCGGCCACCAGCCAACGGATCAAGCCCACCGGCCAACTCCGCCAACATACCCATCGAGGAAGAACAATCACCCCAATTATGGCCACCAAAAACATACGGGGCACCCTCCAAGGGGCGGGCCGCCTGGAAACCATGCACAGACTTACCCCGGGCAAAGTCAAGCAACTGCTGAGCTGTTACCCGCTTGTTCTTGCCCCCAACCTGGCCACCCTCAGCAAACCCAGGCAACCCCAGATCGCCCTGGGCACCGGTAAGCCTGCCACCGTTGATAGCCTCCAACAACGGCAAGAACCGGCGTGTCATGGCCCGATTGACCACAAACTCCCCCGGCTCTACCCGGGCAATCGGCTGGCCAACCTCCACACTGTACGCCAGCAGCGGATCGCGGGCGGTACGCGACACACCAGGCACATACGGCAGCAGGCCACCGGAGGCAAACCCAGCCACGCCACCATCATGATGGCCACCCACATAGCCGATACGCTGCGACGAAGCCGCATCCGCACCACTGAAGAAGTTACGGATCGACGCGGTCTTTTCACTAAACCACGATTCCACCGACGCCCACATGGATTTAAGCCCATCAAGCAGGCCACTGATGATGTTGCGGCCAGCGTCCACGAGCCACTGGCCAGCGTTAGCGAAAACGCTCTTGACCTTATCCGGCAAGGCCCGCATTTCAGCCATGAACTCAACAATCATGGCCACGGCCTTAGCCAGCATGTCGTTCTTCCACTGGATAATCGTGGCAACCGTGCGGGCTGCCATGACAACGATTTGTTCAATGGCATCACGGACAAAGTCAGCGATTTTTGCCTTGACCTGAGCCCACAATTCCGCCACCGGGGCAAGGACTTCGTCCTTCCACTCCACAAACCGCTGGAAGGTGCGGGACGCAAACCCCATAATCAACTCGATGGCACGGCCAACACCCTCACCGATGTGGCCCTTAATCGTCTCCCACGTGGCGGCCACGATATCCCCAATCGACCCCCAATCACCGGTAAAGACGGCCTTGAGGATTTGGAAACCACCAGCGACTAGGTCCTTGAGGATTTCCATGCCGGTAGTAAACGGGACCTTGATCAGTTCCCACATGGTAGTGAAATGGTCCACCACCTGATCCTTAAGCAGGGTAACAACCAGGACCACGTCGTCCTTGAACGCGACGAACCCATCCCTGATGGCGAACAGTTTTGCCACCACGTCGGAATCTTCATCAATCCCGAATGCCTGGCCAAACTCGAAGGTGTAGTCACGGTCAAACAGCAGGGCCTTAATGCCTGTAAATGCGTTGGTTATCCATTCGATGCCGGCCTGGAATTTGCTGGTGACGAAATCCCACCCGGCGGCCAGGGACTGGGTAAACGATGCCCACATCGCTTGCCCGGTCTCGGTTTGGGTAAAGAACCACGTCAAAACACCCACCACGGCGGTAATGCCCAACACCCACGGGTTGAAGAAGCCAAGGACGGTTTTCAACACCCCGCCAACGGTCTTAACCACCGTGAGGAACCCGCCAACAGCTCGGCCGGCAGTCCCCAACCCCTGGGCCATGCCAACAACGGCCTTACCCAGGGCAAAAATAATCGGATTGGCAGACGTGGCCGTGGTGGCAATGTTGACCAGGCCGCCAGCAAGGCCAGCGCCCTTAAAAGCACCAGCCGCAAACTCTACCGCCCCGCCCATATTCTTCAGCGTGGCAGTCGCCGTGCCCACCGGCCCGGCAATAGCACCCACAGCCTTAAACCCTAAGAATGCGGTCACAATCGCCTGCACCGCACCGGGATTCTGCTCAGCAAACGCGGCAACCTGCTCTACCAACGGCACAAGCACCGACTCCACCAACGGCGCAAGCGCATTCAGCACGGAAGAAAACGCCGTCCACGTCGCCACAGAAATCGACTGCCCCACAGTCAACAAAGACCCCGCCAACGACTCCACCGTCGGCCACAGGCGCTCCACAGTATCCTTCACCGTGGCGAACACCTCACCCAGGTGCTCCCACACACCAGGGTCAACCACAAACTCAGCAAACCGAACAGCCAAATCACCGACCTTAGCCACCGCTTCCCCCATAGCAGGGGCCAGGCGCTCCTTAATCAGTGATGCGACGTTCTCCAGGGCGGGGGTGAGCAGTTCCCCAATACGACTAGCCGCCGGGCCGATAGCATCGGTCATTGCGTCAAACACGCTAATAGTCGAGCTAATCAGCGCCGGGGCCGCAGCAAACACCGGGCCTGTGAGCGCAGCACCAAAACGCCCCAACGACGCCCCAACGTTTTGCAAAGCACCCTGGACAGTCTGGCCCATACGCTCAGCACCGCCACCGACATAGTCATTCATTGCGGCAGCAAAGGTCTCAAAGTCAATCTTGCCCTTGGAGACCATCTCAGAAACCTCGTCCGAGGTATGCCCGGTCTTCTTCGCCAGGATGTCATAAATCGGTAATTGGCGCTCAAGCATCTGGGCTAGGGTCTCGCCGTCGAGCTTGCCCTTGGCTGCGACCTTGCCCCAAATAAGGCCCATCTCACCCATGCCAACCTCGGCAATCGATGCGGAGTCAGCAACACCCTTCAGCACAGATTCCAACTGCTCGCCGGGCTTAATGCCAGACGCCACCATCGTGGCGGCCGTGCCAGCGGCCTCGCCAAGACCAAAGGCAGTACCCTTAACCGATGCCAGGGCGTTATTCATGATGGACTTGACCTGAGTGCCGGAGTTGCCCAACGCGTCTAGCTTCGCAGAGGCCTGGTCAATCGCGTTAAGGCGGCCCATGCCCTTAGCCAGGGCCCCGGCAAACACACCACCGGCAGCAACCCCAGCCCCGGCCATGCCCGCCTTCATCGTCTTAGACACAATGCCAGTAAACCGGGAAGAAAAACCCTTCCCCACCTTATCGCCTAAAGGTGCAATACCTCGCAGCTCGGAGGCAACCTTATTGTTGAACCCCTTCATGGAGGGGGCGATTTCCACCCAGGCGTTAGCAACAACAGTCATCTTCGATAGCCTCCCAGCCAAAACTCGTTAGGCCGGGATACCCTCCCAGCCCATCATCTTATGAATCTCACGCCTTGCGATGTTCACGCCCCTAATCTGGCCTGAACCATGCTCATCCAACGGGTTACCCGAGCCCACAGACTCACCAGCCCCCGCATCATCACCGGCACCATCAGGGCGCGGTACCGGCTCTGGGCGGGACCCCTGGCCACCACCCAATTGCCACGAGATCCACATCAAAACGTCGGTCACATTCGCCAAGGCGTAATCGGTAGGTGTCCACTGGCCCAACCCATGAGCCACAGCCACCACATCATCCCAATCCACCCGGTCAGTGCCGTCACCAATCCAACGCAGCCGAATACCCACCTCAACCAGGCGGGCATCCAAGCGACGCCGAAAATCGGGGTTAGTGTCGTAGAAGTCTACGACTGCACAGATTCCCCCGCGTTACCCTCCTCCTGCCAGGCCTGCACCATCTCCAACACAGCCACGGCCGGCAACTCATCCAGCACGGCCATCGTGTCCTCATCGACAACCATTTCAAGCATGGTAAACACCTGGTCTACCTCTTCAAGCTTGCGGATCTTGCGCATCACACCAAACGGCAAGGACTTAATGGCGGGCAGTTCAACATCCTTGCCCTCAATGGTGTAGGTGAACACGGGGGCAGTATTGGGCTTAGTCTTCGTAGCCATAATCGTCGTAGGCCTTTCTACTCAAGAAAATTGTTCAAAACGTGGGGAGACAATGTGAAAAGGGGGTGCCCCGTAGCGTCTCCCAAACTCCACGGGGCCACCCCATCACCAGGGGTTATCCCTGCGAACCGGTGTCAACCTTGATCGCCGAATCCTCAACAATCGTCACAACATTCTCACCATCAACCGGGAACGCCTCAACAGTGAGATCCAGGCGCACCACACTGGACTTGACGAACTGCACATCACCCAGAGCGGAGACCTGTGCGTCCGGCACGAACAGCAGCAGCTTCTTGCCGTCGCCGCCGTTGATACGGAACACCATAGACCGGTGCGGGCGCTCAGCGGCATTATCCACCAGGCGAATCTTGCCGTTTGCAACTTCGACGTTGCCATCACCCAGGGCAAACTTGAGCATGTCCGGGTTCAAGAACTCCAACCCCACCAGCTTCAAGGTGACGCTGTAGTCCGTCTGCAGCTGCACAACGGTCTCCAGATTCCAGCTCTTGACCTTCTCCGTGGAAATATCCACGGTCTTGGTGACACCATCCTCAGACAGGTAGCCGCCCGGCTTGAGCTTCAGGGCCTCCATCTTGTCGGCAAAAGTCTTAGGGAACTGGTCCTTCGCAGTTGCTGCGATACCAAGCTCAAACGCGCCGGCAGCAACATCCGGCGCACCCATCACAATGTTCTGACGCTTACGCTTATCAGCCATAACTCTTCACGGTCCTTTCAAAACCATCATGGAACAACCAACCCCGCTACCCTGCGGAGGTTGGCGAAAACAGCAACGTGCCTGACAATTGCCAGCGCACACAATCCGGCACATCCGGATCCGGGAACGGGTGCGGGCCCTGGGATACCTCCCACCCAAACACACGCTCCCCCATCTCAAACCACCTATGGGCCAAGGCGCCGTGGATGAGCCCACTGGTCTCAATCGCCCACTCTTCCCCTGCGGCATCATCCGGGGCGTAGACCTGGATAATGACCAAAGCTTGGTCCGCCACAGGGGTGATTTCGCGGGGCGGGCCCTGGTCCACGCGGACAAACCTCTCCGGGCGGACCCGTGGCACATGGTGAGTTACCGGAACATGGACCAACCCGTCTAGCCCGGCCTGCACAATCTCGATTGCGGTAATCATCCACCCACCGCCTTCAACAAGGTGTTGTTACGCCCGTTATCCACCCTGGCCTTAAAGTTGTCGGTGTAGACAATGCCCTGCGGCCGGTCACCAATCCGCTTAACAGACGAACCGTAATTGATGCCAGCACGCGCCTGAACAGCCTCAGTATGCCGCGTGACCTCATCCCGCACCCCGTCAGACAGCAGCAGTGAACCAACCGCCTGCCGGTTAATCACAACACGAACACTCATCGCAGCTCCGCACTGAGCCACCGGCCAGCAGCAAACGCCGCCAAACCCACCTTCTGCCCATCAAGAACTACCAAACACCCGTCAAGGATTTGCAGACCCGCCCCCGCAGGGAACTCGATACCGCGCACCTTATCCGGGGCCGCGAGGTCCTGGATTGATACTTCAACCACTTCTAGCCCTCCACTTTCTTCGCTTCGTAGACCAGCACCCCGGGCGCCCACCCATGGAACCCATGGTTATAGTCACGCCCGTGGCCTTGGATAGCCCACCGGCTACCATCCGGCAGAACAAACACCCCAGCAGGGTCGACGTCCACACCAACAGGCACATACACCGTGAGCAGGTCAATGATGCGCTGCAGGGAATCACCTTGCGACTCCTCCGACGCGCTCACATACCACTGCACCACCGGGATCACGGTTTCAACCTCACCGGCAGGCTTGAGGTCACCGAATCGGTTCTTGACCATCTTCCCGGGAGTTACCAGGGTTAGCTGAGTTTGTGGTTTAAACACTCACACCATCTCCTACCAGGGGTTTAGCTCATGGTCATGGAGTACACCCCGCGCATGCGACGCCGCCGAAACGGTGCGAGCATCGTCTTATCCGACGCGGTAAGCCACGGCGCACCACCAGAGGCCCCCTGCGAGTAGGAGACCTGCTGTTGGAACGGCCCGGCGGTGTACTGGGTAGACGTGGCAGCAAAAGACTGCTCCGGGGCTTCCAGCACACGCGCAACCATCCGAGCAGTCACCAAGCGCACCGGGTCAGGCACCGGGTTAGGCGCATGCCCTAGATAAGCCTCCACCAGGGCAGAAGCCTCCTCCAGCAGGGCCGCCGCCCGGTCTTCATCAACATCCTCATCGTCAATGAGACGGTCAAGAACATCAGTCAGACTTGCCAGCAGCACGCCGCCCACCCCGCTTAGCAGGCTTTACCGCCTCCGTCTCCCCACCCTCAAGCAGGTCAGGATCTACGGTCACACCGGCGGGGACCTCATCACCGGCGCGCAGCCACACCACGGAAGTCGAATCCCGCGCCAGCACAACACCAGCAACATCAGATCGAATCTTCGACACGGAAAAGGCACCTCCCTTTAGGCCACGGTCAGCGTGGCAACCAGGTTCGGATTCGCCAACACCGGCAGGCCAATAGCCGCAGCCTTAACCCACACACCCATCGGGTCCTCCTCCCTGTACGCACCAGCAACAATGCCCGGGCGGTCATCCACAGTAAGCCCATAATTCGGGGCCATTGCTTCCAGAGTAGTGCCCCAGAACGTAGAGCCCAGCTCCTCAGCATGGTCGGCAGACGGCAGCAGCAGCACCATGTTGTCCGGGATAACCGCCTGCAGGCCTGCCTGCGTACGCACCTTACGGTCATAGGCAAACAGGCCCGGCAGACCAAAGGAATCCAGCAGGCTATCCACATAGTTACGGTTCACCATCGTGGGGGTGTTACCGGATGCGGTCTTGCGAATCTCCTCGCTACGAAGCAGCGCGGCCACGGTCTTGCGGGACACCAGAAGGGTACCCGGCTCTACTCCGTTGACAGCGATGTACTTTTCTACCGCGTCCTGAATATCAGTCAGCGGGGTGGCCCCCGACTCAGTCCACTTCTTCGCCACGTTAATGGTCAGGTCCTCATGGCGGCCAAAGTCAGCCGTAGAATAGAACCCGTTTTCAAAGATGGAGGCCCCACCCTCGGCCAGGACCTTGCCGCGCGCAAGCTCCATGCGGTCAGCAACCGCCTGGCCTACGCGGATAGCGACCTTGCCGATGGAATTGCGCACCAGGTCGGAATCTTCCCGGTGGCGCATGCGCAGCTGGTCGTACTCGGACACGCGGATCTTCTGCCCCAATGCCGGCAGGTCTACGGTCACGTGCTTGCCGCCGGGGGTTGCACCCAGCGGGGTTTCCGCATCGTAGGAGCGGTACTCCGCCACCGGCACCAGGCCGCTTTCCGTTGTCGTCAGGCGCACCGCAATATCATCGACAGTGCGATTAGGCAGGAACGTTGCCAGGCTCACACGCGTGCGCTCACGTTCTTCAATGCCCACCCGTGCGGCCATGGTCAGCTCAACTGGGGAGACAATATCAGTCCACAGATTCATGGTTTAGTCCTCCTTCTTCTCGCCTACCAGCACAAACAGCGGGTTCGGGGTAGTCAGCTTCGTCACATCGAACCCGCCCTTGGGCAAATGCTCAACCCGAATCCGCCCATGGTCCAGCATCGGAGCCACCACATCACCAGCGCCTTCCTTAAAGGACTGGGAGGTCAGCAAAAACCCGGCCAGAGTATCGCCAGCGTCGGTAACCGGCTCCCACCGGGATCCTTCCTTCTTCAGCGCGATGCCAGAGGGGATAACCCCATCCTTAGCAAAAGCCGTCAGCTTCTCACCGTTTAGGGTGACAGTCTGGGCGGCATCAACACCGTGGGCAGAACCAAGCCAGCGCTGATCCTCACTTCCCCACTGCTGCATTGCAACGTTAAGCTGCATAATTTTTCCCTCCTTAAAAAGGGGCTAGACAAATAATTGACAATGACTTTCCCTAGTGCTGTTCGGTTAGCTTCTTCGCCCACTGGCGCGCAGCTTCCACCGAACCGGAGGCACTGCCGCGCCCCTGCGCGGGGGCTTCCGCACCGCCCACCTTGACCCTACGGCCAGCCAAGGCCTGCGCCTGGGCTTCCATAGCCTCGGTATCACCATGCAGGAACAATTCCGCATCCTCCGCACTTAGCCCATGCTTAGCCGCAATCGTCATCCGATTAAGCTCCGCACGCAGCACCGCGTTGTCCTTTTCGGACGCAGCCAACTGCTCAGTAAGCCGCTCAGCTTCCGACTTGTCGGCATCCTCGATTTCCTTAAGCCGGTCCGCAGCCTTCTTATTGGCCTTGGCCTTAGCTTCCCACTCACGGGAATGCTTCTTCATGGCCTCGTACTTAGCCTTGTAGTCCACCTCATCACCGGCACCCTCCTCTTGGGTATCACCAGCAGAATCAGCAGGGGCATCGGTAGGCTCCGGTGCCGTTGCGGCACCACCATCTACACCTTCAACGAAACGCAACCACGGGTGTGAAACAAACATTCTAGGGGTTCTCCTTTTCCAGGGCAAAAAATTTCAGCCCAATTCCGGGCATGACAAAACCCCACCAGACCCAACAAAAGGCCCAATGGGGTTCTAGTGCGCCGCCGGGACTCGAACCCGGCCACCAACCAAACATGGCGGCGCTATCAGTCCTCAACGATCCTCGAGTGCTACCAATGCTTCAAGAATCTCGATTACAGGCCCACCGTCATAATTGGACCGAATCAGACGGAGAGCCTCAACAGGTAGTCCGCCCGCAACAAAAGCAGCATCCATCAGCGCTGTGATAGCGCATTCGGGCTCTCCGGCCTCGAAATTCGCCTGAGCACCCCATCGCTCAACTCCTGGAGGCAGCATTGCATCCAAACGACGGTAGACTTCTTCATCAGTCAACATGCTTATCCGCCCCTTTCTCAAGCTCACATGGATAGGCAGTACCAAAAATCACCCTACCACCTGGAATGACGTTATATTCTACTTTAACGATAGTTCCCTCAATCTCCCGCCAGACAGTCCGCCTAGTTTTACCAGATTTAAAGTACTCTGGGTTTTCCAGGGTCTCCACCACAGCGTCCGCAATCTTCTGATTGGACCATGACTTGGGAAACTTCGACGCTTTAGCTCGCTGTGAGTCCCAGGTATGCCCCATGCGGGAATCCTCGGAATGCTTAACCCACATCCCGCCTTTCAATGGGGTATCTCGCCACCCATACAGCACGTGCGCTACGGCCCTGTTCAAATCCTTGGGCAGTGGCTCGCCAGGAAACACCTTAGATGTGCCATCACCGGCGTACTCAGGCACGTTTACCCGCTCAAGCGGCGGCCAGGGCGGCCCACCAACCTCACCACGCAGCTTAATATACTTTTTAAACTCCGCCCGGTTCCTCGCCCCTGACTTTGCCCACGCTGCCTCCAAATCCCGATTTATACGCGGCAGGTCAGACCCATCACGCTTGCACTCGATGACCAAGCACCGGCAATGGTCATGAAACGACGTCCCGGCATCAGCAGCCCCGGCGGTGTGCCTTGACGCATACACCGCCCCACGAGACGCCAACATCAAACAAAAAGCGCACGCCCCTGGCTCCGGCACACGGGCAAACGCCCGCCCATCACGCCGCGCATTCACCACCACCGTTTCATGCGCCGGGGCACCCACAAGACGCACCAGCACACCATCAAGCTTGCGACGCGCCACCGCAGCATCAAACACCCCACCCTCACGCGAAGTATTCACCGCCCAATCAAATGACGACACCGCCTGTTCAAAGCCCACCGGGTCCGCACGGTCAGGAAACCCCAACCCAGCCAACGACTCATCCAACGAGCGCTCAAGAATCAAATAGTCCACAGCCGCCGACGCAGCAACCTCACCATAGTCCCGCGTGATGTCAGCAAACACCGCCCGCAACTGCTCTAGCGTAACCCGACCCTGTTCCTTAGCCGCCCACCAAGTAGCAAAATCCTGCTGAGCCCGCAGCCGCAACAACTCCAACGCCAACGCGTACTCATCCCGCGCACTCACCCAACCACCACCCTTCACACAGGCCTACACCCCGGAGGAATCACCCCCGGGAACAAACTCATCATCAGCTGAATCCATCGCCGTTACGGGCTGCTGCTGGCCTGCAGCAAGGGCCGCCACCCGCTCCCGAGCCTGCTGATGGGCCAACTCACGCCGCATAATCACCTTCTGCGCCTCCGTAAAATTCAGCATGTCCCACACCACTTCACTGTGCTCAGGCATAATCTTGGCCGCCACAGCCTTAACCATGGCATCCATCGTCGCCGCCAACGTAGGCGTAGACGCCTCACGCCACACACTCGACACCCCAGCCATCACCTCAGGCGACGGCGGGGCACCGTCCAAAATCGACAAGCACACATACGCCAAATCATTAACCAACGCCTTACCAAAAGACACCTGCCGCATCTCCGCACGCTTAACCAGCCGCGACTCCGCAGCACGAATAGCATCCGCAGACGCCGGATTATCCGACGTAAACCCCAAATACGCGGCCGGAACACCAGACTGGGCAGACACCAACTGCGCCAACATCCGCAACTCATCAATATAAGGCGCAGGCGAGGCAGCACTAAACTGGCCAGCCGCAGGATTAGCCTCCCCATCATCCGGATCACCTGGTGGAATGATAAGCGCCTTATTCATCGCCACCTTCCACCCAAGCTCCAGAATCTCCTGCGCATCGGGGTTCTCACTAGCACCCAACTGCTCCGGGGTGACATTCGTCAGATAGCGCTGTGGTGTGGTGTAGAACTCGCGGTTGTATTCCATGCCCAAAATGGTGCGCACCCCATGATCCGTGTAATAGCGAATCGCCGGGGTAATCTCCGACCGGCCTCGCGCAGACCCACTACGTGCCCGATTCGGCAACGCAACCAGCCCACACCGGCCACGATTATGCACCACCCGAGACACCACCGCCTCACCATCCAAGGTGATCGTCTCATCCGGCAAATACAATGTTCGGTACTGCTTACCAGACTCATCAGCGCTAACCACCAGACCGGCAGCCATCCGATTGCGCCGCTCATCCCACACGTACGTCGCCTGAGTTGCCGGCACTGCGTCGACAATGATCTGCTGCTCACCAGCAGCCACATCACCCTGCGAGACCGCCAAGAACCCCACACCAGTAACCAGGGCATCCAAGATTGCCTTAGAGACCTCAACGTCAAGTTGATTCTGGGCAAACACCACGTGCAGGGCATCAATATCCCCACCAGAGCGCCACCCACCCCACTCGATTCGCTCAGCCAAGGCGTCCACCACGATTTCCGGCCACCCCACCACCGATTCCACATTCACCAGGGACTCCGGCACCGCAATGCCCATATTCTTCACCCCGGCCTTGCCGTTGTAGTAGCGCCAACGCAAATCATTCTTCGCCCGGTACCGCGCCAACTGCACACCCAACTGGCCAGCCAAATCCTTAGCATCAACCGTCATGCCATAATCACCTTCCTGCGCTTACGAGCCTTACCCCCTACGCGCACCTTGCCCGAGTTCAACGCTTCGCGCCGCCCAACATTGGCCGCAATCATCGCCACACCCAAATCGACGAGCTGCGTAGAATCACGCGTCTTCTTACCCACCGTCAAACCGAACTTATTCCAGCGAGTACGCATGTTATTAACATGAGCCACCAAGGCCGGGTCACCATCATGACGAAATGGCCCATCCAGGCCCTCATCATCAATCAAAGCTCGCACAATCTCCACCTCCTGCGAAAACTTGCGGTTGCGGTCAGCACCGCCCGGGGTAGACAACCGCATATCCCACAACACCGCGTTACCATTACGGCCCGGCGTTGCCCATACACGCAGCGACTTCCTGAAATCCCGATGCCAAGAATCAATCATCGGACGCCAATACGATGCCTCCGTCGAATCATCCTTCGCCGGGGACGGGTCCACACCAAACCACACAACACGATAAGTGTCCATGACCTCACGCACCCGCGCATCCACCTCGGCACGGTCCACTAGGAAACCCTCGCCACGCTTGCCGCGGGGGCGCTGCCACACCCCCAACGTCTGGTTGAAGCCGTCACTAATCCGGCACCCCATCAGGGCAGTGGCATCCTCCGACTTCGAGCAGTCAAGGAATAGGGCAATTTGGTCTCCCTCCTGGAACACCCTCGCCGGGTCCGCCAAAGCAGCAAACGCCTGGGCAGCCACATAAGCATCCTCCTGCTCAGCAATGCCATTCAAATAGAACCGGATAGCCTGCGCAGCCGATAACTCAGGGTCTACAATCTCCGCAGACAAACGCTCAATATCCGCCCACGGCGCATCCGAATACGCCTGACGCAAAGCCAATTCACGCTGCTGCTCATCATAAAAATCAAGGCGCGGATCGTACTCAATCGAATCGTAGAGAATATCCTGCTTCAGGTGCGCATACTTGCCTGACACCTGCTGTTGCCACGCAATGAACGACTTTTCACCCACGGACTCACCACCCTGGGCATGCGCGTTCGTAAACTCCACAATCCGGGCCTGCAATGCACGCTTCGACTTGCCCACATTACGGCGCCCAACCTCAGCCAGACGCTTACCACCGGACGCCTCGGTCATATGGTGAGTCTCGTTGAGCACAACAAACGTTGCCGGGTTACCCTCCGCCGAGCGCTCCGAGGCCGTCAGCACCTCCATGCGGGCCGCCCCGCCCTTGACGTAGGTCGCGGTCTGGCCCTTATCCAACTGGTAGTAGTCCACAGCCTCGGACCCCAACTGCGAATTAGCCACTCGCAGCAACGCCTTAGACTGGGCCTCCGAGTTAGAGGCAATCTGCACCAACGGCAACTGATGCCGCTTACCCGTCCAACGTTCACCATCCCACCACAACTGAGACGGGCCCAAAAGCTCGATATTGCACATCGCCGCAGCTAGGGGGTCCTTCCCGGTTCCTTTTGACCCCCTACGTATTCCACGGCGGTAAATAAACCGACCATCCTCATTAAACGCATACCACAGAATCAGAAATCGGGCCTGCCCATCAGTAAACTGCCACGGCTGCCCATCATCGTTAAGCAAACCCGGCTCATCAGTACGCCACTCCGCCCAATCAATCAACAACGGGCCAAGCGAATTCTCCAACAAAGCCAGCTTCTGCCCCTGGTCCTGCGGCCACGGCAACGTCATCCACTGCCCCAACTCGCCACGCTGATACCCCGGCGGCAACAACAAATTAGAGCCTTGCGAACCGTTCATTAGCTTCAATCACTACCCCATCCTGATCATCCGACACCGGGGAGGCACCCCCAATTTCCCACTGCAACCGCTTAAGCGCCATAGGCGAAAGCCCCAAACGATCCTCCATTTGTCGAACCTCAGACAACAACGCACCATTAGGCTCACCCGCCAGCAGCAAATCCTGCGCCGTGTTACGAGCCAACAAGTACATACCCACCTGCGTTTCAAACTTCAGTTGCTCCCACATCACCGCCTGAGGCAACCTCCACAAGGCCACCCACCCACGCGGGGCGCGCCCCGGCAACGGCCACGCCGGCGTCTTACCTGTCCGCCCCTGCGGCGGCAACGCCACCCAATCAGGGCGGGCATTCTTCCGCCTTGCATTCGGATTCGGTGGTGGTCCAGGCATACATTGTCACCTCCAACAGTACTTTCTCAGGCCACGTTCACGGCCTCCATAATCTTGTTCACATCCACCACCGGCACCCCGCCGGGGCGAAATACGCGCCCAGTCATGCGAATAAACCGGTCGCGGGCGTAGACCTCCACACCAGTACCATCAGCGGCGGTAAGCCTACGGCCCGGCCCGTCCAAACCAGCCACAAACACGTGCAGGCCCACACCAGACTGGGACAATTCCACCCACGCGCCAGGCGTGGCATCCAACACCGCGCGCGCCGTGGCGGATAGTTCCCCACCGGCCAGCGCGTCATCGAGGTCGATGCAACCAATGCCGCCCCCACACATGAAACCGAACCCATCACCTACACGAGCGCCGCGCACTGCAGCGTATCCCGTCCAGGTGGACGGGTTAGTTGAAGACGCCGGGCGCCCATCGGGCTGTATGGGCCGTTTTGCGGCGGCACGCACCCACCGGCGGCGGGCTGTGAGTGCTTGGGGGATGTGGTGGCGTTTACGGTAGGCGCGTTGGCGGCATGCGTTCGAGCAGTAGGAGGGGGTGCGTCCTCGCGCGCCACCGATACCGACTGGGGTTCCGCATTCTTTGCAGGTCATGGCCCTATTCTAACACAGCGCGTTACAAATTAACCGCCCAACCAGGCACTATGGAAACACCGCAGAAGCTAAGCCGCACACAGCCCCCAAAGACCATCAAGGCACCAAAAACCATTACCCGGCCGCCAAACGCAACCCACGGCCCCACGCAGCACCCAAAAATACCCCACCGGCTAAAAGTTCTGAACCCGTAAACATTCTGAGGCCCTTTGCCCTCCGCGCTTCTGGGGTCCGTGTGAGGGGGATCACCCCCTCCCCTGTGGTGCAGGTCACTTTAGGCCGATGGGGGTCCGCGGGGCGCGTTTTACTTTGCTTCGCCATATTGTTGCCTCTTGCTGAGTTTTTACCTTGTGGCATGGAACACATAGGGCTTGCAGGTTTTCTAAGCTGTGGTCACCACCACTCTTTAGGCCCTTCCTGTGGTCCACTTCGAGCGGGGTGTTTTGAGCACCGCAGTGTTGGCATGTGTGATTATCCCGGTCGAGTATGTAGCGCCTTAGTTTTGTTGGGACGTGTGTGGGGTTGTTGTTTGCCCATGCCATGGGTCCCCCTTTTTCATATAGGTTTGTCCCCTCTGCTTGTGGTCTTCAACCAGAGGGGACACGCGTAGTAACTCGATTATAACGTTGGGGTGGATAATTTTTCTAATGTGCTGGTCAGATAGTTTTTGACGTAGCGGGCTTGCAGGGCTTTGCTGGTGGGTAGTTGGTCGCCTTTATGCCATGGCAATGGTGGCTGTTCCGGGAACCATTGGTGCTGCTGCGCTGCGAGTTGAGTCCTTTGCCGTGTGATGTAGTTGAGTAGTTCGGGTTCAGCGTGGAACCATTCTCCTTGCACTCTCAGGTGGTGGAATTGGTTGTGTCGTTCGCGTTCTTCGTATTCGTCGCCTACTTCGAGGAGTTCGAGTGTTTGCCATGGGAGTGAACGCAGCCGACTGTTGAGGTTTCCGGTTGTTCCGATTTTGATGAGGTCGTGGTTTCGGATGTAGTAGACGAAGTGGCCGCATTTGTCTTTGCGCATGGCGTTGCGGGCGGCCATGACGTGTTTGAGGTGGTCGAGTTGTTCGGGGGTTGGGTTGGGTCCGAGTAGTTGGCGGATGATGGCTTTGCGTGCTCGGGTGGGGCTGTACGACATGGGGGGGCGCCTTTCTTCTGTAGGGGGTACCCCCCTTTTTTTGGGAGAGGGGCGGGGGTTGATTTTACTCGGAGGTTTGGGAGTGGGTGATGATTTCGTTGAGGTTGTAGCAGGCTTTGCCGTGGCTGTCTGTGTGGGTGGTGATGTATCCGGCGCGGCCCCAGTAGGTGATTTGCTTGCGGTCTACTGGTGTGCCGGTGATGGCGGTGACTATTTTGGCTGCGTGTGCGGCGGTGAAGAGTTGCTTTGATGCTTGGGCGCGGGCGAGGTAGCGTGCGGGGACTTTCTCGCGCGGGGCGCACCGTAAGGCGATGATGCGGGACTGGCCGCGTAGCTCTTCAAGCAAATCGCTTGCCCAGTTGAGTTCTGAGATGGCTTGTGAGTGGAAGGCGATGAGTTGGCAGAGTCTTGGCGCGGCCACATCATCATCGGCCAGCTTCACGCCAATGGTGGCGAGTGCTTCGAATGTGACTTCGCGGAGGCGGGTTTCTTGTTCGAGGTAGGTGCACACATACAGCCAGTTGCCGGGTGTTTGGGGGCCGGGGGTGGGTTTCATGGTGCGGATTTCTGGCTGTGTTGCGGGTGTGTGTTTGAGGGTGTTGAGGGTTGTGTATGCTGCTGCGAGGTTGCGGGCGGTGTGGCGTAGGGTGTGGTCGTCGCAGGTGGGCATGGTGGGGGTCCTTTCTCGCAGTGGGTGGCCCCCTCTTTTTTGGAGGGCCCCCCTTTGTTTGTTTTGGGAGGGGCGGGGGTTAGGTATCTTCCCGGTTTTCACGTTCAAAATACTCGGTGAAGGCAGCAAGCATGCGGTATTCCTGTTGGCAGATTTTGCGGTGGGTGCGGATGATGGCGGTTTTCTCAGCGAGGTAGATAAGGGTCATGGAGATTATGGTGCCGATGATGAAGTAAACGATGTGTTCCATGTGGTTGTCTCCTATTTTAGGTGGTGGGGGTGATGGTGCATTTGACGCCGGTCCATCCGGTGGGGTGGTAGCGTTTGCTGATTGTCCAGTCGGTGATGCGGGCGTCGTCTTTGATGATTCTGGCTTGGGTGAGGGCGTCGCCTAGGGCGCGGGCTAGTTTGTCGAGGTCTGGGGTGACTGCGGGGTGGGGGAATTTTGGTTTTTGGGGTTTTGGCATGTAGAAGGTGGCTGTGATGTGTAGGGGTTGGTTGAGTGGGGGTCCTTTGTATTGGTTGCGCATGTGGAGTATGAGGGTGTTGCGCCAGGTGGGGAGTTTTTTGGATTGTTCTATCATGCGGCCGTTGCCGATGTGGCGTTTGCTGCCTTGGGGGGCGGGGTGGCCTTGGATGTGGAGGTGGATGGGGGGTGTGTTGGTCTCATTCATTCTTAGCGCCTAACTTGACGTACGTCTAATATGCTGTATAATGGGAGGTATGAAAGGAGGTGAACAATGGAAACGATAAAGGAACTGCTCCTCACCCTCATTGGTGTATATCTCGCACTCAGCGCAGACCGCCGCGCCTGGTACAAAGCCAAGCACCGCACCAACAAGGAGAAGCCAGAAAACAAGTAGCACCCCTGGTTCTGGAAGTACCAACCATCCAGAACCGGGGGCGCTGCCCCTCAAATCTAACACGGAGGAACCCATGTCAAACAAAGAAGACCTACTACTAGCAGCCCTAGGGATAGCCCTAATCTGCCTATCCGCAGGCCCCATACTCGCCATTGGCGTCGCCACCATATTGGCCATATCGGCCTACCTGCGTCACCGCAAGGCAGGCAAATAATGCGCCCGGGATTCATCGACTGGGACACCAACCGGGAACTGTGGCCCGCCGAACAGTGCGCAGCACATTGCGGGATTGTGCGCTCAACATGGACCACATACGTCGCCCGTGGCCAAGCCCCCGCCTCGGTTGCGCGCTTTCATGGCACAACACTGTGGAGTGCCAGTGAAGTTACCGCATGGCATGCAGCCCGCCCCTCACAAGACAGGAACGCAGACTAGACACCCTGGGCGGTGTGTTCATAGTCCGTTCCTTGTGGTGGTCTCACACCAGGTTTGCCAGTCCTCTAGGAGTTTGAGCATGTAGCGTATGCGTGCCACTACCTCCGGGATGGGGATCAGGTCCATATCGAGCGTGACTGTGGTGTCGTTTTTCAGGGTTAGGGTGATGCGTTCCTCGTCGATGAGGGGGCGGCCGTCTTCCTTGATTAGGGAGGTTTCATGCCTGATGAGCACGTCATCAATGCCGCCGTGGGTGATGCTGTAAGCGGCGTGGCTGTGTACAAACTGTGCTGTGTTGAGCTCGTCGTATTTCTTGGTGGGTTCTTGTTTTTTGAGCTCGGCCATGATTGCGGTGATGCGCTGGGCGTAGCGGCCGAGGGTTTCCTGTTGCTTGGGGGTGCATTTATTGGTTTCCATTTTCGATTTCCTCCATGATTCGGGGCATGTCCTGTATGCGCTTGACTACCTTGCTGATTGGTTGGTTGTCAATGTTGATTATGATTTTCGCGTCGTCTTCCAGGCTGTTGATTTGGATTGACTCCGCTATGCAGGGGGTACCGTCGCGAGTGATGTGAGGACTGGAATAATCGAACATGTAGTCCCAAAAGACTTCCATTTGAATCGCCATAGCGAGCTCTATCTGGTCATAGCTTCGATGCTCAAGCATTTGGGCCAGATATTCAGGTATGACGCCTACAGCTTCAAAGATGGCGAGTGCGCGGGTCGCGTAGTAGTCGAGTTGTTCCTGTTGTGCGGGGGTGAGTGGGGGCCTCATCCATGGTTCATTGTGGTTCATTGTTTATCGCCTTTCATCAGTTGGTTTCGTTGGCCTCTTTGGCCCATTGTTGTGCGCGGGTGGTGATGAGGGTGTGGGCTGCCTGGTATTCGGCTATCCATTGGGTGGTGGTTTCGGGGTCTTTGTGCCAGTGTTTGGCGCGGTAGTGGACTTCGTCCATCATGGCCTCGAGGGTTCCGGTCCAACAGCCTATGGTGATTTGTGTGCCGCCGGTGTGGGTGGGGGTGGCGGTGAGGGTGTGGTTTTCGCTGCCGATGGTTCCTATGGTGAGTAGGTGGCGCATGGTGGACACTTGGGCTTTACCGCGTATGCAGGCACTGTTGGATACCTGGGCGTTACCGGTCACGCGGGCGTTACCGGATACCTGGGCGAAGCCGTACACTCGGGCGTCACCAGCCACGTGGGCGTCACCGTACACGTGGGCATTACTGAACACCTGGGCATAACCGTATACGCGGGCGTCACCGTACACGAGGGCATTACCAGACACGAGGGCGCCACCAGCCACACGAGCATCACTGAACACGCAGGCATCACCGGACACGCGGGCCTCATCGGCTACCCAGGCGCGATCTTGGAGGTTGTCGGCACTTTGGATGTAGCCGCCTAGGTCGCCTGCTTTGACGCCGTGGTGTGGGAGGTCTTTGGTGGCTTGGATGCGGTAAAGGGTGACGCCGCTTAGGGTGGTGATGGTGTCATCGGTGAGGGTGAAGTGATTGCTCATTGGGGGTTCCTTTCTTGGGGGTTAGGTGGTTTGTTGGCGGCGTTTGAGGGCTTTGTTTCCGGCGCCGGTCATGAGGGTTTGAGGTAGTTGGGTTCCGTTTATGACGAGTTGGTAGATGAGTGTTTGGGGTGTGATGTTGAGTTTTTTGGAGAGTTCTTTGATGGCTGTGTGGGGGTCGAGGAGGGTGGCGAAGTGTGTGTATTCTTCGCAGAGGATGTGGGGGTCTGGTGTGGTCATTGGTTGTTGTCCTTTCGGTTGTGTGTTTGGTTTTTGGGGGTTGTGTTTTTGGTCTATGTGGTGGTGGGGTTCCCTTCTGTGATTGTGGCGCGCTGTGTGCCCGTTTGCGGGGTTGAAATGTGCTCTCGGCATACCGGTGCCAGCGGGGGGCTGTTTGTGCGCCTGCGGGCCTCCTGGGCATGTTTTTGAGGGTGTTAGGTGTTGGTGTCCCACCGGTTTTCTCGCCAGGTGTCAAAGATGGCGTCGCACTGGCATGGGGTGACTTCGCACACAGTGCAGGGTGGGGGTTGGTCCTGTGGTGGGTTCCACACGCACGGAATGTCATCGCTCAAAATGGGCCTCCTGCCTGGGGTTTATGGTCACATTTGACTGCTGGGTTTGTGCCCACCACCCAGCCGGTGGCGTCGCACCGGTCGCACGCGTCGATGGTGGCCCGGCGGGCTCTTTTGGCCTGCTCAGCCGCTGTTTCGGCTTGGTGGGCTTGGGCGGCCTCGTCGATGAGCACCCGCAGCAAGCCGGGCCCCTTGGGCTCATCGCGGCGGCCGAACTCGGCCAACCCGGCACTGATTGCCGCCTCCGGCACACCCGCCTGGCGGGCGCGGCGCGTAGCCGCCGCAAGCCCGTCGAGAGAAATCCCGCCGCCACTGGCGCCCGCGCCCTGATCACCGTCACATGGCTGGCCAGAGAAACCACCAGGGGACGGGTCGGGACGGGTCGGGACGGGGAAGCGTGACAACCCCTGTGACTCACGCGGGGTGTCACGCGGGGTGTCACGCGGGGTGTCACGCGGGGTGTCACGGCGTGACAAATCAGCATCATCACTGGCAGGCGCGTTTTTGCGTGTTCGATTTGCGCGCCAATTGCGTTGCCGTTCGCGTTCTATTTGACGCTTTTCGTTCACCTGATCACGCGACGGTTGCATGTCAAACCAATCATGAAATGCATAGCAAACAGCACCAGAATCGTCCTTCAATTTGACCCACAACCCCGCATCAACCAGAGCCTGAACCTGCGCCCGCGTCCCACCAATCGCACGAACCCGCTTCGCCGAAATCACCCCATCAGTCAAATGCTTCGCACACCACGAACCCGCCGTCAGCCACAACCCCCGCGCCGCCATACCAACCTGCTCTATTTTGGGGTGGTCATAAAACCCATCATCAACCTTGAACCAAGCCACATCATTCGCCCCCTTCACCAGTATCAAGCCTGTAAACAATCCTGGCCACCGCCAACACCGTCACAGGCGGCAAATACACATCAACCTTCGCGGCCTGCTCCATCACACCCAACACATAAGGCACAAGCACCTGCGGAATCTTGCTCATCACACACCCCACAACGGCAACGTCGCCCCACCAATCGGCCTCATCTTTTCCTCAAAGGCCTGGCAGAACTCTTTCTTAATCTCAAACCCATACCCCTTGCGCTGCATATTCTCCGCCGCAAGCAAGCTGCTACCACTACCAGCACACGGGTCGATGACCACATCACCAGGGTTAGTGAACAAATCAACGAACTTCTCCAACAAAGGCACCGGCTTTTGCGTAGGGTGCACCTTGGGAACATCCCGGTAATCCCGTGGCCAATCAATAATGTTCATGACCATGCGCCCATGATTGTTAAACATCGGCAGCTTGTCCCGGTAGAACAACAAAGCGTATTCCGCGTTGCCCACAATCCGCATATTGGCCTTAAGCACCTGCGGGCTGGTGCGCTTGCGCAACACCAAATTAATGTAGCCACCAAACCCGGCCTTGCGGGCGGCATCAATCAACAGCATTTGCTGCTCAAAGGCACAAAACACCAACATGGCAGGCGCCTGCCCCTTAGCCTTCGGTTCCGGCTTGAGCATGCGGGAAGCGAAATGCATGAACTCCGGCACGTTGAAATTGAGGTCAGTGTCAAAAAATTGTGTGTCCGCTAGCTTGGATTTCCCATTTTTGCGGTCGCCATCTACATACCACTTGGGGTTGGACCCGTAGGCGTTTTTGCCCAGGTTGTAGGGGATATCCGCAATGATGAGCTGAGCCTTGGGGAGGTTGTAGCGTTTGAAGTTTTGGAAGTGGTCGTTAAAAAGTTCCATTTATTCGGCCTTAGACTAATTGGTCTAGGTTGTGGGTAGGGGTTATTGGGGTCCCCTACCCCACCTAAATTATCGAAAATGGTGGCTAAAAGGGTGGTTGTTCAGACCCCTGCCCAAACCCACCAACACCAGACTGGCCACCAACAGGGGCAGGCTCACCCCACCCACCAGAATCCGACCCGCCGCCACCATCAGACTGCGAGCCCACAGACTGCGAGCCACCAGAGGCAGCAGCAGGAAGCACCGCCACATCCACCGCCTCAATCCGCAACCGCGACCGCTTCGCCCCCGTAGCCTTATCCTGCCACCGGTCCAACACCAACTTGCCAGACACCATCACCGGCCGACGCCCACCACGCATAGCCTCAACAAAATTCTGAGCCTTCTTACGCCACAACGTCACCGGCACAAACACCGCACCATCCTGGTCCTGCACCCACGAATTCGTCGACGCATCCCACTGCGACTGATTATGCGCCACCGTAAACGACACCAGCGGAGTGCCATCACTGGTATACCGCAACACCGGATCCTCAGTCAGATTGCCACTAATCACCACATGATTAGCCATCAGCCTGCCCCTTATCTTCTGGCGTGGACAGGGCCGTCCAGCGGGAATTAGCAAACGCCGCCAATTCCTTATACTCACCATCCGGCAGGCCAGCATCACGCACCTGCCCCATCAGCTCCTCCAATCCGGCAATATCCTCCACCGCAGCGAGCTCACCCAACCAGTCCCGCCCCTGTGTTTCCACCGGGGCCGCAGCAGCCGACGCCGTGGGCTGGTCGGTACGAACCGCCGTCATCTTCACCGGCTCCAACTCCAATTCCTCCCGGGTGTAGGCGATACCCAGCAGCACATCCGGGGCCAACTTACGGCACACCTCAGACGCCGCTTTGGCGTACAGCATCGCCTGCGGGTCCGTCAGGTACTTCTTGTTCGTGGTGTACCCGGCCTTCTTTGCGCGCTCAATCGTCCACGATGAGCGTTCCTGCTCGCCCCGCGGGCTTACCCCCTCCACGGTGACAACCTCATCGGTGGACTCCACCGTAGAAAACCGGTACCCCTTAGCCTTCAACAGTGCCACCATGGTGCGGGCATAGATAGCGGGCTTGCCATGGACAACAAACACCTGCTGGAGGGCCTGCTGTGGTTTCAGGCCAATTTCAGCCCCGTACAGGATTGCGGCCGCCCCATCATCCGGCTTGCCGCGAAACCCGGCGGGCACCATCTCCGTGTTGCACAGCACCTTGGCCAACCGGTGGGCTGCTTCCATGCCTTCTGCCTGGCGCACGATGTCCGCCACACTATCATTGGTCAACTCCGGCACCCCCACCATATCCGTCAGCGTGTTGTTGTTGGTGGTGGCTAGTTCAGTGTTCGACATTAGTATTCTTCCTCTCCGTCGAATCGGTTCAATGTGTGAATCGTCAATTCCAAGGCCGTATCCTCCGACAGGCCAGCAGAAACGAGCTGGTTCATGACCATGACAGCCTGGTTAGCCAGCATGCGCAGCTCGCGGGTCTCATCCATGGGGTTTTCGTACACGCTGCGCCGGGGCGGCATATCACTCGGTTTCATGATCAACCCCCATGGCCCCAATGGGTTGTTCCATCGCACTTAGTCCTTTCCTTTCGTCAGTCGCACAGTGGTGTATGCGGCCTTTTTCTTCTGGTACTGGGCCACCAAATCCGGGTGGTCCTTTTTAAACCTGGTGGTGTCAAACGTGGTTGATTCCGCAACCTGACTCACCGACAATTTGTATCCGGCCACTGTGGAAGCATGCGCCCCACCAGTCAAAGCGATGATGTCAGCCTTGGCCTTATCAGCAATGGCCTTGTAGTGCTTGGCGTGCTCATCAGCCCGCGCCAATGATTCCACCAGGCCGGTGAGCTCATCAAGACCATCCAGGCCCAAGTCCTCACCCATCCACCCGGGCCGGGTGTCTTGCTCCACCCACGCGAACCACTCCCGTGCCGTCGCCGCCAGGGCATCGATGACCTCCTGGTTGGGGATAATCACCCGCCGTTCACACCGATACGGCACAAACCGGCCATCATCTTCCTGGTAGTACTCCACCACCAAGATGCATGCTTCGGCCCCCGTGTGCCACAGATTCGCCTGGCATTGCAGATAGTATTGGTCCGGGCACCACGGGTGAAACTTCCCGCCAATAAACTCATGCTTGGACGTCTTGCACTCCCCAATGACCTTAATGACCCCATCCTCATCACTGAACAGGTCCGGGGTGCCACACAGGCGGTCATCATCCGGGTTAATCACAATGACCTGGGGGTTATCGTTATACAGCAGGCGTGAATCCAAACCCTGGGCTATGGCGGCGATCTCCGGTTCACGCGCATGACCCCATGCGGTGTACTGATTGCCCGTCATGGCCTTTATCCCGGTGTCTTTCTCGTCGCGCAGGTTCTGCCAATGGCGCACCGTACGATTTAGGTGCAATCCTGCGACTTCTGTGGCTGTGAGCCTGGCCCTACGAAACGCCAACCAATCATCTTGCGTTTCCGGCGTGTACGTCTTCACGCACTCCTCCTCCTGTTGTTTGTGTTCTTGGTTCGCATGGTCACCGCAAAGTTCTGGGCGTGCTCCACACAAAACTTCAACCCCTCCAAAGGCTCAAACACCGCTTGGCGTGGGCAATCCTCAAAATGGCAATCCTGGCCCCACAGGGACCTGGCCCGGGCCTGCTCCACGACTCGCAACATGTCCCGGGCATTTTCCCTACCCACAGCAACCTGGGTCAATGGCCCGCAATGGACCAGCACCAACCCACCGTCGAGGTCTTCTATCCGCATGGTCATAACTTGGCGCACTCCGCATCCATCACGTCATACAGGCCCATGATGTGGTCCTGGACCGATTGGGGCACCACATCAAACCAGTCATCCGCAAACTCAGCCACAGCATCATCAAACCGGCGGGCAACCTGCCACCGGTCATCTATGTTGAGTTGCTCCCAACCACCTACCCCACACATGCCGTCGCCACCTGATCAATCCATACTGGTTCCATGGTGACCACGGACATGAAGATGAACGTCACCAAACACCCGAAGATGAACGTCAGCACAGCAAACCGCTTCAGGCCCGCGTTTTGCTTCAACAGGGCCCGGTTCTGGTTCTCCAGCCACGCCATACGGCGCGGATTCACGCCCCGGTAGTCATTACTCGTAATCATCACGATTTCCTTTCTTGAAAGCGCCGAATACCGGCGCTGATTGCATGAACTTGTGCGGCGGCCAGCCGCAATTCACTACGCACCCCATCGGGCACATAAGGACCTAGCTCGCTTAAAGCCAGCAATTCCCCCTCCATCCGCCCCAAACGGGCCAACATCTCCGTCACAGGCACAACACGCGCCATAAGCCGATAACCTTTCTTCTTACTATCCGGGGCCCAACACGAAGGGGGATAAAATAAACCCCATGGCAAACCCCGCTCAACTACTTCACGCACAACTAGCCGCCTGGGATAACAATGGCGCAGCCAAACTCTCCCGCCTTAGCGACGGTGAAGACTCCCAAGCACAGCTAGCGCACGAACTGCGCATAGCCACCATGCACCTGGAAGCTATCCGCGAATACCTCACCAGCTACGATGCCGCCGGTGGGCAAGCGTCCGCCATGTGGTGGGACGCCCTCGACCGGTGGACACTAGGACTGTTCCTCTACCCACACGGCTGGGAACATGCTCAAAACGAATCCCTGGCCCCATCAGACCTGCGACTGTTACAAAGCCTGGCAGACCTCATGCAAAACCAGATCCCCGTCCTTGAAGACGGCATCCAGCCCGCTATGCGCGAGTTCCTGGGCCGCATCCGCACCACCGCGAGCAGCGCAACAACGGATCCGCACCTGGCCCGCTACCTCAACAACATCACCAACCACGTGGAATGGTGCCTAAACAACTTTGACCAGGTAGGCGAATTTGAGCTAGAAAAAGCCTGGACTCACCTCGCCGCCACCATTGCCCTGCTAGAACAATCCGACCAACACACCCCCTCCACATGGACCACAATCCGCCAGGACTGGCTCAACCCGTTTACCGTCGGGTCCCTAGCCGGAATGACTGGCAACCTGTTGGCTATGCAGTCGATGCTGATGATTGGCCGCTAAAGCTAGCCGTGGAATCTCCGCTAAGGCCTGGTCAATGGCCCGCCCACTGGGCACACCACGCAAAATATCGGCCTTAATCGTCGATAACACCACCGTCAACATCCCCAATTCAGCCAACGTAAGCCCATGGGGAACATACGATTTCACAACAAACCGCCTTTCTTTTAGTGTGTTCCGGTGGAGCCGATACCACCGGCCCCCCGCATGGTTGGGGGTAACTCGTCTACCTGCTGCCATGTGTCGGCCGCCACGATGGGCACAATCATCAGCTGCACAATCCGATACCCAGTCCCAAACTCCACCGGGCTCATGGTGTTGTTTTGCAGCTTCACCAGCAAGGGCCCCCGATAATCGGAATCAATGACCCCCACCGTATTGGCTAGGGTGATGCCATAGAGGAACCCCAGGGATGAGCGCGGCAACAGCAAGCCCACATGCCCATCGGGGACCTCCACAGCCAACCCCAGATCAACGACGGCAGTGCCCCGGGCGGGTACGGTTACCGCCTCCGGGACTGCGAGGTCAACCCCCGCCGCCCCACTCGACGCGCATACAGGGTCCACAGCGTCAGGCCGGGTGCGAACATACTGCAAGTCCATTAGCGCCCCACCTGCTCCGCACGAAACAACGCCAGGGCCTTCTTCGCCAGGTAGATGCCGCGCTCCACACCGATTGTGTTCAGGCGGATTTCTAGCGTGTAGCGGAAGTCACCGTCCTCTATCAAAAGGAATTCACTGCAAGCGTTGGGGGTCGCGGCAGGAATGAAGGATCGGAAAGTGATGCGCGGGCCCCAGTTTCTGGATACGGCGCTGATTGTGACGGGATCACCATCAAACCAGGCAGGCTCAATGCTGATCGGCTGGTAGGGGATGTCGAGCTGCCCTGTGATGTACTCCCAATGGTCCGCAAGCTCGTGATAACGTTCCTGCTGCTCAGGAGTGAGGTCATCAATACTATTCATGATTATCCTTTCGTCGGTTAGGTGTTGTCTTGGATGTAGGCCGTGGCTCATGCCGCCGTCGCTTCTAGGTAGTTGTCGCACCATTCACGCCGGATGAGGTAGGTCCGGCCCCGGCGTGCGCTACGCACCTCACCACGCTGCAACAGGGTGTACAAGGTTTGGGGGTGAATGTTCATGTAAGAGGCTGCCTCCTTCACACGCAGCCAAGAATCACGTGATTCCATCGGTTGTTTCCTTAATCTCTTGGGGGGAAAACTCATACAATCGGGGCACACAGCACCACCCCTCATCCACCGTTCAGGGGGCTTGCTACATGCTGATATGGGTGTGCAGGGGGCGGGCGACTCGTGTCCGTTCATCCTTACCCGCATTCCCCTTCACTGACGTCGCCGGGAAAAGCGACACACACCCCTACACCCCAGCACGCAGCCCCCACACAATGGGGACACGGGGTAAAGCGTGCTGTGCACCCCTCGTGCCTAGCGCGGGGCTCGCACCCGCCTGCCGCTGGTCTAGGCTTCATACTCCATGGACTGGAATTTACTAATCGCCATCATCAGCCTTGGGTTTGCCCCGCTGACCATCTCCCTCGCTCGCAAGCAATACATCCTTGACAGGACCAGGGCAGACGCGAGGGCCATCATCATCAACAAACACAACAGCACCCCACCAAAAATTGAACTCACAAACACCGGGATTGCGCCTTACTACCAACTACACGTGTTTGCCCTTTACGCCGATGAAAGCGAACATGAACACTTGCAGACAATCCCAGTATTTGAACCTGGAGCAACGGCACACTGTGGCCCTCTTCGAGCGCATCCTCATCAGATTCTTCTCCTATGGAGCGTTGCTTATCCGTCCCGGTCTGGCATTCGCTCGCAGGGGCACCGGATCCATTACTGTGATTCTTCTGCTCCGGTGATGGAGCACTGGAAGTACTATCCGGCGGTTGAGTGGAGGTTAAGACTACGCCGGTTGGGTTCAGCCACGAGTTCGGAGGTCTCGAAGTGGCTAGCATCTCACCAAACACGTGTGCCTCTGGGCCGGTGGAAGAAGTACACACAGACTCTATCCCGGCCTGGTGACTGGCCCGGATGGCCCTATTTACCCACCACACCAACAACAGACCCCACAACAGGGCCACGCCCAGAACGATAATCGTCTTCGCGTTCCACTCCATCGCAATCATCATCCTCTCTCTTAAGTTTCACCCCTCGCACAAGCGGGGGGACAGATTCTGTTTTTCGGGGCGCGCAATCCTGGCGCCCCTTGGTGCTTGTGCCCGGCCTCGAACCGGGGGCCTCCCCGTTATGAGCGGGGTGCTCTAACCAACTGAGCTACACAAGCAGGGTTTAACGTCATGCCTGTTCCCTCCCACCTATGACGGGGCGGGGTTCCTGCCCATTTGGGCTTGCCTTGGTCGTCGCAATCTAAGCACCATGCTCGCAAGGCCGTATCTTCCATGACGCTGGCAGAAATAGCTGCCAGACTTTCCACTATCGAGTTCTCAAACAACCACGCCCCAACACCTATAGTCACGGTGTCGAAACAATCAGGCACAACAGCGCCCCGTGCCCGGCTGGGGAATCGAACCCCAACTACACCATCAGGCCAAAAATCAACTCACACAAAGACGCTCAACCACACTCACAACACCCGCCTACAATCAATCCCCATGACCAGCAACAAATTCGACATCATCCACACTCGAATCCAACGAGCCAGCACGCACCGAGACGAACTCGCCACCATCCAAACCGAATACCTGAACCAACATCCGATTGCGACAAGCATCGAAGAACACCACGACCACGTAATCATCAGATTTCACGCAACCGCACCGTTCCCACACGCCGCCTCCATCCTGTTCGGAGAGTGGCTCTACAATCTTCGCGCCGCCCTCGACGGCCTGTACTACCAGCTCATGATGGAGGACACCGGCCTTAACCCGCCACCGAACGCAACCAGGCTCACCTACCCCATCACCACCAGCAGGGGCCAATTCGACACCAACCGGGACATAAAGCGGCTGGCCAACCGGCACCAAATAGCCATCGAACACACGCAGCCCTACCACTCGACCGGAGGCCACACCGGTAGCGCCCTGTGGTGGGTACACCACCTGGCCCGCCTCGACCGACACCGGCACACTCACCTGCTGGTCTGGCGAGTAAAGCACATCAAGTTTGAGAGCAGTACCAACCGGATCGACCTCAACCGTGTGGGAAACAACAACCGCCGAAGCATCTACATCCGGCACAACCAGGACAGTCAACCCATCACAATCCCCATCTACCCCATCACCATGCCCGGCACGAATGATCACATAACAATCCGGCGCACAATCGAACTCGACATACCCGACTGGGCGGACAACGCCCCGCACAGTTACAGTATCTTCCCTCTGATGGAGCGCATGGCCAACGCTGAACAAGTCATCCATGCCACCGTAGACAGTTTCACTACCCCGCAGCCCTAGACCCGAATTATGCACAGCAGGGAAGGAAAGGGCGTTCTGCGAATCAGGCCCACTGGTCAACGGCACGAACCTAAACATCGGTGTTCTCCCGGTCGAATGCCAGGCTGTACAACGCCATGTCCAGGCAGTGGGCCAGCATGCGGATATCATCCGCACCGAGTACTACACGCCCACCGGCGCAATCCGTAATCGTGGCGTAGCCGTCCTTGGCGTTGACATCAAAATTCCTATGCTGCATAAACACGATCCGCAGTCCTTTCGATTAGTCTGACCTGGGGATACTTCCCCAGAAAGAGAGGTGAATGAGTAATGGAGTTCCGAAATGGTGCCTACACATCCCGCACCAAAAGTGATGATTGTGAAACCATTGCGCGACTTGCCCGGCGTATCCAAGACAATGCCGACAACCCGCAAGCGCTAGCCAAGAAGATCGAACGACTAGCCCGAAAGCTTGCCGACGAGTTGCGTTAACTCATCAACCGTGTGCATGGTCTCTGCAAGGGACAGATCAATCACACTCACGCCAGGTGGAAGATGAATCGCTACCCGCTCACTATCATCGTCGGTGGTGTAGCGGTACATCCTCACGCCCTCGATTGGGCTTATCATCTGGGCTGTTGGGCCCACATTCCCAGCCGTTGCCCGGCCTAGGGTTTCAGCGCAGATTGCTGCCAGCACATCCGGCAGAATCCTGTATTCGATATGGATGCCTTCCGGGGCATCATCAACGTCAATGTTCACCCCACTTGGTGTGCCCTCAACGTTGAGTTTCTCAACCTTGCAACTCATATGGTTTCCTTCCTATCTAATAAATCGGTGTACCGGGTGATTGGGAGTGAATTAACCCGATACTGAACAACCCGCCAATTGGTCACCGTGACCATTACAAGGATCCGCTCGCAACAGGCGATAATCAATACATGGACATCACAACCATCATCACAACCGCAATATCCCTCGCCGCCGCAATCTTCGCGGCTTGGCAAGCCGTGGAAGCTACGAAATCCCGCAAAGCTGCCGCCAAGTCCCAACAAGAAGCCTCCGAAAGCTCCGCGCGTGCCGCCCGCAGCGCCGAAATCGCCGCTGAAGCACAACGAAAACTTGCCGAAGCACAAGAAACCATGACCGCCCTCGCCAAGAAACACGACGCGGCAAACCGCAGAAACATCTTCCTCAGACGCACCACAGGCAGGCTCTACGTAATCACCAACCACACCGGTGAAACCATCACCAATGTAGAACTGCAACCAACCATGCCTGAACAAGCCGTCCGAATGAGCGCCGAGACGGTGCAGACCATGGGCCACGGTGACGAACATGAAGTACTCCTCCCATACAGTGGCATGTACGAAATCCACTGGATAGACAGTGATGGAAACAACCAGGTCAAAAAGACCGAAGCTGCTAATCCAAATGCTTGATATAGATCGCAGCCGCAACAGCGACAACCGCGCACAAAACGTTAACGACAATGAGAATCGAAGACATCACACATCACCTCCCAACAATCCGCACGCCTCATGGGTGTTGAGGCAAATACTCGACGGCATCTAGGCTGCCTGCTCTGTGGTGAGGGTGAATCGTCCGTCCATGAATCGGGATACAAAGTACTCCTGGCCTTTGCCGGTTACCTTCGGTGTTTTTGACACTGTGACGTGCCCATCAGAGTGCGTGACAGCGGTTTCCTTAACCTTGAACAAGCCGAGTTCCATGGCGCGCTGGGTGGGCATATTCCAATCCGCACCCTTACGCTTAATGAGGTAGCCATTCTCACGCAGCCAGGCAAACAGGCGTTTTTGCCCAACCTCAAAACCATTACCCTTGAGAAGCTTCGCAAGGTCACCAACCAGGATCGTTGTTGTGGAGGTGGATACCGCGTCCGCGAACAACACTTTCGGCTTATCCGCCTTAGCCTGCTGCTCCAACACCGCGCGGGCCTGCCGCTCCTGCTTCAACTCAGTCGCCAACCGGATAATAAAATCCGGATCCGTCAAGGCCTGCTCCGCCGCCTCCGGAGTGAGATACCCACCCCGCCTACGAATCGACGGCAACACCTCATGAGTCACCCAACGCTTAAACTCACGAGCTTCAGGCTTACGACTGCGGAGGATAGCGGAGTAGAGACCAGACTCAGTGATGACAGTGACTTGCTGGTCACCGCCAGGGGTACGCATAATGTGCGTACCCTTTTCATCTTCATCAAGCGAGCGGGTCATGTCCGGGGCCATGCGGTAGCCGAGCACTTTGGCAACATCGCTGGCGATCCAGCGTGGTTCTCCATCCTCAGCTATGAGGACACGAACTTGGTTGCCTTGGAAATTAAACGGTTCAATACTCATTGTGATGTCTCCTTTGGGGTGGGTTAAGCTGCCGGGATTTCAGTGCAGTCGTTGACGAGAATTCGGTTGGGCCGTGCTCCGAGTCTTGCAAGTGCTTGGAGTACCGCAGGTTTCGGGTCACGAGTCGCAAGTGCCTCACGCCAGGTCTTGCGGGTCACGCCAGTGACGGCCTCAAGTTCAACGAAAGTAGAAATCTTGTGAGCACGCTTCACTCGGTCAATTTCGTCAAGACTGAGAAGAAACATTCTCATAAACTCCTTTACTCTGTCGGTATGAGCAAAATTTAACCCACGTCCACCATGTTGCGCAAGTCTTTACCCGGCGTGTTGGCATTAAATTTCCCATTGCTCCAGGTACTTCACGCCTTGACGGGTAGAAAATAACCCACTATGGTTTAGGCTATGAGCAAAGAAACGGACTGGTTTACCTCAATGGCAAAGCGACGGGTAACCGTCACTGAGATCGCCGAAATCCTGGGCGTGTCACGCCGCACTGCCACCAATAGAGTGAATGATGGACTTTCTGCCGATGAGCTCATCGTTATCAGTCGCGAACTAGAAATGTCCCCTATCCACGCACTTGTAGAGCTAGGAAAAATTACGGTTGAAGAAGCCCTTGATTTTGTAGACGGTGACGGCCGTTTGCTCACCTCGGCCAGCACGGAGGAACTAATTTTTCAACTGGCCATCGATTCCCTACCAGCTTCTAAGCTCATCGACCTTGGTAACGATGGCCGTGACCGGGTCACTCGAATGGAGGAAGACAACCCATAGCACTCTGCTCTCCCGCTTGATTCTTCGGACGATGATGGTTTGCCGTCCCGGTGATACCCCATCCCGTGCTAGCCCCCTGGGTTTTGGTTGCGTGCCCCCTTACTGTGCCCCAGTATCACACGTGTGGTGTGCTAGTGGGGGTGGGGGTTAGGTCGTTCCTGTGGCGGGCGAATGTATCATTCCGTGTGATATTATCACTCTTAGTGATTTTATAACACCGCTTGTTATACTAAGTGATAATTCACCCCAACCCGAAACACCGGAAGGCCCAAAATGAAACAACACCTCCACAACGAACTAACCCCGCACTACAACGACTTCCAAACAGCATGCACAACCGGACTCCAACACATGAAGAAATCACCACTCACAGGCACCTTCAACCACCGACACCTCCAACGCACCCACATACTCAACGCATTCGCACACCACCTCCCCAAACAACTCGGAAGCTTCACAAGAATCAACAACTCCTACACCAAAAACCGACTCGTCTACCACTCCACCACACACAACGCCGACCTCATCTGGCGCCGACGCAGCAGCATCGGCCAATACGCCAAACAACACCAAAAACAACGAAACCAACAACTAGCACTGTTCACCAAACCAGCACAACAATTCCGCGCAGACCTACCCACACAAATCGCATTCATCTGGGACCTACCCCCACTCGACGACAACCACGAACCACTAGAACCCTTCCCCCTCGGAATCAAAATAGCCCAACCAGGCTACAAACTCGACGAAAACCACTGGACTGCAAGCTTCCCACTCATCGAACACAGCGAAACCTACCCCACAATCGCCGAACTCGACCCCAACGAACTCGACTGGGACATCGAAACCGACGACCACGCACAACACTCCTAACCACCACAAGGAGGCACCATGCCCACAGCAAACCACCGCCTCAAAACCCTCCGCCTCATCAACGGCATGAACCAAGGCGACTTCGCAAACATCCTCGGCATCAAGCAACCACTCCTATCCATGATCGAACGAGGAGACCGCGAACTAACCACCAACCACATCGTAACCGCCCGAATGTACTTCCGACTGCCTGCCGACTACTTCGACAAACCGGAAATCACCTACCAACCGAACCAACTCAACTTCCGCCGCAAAAAACTCACCAAAAACCAAGCCACCATGGCCGCCCACACCTTCGGCCTCATCGAACAACACTACGCAGACCAACCCAACCCCCTTCAGGAGTTCCCCTGCACCCCAACACCGACCCGACGAAGCACCAAAGACATCGAAGCCATTGCCGCCGATACCCGCGCCCAACTCGGAATTAAGCCTGATACGCCTATCCGCAATGTCACACGCTGCATGGACCGGTTGGGGATCATCGTCACAGCACTGGCTAACCCCCTACTTCCCGCAGACAAGATTGATGGAATTTCCACACCCGCGCAGACCGGACACGCGTTAGTGACAACCCTTAACTACAGCACCCCGGGGGATCGTTTTCGGTTTTCCGCAGCCCACGAGTTGGGGCATGTTCTGCTGCACACAAACGACGAGGTGAAGTCTCTCGAGGATAAAGAGGCTGAGGCTGATGATTTTGCGGCGGCTTTCCTTATGCCTGCTGGACCTATGCGTGACTTGCTAACTGCAGATTTGACGCTGAATGGTTATGCCGCTGTTAAGTCGAAATGGGGTACTTCTATCCAGGCGCTCGTTCGCCGTGCTCGCGATTTGGGCGTTATCGATGATGATCGGTATCGGTCTTTGTTTATCCAGTTGAGTGGGCGGGGGTGGCGGACACGGGAACCTGTGGAAGTACAGCTTGAGAGTATGATTCATCAGCCGCCTGAGTTGTGGATTGCGCATGCTGGGCGCAGGGATGGGCCGGGTTTGGCGTCTGTTACGCAGTTACCGCGTCGTGAGTAGTGGCGGTTTTGTCGTGTGCTAGTGGGGGTGGGTGGTTGCGGGCTGTTTTTGGTGCTGCGGTTGGAGACCCCCGCAACCCACAAAGCGGCCTATGGCAACTCCAAAGACGTCTGAGACGGACCCAACTCAGGAGGAAAACACACCTCGATACATTCCAACCCTGAAGCCGCACGAATAAGCTTCTCATCTTTGGTGAAAAGATACTCACACTCAGCTTCGATAGCGCAGGAGAGAATAGCAACGTCTTGAGGCTTAATCATTCTCTCCGGGCCGAGCTTCTGCGCTCGCCGCATCGCAAATTCATCAAGCTCAACCCAGATAACGTCAGCCGCTCTAAGGAACTGCTCCGCCTCATCGATGTAAGCACTAGAGATAGGGGCGCTTTGTTGGCCGTCTCGCATGATTGGCGTCGCTATTGTCTCGACACCAACCAACGTAGGCAGGTAGACCTGGTACTTCGGATCAGTAAATACCCGCTCTGTCCGCTCAGCGTACGAGGGCGTTTCATCGAGAAACATATTCAGTAGCAGGCTCGTGTCGACAGCAACCTTGATGACCTCCAGAGGCTTAGCCATGTTCTCTGCCGCCCCTGTCTTCGCCTCGAATTGCGCCCATCAGGCCATCTACCGTGACGCCTTGGTCCTTGAGGTCTTTCCAAATCCCGCGACCTGGGCGAGCAGGGCCAGAGGGCTCGCGAATCTCTATCCGGCGTGCATCGATCTCTTCAATAACGTGGGTTTCAGGGTGCCGTTTGAGTATGCCGTAAATGCTGACTTTCTGGCGCAATCCGTTGCGAAGTTCCTCATCAAGTTCCTCAGTGAAGCTGATATTCACCTTTGGGCCGCCAGAGGAGGGGTGCAGCCTCGCCCGAAATCTCCCATTGTTGGCCGAGTAGTGATACAACTCGCCCGTGACAGAGCCAAGGGAAAGGGGGATTTTCTTCACTATGCCGTCGATGGCATCCCGCAATGGTGCGTCAAGGCTTACGCTTTCTGAACCATATGATGGGTGCAGTTTGACTCCTGTCACGCCTGCCTTGGACTCAAGCCTGGTCAGGTCGCGTACATTTTGGACTTGCTTGAGTGTCCAGTTCTCTGGAATAGCTTCTCCATCGCGAAGTTGGGCAATCCCAGCCAAAATTTCGGCCTCTACCTTGGGTGACACGATGACTCCAGTTATGGAGCTTCCCTCTTCAAGGGCGCCCATTTTTACGGGCTTGTCGGTGAACCCTGCCACTAGACTTGTTAGTAATTCAAGCCCTTTGAGGACAGTTTGTGCGTCCATGCTTTGCAGTGTTCCGTTGAGTACAAGATTGAGCGATCTGGTATCGCCTGTGTCCTGGTGGTTCATGTGTCACCTCCTTGTGTTTGGCGTTCTTGAGTCTACCCAATACGCAGCGAGCAATTGGATAACCGGGTAACCGGCTGTAATCCCACCGATTACTTTCCGGGCCTTTATTCCATTTGACAAGTAGCGGCCTAGTGCGCTATTATGGGTGTGTACCCAACGAAAGGAGGTGACACCATGTACGCCAACATCATCGCCACACTCTCACTAATCATGATGATCATCATCTGGCTCGACACCAGGAACTAAGACCACCCCGGTTCTAAATGTCCTTATCATTCAGAACCGGGGGGCAACCCCCCACCCTACCCCACAAACAAGGAAAACCGCCATGCAATTCACTCTCACAGGGCTCGCCGTAGCCACCATCATGCTCATCGCCGGGGCCTCCCCCTTCTTTTTCCCGGCATTCATCGCCCTAGGGCTTGCCATCGACCACAACCGAAAGGACACCCATTAATGCGCCCCATCATCACCGACGCAGACACCGGCCGCGAACTCTGGCGCGTCAAAGAATGCGCCGCTCATTGCGGCATCAAACCCTCCACCTGGACCACCTACACCGCCCAAGGCCGCACACCTGCCCCCATCGCCCACTTTGACCAACGCACACCCGTCTGGGACGCCGCAGAAGTCAAGGCCTGGCACGCGGCCCGGCCCGGCAGCCCCACACAACTCAGACGCTAACCAGCAGAACAAACCCCCGGGCAAGTGGTGCCGGGCCTACCAACCCACGCCATGAACACCATCCATTTCAGGCGTAAAACACCACCCGCCCGGGGGCCAACCCCAACGGGACACGAAACCAGGCATCCGCCGTTTCATTAGCGTCTACCAGTCCCGGAAATTGTCGCCCTGCGCAATCTTTCAGCACTGGCTAACACCAAAGGAGCATACCACATGGCATGCATCAAAAAATACGCCACCGCCACAGGCCACGCCTGGCGCGTCCAATACCGCTCACCCGACGGACGCAGCCGCACCAAACAAGGCTTCCGCACCAAAGCCCAAGCCCAAGCCTGGGCAGAAACCAACGCCGCCACCATACACACCGGCGGGTGGGTCGACCCCAACGCAGGCACAATCACCGTAGGCGAACTAGGCGAGCAATGGCTAAGCATGCAAACCCACCTCAAACCCAAAACCATGCACAACACCCGCCAGATATGGCGCAACCACGTACACCCCGCATGGGGAACACGCCCAATCGGTGACATCCTGCCGTCTGAAGTGCAATCATGGGTGGCAAACATAGGCCGCGGCGCGTCACTGGTACGGCAAGCCCACGCGCTGCTTGCCCAAATTCTTGACATGGCAGTGCGGGACGGACGCATTAAGGCGAACCCGGCGCGTGGGGTCCGCCTGCCCTCGAAGCCCCGGGGGGCGAAGGTGTATCTCACGGCGGGGCAGCTGGCGCGGCTTGCGGGTGAGTGTTCAAAGCATTCTGAATTGGTGTGGCTGCTGGGTACGGTGGGGTTGCGTTGGGGTGAGGCTGCGGCGTTGCGTGTGCGTGATGTCAATGTTGTTCGTCAGCGTATTTCGGTGGAGCGGAATGCGGTGACGATTGGGTCTGAGATTGCGATTGGTACGCCTAAGACGCATGAGCGGCGCGAGGTGGCTGTTCCGGCTGTGGTGATGGGGCGGTTGAGGCCTCTGCTTGAGGGTAAGGGGCCGGATGCGTTGCTGTGGGCGCGTGCGGATGGGTCGCCGTTGCGGTTGCCGTCTAGTGGGGATTGGTATTACCGGGCGTTGGGGAGGGTTCAGGAGGCGGATCCTGATTTTCCGCGTGTGACTCCGCATGGTTTGCGGCATGTTGCGGCTGGGTTGATGGTGTCTAGTGGTGCGAATGTGAAGGTTGTTCAGCGTCAGCTTGGGCATGCGAGCGCGGCTATGACCCTGGATATTTATGCTGATTTGTTCGATGGGGACCTGGACGAGGTGGGCCGGAGCATGGATGTGCTGATTTCGCGCGCTGTTTAATGTCGTGGGATTGTCGTGGGATTGCCTAGTTTTTGGGGTGTTTTGCCTGGTAGTGGGGTTGTTAGTGGCTGGTTCAATCCCAGCTAGGACCACGTTGATAACACCCCGGCTACCAGCCTTTCCGCTGGAAGCGGGGTTTTGACTTTTCGCCTTTCCGTCGTTCTTAGCAGTTTTAAGCCCTAAGCCATAGGGGGCACCCCACCCCGCCAGGTAGGCTTGGGGCCATGACTTCTGCGCAAGCCTTCCCTGCGACTCGTGATGTCAGCGAGCTTCTAGGCCCGGAGTATCCGCCCGATCGGCGCGCCACTGCACAATTGACGGTGCGGGCAATCATGGCGATGACGCTCAACGGCTCCGCGGCCCTAGACGGGACATCGGGAAAATTGGGTAACGCCACCGACTCCGCACTTTTGCTGGGTGTACGGGGGTGGGCTGATATAGTCCTGGTGGGCGCAAGCACGGTGGTTGCGGAAGATTATGGTGGCACTCCCGCTACACCGCAGCGCCCACAGCCGGCGCCGATTGCCGTGCTCAGCAAGTCTCTCAAGCTCAGCCCGCAGGCACGGTTATTCAGCAACACCCATGCCCAACCATTCATCGCTTGTCCGCACGAGACGTTGATGAATGAGGATCTCGCACACCGCCGGCAGCGCCTGCGCGAAGCAGGGGCGCGTTTTATTGACTGCGGCGATGGCTCGCCCACCGCGATCCTGCAGGCTCTTGCCGCACAAGGCTTTGAGAAGATTTCTTGCGAGGGTGGCCCCAATGTTCTCGGACCGATGGTTGCGGCGGGGCTTATCGACCAGTTCTACCTCACCCTAGACCCACACTTGGGTGCGGCTGCTGAGACCCCTTTGACTTCTCACGCAACGCCGACGTGGTCCCGGTTCGAGTTGGAGCACGTAGCACCGGTGGCCGATGGCACGGTGTTTCTGCGCTATCGGCGCGCGCTAAGCCCTTAAAGTAGGTCCGTGTACTCCTCCCCCACCTCAGCTACCACCGCGCGCCCGGCGTGGGATCGCATCGGCAGGGCCTGCGGTTGGCCACTTGCCCTAGCGTTGTTTATCCACCGCGTGTTCATCGTCGCCTTTACCGGCACCCCCACCGACGATTTCACCACGGTCTACAACGCAGTACGTCGAATGCTCGCGGGCCAGCCAGTCTACGAGCAGGCCTACCATCATGTCGATCCGCTCTACCTCTATAACCCAGGTGCCACAGTGTTGTTGAGCCCCCTGGGCCTGATTACGGATTTCGATACCGCCCGCAGACTGTTCATCCTGGCTAATGCACTGGCCGTCATCGCCGCACTCGCAATCCTGACCCGCATGGTGGGCCGACCCCTGCGCGGTGCGGTGTGGCCGCTGAGCATTGCCGCGGCATTCGCCACAGAATCGGTGACCAACACGCTTGCCTTTACCAACATCAATGGCCTGTTGCTATTGGCTCTGTGTCTGTTTCTGTGGGCATTCCTGCCTGCCCATACTGCGGGCATCACCACTGCTAGTCTGCCGATACCCCCTTCACCCACCCCGCGCACCCGTGCCCGGGGCTGGCTAGGTGGACTCGTCCTGGGTGCGGCCATTGTGATTAAGCCCCAATTCGCCCCGCTTCTGGCCCTGGTTATCGTGCGCAAGGACTGGCGGGCCCTCGCGGGGGCGGTGGCTACCCCGGTGGCACTTAACGTCTACGCTCTGTGGCGGATAGAGGCTACCGCCGGTTACCGGGAGAAGCTGCTTCCCTATCTGGCGCACACCCGTGATTATGCCAATTCTTCATGGGCGGGAATGGTGGAGTACTTCCACGCCCCTTCCTGGCTCTATTGGGCAGTGTGGGCGGCTACAGCAGCATTGGTGGCAGCAACACTGTTGGTGTTACTACGGTGGAGCGCCACTGATTCAACGTGGTGGGCGCTAACCAGTACCGGCGTAATTTTCACCGGAATCTTTTTCCTGTCTTCCCTGGGCCAGCAGTACTACTCGATGTGGCTGTTTCCCTGGATTTTTACCGCCTTCTTCGCCCGCAGTGTCTTTCACACGTGGGGTGCGTGGTTGGCGGCTTTCCTCTGCCTGGCTCCTGTGTCGTGGGCCAACCCCCTGTGGCCGAGTGTCGGCAGGTGGATGGACGTCTTTGGTGCTACTGCCGGCTGGCTCCTCCTCCTGGTAGTAGCTGCCGCCTCCACTGCCGCGTGGTGGCGGCGTGAGCGCTTAGAGTACTACAGTTGCCCGCATGACTGATTTCAAGCTAATCACTGACTCCCAGTGGCGTGAGCGGCTAAGCGCTGCGGAGTATCACGTCCTGCGCGAGGCCGGCACGGAACCCCCTCACGTGGGCGAGTACACCAATACCACTTCTGATGGCGTGTATTCCTGCCGCGCCTGCGGCACGGAGCTGTTTCGTTCCACAGAAAAGTTTGAGTCCCACTGCGGGTGGCCGTCCTTCTTCTCACCACTTGCCGGCGACAAGATTATTGAGCGCGAGGATCGCTCCCTGGGCATGGTGCGCACGGAAGTCCTGTGCGCCACGTGCGAATCCCACTTGGGCCACGTTTTCGCTGGGGAAGGCTATGACACTCCCACTGACCTGCGCTACTGCATCAACTCCATTAGTTTGACACTAGAAGAGCGCCCACTCGACGGGGAGTAGGCGCTCTTTAGGAGCAAGCGATTCTTCAAGCTTGGTGTTTAGGGCAGCACCACAATCAATTCGGCCACATCCTTGACGCGACGGCCGGTGTGGAAGGGGATTTCCTCCCGCACGTAGTGGCGGGCCTCGGTGTAGCGCATGAGGTACATCAGGTCCACAATGCGGTGTAGCTCCGAGGCTTCGAAAGCCAGGATCCACTCGTAGTCGGATAGAGCAAAGGCCGGCACGGTGTTAGCCCGCACATCCGGGTAGTCGCGGGCCTGCATGCCGTGCTCTGCCAAAATCTTGCGCCGCTTGCCCTCGTCCATGGTGTACCAGTCGTAGGAGCGCACGAAGGGATAGACTGCAATCCAGTCTCCGGGTTCTTCACCCATGATGAAGGACGGTAGGTGCGACTTGTTGAACTCAGCGGGCCGGTGCAAGGCATTGCCCACCCAGGTTACTTCGCTGAGCTGGCCTAGGGTGGTCTCGCGCCGGAAATCTGCAAAGACCTTCTGCAGGTCTTCAAAGTTCTCCGCGTGCCACCAAATCATAAAGTCCGCGCTCTCACGCATGCCGGAAAGGTCATAGATCCCGCGCACGGTCACCACGCCAGCTTCTTCAATCCCGCGGAAGAATGCCTGGGCTTGGTTGATGATATCTGCGCGCTCAGTGCCCAGGGCCCCCGGGATCGCACGGAATACGGCGTGCTGGGAGTACTGCTGTTTACTATTGAGCTCGTCAAAGTTGAGCTTTGCCATGTGGGCGACACCTCCAGGTGAAAGGGTGCGCCGTGGCTTCTCCCGCGCCGCACCCAGCGGCATATCGTTGTGGTCATGGTGCAGCCAGTTGGCGTGCACACTGTATCCATCATAAGTTGGATAGCCCAGTCGCGCACCTTCCCCTGCTTCGCGGCGCGCCTCCCACCCCCGCGGCTGCTATACCGCTAGGTTTATGGCTCGTGAGTCCCATTGACGCTAACCCCCCACAGTCAGAGCCCGGACACTCTCTTCCTGAGGCACCGACTGATCTTCGCGCGCATGCCGCTGCCAAGGCCGCTGCCGCCAAGGCACACTCAGCTCCGGAAACTACAGCCACTGCCTCCAGCGCGGGCCCTCATGAGGAATCTCCGACAGGTAACACCGAACCCCCCAAAGACGGCAGCGAAGATGGGCGCCCGGCGAGTGCGCAGAAATTTGCCACAGCCACCGAAGCGCTGTACACGGCAACGGTACGCCCGGAAATCTCTATCCGACAGATTCGCCCGCCCCAGAAGCTAGCCGCACATAGCTTCGCCATCGGCCTGGAGGTATCTAAGCCAGAGCGCGAAGTCATCCCTATCAATTCTGACGGCGATGCCTTTGGCCGACTCATCTTGCTGCACGACCCCGCCGCGGAGGAGGCCTGGGAAGGCCCCATGCGTTTGGTCGCCTATATTCAAGCTGACATGGACTCCGAGGTCGCTAGCGATCCGCTGCTGGCAGATGTCGCATGGGAATGGTTGACGGAGTCTTTGCGCGACTATGGCGCGGGCTACACCAATTTGGGTGGCACGGTCACCTCCACCGCTTCAGTTCGCTTCGGGGAAATTGGCGGTCCGCCACGCGCCCACCAGCTGGAGATGCGTGCCTCGTGGACGGCAGAGGGGCTGGACCTTTCGACTCACACCCAGGCCTTTGCCGCGGTGTTGGCCAATGTCGCTGGCTTGCCCCCGGAGGGCGTCGCCCAGCTCAAGCAGGATTAGCGCACCCCCGGACTTGGTCTGATGGACATTGAACTGCGCGTTCCGCGCGAGGGTACCCCGGCGTTGCTGCGCACTCCGGAGCAGTTTGCCGATGCCGCCCACGCGCTCAGCGCAGGCAGGGGTCCCTTTGCCATCGATACGGAGCGGGCTTCCGCCTACCGTTACGATGACCGTGCGTTTGTGGTACAAGTCCGGCGTCACGGTGCAGGTACGTTTCTCTTTGCCCCTGAGGGGCACCGCGCGGAGCTGGGGGCAGCTTTGGAGCCGGTGCTCAATGGCCAGCAGTGGATCATTCATGCAGCTCCTAGCGATCTGCCGTGCTTGGGGTGGTTGGGGTTGAGCCCGGGAGCGATCTTTGACACGGAATTAGCAGCGCGCCTGTGTGGTTGTGAGCGCTCCAATCTGGCGTTTTTGGTCAGTGAGCTGCTGGGTTTCGAGCTAGCCAAGCAGCATGGGGCTGCCGATTGGTCTCAACCGGATTTGCCGCAGGAGTGGTTGGATTATGCTGCCCTGGACGTGGAATTTTTGGCTGAGCTTGCGCAGTTACTGGAGACCATGCTGCGCGCACAGAATAAGTGGGAGTGGGCCCAAGCGGAGTTCAGCCATATTCTTGCCACGAACGCACAGCCGTGTAGTAGCGAAGTCTCTGCCCTCCACTTAGCTCCCCACCCCGAACAGTGGCGGGAGGTCAAGGGAGTTCGCGGGCTTAAGGATCGGCGGCAATTACAGGTGGCGCGCACGCTATGGCAGGTGCGTGACTCTCAAGCGCGCGCACAAGACACCAGCCCCGCCCGGATTTTGAGTAATAGATGCTTGGTAGAGATTGCGTATGCGCAGCCGGAGAGCATCACCCAGTTGAAGCGAATCTCCTGTCTGCCTCGTCGCGCTAGCGAGCGCAAGCTATGGTGGGAGGCTGTGGAGACAGCGTATATGTCTCCGGCACAGGCTTGGCCACACCTCACACGCCCGCAACAGGTTCCCCCCAAAAGTCAGTGGTCCCGCGACTACCCGCAGCAATGGGAGATATACCAGGAGCTGCGCAGCCGCTGCGAGGAGCGCGCAGACTCCCTGCACCTGCGCCCCGAGGTCTTGGTCTCCACCAGCGTGATGCGTGCCTTTGTCTGGGCGGTGGCCGGGCTTGCCGCTGCCCCCGGAGTCCACAACAACATCGCGGGGAGCGTGCGCACCCTGGCAGATGCCGAGGCCCTTTTGCGTCGCCACGACTGCCGGGACTGGCAAATAGACATTCTCCTGCCGCTGCTCGCACCCCTGCTGCCCAGCCGTGGTGTGCCCGGCGCCGAGCAGTGCTAAGACCGCGCCGAGTGGCGGTAGGGGCGGCGTCTAGTCTTGCGCGGTAAGGGTGCCCACCCAACCCAGCACGGACTCCGCAATGCTTTCTGGGTCCAAGCCTACTTCTTCTAAGAGCTCGCCGCGGGTGGCGTGCTTAGGGTAATAGTTGGGAAACGCCAGACGCCGCAGTGGGGTGTCTACCTCGGCGGCAGACAGGGCCTCGGACAACAGGCTGCCGATACCCCCGCGCATGGTGCCATCTTCCACCGTGACCACCAGGTCATGATCCCCAGCAAGGCCGATGAGCGAGCGTGGCACCGGGGCCACCCAGCGTGGGTCCACCACGGTGACGTTCAGTCCCTGCTCTTCGAGCAAGCGCGCCGCTGCCAGAGAACGCGCGGACATGGCGCCTACCGCGATGATAAGGACGTCTGGACTGGACTGATCCTGGTTATCGCCGTAGTGCAAAATATCCACCCCATCAACCAGGGTGTCCAGGGCTTCCTGGTCCTCCAACAAGTTGCCCTTGGGGAAGCGCACCACGGTGGGCCCGTCGCTAACCTCAATGGCTTCGCGGAAGAGCTCGCGCAGTCGCTGACCATCACGGGGTGCGGCCACGCGAATGCCAGGCACAATAGTGGTAATCGACATGTCCCACACGCCGTTGTGGCTAGCACCGTCTGACCCCGTAACCCCCGCGCGATCCAGCACCAGCGTTACCGGCAACTTAAGCAAACCAATGTCCATGACCAATTGGTCAAAGGCGCGGTTGAGGAACGTCGAATATAGCGCCACAACAGGGTGCAGGCCTGTCAATGCCAGACCAGATGCGGAGGTCAGCGCATGCTGTTCTGCAATTCCGACGTCAAAGAAACGCTGCGGGAATTCCTCTGCAAAAGGCGTCAAACCGGTGGGACCGGCCATGGCCGCAGTAATGGCCACGATGTCCTCACGGCGGCGCCCTGCCTCAAGCAGCTCTTCAGAAAAAGCTGCGGTCCACCCCGGTTGGGACTTGCCCTTGGGCTTGCCCGTTACTGGGTCAATAACCCCGGTGGAGTGCATTTGATCATTGGGCTCATTAACGGCTGGATCAAAACCGTGTCCCTTTTCGGTTACACAGTGGACGATAATCGGGCCTTCGTAGTCGCGCGCATAGCTAAATGCCCGCGTCAACGCCTCTAGGTCGTGTCCGCTTATCGGACCAATGTACTTGATGCCCAAGTCCGGGAACATCTCCGTGGGCACCACTGTGGACTTTACGCCCTCCTTGACAGCGTGCAAAGCCTCGAAGGCGCGCTCTCCTACCCACCCCATAGACTTCAGGCGCTTTTTGCCCTGTTCCATGATTTCGTCGTAGCCATGCTGGGCACGAATGCGCCCGAGGTTGGCACTGAGCCCGCCGATGGTCGGTGAATAGCTCCGGCCATTATCGTTAACCACCACAACCGCGTTGCGGGACTTATCCGTAGCCAAGTTATTGAGTGCTTCCCAGCACATTCCGCCTGTCAGCGCGCCGTCACCCACCACGGCTACAGCATTGCGGTGAGGCTGTCCCTGAAGGCTAAACCCCTTGGACAAGCCATCAATCACCGAAATAGCAGCAGAGGCGTGCGAGGACTCGGTCCAGTCATGCTCTGACTCGCCGCGGTCCGTGTACCCAGACAGCCCTCCCTTTTGACGCAGGGTATCGAATTGATCCGCGCGACCGGTGAGCATCTTATGGACATAAGACTGGTGCGAGGTATCAAAGACAATGGCATCATGCGGGGAGTTGAAGCACCGGTGCAGGGCTATGGTCAATTCCACCACTCCAAGATTGGGGCCCAGATGCCCACCGGTGGCAGAGACCTTCTCGATCAGCAGCGCCCGGACCTCATCTGCCAGCTGCTGCAGCTGACCGGAGCTGAGCTTCTTCAGATCCCGGGGTGACTTCACCGAATCCAACAATGCCATGGGTGCCCTTTTACCTCTTAAAAATGTACGCGCGAATAATGACGTCTAGATTACTCTCCCGTGCCGCTATTGCACGGAACTAACAAGGCCAGCGCCTCCATGTGGTGCGTGCCGGGGAAGGCATTGACCACGGCCCACTTGTGGATTTCATAGCCGCAGCCCGACCAGGAGGCCAGGTCGCGGGCGAAGGTTGCCGGATCGCAGCCCACGTGCACTACCGCGTGGGGCTTTGCTTGGGCAATGCCCTCTACTACCTCCTGCCCTGCCCCAGCGCGCGGTGGGTCCAAAACCACGACATCAGGGGCCGGCAGCTGTGGCAAGGCCGCCTCTACCGTGGCGTTATAAAACTCCACGTTGAGATCACCTACCAGCAGTGTGGACGTATTCGCGGATGGCGAGTAATCCACCGAGCAAATGGTGTGCTCAACGTCAGTGCCTTGACTCACGCGCCCGGCGCTCGCCGTTTGGAATGCACGTGCCAGCGCAGGAGCAAAGACGCCTACTCCGCCGTAGAGGTCCCAGGCGGTGCCGCGAGCGGCATAGGCAGACTCGCACAGGACGGTGGCCAACCAGGTCTCGATGAGCTGGGAGTACACCTCCGGGGCTTTGACGTGGGCCTGCCAAAAGCCGGTGGCGGGGAATTCAAAGGACTGCTCACCACAGTGCTCAACTACCGTGCCACTGCCCTCAATAACCTCAGTGATGTACTCCACGCGTCGGCCTCGCGGCGCACGGCGGGACTCCACCACATGGCGGGTACGTGTCGCGTCCATCACCGCAATCACCTCAGCACCGGGCGTAAAGCGCCGCGCGTCCGGGCCCATCAGGCCGGAGACTAATCCGGGGTAGAGCTGCGTACATTCGACGTCAGTGACAAGTTCGTGGGAGCCCTGCCGACGCAATCCGGCTCGGCCCTGCGCATCCACACCTAGGCGCACCCGAGTGCGCCACCCGCGGTGTGGGGCAAGCTCAATCAGTTCTGGCTGCGGCAACTTCTTCATGCCGCCCAACCTGCGCAGTTGGTCTGTGAGAATGTCGGCCTTGATGTCAAGCTCTGCCCCTGGATCCAGTACGGCAAAGTCACAACACCCAGCGCCTGCGGCGGCTGCGGGACACGCAGACTCCACGCGCAGTGGTGATGCCTGCACCAACTCGATTACTTGCGCGCGCAGAAATGCCTTTTTTACCCGCGTGATCTGCGCCAGCACCCGATCATCCGGTAGCGCGCCGCGCACGAACACCACGCGTCCATCTGCGGCATGGGCTATGGCCTCGCCGCCATGAGCCATGGACTCTACGGCAAGCTCGAGGACATCGCCCTTGGCCGGAACCGACTTGGACACGCCCTCAGGCTGATTGGGCAAAGAACTCTGCGTCACTGTTGCGGCCTTTCTGGCTGGCTCAGCTCCTGGCTCATGGCGCTCGCGGCCTCTACGGCAGCGTTCGCACGGCGCACCAGCACCACGGTAAAGAGCACCACCAACGCCGTTAAGGGCCAGCCCATGAGGATGCGAGCGATGCCCAACGTCGTAGTGTCCGTGGTGTTATACAGCTGGTTTTGCACCACGAAACGGGACAAAAACACCAGGGCCCACCCAGCCGTAGCCACTGAGTAATAGCGCACCGCGGTGGGGACTTCCCGCCACTGCATAGACTCACCATTTAAGCCCTTCCATACCACTGCGACTGCAGGCCAACGCACCAGGATGGAGACGACAGCAAGTACCGCTAAGAGCAAAGAAACCCAAATGCCGTACAGGAAATAGCCCTTGGCATCCCCGGTCAACCAAGCAATGCCCGCGCACACGCCCACGCCGAGGAAGCTGGACACGGCTGGTTGGAGAGTTTCCTTGCGCAGCACCCGCCACAGGGTGATCAACGCGGCTACACCCAAAGCTGCAGCTAGCGCCGGGCCCAGGCCCCACGCATTATTGACGGGAATGAGCACCACCACGGGCACCGTGGCCGCGACCAATCCGCCCAGCCCGCCCATTTGTTCCAACAGGGTGGGTTGGGTTTCCGGCTCAGAATTAACTGTGACGCTACCTGCTGCGTTGTCCGCAGGGTCCTCTGCGGAGTTGTTTGCTGTGAGATTTGTGGCAGGCTCCATTAGTTCCTCTGCTCGCTGTCGGGTTGCTCATGCACGGCGTCCATGGTCTCTGCAGCTGCGGCGCGGGTGGTATCAGAAAGTTGTGCCGCCTCACGCTGGGCCTGCTCCTGGGCCTTGCGCTCTTCCATGGCTTGGGTAACCTGCTCTACCAACGCAGCAGGCATGACCACCGGCAAAGAATTACCAGCCAAGATGGGGGCCTCGCCGCGGTAGACGAACGTGCGGGAGGCAATCTCGCGGCCCAGCGCAGCCAAGTCATCTTCCATGCCTGCGGGCGCGGCTAAGGTCATGCGCAGCATCCACCGCGGGCCTTCGATACCGATAATACGAATGACACCATTGTCATTGGCACCCACGATTTCGGTGCCCCACGGACCTTCCTCTACGCGCGTGCGCAGGCCGTCGCCTTCCATGCCCTTGATCAAGTCCTGGGCAGCTCCTACCCACTGGCCACCGTTACGCGGGGCCGCAAAAGCCACGGGGGTTACCCGCCCAACCCGTGTAACAATGTGGAGCATCTTGGGACCCTCCGGGCCCATCTCCACCTGAACCTGGGACTCCTTCGGCAGCGGAATCTTCATCGAACCCAGGTCGAGCAGGCCCAGCGAAAAATCACTGAAATCGAAGGTCTCGATGTTGACCACGTCCCCATCAAAGGGACCGATTTCTCCATCCACCGGGTCATGAGGCGTGCTAAAAACTGCCACGCCCTCGGTAGTCTCTTGGGCAGGACCCTGGTTAAGGCCCGTGTGCAGATCCGGGTCTTGCCCTAGCTCCCCCGGCAGGCTGTGGGTGCTGGAGGTAGCGGGGGCATCGGCAGACTGAGCATCTGCAGCGTCGTCTTTGCGCTTGGAAAAGGGCCAAACAGCCATGGGGTGTCCTTAAAAAGTTCTAGTCAGTGGGGTATCTGAGGTGTTCAGGGATTTATTGCGGGGCAGCCTACACGCCTGTGGATCCATAGCCGTCTGCGCCGCGCACGGTGGTGTCCAGCTGCTCTACTTCTTCAAAGTCCACCAACTCCACGCGCTGGATAACCAGCTGGGCAATGCGCATGCCTCGCTTGATTTCGATAGGTTCCCGCGGGTCAGTGTTAATGAGACAAACCTTCAACTCTCCGCGATAGTCGGCGTCCACCGTCCCAGGGGTGTTGACAATGGACAGGCCATGCTTCGCCGCCAGCCCGGAACGCGGGTGGATCAACCCCACCGTCCCTAAGGGCAGTGCAATGGCAATGCCCGTGCCTACCAGCGCGCGCTCGCCTGGCTGCAGCGTCACATTCTCTGCGGCGCACAAATCTGCCCCGGCGTCACCCCGGTGGGCGCGTTGCGGTACCGGGATTGCCTTATCCAGGCGCTTAATGCGCACCGGACCCAGGTCACTGCGGGCAGCACCAGCAGAAGAGGAACTGGCGGTTTCGGAAGCATTTGAAGTCACCCGGCATAGTCTACCTGGGTCCCCTTAGCCGTGCCGCAGTGCACCGCGTAGACTCAGTGATTGTGTCTGAGCAAGGGAATAACCATCCGCAACAGCTGTACTCCGAACGCCACTGGGTCCCTTGGTACTTTTGGATGAACGGCTTCTTTGTCATCGTTATTAGTACCGCCACCTTTGGGCTCAACCGCCCCATCGGCTGGTCCATTGGCATCGCCACAGTACTTAGTGTCATTGGGGTGTGGGTGCTGCTGACGTGGTCTAGCACCACCGTGCGCGTAGAGCAAGACCCCGATGGCACCCGCTGGCTGCTGACCAAAGGCGCGCAGTTGCCTGCCGATGTCGTCTCCCGCTCCCTGGCAGTCCCCGAATCCGCCCGCCGCAACGCACTAGGCCCCCAGCTTGACCCGGCTGCCTTCTTGGTCACCAAAGGTTGGATGAAGGAACACGTCATGTTGGTGCTCGATGATCCAGAAGATGACACCCCCTATTGGATCATCGCCACCAAAGATCCCCGCGCAGTCCTGGAGGCCTTCGTGCCAGAGCAAGCCGCCAAGGCGACTGCGACGTTGCGCTAAAGGGGGCATCGGCAAACTCAGCTGGCGGCAACGGGCCCCCGAGGCCCCTCCGGGTCCAGTCCAGCCTAAGCCCCACACGCGACGGCTGCGCGAGCCTACGCGCAGTCCATGCAAATGGCGTCGTTGCCTTCCATGTGGGACAGGCGCTTATTGGACTGCACTAGGAAACACGAAGAGCACGTGAACTCATTGTCCTGGCGCGGGATGACCTCAACGTTGAGCTCCTCGCCGGTGAGATCATCCATTGGCGGCTCAAAGGAATCTACGATGTCGCCGTCATCATCCATCCCATTGTTGTCATTCTCAGCGGCCTTAAGGCCCTCAAGAGAGTCAGTTTCGGCTTCGTCTTCTACCCGGCGGCGCGGGGCGTCATAATCGGTAGCCATGTATGAGTCCTTCGGTGTAGCGATTTCGAGTATGGGCACCAACTAGCTATGGAATCTAGTTTTTATCGATCGCGGATAATAAACCACTCAGCCCGTCTTGTCATTCCGCCTTAGCATACGGGGTAGGCCCGCCACTACCCCCGTTCACCTATTCAGGTAGCTGACCTGCTACTTTCAGACTCTCAAGCAGGGACCACAGCTGTGGCGCAACCCCTGGTTGTGCGGCAAATAACATCCGCGCCTCACCACCGGTAGCCTCCATCCCCGGGTGGGCGACCACCACCCCAGCTTCTCTGGCAATAATCGTGCCCGCCGCGCAGTCCCAAGCCTTGACCCCATGTTCGTAGTAGGCATCCACCGTGCCTTCTGCTACGCGGCACAAATCTAAGGCCGCCGCACCCATCCGGCGAATATCGCGTACAACAGGCAAAATGTGGGCCAGTAGACGCGCCTGAGCTTCTCGCCGCGTTGCCTGGTACCCAAAGCCAGTTGCTACCAACGCCAGGGCCAAATCTGACTGCGAACGCGGGGTCAAGGCATGAGACGCTCCACCGCGCTCCACCGCTGCGCCCTGAGCCCAGCCTGCGTGGTATGCCGCGCCACTTTCAACGTTAACCACGGCGCCTGCAACGGGCTCCCCGTCCACAACCGCGCCGACGGAGACCGCATACTCCCCAATGCCGTAAAGGAAGTTCACCGTGCCGTCAATGGGATCGATAACCCACGTCACGCCGGTTCTCCCCGGCGTGTTCTGGCCTTCTTCGCCCAGAAAACCATCATCGGGGCGATGTTGGCGCAAGAAGGCGACAATGTGGTTCTCGGACTCCGTATCTACCACCGTAACCGGGTCAACGGCACTGGTTTTGGTGTGGTGTGCTTGCAGGCCACCGTCGGTAGAGGTGCGCAAGAGCTCGCGGCGGCGCCGGGAGACCAATTCCCCCGCGGAGCGCGCAGCTGCTAACGCTAGCTCCCGCAGTTGCGTTATGAGCACCGCAGGGCAGTCCACGGGTGCAGGGGTGGTCGCAGTGTAGAAAGTACTCATGGCTTCCATCATGCCTGTACTGGCCCAACTTGCTCATGGTAGGTGCGCGGGAAGGATTGGACCAAGCTGGGCAGGGTCTGGTTGGACCGTGTTCCTACCGAGCGGGCTATAGACTAGTGCCCATGACTAAGCACGCACGCACGGAAGAGCCCACGGTTGCCCAAGCGCTGGGGATAGACATTGGCGGTTCCGGAATTAAAGGCGCCATTGTGGACGTGACCACGGGCGAGTTTGTGGGCGAGCGGCACAGGATTGCCACGCCCCAGCCGGCCACCCCGCAGGCAGTGGCGGAAACTGTAGCTGAGATTGTGGCACATTTCGGCTGGACGGGCCCGGTAGGGATCACGGTTCCCGCCGTGGTGCGCCACCGGATTGTCCGGTCCGCCGCCAACATTGATGCCAGTTGGATTGGCGTGGACTCGCAGCAGCTTTTTGGCAGTGTGCTGCAGGGCGTGCGTTTTAGTGTACTTAACGATGCCGATGCCGCCGGGCTTGCCGAGGTCGCCTGTGGCGACCCCACAGCCGCGCGCGGCCCAGTCATTTTCTTAACCTTGGGCACTGGGATCGGCTCAGCCTTCCTCCTCAACGGCCAACTTTTCCCCAACACGGAGCTAGGGCACTTGCGGGTGGGCAAACACGAGGCGGAACACATCGCTTCTTCTGCGGTCCGGGAGCGAGAGGGCTTGAGTTATAAGAAGTGGGCCAAGCAGCTGGATAAGGTGCTTGCAGAGTACACAGCTCTATTTAACCCAGAGGCCTTCATAATCGGCGGTGGAATTTCGCGCAAATTCGACAAATGGTGCGGCTATCTGGACTCCCCGGTTCCAGTAGTACCTGCGCAACTGCGTAATCGTGCGGGGATTGTGGGTGCTGCTTTGGCAGTTAGCCAGGACCTACATCCATAAGAATTTTTCTCTACAATGCAAGGAAATCCCCGGCCCATTGACACCGCAGGACCCGGTTCCGACACCTAGTAGTCTTGTGCGTTATACTGGGCCGTCGATCGTAACTCTGGCCGTGCCGTCGCGTACCCCGGTTGTGTGAGTTCGCAGCAGCACCCCTGGCTGTTGTGGTACACAATCGCTACGACGCGTGGGGCTGGCCAGCACAACACAAGGCGAAAGGGCGTACGTGGCAGCCACTGAATCTTCAGAACAGGCACTTGACGGCGGTGCGGAAGCAACCGACGTAAAGCCAGCCAAGAAGACCGCCAAAAAGACGGCGAAGAAAACCGCCAAGAAGACGGCCAAGAAAACCGCGAAGAAGACGGCTAAAAAGACGGCGAAGAAGTCTGCCAAAAAGTCCGTGAAGAAGGCGGTTAAGAAGGCCACGAAGCAGACTGTTCGCAAGTCGGCAGCCTCCAAGGCTACTGCCCCGGAGAAGCAGAGCCCCGCTGCAGAAGAAGACGACACCGTAGTCACGGAGGCCACGGACACCGCGGCCGGTGCGACCGATGTCGTAGCCGACGTGGAGTTTGATCCGGCAGCTGAGGGCTTCGAGCATGATGATGAAGACGATGACCTTGCAGAAGGTCTGGGAGACGACCTCGAAGAAGACTTGGACGACGGACTCGACGAAGACGAACTCGACTCCGATGACGAGGACGAAGACCAGGATGACGAAGAGGAAGAGACCTCTTCGGTGTGGGACGAGGAGGACTCCGCCCAGCTGCGCCAAGCACGTAAGGACGCCGCGCTAACCGCTTCTGCGGACTCGGTGCGCGCTTACCTCAAGCAGATTGGTAAGGTCGCGCTGCTTAATGCTGAGCAGGAAGTCTCCCTGGCCGAGCGCATTGAAGCCGGCTTGTATGCGCAGTTTAAGTTAGATGAGGCGCTTACTGCCGATGCCGCCGATAAGGAGAAATCCTTACGCCCGGCCGAGAAGCGTGACTTGCGCGCCATTGCCCGTGATGGCCGTAAGGCGAAGAATCACCTGCTGGAGGCTAACCTGCGCCTGGTGGTCTCCTTGGCCAAGCGCTACACCGGACGCGGTATGGCTTTCCTGGACCTTATTCAGGAGGGCAACCTGGGCCTTATCCGCGCTGTGGAGAAGTTTGACTACACCAAGGGCTATAAGTTCTCTACCTATGCCACGTGGTGGATCCGCCAGGCCATTACCCGCGCCATGGCTGACCAGGCCCGCACCATCCGCATTCCGGTGCACATGGTGGAGGTCATCAACAAGCTCGGCCGCATCCAGCGCGAGCTCCTCCAGGATCTGGGCCGGGAGCCTACGCCGCAGGAGCTGGCGAAAGAAATGGACATAACCGAAGAAAAGGTGCTGGAAATCCAGCAGTACGCGCGTGAGCCCATCTCCTTGGACCAGAACATTGGTGATGAAGGTGACAGCCAGCTGGGTGACTTCATCGAAGACTCCGAGGCCGTGGTCGCCGTCGACGCTGTCTCCTTTACCCTCCTCCAGGACCAGCTACAGGACGTGCTGCACACCCTGTCTGAGCGCGAGGCCGGCGTGGTGCGTCTGCGCTTTGGCTTGACCGACGGGATGCCGCGAACTTTAGACGAAATCGGTCAAGTCTATGGTGTTACCCGGGAGCGTATCCGCCAGATCGAGTCGAAGACGATGTCGAAGCTGCGCCACCCCTCGCGCTCGCAGGTGCTCCGCGACTACCTCGATTAATCCGCGACCAACTGCGATCAGCTGCGAACGTCCGCGAACAGCTTAGCCCCCGGTGTGCTCCGTGTAGAGCTCCGGGGGCTCATTCATAGCCAGAGCCCCAAGCAACAGAGCCGCTGGGCTCTTCAACGGCCGGCGGGCTCTTCACTGGCTGGGGCTAGCGTTGAGATGGGGTACTATTTTGTGGTCGCACCACTGTCTTCGATCCGCTCATTCAGGCACTGGTCAATAGCGGCTTCGTCCTTCAGCTCGAAGCAGTCAGTGATTCCAGTTTCAACGAGAAAGTTGAAGCCGACATACACGATGATTGTGGCGACGATCATGCCCAAAACCGAGGTAACTATGCCCACCACGGACATCCAGGTGCGGCGGTTCTCCGGCATGAGCTTGCGCCCCTTGACCAAAGCGATAATGCCCAGCACAATTCCGATGAGACCCAGTGGATACGCAGGCATGATGATTACGGAGGACAGCAGCGCCACAATACCGAGGCCCAGGGCCCAGGGAGCGATCGCGTTCTTCGACTGGTTAACGGCCCACTCTCCTGCGCCGGAGTACCCAGCCGGAACCGGGTCCGCGGCACCATAAGCAGGGGCACCGTAGCTGGGCACGCCGTATGCGGGGGCATCGGCAGACTGAGGCTCCTGCGGGCGCTGGGATCCCTGTGGGCGCTGGGGTTCCTGTGGGCCCTGGGGTTCCTGGGGTCCTTGGGGGTTCTGCGGGTTGGTCACAAACAACTCACTTTCTTCGTAGAGAAATAATCACCGGACTTAGTGCTCGCCCCGCTGCGCAAGAGCGGTTGGACCACGGTAGTCACGCGGGGCTGGAGTGCCCACGATAGCGACTAGCCCATGATACCTACCCCCGCCCTACCCCCGCCGGATTGCTCGGGCAACCGGCAAAACTCACCACGCACGCAGGTGGTTTATTCGCTCGCGCAGCTGCTCAGCCTTGCACAGCGCAGTCGGCGGACCGCCGCAGGCCTTGCGCACCTCAGTATGAATAGCCCCATGGGGGCGGCCCGTGCGCTGGGCTTGAATGGAAACCAGGGTATTGAGTTCCTTGCGCAGCTGTGCAAGCTCATCCACCACGCCGCTAGACTCAGCGCTGTCTGGCTGTTGATGGGACTTCGGCGCTGAGGGCAACCCAAAGATCTCCCGACGGTGCGCCTCCGCGGCCTCGGCAGCCCGGCGCGCCTTTTCTTCCTGCTCCCGGCGGTCGAGCTCATCGGATTGCTTCTTGCGCAGAAGATCCTTGACTTGGTCGGCGTCTAGCAGCCCGGGGATACCCAAAAAGTCTTCTTCCTCCTGGGAAATATCCCCTGTGGTGAACTGGGAGCCATTAAACAGCAGCCCGGAGAACTCCGCTTCAGCGCCGAGGGACTCATAGGAGGGTTCCAGCATGTCGGGTTCGTTTTGCTGTTTGTTAGCTTCGTCAAGAAGGTCGTCATCCCAACCGTCTTCGTCGGATTTTTTCTTCCCTCCCAGGACGTGGTCGCGGGATTTTTCCATGCTCTCTGCTAGGCCCAGCAGGACGGGAACGGAAGGCAGGAAGACTGAGGCAGTCTCCCCCGGCATCCGGGAGCGCACAAAGCGGCCGATGGCTTGGGCAAAAAACAGTGGCGTGGCGGCAGAGGTTGCATAGACCCCTACGGCCAGGCGGGGAACGTCCACGCCTTCGGACACCATGCGCACGGCCACCATCCATTCGTCGGTGGATTCGGAGAACTCCTGGATGCGATCAGAAGATCCCGGATCATCGGACAGAATCACAGCTACCGGCGTGGAGGACAGTTGGCGCAGGATTTTGGCATAAGCTCGCGCGGTGGCGGTATCGGTGGCTAGCACCAGGCCGCCGGCGTCGGGCATGTTGCGGCGCATTTGCAGCAACCGGGTGTGTGCGGCTTCTAAGACCGTAGGGATCCACTCGCCTTTGGGGTCTAGAGCGGTGCGCCAAGCCCGTGCGGTTTGTTCCGGGTTGAGCACATCTCCTAACCGGGCGGTGTGTTCCTCCCCGGCGCTGTCGCGCCAGCGGGACTCGCCGGAGTAAGACAAAAAGACCACGGGGCGCACCACGCCATCGGCAAGCGCGTCGCCGTAGCCATAGGTGTGGTCGGAGCGGGAAACCAGGTGGCCTTCGCCGTCTTCTTCGTAGCGCACGAAGGGAATTTGGGACTCATCGGAGCGGAAGGGCGTACCGGTCAACGCCAGGCGATGCTCGGCATCAGCGTAGGCCTCGCGCACGCCATCGCCCCAGCTCTTGGAGTCGCCAGCGTGGTGAATCTCATCAAGGATGACCAGGGTGCGCCGGGCAGAAGCCACTGCCCTGTGCTTATAGGGGTGCATGCCCACCTGGGCATAGGTCACCACTATGCCGTCGAGTGCGGGGTTGACTGCTGAGGAGTTGGTGAACTTCGGGTCCAGGCCTAGCCCCACCCGGGCAGCTGCCTGCGACCACTGCACTTTGAGGTGCTCGGTGGGCACCACAACGATGACCCGGTCTACCGTGCGGTCATCGACTAACTCGGTGGCGATCCGCAAAGCAAAGGTGGTTTTGCCCGCTCCGGGGGTAGCCACGGCCAGGAAGTCTTTGGGTTTGGTGTTTAAGAATTTATCCAGTGCGGCCTGCTGCCAGGCACGCAAGGGGCCCTTGTTGCGGCTCACTGGTTACCTCACTTACGGCGTAGGCCCTTGTAGATGTTCTCACACTCCGGGCACACTGGCGATCCTGGCTTTGCTTGCTTGGTCACAGGGAAAGTCTCTCCGCACAGTGCTACGACGCGGTCACCACTCAGCGCGGAGTTAAGGATCTGATCCTTCTTGACATAGTGGAAAAATTTCGGGGTGTCATTGCCGGTGGACTCTTTTACGAGTTCATCAGGGCGTTCAATCGTCTTTGTCGTCGTGCTACTCACCTGAACCATCATGCCCCACAAAGGTGATTCTTGGCGACTTTAAGGGCTACCCTGGGAAGCTATGGACTCCAGCACTGGTTCTTCTCAGGACCGCTTTGATCATGACGTGGTTGACCACGACGATTTCCAGTACCCGCTGGAGGAAGAGCAGACCCCCGGGCGGTGGGTCGCGTGGCGGCGGCTCCTCAGCCATCTGCGCCGTCGGCGCTCCTTGTTGATTACGGACGCGCAGATGTCTCCGGGGCAGCACCGGCGGCATCGGGAAATTTGGTATGGCATCTTGCAGTTTCTGCGCGTGCCCTCTCTGCTGGGTGCGGGCGGGCTGGTGCTTTATCACCATTGGACGCTGGCGGCACTGACCGTTGCGGTGACTTTCCCACTGCCGTGGGTGGCAGTGGTCATTGGCAATAGCCAGGGCCCGCGCAAGGATTCCCGGCAGCGCAATACCTATAAGCCTGGTCTGGCGCGTGCCCAGCGTGCCTACTATGAGCAGCAGGCGTTGGCGGTACCTCGCCCTCAGCCAGGACTGTTACCGGGCACAGCCAAGTCTGCCGATGCCCCCGCGCGCCCCGCCTCTGCTGCCGATGCCATGTTTGGCCCCGGGTCTGCTTCGGCCAGGCAATGGCAGGCTTTAGAATCGCCTCATGACTGACTTCTTTACCCCGCTAGACCCTGACCATCCGCTTGCTGAGGTCGCTGGCGATCTGTGTGCGGTCTTTGCCCAGGCTGGTTTTGATGCCGCTGGGATTGCAGGACACCTGGGGCCAGAACTCTGCGAGGCGCTCTATCGTGGTGAGCCCGCTGCTGTGCGTCTGGGGGCAGCAGGTGATACGCAACTAGACCAGCTCATTCGGGTGTTCTTGCTCCATGATCCGTGCACCCTTAACCAGTTGGGGCAGCTTGTAGGTGAGGATATCGCTGACCGGCTCCGGCAGACCGGGGCGCTGGTTGCTGATGCTGAGCCGGGCGGGGCCATTCGAGTGGCCTTGGACATCCGGCCCCACATTATCCGCGGGCGCACCTTTTGGGTCTTTTCGGACGTCGATGCTGCCCTGGTAGACCATGTGCCCGGCCCAGACCACGTGTTGGGCGTTGGCTCGGCTTCCCTATCGCTGCTCCAATCAACCCCCGCGACCCCGGCACCTACCGTGCTGGACTTAGGTACCGGCTCGGGTGTGCAAATTCTGGGCCACCTGGCTAGCTACTCCCCTGAATCTGCAACCAAGGGGGAGCTGCCCCGCGTGACGGCCACGGACATCCATCCTCGGGCGTTGGCCCTGGCCGCCGCGACGGTACACGCCGCCGGGGTCGAAGACTGCGTTGAACTCCTCCAGGGCCCGTGGTTTGAGCCGGTGGCGGGAAGGCGCTTCGACCGCATTGTGGCCAACCCTCCCTTCGTAGTGGGATTGCCGGAGGTGGGCCACGTCTACAAAGACTCTGGTCTTAACTTGGATGCGGCTTCTGAGTTGGTGGTATCCCAATCAGTAGAGCATCTGCACCCCGGCGGAACGGCCCACCTCTTGGCGGCTTGGGTCCACCAAGACACCCAGACGTGGCAACAGCGGGTTGCAGGTTGGCTGCCAGATACCGGTGTGGCAGCCTGGATCATCCAGCGCGATGTCGCGGATCCCGCCCAGTATGTCTCAACATGGCTCAAGGATGAGTCTGTGGACGTGCGCTCGCCTGCCGGCCAGGAGCGTACCCGATTGTGGCTCGAGCATTTCGCCCGCCATGGAGTCACGGGTATCGGTTTCGGCTTCGTGGCCATCCAGCGTATTGGAGACAATGAACCTTCCGATATCCTGGCTGAGTCCTTGACGCAGCACTTCGAGGATCCTCTCGGCGCGGAGGTTGAGGAATACTTCACCCGCACCGCCTGGCTGCGGGAGCGAGATCACGCGGACTTTGCCGCGCAGCACTTCCAGGTCCGCCCGGGGCTGGCGCGTGAAGACGTGGCACTGCCAGATACCGAGTCCGGGCAGGGCTTTAGCCGCGCGGTACTGCGCCTAAGCCGCACCGACGGTCCCCGCTGGCAGCATGAGGTAGACGAGCACGTGGCGGCTATCGTAGCCGGGCTGCACCCGCAGGGCCTCAACCTGCGCGATACCGTGGGCGTTTATGCCGCCATTCATGGCTACGATGAGCAAGAGCTGCTCGATGCCGCCGTGCCCATCATGGTGGACTTGTTCCGGCATGGAATGATTATGCCCGCGTAGCCTGCGGCGATAAATGAACGTTGACCGATGGATGAATGACGAAGGAAGGCCAGTTTAAGCATGCGCGCAGTACTTACCCGCGTATCTTCCGCCAGTGTCACAGTAGGCGGGGAAGTCGTCGGTGCAATTGAATGCCCGGAGACCACCGGCCTTTTGGCATTGGTGGGCATAAGCCGCGAGGACGTGGTGGACTCCCCAACTCAGCAGGCGGCCGTAAAGAAAATGGCGGACAAGATTTCGGGCTTGCGGATTTTGGACGGTGAACGCAGCGTAGTCGAGGTGGGCGCGCCGGTTCTCTTAGTTAGCCAATTTACGCTTTATGGGCGCACCGCGAAGGGACGGCGACCTTCTTGGTCGGATGCTGCTCCGGCAGACGTGGCAGAACCAGTCATTGACGAGTTGTCGCACCAGCTCCAGGCCGCTGGCATTCATGTAGAACACGGGCGTTTCGGTGCCATGATGCAGGTGGCATCGGTCAACGAGGGCCCTTTTACGGTACTAGTGGAGACTTAGCACTCTACCCCCAAAATGAGGTAGACCTGAAAGTTTCCTGAGTGCCGGGAACTAAATGGGCCGGAGCCTCGTTTAACACAGTGATAAATGGGATACCCCGGAGGAGGCCACTGTGACCAGCCCAGCTACAGCTCGCGAACACAACACCACCAACGAGGAGGAAAGCCAGGAAGTCGATCGCGGCTCACGTCGTAATCAGACCAATGACAACCCCTCAGCAGATCTTGTCCGTGTTTACCTCAACGGCATTGGCAAAACTGCCCTGCTCAGCGCTGAAGACGAAGTAGAACTGGCGCAGCGCATCGAAGTCGGACTTTATGCCGAATACAAGCTGGAAAACGCAGAGAAGCTCACTCGCGCAGAAAAGCGCGATCTAAAAATTTTGGTCCGTGATGGCAAGAAGGCCCGCTCCCACCTCCTGGAAGCTAATCTGCGCCTGGTGGTCTCCTTGGCTAAACGCTACACCGGCCGCGGTATGCCCTTGCTAGACCTTATCCAAGAAGGCAACTTGGGCCTGATTCGCGCTATGGAGAAGTTCGATTACGCCAAGGGCTTTAAGTTCTCCACATATGCCACCTGGTGGATCCGCCAAGCGATTACCCGCGGAATGGCAGACCAGTCGCGCACCATCCGCCTGCCAGTGCACCTGGTGGAGCAGGTGAACAAGCTCTCACGCATTAAGCGCGAGATGTACCAGTCCTTGGGCCGAGAGGCCACGAATGAGGAATTGGCAGAGGAATCTGGAATCGAGGAAGCCAAGATTGAGATGCTGCTGCGTCAATCGCGCGATCCGGTCTCGCTAGACATGCCGGTTGGTACCGATGAGGAAGCTCCACTAGGTGACTTCATCGAAGACGCAGAAGCTACGGACGCGGAGACCGCCGTGGTCGCCGCCATGCGCCACTCGGACATCCAGGACGTCATTGGCACCCTGGAGGGCCGGGAACAAGACGTTATCCGTATGCGATACGGGCTGGATGATGGCGTCCCGCGCACCCTGGACCAAATTGGTCGACGTTATGGGCTGTCCCGGGAACGGGTCCGCCAGATCGAGCGCGAAGTAATGGCCAAGCTGCGCGACGGTGCTCGCGCCGACCGCCTGCGCGAATACGCTTTGTAGACAGCCCGCTTCCCGCTGCATTTTCGCGCTACAGTGGGCCCGCCAGGCGCAGCGAAGCCTGGCGCAGCACAGCGGGTCCACGCGCTACGGTGCGGCCTAACACGCGATCGGGAATGGGGACAATCGCGTTATTGATAGGTAAAAGCGTCTAATACTTCGACACTGACAGGTTTAGCAACATTACACCAGGGCAAGAAGTGCGCTAAGGTGTAGGGTGCTTGATATCGACGGGCGCCGGCTTCGCATGGAGTCTCCACCCGCGGCAAACCGTAGCGCCTTGCCGCTCTAGCCGCCAGCTAGTCCCGGTAACGCTCCAGAGACAGAAAGGCCAGCATCCATGAATGATCTCGTCGACACTACTGAGATGTACTTGCGCACCATTTATGAGCTTGAAGAAGAGGGCATTGTCCCTTTGCGAGCGCGCATTGCAGAGCGCCTCGAGCAATCCGGGCCAACTGTCTCCCAGACCGTAGCCCGCATGGAGCGTGACGGATTGCTGCATGTGCGCAATGATCGCAGCCTGGATCTCACCCCGGCGGGGCGTTCCTTGGCCACGGCAGTGATGCGCAAGCACCGCCTAGCAGAGCGCCTCCTTACTGACGTCCTAGGCCTAGATATCCACCAGGTCCACGATGAGGCCTGCCGGTGGGAACACGTGATGAGCGAAGAGGTAGAAAAGCGCGTCGTCGCCGTTATTGACAGCCCCTACCGCTCCCCCTTTGGCAACCCCATTCCAGCCCTTGAGGAACTCGGCGTCGAGGCACCGGAGATGACCGAGGGTATTCGCGCCATCGACCTGCCCGTCGCCGTGCCCACAGAGACCACCATCGTGCAGATTAATGAGATTCTCCAGGTCGACGCCGCGCAGTTCCGTCAGTTGCATGATGCTGGCATTGTGACCGGCGCTCCGGTGACCATCACCAACCACAATGGAGTGATCTTCATTAAAACCGAGTCCGGCGCAACCGTTGAACTCCTCGACGACCTCGCCCACGCCATTCGTATTTCTGGCTAGGCGGCGACCAGGCGCTAGCTGCTAGCATGGGACGAAAATGTCACCCAGCAATGGAAGCGAGCAGCATAGCTATGGCCCCAACCGCCACCACCACTCCCCGCAAACTCTTAGTTACCGGCGGTGCCGGCTACGTGGGCAGCGTCTGTGCCGCGGTCCTGCTGGAAGTCGGCCACGACGTAACCGTGATAGATAACTTCACTACCGGAAACCGCAGTGCCGTACCGGAAGGCGCACGCCTAGTTGAAGGGGACGTCCGGGAGGTAGCCGGGGGCGTTCTCGCCGAGGGCGGCTTTGACGGCGTACTGCACTTTGCTGCACGCTCCCTTGTGGGCGAGTCCGTAGAGTCCCCTGCCGAGTATTGGCAGCACAACGTGGTAACTACCCTGGCATTGCTGGATGCCATGCGCGACAATGACGTGCGCAACCTGGTCTTTTCCTCCACCGCCGCGACCTATGGGGAGCCTGCACAGGTTCCGATTACCGAGGATATGCCCACCTCGCCCACCAACCCCTACGGGGCGTCCAAGTTGGCTATTGACCACGCCATCTCCTCTTATGCCCACGCCTATGGTCTGGGAGCAACGTCGCTGCGCTACTTCAACGTCGCGGGAGCCTATGGCACGATCGGGGAAAACCGCGAGGTCGAAACCCACCTTATCCCGTTGGTACTGCAGGTAGCCTTAGGGCACCGGGAGCAGATCTCCATCTTCGGCGACGACTACGACACCGCCGATGGCACCGCGGTGCGCGACTACATCCACATCCTTGACCTCGCCCAGGCCCACCTGCTAGCTCTGGAGAGCAATACTCCAGGGCAGCACCGCATTTACAACCTGGGCTCTGGCGATGGCTACTCCGTCCAACAGGTCATCGACACCTGCCGGGAAGTCACCGGCCACCCCATCCCCGCCCAGCATGCTCCCCGGCGCGCCGGGGACCCCGCCACACTTATTGCTTCTTCGGAGAAGATCAAGCAGGAGTTGGGGTGGGCCCCACAACGCACTGACCTGCACACCATCGTCTCTGATGCCTGGGCTTTTCACACCCAGCTGGGAGACCAGGCGCACTCCGCTGACCGGCGCGCTTAACCGCAGTTGCCGAGCGGGGACTCTGGTTCCTCGGCAAGGTTCACGACCGCGAGCCGTGAGCCGTCGCGCAGCGAATCGACCAGACTGTCATGGAGGCCCGCCCGGTAGCCCTTGTCCATTAAACGCGCCAGAGTATGCTGGGGTTCCTCCTTGAGCACAACGGACAGTACGGTGCCAGCGATCATCGGCAAGCCCTGCGCAATCTGCGTGGCAGCAAAGATGGTCAGTGCATTCCAGCGGGAGAGGCCTTCGACGCTTTGCGCTACTGCCAGCAGAATGGTTGCGGCGGCATCGGGAGCCTCCAGCAAAGCCCCCATGGCGAGGTCGCGGGTGAGAGTACAGCCCATGATCGCCCCCACGCGGCCCAAGAGCCCAGGCTGCCGGAGCAGCTCATCCAGTGTCCAGTCCGCCTCTGTCGCACGGGTGACCACCAATTCAATGAACGCAGGAATGTCTTCTACCTCGAGCTCACGGCACAGGTCGTGTGGGGGATAGCTAGGCGGCAGGCACCGGCCTAAAGAGAGCAAACTGGCTTCCCGCCCCACAATGCTTTCCAACTCCGCGCGGTGGCTGGGACACAGGAAACGATTGCGCTCCTGGTAGAAGGACTGCGCCGCAGCGCGGCTGACTTCCGGCAGCTGGCCCTGTTCTACCCACCGCTGCATGCTGGGGGAATTGATGATGGACGGTATGGTGCCCTCGCACCATGGATCCTGGGCACCGCCAGCAAACTGCTGGGGACCGAAGCAGACTTCGTAGGGTTGGCCCACGGCAATTTCTGGACTATGCCAGCAGGCGTCAATTTCGCGTCCGTCGTCATCGCTGCGGAAGTCATAGAGGAAATCGACGAGCCACTGCAGTGACTGCTGCGGACGGTGGGAAACAATAAAGGCGAAGACCACATCTGTCCCGGCAGAGACGGCGTCGAACGCCTCCGGGAGGTAGTCGTGAGCGTCTGCGATGTCACAACGCGCAATGGGGCCTAGTCGAAGGTTGTCCGCATGCTCATGAAACGCCATGAGGAGCACGGACTCGGTGGGATAGAACCCCAGCGCACCGGGGACATTGGACAAGAGGAAACCTGGTGAATATGTGTCGTGTGTGTTCATGTGCCCACCTTCGCACCCCGAGTCAACCCCCGGCAAGGGGAATTTTTCCAATCTGTGGATAACTCGTCATTTTGCGCACTTTAGTGGGCAAATCTTGCAGTTATCCACAGGAAGAATTCCACAGATTAAGATTATGTCGCGGTTTTAACTACTGTGACCGTCGGTCGGCGCGGGAGGCAACGCGGTGCAGCAACTAGTCGATATAATGGCAGGCTAGCCCAAACCTTTTACGCTCTGACCGTGTGAATACTCGCGCCATGTAGACCCCGGCCAGAAGCAGCCCAGCCGTGCGCAGGCGGGAATAGCTGCCGCCCCACTGGTGTTGTGCCCAACAGTGGCCAGCGATGGCCGAACAAGGAGGAATACCATGGATAATTCTCAACAACGTTTTTATGAATTAGAGTACCCCGTCCCCGCTGTCAACAGCTCGCCCAATAGCTCGGCTGAAGGCGATAAGGGAGCTACGCTCATCGTGGCGCTGCACGGCTATGCTGATGCCGGCCAGGCGGTAGAAACCAGCGCCAACCACCTCAAGGCCGCCTTAGAGCACCGCCTGATTGCCTCCTTCGAAACAGACGAGCTCATTGATTATCGCTCTCGCCGCCCTGCGGTAACCATAGCGGAGGACGAGGACCTGCAGATTGAGAACTTTGACATCGAGATGAGTGTCCTTAGAGACCCTTCCGGTAAAGCTTTCCTGTTGCTCTCCGGCCCGGAGCCTGACTTGCGTTGGCGCGGCTTTACTGAGGCCGTGACCGACTTGGCCCAAAAGTTCAAAGTAGACAACACCATCTGTCTGTACGCGGCCCCCATGCCTACCCCGCATACCCGCCCCATGGTGGTCACCGCCCACGGTAACTCCCAGAAACTAGTTGGCCACATGCTGCGCATGGACTCCACCATGATGGTGCCGGGGGCAGCCTCCCTGTTTATTGAGCGCGCCCTGGCCAAGGCCGGTAGTAATGTGGCTGGCTATACGGCACACGTGCCCCATTACTTGGGCGCTTCGGGTTACCCGCAGGCGACTTTGGGCTTGCTAGAGAGCATCAGCCATACGTTGGGGCTCAAGATTCCCCTGAAGTCCTTGGAACGCGACGTGGAACGCTTTAACCAGCAGCTAGAGACTCAAGTTATGGACTCCGAGGAGATCATAGAGGTAATTCAGCAACTCGAGGAGCAATACGACCGCTACATGGAGCGTTACCGCCAGGAGCACCCCCAGGCCATCATGCCGGGCGAGGCAGCCCTGCCTACTGCCGACGAGCTTTCGGCGGAGTTTGAAAAGTTCCTCGACGCCGTGGGACACGAGGAATCCTGGCGAGCACAAATCCTCTCTGAGGACATCAATGACCGCGAGGATGCAATTGGGGCCCCCGGCCCAGCCGCTAGTGACAACAATGTTGCCGATACCACCGATAGTGTAGACCCCGCAGACGCTGCCGATGCCGCCGAAGACCCCACCGCCGATGACGCTGAGGGTTCTCCCGGCGCTGGTTCCTAGGTCTGTGTCTTAGGCCCGTACCTTAAGCCCGTGTCTTAGGCCCGTGTCTTAGGCCCTTGCCAATTACTGGCAGTCATTGCACGGGCAGGCTCACGGCCCTGCCACACCCGGTACCCATAATGGCATACACTGGGCTGCTGTGAACCTTTCCCAGCACCTCAGCGACTTCCAAGACGTACCCGAGTCCGTGCTCGATGATGTCATTTGGGACGCGTTCCAGACCTGGACATCGGAGCGCGGCATTAGCCTCTACCCTGCTCAGGAGGAAGCCAGCCTCGCCGCGCTGGCTGGAGATAATGTCATCTTGGCCACCCCCACGGGATCGGGAAAGTCCATGGTGGCAAACGCCGCGCACTTTTTTGCGCTGGCCAAGGGGCAGCGCACGTTCTACACCGCTCCCATTAAGGCGCTAGTCAGCGAGAAGTTCTTCGCGCTGTGCGAGATCTTCGGAGCGGAAAACGTTGGGATGATGACTGGGGATGCCACCGTAAACCACAAGGCCCCCATCATTGCAGCCACGGCAGAAATCGTCGCTAATATCGCTTTGCGCGACGGAGCTAACGCCGACATCGCCCAGGTGGTTATGGATGAGTTCCACTACTATTCAGAGCCCGGGCGCGGCTGGGCATGGCAGGTCCCGCTGTTGGAACTTCCCCACACCCAATTCATTCTCATGTCTGCGACTCTGGGAGATACCAAATGGCTCGAAGATGACTTGACCGCCCGCACAGGGCGCAAAACCAGCTTGGTCACCGGCAGCACCCGGCCGGTGCCGCTGGACTTTAGCTACACGTTCTCTGCTGTACATGAGACCATTGAGGAGCTACTCTCCCGGGGCAAGGCCCCTATCTATGTTGTGCATTTCTCCCAGCGGGAGGCTGCTGAGCGCGCCCAAGCATTGACCTCTTTGCCCACAATGCTCAGCGCGGCAGAAAAGGACGCCATCACCGCAGAAATCGGCGCCTTCCGCTTTAGTACAGCTTTCGGCCGCGATCTCTCTAAACTGCTCCGCAAGGGCATTGGCATTCACCATGCGGGGATGCTGCCCAAGTACCGCCGGTTGGTAGAAAGGCTGGCCCAAAAGGGGCTGCTCAAGGTTATCTGCGGCACGGACACACTGGGCGTGGGTATCAACGTCCCCATACGCACGGTATTGATGACAGGCCTGGCCAAATTCGACGGCTCGCGCCAGCGCATCCTCAAATCCCGCGAATTTCACCAAATCGCTGGGCGCGCGGGCCGGGCGGGTTATGACACCGAAGGCACTGTGGTGGTCCAGGCCCCCGAGCACGAGATTGAAAACGCCAAAGCTCGCCGCCGCGCGGGCGATGACCCAGCCCGCTTGAAAAAGCTTAAGAAGAAGTCCGCTCGCGATGGCGAGGTCACGTGGTCAGAAAAGACCTACCTCCGGCTCATAGACGCTGAACCTGAGCAGTTGAGCAGTCAATTCCGCGTGAGCAATTCGATGTTGCTCAATGTCTTGGCCCGCCATGGCGACGGTTTTGAACACATGCGCCACTTGCTGCGCACCAACCACGACACCAGGGCAAAGCAAAACCAGGACATCCTCACCGCGCTGGATCTCTTCCGCGGCCTGCTGCGCACCGGCGTGGTGCAGCGCTCTACTAAGGGGCTAGACATTTATGGTCGCCCCTACCATGTGGTGCGCGAGCTCCCCCGCGACTTCGCACTAAACCAGCCGCTAGCCCCGTTTGCCCTGGCCGCGCTGAGTGTGTTGGACCCCGAGTCCCCGACGTTTGCCTATGACATTATCTCCGTCTTCGAGTCCATTTTGGATGATCCCCGGCCGGTGCTGCGCGCCCAGCAGCAGGCTGCACGGGGCGAGGAAATCGCTGCCCTCAAGGCGGAGGGCGTGGACTACACCGAACGGATGGTCATTGTCGAGGAGATCACTTGGCCCATGCCCCTTGATGAGCTCCTCCACCAAGCATATGACACATTCGCAGAGACTAACGCATGGGTCAAGGAGTTCACATTGTCCCCGAAGTCGGTGGTGCGCGACATGCTGGAAAACGCAATGACGTTCTCCGATCTCGTTGCCACCTATGGTTTGGCGCGCTCCGAAGGCGTGGTGCTGCGCTACCTTACCGATGCCTGGCGTACCCTGCGCCAGTCCGTGCCAGATGAGTTCTATACCGAAGAGCTTGCCGATGTCGTCGAATGGCTCGGCGAGCTTATCCGCCAGGTGGATTCCTCGCTGGTGGACGAGTGGGCACAAATGACCGGCGAGGATCAGCCCGTTGACGCCGCCACTATGGAACGCGAGTTGGCATTTGGCGTCGAAGATCCCACTGCCCTAACCTCCAACCGGCGTGCCTTTGGCATCATGGTCCGCAACTACTTCTTCCGCCTGGTCAACCTCTTTGCACTGGAAAAGGAAGAACGTTTGGAGCAGCTGGTGGACTACCTCGATGATGTCCCGGACTTCGGCGGCGCGATGGATGCTTACTTTGCTGACTACGACGATATCGATTGGGGACCAGCCGCCCGCGGCCCGGAGTACTTCCATGTCGAGGGCGAGGGCTCGCGCAGCTGGACAGTGCGCCAAATCCTTAAAGACCCCGCCGGAGACAATGCCTATCAATTCGTAGGCACCGTGGACCTCGATGCTTCTGATGCTGCCGGCGAAGTCCGCCTCTCCTCGCTACACATCGAGGCCTAACAGCTCGCAACCCAGCACATCCCGTGCTAGCAGCTTGCTGTAAAGCACGGGCCAGATTGTCCGCTGAAGTCCCGGGCACGAAAAGGGACCTGCACTGGTACTCAACGAACTAGCACAGGCCCCAAATTTTGGCGCTGAACGTTTCTCGCTGGGCCTGTCACGCTGGGCCTTTATGCACGGGCCCAGCATATGAAGCCCGCAGACACGCGGCCTGGTGTGGACCCCTTAGCGTGCGGCTTCAATCTGCACGGTCTGGACCACAGCCTGGATGACGGCACCAATCTTGACGCCTTCCCAGATCTGCTCCTTGGTCAGGCCCTCCTCCTGGAGAGTCTTAGCGTGGGCGGACAGGCAGTGCTCGCAACCATTGATGGCGGACACGACGGTGTTCCACAGCTCGAAGTTGGCCTTGTCTACACCCGGCTTGGAGATAATGTTCATGCGCAGGCCGAACTTTACCTGAGCGTAGTCATCGCCCAGCCAGCCCTTGGCGCGGTAGGCCACGTTGTTCATGGCCATCACGGTAGCGGCGCCCAGGGCAGCATCGATAGCCTCGGCAGACAGGTGCTCCTTAGCCTCTTCCATGATTTCAGACAAGACGGTGTCGTTGCGGGTCGCAGCAGCTGCTGCCAGCAGGGAGCCCCACAGCTGCTCTTCGTTGAGCTCGGTGGAGCGGGCCAGGGATCCCAAGTTCAGCTTCTGGTCCTTGGCGTACTCCGGCAGGGAGGACTTCAGGTTATCAATAGACATTACTTTTCTCCTTACGCGTTTTCATAGGCGATTTTCACGCCTGCTTAAAAGCAGGCCCCGCCGGGATATGACTCATATTCAGCGGGGCTGGTACTGACGATGGTTCTCAGGCTAACGTCCGGGGACGTAAGTCCTAGGGCATCCGCCTTAGAGGGAGGACTGCACAACCTCGAGCTTGTCGATGTTCTTGGTCGGGTCATTTGCCTGCCAGTTGCAAGCGCAAACCTCTTCGGACTGCAGGGCATCCAGCACGCGCAAAACCTCATCAACGTTACGACCCACGGCATCCGGAGTTACGGAGACGAACTGGATAACGCCGTCCGGGTCAATGATGAAGGTAGCGCGGTCAGCAACGCCAGCAGCGTTCTCCACGCCCAGGGCACGGATCAGGTCATGGCGAACATCGGCGAACATCGGGAACGGAACTTCCTTGAGCTCCGGGTGGGTTGCACGCCAGTTGAAGTGCGCAAACTCATTATCGGTGGAACCGCCCAGGATCTGGGTGTCTCGGTCCTGGAATTCCTCATCCAGCTTGCCAAAGGCAGCAATTTCGGTCGGGCACACGAAGGTGAAGTCCTTCGGGTAGAAGAAGACAACCTTCCACTTGCCCTCGTACTTGTCCAGGGACACCTGCTCGAAGTAATCCTCCGGCTGGGAAGCATTAACGTCGTGCAGATCACCACCCTTTAGTGCGGTCAGCTCAAACTCGGGGAATTTCTCTCCAACGGTCAAGATAGGCATGTGGCCAAACTCCTCTTTCGGACGGGGTTGTCTGAATTGTCTCTTTAGCCGCCGTTGGCGACCAATGACATTCATTATGCACCCTTTCCGCGCCCCTGTCAATAGTTCCAACTTCTCAATGGTGCTAGAGTTATAGGCATGAACAATAAAGAGTACCGGCCGACACTCGCCCAGCTGCGCACATTTGTGACCATTGCGGAGAATAAGCACTTTGGCACCGCCGCTACCAAACTGCAGATTTCCCAGCCATCATTATCCCAGGCGCTCGTCGCCCTAGAACAGGGCTTGGGCATTCAGCTCATCGAGCGCTCTACCCGTCGCGTCATCGTCACCTCCGCAGGCCAGACGCTGTTACCGCACGCTAAAGCAACCCTAGAATCCGCTGAGGCATTCATGGCTCATGCCCGCGGCGCACAGGGCACCCTATCTGGTCCGCTGACCATTGGCATTATCCCCACCGTCGCTCCATACATCCTGCCACACCTCCTGCGCTCCATCCGGGAGGAGTTTCCGGAGCTTGAACCCATCTTCGTCGAGGAGCAGACCCACACTTTGCTGGAGCGCCTGCGCGACGGTCAGGTGGATCTAACCATCATGGCCCTGCCTGCCGAGGCTCATGGGATGGTTGAAGTTCCGCTTTACCAGGAACAGTTCCGGGTGGTTACTCACCGCACTCACCCGTTGGCCGGCAGGCAGGACCTTAGCCTTAAAAAATTGGATGAGCTGGATTTACTTCTGCTTGATGATGGCCACTGTCTGCGCGAGCAGATCCTGGATCTGTGCCGGGCAGCACGCGTCAATCCCGCCGATGCCACTAATGCCGTCACCCGAGCTTCCTCCCTGACCACCATCATGCAACTGGTCATTGGCGGTATGGGCGCCACCTTGATCCCCGCCTCCGCCCTGGCGGCTGAGTGCCGCCACCCTGATATTGCCGTAGGCAATTTCGCCCCTGACGTCACGGCCCAGCGCCAGGTGGGCCTGGTCTTTCGCTCCTCGGCAGCACGCTCAGACGAGTTTCACGCGTTTGGCCAGTTGGTCTCGCGCGCCTTTGCACAGGTAATGGAAGAGCAGGTGCCCCGTTAGGACACCTGCTCCGCACAGTTCGATGGCGCTTTCGCCTAGCTCCTAGGGCCTACGCAGCCGGGGCGGGAATCTGACCACCAATTGCCTGCCGGTAGACGTGCCCCAGGGCTAGATACTGCGCGGGCAGCAGTACCAGCAGCCCGAACCCCAGCGTCACAAGACCCAAGACGAGCATGATGAACATCAGCAACAGCTGGAAACCCACCAGCGGCAGATAATTCTTCGCGCCCAGCTTCACGCCCATTGGGATAGATTCCAATACCCCGGCGCGCCCATCTGCAACCAGCCACACAATCAACGTAAAGAATGGTGTGACGAATGCCATAAGCACAGTCAAACCCAGAACTGCCAGCAACACCGTTCCAAGCGCAGCAAGAGCTACCGCTGGGTCATCCAACTGCTCTATACTCTGCTCCAACCGTTGAAGAGCACCGAAGAGGGTAATAAACGCAAGCGCCAAAGCCAACGCAGCAGAGATGATGCCAACCAGGATGCTGGCCCCAATAACCTTCCAGAAGTTCTGGGTGCGCGGAATATCCTTAAAACCTGCCTTGGGGGCATCAATATCGCGCAGCACCAAGGAGTAAATGACTGGGGTAAGCAGCAACCCGATGATAGCTGCCAGGCTGTTAAGTGCAATATCCCCTGGGCCCCACGGGGAAGCTCCTATGTGCACCTCCGCATTCGCATCTCCTGTCCAGCCCGCTGCGAAGCCAGCGATGAGACCAACCACGACTGCCACACCGATGAACAGCAAGCTGCCCAGAACCCACAGCCCGGGATTCTGGAAGGTGCGCTTAAAGCCAAATTTGATTGCCTCCCAGGGGTGAACTCCCGGGGGTGCCGGAATGGTTGCACCATTGACACCGTATTCCCCGGCACCCTCGTAGCCGGAGTAACCGTTAAACTCGGCCCCGGTGCCAGCGCTCGAATCTGAATGCGTCGGATAACTCGGGACCCCGAAGTCAGGGCGGTCTTCTGGGTGATTTGTAGGTTCATAGCGCCCAGGCTCCGGACGCTGGTCCCCTCCGTCACGCTGCGGGTCATTTGGGGTTGTCATCGTTCCTCCTTGAATGAAGTCTCGTTGAACAATTCACGCGAGTATCTTGAAGCAATAGCCGCGAAGTGCCCTTTTAATAGTACAGCCTAACCTGAAATAAATCCGGCCCGAGGCCCACCAGTTACGTACTGTGACCGAATTGTTATTTGGATCCTTCCCGCAGGGTAGACTGTTGTGTCAATTATGTCTGACTTCACCGAGCCCGCGCAGACTCCGTCGCGCGAAGAACTGCTTCGTTCCCTCTCCCAGGTCACCATCACCCAGGAGCGCCACTTCCGCAGGCGTTTAGCCAAAGCTCGCAGCCCGCGCGCACTCGCTGCCATCGCTGCGGACATCAAGCAGGCCCAGCAACGCCTTGCCGAACGTGTTAGCAGCATCGGCGCCATCGACTTCCCCACTAGTCTGCCGGTAACGTCCCGCAAAGACGACATTGCCCACGCCATCGAACACCACCAGGTGGTCATTATTGCCGGTGAAACCGGCTCCGGAAAGACCACCCAAATCCCCAAAATTTGCCTGGACCTAGGCCGTGGCCGCCGTGGACTCATTGGCCACACCCAGCCCCGCCGCCTGGCTGCGCGCACCGTCGCCGAGCGCATTGCCGATGAACTCGGCCAGCCCATCGGCCAATCCGTCGGCTACGCCATTCGCTTTGATGATCGAGTCTCCGAGACCACCGCTGTCAAGCTAATGACCGACGGCATCTTGTTGGCGGAAATGCAGCGAGACCGCTTCCTCAACGCCTACGACACCATCATTATCGACGAGGCCCACGAGCGTTCCCTCAACATCGATTTCCTGCTTGGCTACCTCAAGCGCCTCCTGCCCAAGCGCCCAGATTTGAAGGTCATTATTACCTCTGCGACCATCGATCCAGAGAGGTTTGCGCAGCACTTTGCCGATGCCTCTGGTACCCCCGCCCCCATCATCGAGGTCTCCGGCCGCACCTACCCCGTTGAAATTCGCTACCGGCCTCTGGAATTTGAGGCTGGTGGAAAGCTAGTGGACCAGGATCCTCTGGATGGTCTGTGTGAGGCCATAGAAGAGCTCATGAGCGAAGGCGACGGCGATATTTTATGCTTCTTTGCCGGTGAGCGCGATATCCGGGATGCCATGGAGGCTATTGACGCCCGCCGCTGGCGTGGCGTGGAGGTCACTCCCTTGTTTGGGCGTTTGTCCAATGAGGAACAGCACCGGGTGTTTAGCCCACATTCTGGGCGGCGAATTGTCCTGGCCACCAACATCGCCGAAACTTCTCTAACGGTTCCGGGCATCCGCTACGTGGTGGACACTGGTACCGCCCGTATCTCGCGGTATTCTACGCGCAGCAAAGTCCAGCGCTTACCCATTGAGCCGATTTCTCAAGCTAGCGCTAACCAGCGTTCCGGCCGCTGCGGACGCGTGGCCGATGGCATAGCCATCCGCTTGTACTCAGAGGAAGATTTCGCTACCCGCCCCCAGTTCACCGACCCGGAAATCCTCCGCACCAACCTGGCCAGCGTCATTTTGCACATGATTTCCCTGCGACTAGGCGATATTGCAGAGTTCCCTTTTGTCCAGCCACCGGAGGCCAAAGCGGTTCGCGATGGATTGCTGCTTCTCCACGAGCTTGGCGCCCTTGAGCAACAAGAAAAAGACGGTCTGCCAGTACCTACCACTACGGGCAAGGACTTGGCGCGCATTCCCGTTGACCCCCGTATGGCCCGGATGCTGGTCGAAGCCCACACTAACGGATGCCTCCAAGACGTCATGGTCATCGTCGCTGCCTTGACTATTCAAGATGTGCGCGAGCGCCCTATGGAATACAGCGCTCAAGCTGACCAAGCACATGCCCGCTTTAAAGACACCTCCTCGGACTTCATGTCCATACTAGCCTTGTGGGACTACATTCAAGACTCCCGCTCAGAACTCAGCGGCAACGCCTTCCGCAAGCGCATGAAGTCAGAGTTCCTCCACTACATGCGCATCCGAGAGTGGTTTGACCTTGTACGCCAACTGCAGGACGTGGCCGCCCAGCTGGGGTGGAAGGACGCTAAGGGTACGGAGGCATCGGCACGCCAAGCAGATCGCATCCACATGAGCCTACTGGCCGGATTACTGTCCAACATTGGCGCTCGCGAGGGCAATTCCCAGCAGTTCCAGGGCGCACGGAATACCAAGTTCCTGGTGTTCCCGGGCTCCGCGCTGGCCAAGAAGCCCCCACAATTCCTCATGGCCGGGCAATTGGTGGAGACCTCACGGTTGTGGGCACGCGACGTCGCGGCCATTGAGCCGGAATGGGTTGAAAAAGTAGGTGGCCACCTGCTCAAACACACCTACTCGGAGCCGTTTTGGTCCCGCAAACGCTCTGCGGCCATGGTACACCAGCGCTCAACGCTGTACGGCGTGCCCATTATCGTCGACCGTGTAGTGCCCTACCACCGCGTTGACGCCCATGCAGCGCGCGATATGTTTATCCGTCACGCGCTCATTGAAGGTGAATGGACTACACACCACCAGTTCTTTGCCAGCAATGCCCAATTGCTCGAAGACGCGGCGGAATATGAGGAAAAGGCTCGCCGCCGCGGCTTGGTGGTCGATGAAGACACTCTCTTTGACTTCTATGACGCCAAAATCCCTAGCAAGGTTACCAGCGGGCGGCATTTCGATTCCTGGTGGAAGAAACAGCGCCAGGCCACACCGGACTTGCTTGACTTCGACCCAAATGCCCTGGTGGATGACCACGATGTCACCGAAGTGTCGTTCCCCGATCGCTGGCTCAAGGGCAGCATTGACTATGACTTGTCCTATAAATTTGAGCCCGGGGATCCCCTCGACGGCGTGTCAATTCTGGTGCCCGTACCGCTGCTAGCAGGGATGGACACCGACGGGTTCGACTGGCTGGTCCCCGGCTTGCGGCTAGAGCTCGTAACTGAACTCATCCGTACGCTGCCTAAAGCCCTGCGGCGCACAGTGGTGCCCGCGCCTGACTTTGCGGAGCGCGCCCTGCCCCGCCTCGTGCCCTACTCGACGCCGCTGGTAGAACAATTGGCGCAGGTCTTGCAGGAATTCGGCGCCCAGGGAATAAGTGCGAGCGACTTTAACCCGGACAAGCTACCGCCGCACTTGCGAATGAACTACGCCGCTATAGATAAGCGCGGCACGATCATTGACTCAGATCGCGACTTAGCGGCCCTTGTTTCCCGCCAGGCTGGCTCCATTACTGCATCGGTCTCCCGAGTAGGTCGCAAAGCAGAGTCGGCCGCTGTCAAAGAATGGACAGCAGAGAACCTGGGTACCGTGGCCGAAGAGGTCGATACCGTGGTCGACGGGCATGAGGTCGTGGCCTACCCCGCGCTGGTGGCAACCCCCGATGGGGTTGAGGTCAAGGTTCATCCCACTAGGGCCGCTGCCGATGCCGCCATGCTCACCACCACGTTGACCCTCCTGCTGCGCGAAATCCACGTTGCTGCCGGCCCCATGGTCAAGGGCTTGCCCTTGCAACAACGCGTCGCCATCGATGCCTACCCCCATGGCGGCGCGCAGGGTTTGGTTGATGACGCTCGCGTGGCGGCGCTGCGCGACCTGCTGATTGCTGCAGGCGGCCCGGTGCGCTCGCCGGAAGAATTTGCCACCTTAGTGTCACAGGTAAAGCCTCAGGTCGCTGGCGCTGTGCGCCGTACGGTGGTGGCCCTGGCACCGGGCATTGTCGAATACGCCAACGTTGCCACAGAATTACGCAAGTGGGAAGGGCCCGCGATCGATGATATGCGCACCCAATTGGAATTCCTCTTGCCGCCGCACGCGGTAACCATTCATGGGCTCATCCACCTCCAACACCTGCCCCGGTACATCCAGGCCATGCGTCTGCGCCTGGAAGACATGGGGCTTGATCCCCACCGTGATGCCGACCGGCAAGCCGAAGTTGATGAGGCGCGCGCTTACCTACGCAACCGCCTGCGCTCCCTGCCCGCGGGCAGGGAGAAGACCAAGGAGGTCAAGGAGATCTACTGGATGATAGAAGAGCTGCGGGTGTCCCTATTTGCGCAAAAACTAGGCACCGCCCGCCCCATTTCCTTGCGGCGGGTACAAAAAGCCATCGACAAACTGCGTTAGTCGACGCACACCGGCTCCATGTTGGCCTCTGCTAGACACCCTCTGCTAGGCGTAGTCCCGCCAGCGCCCAGACTCGGACCCGCCTGCGCACAGACTCGATCCCGCCTGTGCCTAGACGCGGTCCCGCCTGCGCATGAGGCGGATTTCAGACTCAAAGTCTGCTGCGCTATCGAAGGACTTATAGACAGAAGCAAAGCGCAAATACGCGACCTCATCAAGATGGCGCAGTGGCTCGAGGATGGCAAGACCAACGTCGTTGGCATTGACCTGCGAACTGCCGTGCCCACGAATTGTTTCCTCCACCTCTTGCGCCAGACGCTTGAGGGCGTCGTCAGAAACGTCCCGGCCCTGGCACGCACGACGCACGCCGCGGATAAGCTTTTCGCGGCTAAAGGGCTCCGTAATCCCATTGCGCTTAACCACCAGCAGCACGGCCTTCTCCACGGTGGTGAATCGCCCTTCGCACGAGCTGCATTCACGACGGCGACGAATGGCAGTACCAGAATCTATAACACGCGAGTCAATGACACGAGACTGTTCGTGGTGGCAGAAAGGGCAATACACGCTAAGGTCCTCCATAGGCCGTAGGCTCAACTTCGGGAGCGGCGCAAGGTCTCAACCGCTACAGCTCAATCTAGTGCGTGGTTGTCCACTCGTTAAATTTGCACCACCACAGGTATCGCGGCAACGCCCTGCACGACGGGAACGTCCTGCACAACGGCAACGCCCTGCACGACGCCAACACCGTGCTCAGCTACAACGCCCTACGCGAAGGCGCCATCCCTAGCTTCGCCCACAGCACCCAGTGCAGTGCCATCAGCAATAGCGTGCGCCGTCCCCTGTGCATATCCGCGCGCGGCAACCTGCGGGTCTTGATTGAATGCAGCACCTACGACGAAGCACAAAAACACCACCACACCAAGAACTGCCCCTAGCACGTAACTGCCAAAGTCTGAGCGATCTTCAACTATGCCTGCAGGAGCGCTCGACCCTACTACCTGCCGCTCGCGTGGCCCAAGACCCGCGCCATACTGTTCGAAGTCACAACTCAAATGCCGCGGGACAGAGCCGGGATAATCCCGCCTAGAATCCTGGGCAGCTGTGCGAACCGGCGTGCCATCCCAGACAGCAGCCGGGGGAACTACATAAGCTTTGCGGCGCCGCGAGGACGGAATATCCGCAGATAGCTGATGGTAATTCAAAGCGATAGCCATGCCAAAAACTCCTTACATTTCCTAATGTTCAAACACTGTAATGCCCAGGATGGACACGACCCCTCCAGGAGCGCCTACATGTTCGAAGCAGTCGATATGTTCGAAATATAGCACCGCCGAGAAAGTTTGTCCACGATTGGGGTCAAAACTCGAACATTCGTACTTTGCATGCTATGAATAGATAGGGAGACGGTGTAGCGATTAACGTCGCCGCCAAAGAACAAACGCCACCATATGGAAGTAGGAGAACCGCCATGGCACGTAAGAACCCCAATAAGCTTGATGTCTCACAGCTCAGCGCACGCCAGCGCCGCATTTTGGAAGTTATTAGCGACGCAGTCTTGTTGCGTGGCTACCCGCCCAGCATTCGCGAGATTGGAGACGCTGCCGGCTTGCAATCAACATCTTCTGTTGCGTACCAGCTCAAGCAACTGGAAGAGAAGGGCTTCTTGCGCCGCGATCCCAATAAGCCGCGTGCGGTAGATGTGCGCCACCTGCACACCTCGGACAATAGGGCTGCGAAGATGAACAGGCAGCGTAGCGCTAGCAATGACGATGTACCGTCTGAAGCCTCTGGGGTGTCTTATGTTCCAGTTGTTGGCCGCATTGCAGCTGGCCTGCCTATCACCGCTGAGAAGAATATCGACACCTACTTCCCCATGCCGGACGAGGTTGTGGGACAAGGCGACTTATACATGTTGCAGGTTGTCGGCGAATCCATGAAGGACGCGGGCATCCTCGATGGCGACTGGGTGATTATTCGTAGCCAACCGACCGCTGAAGAAGGCGACTTCGTCGCCGCTTTGCTCGAAGGCGAAGAAGCCACAGTGAAGGAATTCCACCGGGACTCCACCGGGGTGTGGCTACTTCCCCACAACGAAGACTTCGAGCCGATTGACGGCACCCATGCAGAAATCATGGGCAAGGTCGTCTCGGTCTTCCGGAAGCTCTAGTGCCGCAGGGTTGAACTCTCCAGAACCCTCCAGGAGCACATAAGCCCGATTACTGACTGCGGCCCCATGCGGGCGCCTAGCGAAGGCGCTGCACGTGGGGCCTGTCTGATTCCGCGCCGGATTCGCACGCTGACACCACCCCTGGCACTGTCCAACGCTAGTGGCCGGTCCGCAGTAACGGCCATGGTTCTGAGGAAACGGTCCTGCCCCCAGGAGTGACCCTAGGTCCTCAGGAGCACTCTCGGGGGCCAGAAGCGGCCCTGATTCCCACAAGCGGGCCCATTGTGTCCTGTGGCTGAGCCGGGGCGCTCCATTGTATTAATCGCCCCCATATAAGGGGTAAGGCCGCAAGCAGACTCAAAATCCTTGATTGGGATGGTTGTGGCTCTTTAGCTGCGGTTATAGCTGCTCTCTCACGTACGGAAAGCCCCTAAACCTCACGCGAAAATCTGTGATTGCCTCCGATCACGCCCGATTTTGGGAAGCTTTTGGAAGAATGTAACAGTAGCTGCCGCAGATCCGGCCCGCGCAGAAATTGCGCCACTTACCGGAGCGGCTTCACGTTCCATTTCCAGTTGAAGTAAGGAAGTGCACAAGACATGTATGCCGAAGAACGCCGCCGCCAGATCGCGTCCCTAACCGCGGTGGAGGGACGCGTTAATGTGACCGAACTTGCCGAACGCTTCGACGTTACCGCGGAGACCATTCGCCGTGACTTAGCCGGACTGGACCGCGACGGAATAGTTCACCGCGTGCACGGCGGCGCTGTAGCGTCCCGCGCTTTTCAAACTGCAGAGTTTTCCCTCGATGCTCGCTCGCGTTCTGCATCCAAGGCGAAATCTGACATTGCACGGGCTGCACTAGAGTACCTCCCCAAACGACATGGTTCGATATTCCTCGATGCCGGAACCACTATCAACGCACTCGCGGATTTAATTGGCACCCTACCCCAGGCCACGAACTTGTCCATAGTGTCTAATAGCTTGCCCATCGCGCTCTCGCTAGCAGGCAATGGTCACCCTGATATTCAGTTGCTGGGCGGGACGGTACGCGCAATCACCCAGGCGGTAGTGGGCGATACCGCCCTGCGCACGATGGCGCTCATGCGCGCCGATGTGGCCTTTATCGGCACCAACGCCCTCACCATCGACCATGGGCTGTCTACCGCAGATTCCCAAGAGGCGGCTATCAAATCAGCGTTTGTTACCCACGCGCACAAAGTCGTAGTGTTGTGTGACTCCAGCAAGTTGGGAACTGACTACCTGGTTTCTTTCGCCGCCATTTCCGATATCGACGTGGTGATCACCGACTCCGCCGCGCCGCGCAGCTTTATCGATCAACTGCGCGACCGCGATGTAGAAGTAGTTGTCGTCGGCGACCAACCCACGCCCTAGGCGGAGTCAGCGCCACCTTCCAGGGCCAGGCAACTGCCAACACCAGGCCAGTGCCCTAGGCCAGTGCACTGATGTAGTCACGCACTGCCTCACGGGCTTCGGCGGCGCTTTCGGCACTGACAGCCAGATCGGCGATCTTTTCACAGTCTTCCCTGGTTAATTCGGCCAACTGTGCACCAACACCGGCAATTGCGGTAGCAGCACACGACAAGGAGTTCACTCCCAGACCAACGAGTACCCCGGCGAGCATGGGATCCGCAGCGGCTTCACCACACACGCCAACCGGCACGTTGTGGTCACGGCCCACAACGCAGGTGTGCTGAATAAGACGCAGCACTGCTGGCTGCCAGGGGTCGGTCAGATAGGCCAGCTGCGGCGACAAGCGGTCAGCCGCCATAGTGTACTGGGTCAGGTCATTGGTACCGATGGAGACAAAATCCAGGTGGGGCATGATGGTGTCCGCCATGAGCGCGGCAGCGGGGACCTCAATCATCGCCCCCGCAGTCAGGTTGCGTTCCCGGCACAGCCGGGCAAACCACTTGGCCTCAGAGGGGGTAGCCACCATTGGTGCCATGACCCACGTAGCGGCATCGTCGCTGCGTTCCGCGGCAGCTTGGGCGATGGCATCCAACTGCCGGGTAAGCAGCGACTCATTGTCGCGGGCAATGCGCAGGCCACGCACGCCCAGCGCAGGGTTTTCCTCTGATTCCATGGTGGCGTAGGAAATCGGCTTATCGGAGCCTGCATCAAGGGTGCGCACCACGACTTTCGACTCGGGGAAGGCCGCAAATACTTTGCCATAGATGCGGGCCTGCTCATCGACGGTGGGTTCTTCCGTGGCGGAGAGGAAGGACATCTCCGTGCGATACAGGCCGATGCCCTCTGCCTCCGTGTCCGCAGCTACGCGCGCGGCATTGCCATCGGCGACGTTGGCCAGCAGTTGGAATCGGTGTCCGTCTTTGGTTTGGGCAGGACCGGTCCACTGGGCAACCTTGGCGGCAAATTCCCGGTATTCCGCAACTGCTTGTCGGGCTTCGGACTCATCAGCATTGAGCGTCACCGTTCCCAGGGAGCCGTCCAGGAATACCTGGGTGCCTGCCTCGATGCTGCGCAGCTCCGCACCAACTGCCACGATGCAGGGGATGTCCAGCTGGCGGGCAATGATCGCGGTGTGGGAGGTGGGCCCTCCCAGCTCGGTGACCAAAGCCTTGATGTGGGCGGTATCCAGCGTTGCGGTATCCGCGGGTGCAAGGTCGTCTGCAAGAAGCACGGCCTCCCCCGTCACCGTCGGCAGCCCGGGCTCCGGCTCCCCGCGCAGCTGGGCAATGACGCGGTCCCGCACATCTTTGAGGTCCGTAGTGCGCTCCGCCATGATCCCCCCGGCGGCCTCAAACATGGCCACAAATTTATCGGTGGCGCCAACTACGGCGTATTCGGCGTTGTTACCGGAGTTGATGTTCTTGCGCACTGCCTTGTGCCAGCCGCGGTCTTTGACCATTCCGGCAGTGGCGGTGAGAACTTCCGCCGCGTTACCCTCGGCGCCTGCAGCCCGGGTCTCAAGGCGGCCTGCCACGGTCAATGCTGCCTCCGTAAAGCGCTCGAACTCGGCCTCACGCTGGTCCTCGCCGACGGGCGTACCTACGGTGGGTAGGTCCGGACGCGGCCTGACCCATACTGCCGGAGCGTAGGCCACGCCTGCGACTACGCCGGTTCCTTTGATGCTGTGCGAAGATGCATTTCCCATGGTTGGAAGCTCCCTTACCTTCACGTCGAGTGGGTTGTTATGTCCAGATCATCACAAAAAGCAAACAAAAGCAATAAAAACCACAGATAACCATTGACATTCAGACACAATCGGGCAAAGATAAACAGTGGTCACTTGCTCATGATGCCATTCATGGCAAAGCACAGCCCCGGTGTGGGAAACCCGCACCACGGGCCGCGCCTCCTGTCGACCAATATACGGAACTTCCCGCTTAAGGTTGCTGATTAGATGATTGTCACACTTACCCCGAACCCCAGCATCGACGCGACGCTCGAACTGCCCAGCCCGCTGGAGCCAGGAGCTGTCCATCGCGCCCACAACTACCACCGCGTTGTCGGCGGCAAAGGGCTCAACGTCACGCATGCCATCACCTTGGCCAACCGGCCCAGCACCGCCATTTTCCCCAGCCGCGTAGATGACCCCTTCCTCGACTTAGTCCGCACAGCAGACTTGCCCCACGCCCCGGTTACCGTCGGCATGTCTGATTGGGTGCGCACCAACACTACGGTCACCGAGCCCGATGGGCGCACCACCAAACTCAACGGCCCCGGCCCCACGTTGGCAGCCGGTACCATCGAGCAGCTGCGCGCAGCTGTCGCAGAACACGCTAGTAGCGCCAGGTGGGTGGTACTAGCGGGCTCGCTGCCGCAAGGTGTGGCGCCAGACTGGTATGCCCAGCTCATTCCTGCTCTTCGCGAGGCAGCTCCCCAGGTGCGCATTGCCGTTGACACGTCCGATGCCCCCTTGACAGCCCTGGGCCAACACCTCGACGTCGCTGCCCCTGACCTAATCAAGCCCAATGGCCTGGAGCTGGGACAGCTAGCCGGAGTCGACGGCCTGGACCTGGAGCGCCGCGCTGAGGAAGGCGACTTCAGCGGGGTCCTCAACGCCGCCCGTCACATCAACGCCCGCGGTGTCGCCGAAGTTTTGGTCACCCTAGGCGGTGCCGGGGCGCTACTGTGCACTGCCGATGCCGCCTGGATCGCCACCCCGCCACCAGTCCAAGTGGTCTCTACCGTCGGCGCCGGAGACTCCTCATTGGCCGGGTACCTGCTGGCCCGTAGCGCCGGACTCGATTTCGCCCAATCACTACAACACAGCGTCGCCTATGGCAGTGCAGCCGCCGGCCTGGCGGGCACCACCATTCCGCGCCCCTCACAACTAGATACCGAACACACGACGGTCACCCCGGTCACCGTCTAAACCTCTGCACGATGCGAAATCCTTCGCACTGACCTTAGAAAGGAAGCTTGACATGGCATCCGAACTCATAACCCGTGAGTTGGTCGCCCTCGACGTGGACTTTGGCTCCAGCGTCGATGAGGTCATCACGCAACTAGCCACCCTGGTCCACGCTGCGGGGCGAGCCACTGACGTTGCCGGCCTGGCCGGCCCCGCCATCGAGCGCGAAACCCAGGCGGGAACCGGTGTCCCCGGCGGCGTCGCCATTCCACACTGCCGCTCCGAGGCCGTGAGTGAGCCCACGCTCGCTTTCGCACGTCTGTCGCGCGGCGTGGATTTTTCCGGCCCGGATGGCGACGCCCAGCTGGTCTTCCTCATCGCCGCCCCTGCAGGTGGGGGCAAAGCGCACCTGAAGATCCTCTCCAAGCTCGCCCGCGCCCTAGTCAAGCAGGATTTCCTGGAGGCCTTACGCAGCGCGCGTAGCGAAGAGGAGCTGGTAGCCCTGGTTCTCGAGGTGGTTAATGCTGAAAAGCCGAAGAAGGCCACCCCGCAACCGGCAGCTGCGGCACGGGAGAAGCAAGCCCCAGCGGAGGGGGTATCGGCAAGCAAGGCAACCCGCATTGTCGCCGTGACGGCCTGCCCCACCGGCATCGCGCACACCTACATGGCCGCCGACGCGCTGACCCAGACCGCCCAAGCCCGCACCGACGTGGAGCTAGTGGTAGAAACCCAGGGTTCGGCCAACAACGAGCCGGTGGCGCAAGCCACCATCGATGCTGCTGATGCCGTCATCTTCGCCACCGATGTCGGAGTGCGCGACCGCGAGCGCTTCGCAGGCAAGCCCGTTATCGAATCCGGGGTCAAGCGCGCCATCAACGAACCCGCGCGCATGCTCGATGAGGCGATCAGCGCCGCCAGCAATCCCCACGCCCACAAGGTTGCCGGTGGGGCCGAGTCTGCCGATGCCCCCGCGGGCGCCACCTCCCCCGCTACCGACGGTTCCGGCCTGGGCTGGGGCAAGCGGATCCAGCAGGCCATCATGACTGGCGTGTCCTACATGGTGCCCTTCGTTGCCGCAGGCGGTCTGCTGCTCGCACTCGGCTTCCTCTTCGGCGGCGCCGACATGGCCAACGGCTGGCAGGCGCTGTCCACGAATTATTCGCTAAGCAACCTCCCTGGCAACACCATTGAGGTTGATGGGACCATCATGGAGTTTGAGCGCTCCGGGCTCATGCTCTACCTGGGCGCGGTGTTTTTCGCCATCGGCCAAGCCGGCATGAACTTCATCGTGGCGGTGCTCTCCGGCTACATCGCGTTTGCGCTAGCTGGCCGGCCGGGCATTGCTCCGGGCTTTATCGGAGGGGCCATCGCCGTGGCTGTCGGAGCTGGATTCATCGGCGGCTTGGTCACGGGTCTGTTGGCCGGTTTTGTGGCCATGTGGATTGGTAGCTGGAAGGTACCTCGCTGGCTGGCGTCCCTGATGCCAGTGGTGGTTATTCCTCTGCTCACCTCGCTAGTAGTGGGCTTGTCTACCTACCTGCTACTGGGCGCACCGCTAGCGGCGATTATGGAAGGCCTGCAGAATTGGCTGTCCTCGCTGTCTGGTTCCTCTGCGGTGCTGTTGGGAATCATCCTTGGGCTGATGATGTGCTTCGACCTGGGAGGCCCCGTCAATAAGGCCGCGTACCTCTTTGCCACCGCAGGGTTGTCCACAGGCGATGAGGCTTCGATGAAGATCATGGCTGCCGTGATGGCCGCCGGCATGGTGCCGCCCATCGCACTGTCCCTGGCCACGCTGTTGCGCAAAAGCTTGTTTACCCCCGCGGAGCAGGAAAACGGCAAGTCTGCCTGGCTGCTGGGCCTGTCCTTCGTCTCTGAAGGCGCCATGCCTTTTGCGGCAGCTGACCCGCTGCGCGTCATCCCCTCCATGATGGCCGGCGGCGCCGTCACCGGCGCAGTGTCCATGGCCCTAGGTGTAGGCTCGCATGCCCCGCACGGCGGTATCTTCGTCTTCTTTGCCATCAATCCGGCATGGGGCTTTGTAGTTTCCATCCTCGCTGGCGTGGCCGTTTCCGCACTGGCAGTGATTGCCCTGAAGCAGTTCTGGCCCAACCAGGTTGCGGAAGCGTCCGCGGCTAAGGCCGCTGCCGCTGAGGCTCCTGCACAGGATGCGCGCGCCGCTCGAAGCGCTGTGTAGCAGCCCCGACGCGGTGTGCCGCGGACAGGTACACTTGAAACTTGGAAAATCTTCGAGTCTTTGAAAGGACTATCACCATGGCATCCAAGACTGTTAAGGTCGGTTCCTCCGTTGGCTTGCACGCCCGCCCCGCATCCATCATTGCTGATGCCGCCGGCGAGTTTGACGAGGACATCATCCTGACCCTGGTGGGTGGCGATGATGACGATGAGACCGACGCTGCCTCCTCCCTGATGATCATGGCGCTCGGCGCCGAGCAGGGCGACGAGGTCACCGTCACCTCCGAAAACGCCGAAGCAGTTGAGAAGATCGCCGCTCTGATCGAGCAGGACCTCGACGCTTAACACCCCCGCTGGCAGCGCAGATCTGCCACTATACAAAACAGCCGCCTGCCCACGCGAACTGTGTGGGCAGGCGGCTGTTGTGCTACCTAGATAATGTGCTGTGGCTTAAGTCGCGCTTCCTGCACGGAGGCCCTGGCTGCGGTTTCGGCGCGGAGAATTCACAGGCTGCAATTCCGGCGGACATCCCGGGGCCGATAAGGGACTCTGGGTCGGCGAAGGATCTCGGGGGTGGCGCTAGTATTGCGCGCCGCGACCCTCCCCGATGGTGTCGTAGAGCCACTTGGCCAACGGATAGACAACGATTACGCCGACAGACCCCCAGGCAATTCCCTCCAGGGCAACACTGCCGATGGACAGGGTAAGGTTGCCAATACCCGCGACAAGGGCAACGGCAGCGCAAGTCAGGTTTACCGGGTTGTTGAAGTTCACTCGGTTATCGATCCAAATGCGCACGCCCAGCATGCCAATGAGCCCGTAGAGGACCATCGTGGCCCCGCCCAGCACCCCGCTGGGAATAGTAAAGATCAAAGCACCAAACTTGGGGATGAAGGCCAGAGCAATGGCAGTAAGCGCCGCCACCCAATAGGCGGCCGTCGAGTAGACCCTTGTTGCGGCCATCACACCGATGTTTTCGGCGTACGTTGTGGTACCCGAACCGCCGAACCCGCCGGCAAGGGAGGTGGCCAGGCCATCGGCAATGAGGGCATCACCCGCTAAATCATCAAGGTCGCGCTTCGTCATCTCCGAGACTGCTTTGACGTGACCCACGTTTTCGGCGATGAGCACCACCAGCACCGGTAAAGCCACCGCGATGGCAGAGATATGGAACTCCGGCGAATGGAATTGCGGCAGGCCAATCCACTTAGCCGCAGCGATGGACTCTGCTGCGCCCTCTCCCAGATTTCCGGTTACCGCAGCAAAGACCCATCCGATGATGACGCCGATAAGGATTCCGAGGCGAGCCACCATACCGCGCCCGCCCACCGTAGCGACGATGATGACGACCAGAGTCACCGTGGCGACTAACGGCTGAGACTGAAAATTCTGCGCCGCGGTAGGCGCCAAATTCAACCCGATTAGGGCCACAATGGCTCCGGTGACCGCAGGCGGCATAACCGCGTCGAGGACACTGCGGCCAGCGGCCTTAACCACAAAACCGATTGCGACTAGCACCAGACCGGTGACCAGGATAGAACCTGCCTGCGCACCAATACCATACTGCTGGGAGGCGCTCAACGGCGCAATAAAGGCAAAGGACGAACCCAGGTAGGACGGCAGGCGATTGCGGGTAATCAGCAGGAACAAGATGGTGCCCACGCCAGAAAAAAGCAACGTGGTGTTTACCGGGAAGCCGGTGAGTGTGGGGACCAACAACGTGGCGCCGAACATGGCCACCACGTGCTGCATACCGATGCCGATGGTGCGGCCCCAACTCAGTCTTTCCTCAGGAGCTACCACGGCACCTGGGGCAATCTTCTTGCCGTCACCGTGGACGGTCCAGCCAATCACATTATTCACAGGGCATTATTATGCTCCATTGCTGCAGGTTCGACAATGAACTGCTCTAGCTCGCGCGCCAAGGCGGCAGGAAGCCTAACGTCTAAAGCTGTACCTTCTACCGTGTATTCCTCGGAGCGCACGGTTGCTTGGGCGTGCACACGAGCAACCACATCGCCGCGGGTAAACGGAACTAGCAGTTGTACGTGTTCATCGCGAGAGTTGAGGAAGAGCTCCACCCGAGCTGTAAGCTCATCGATGCCCTCGCCCGTGTGCGCGGAGACGAACACCACGTTGTCTCGATCCAACACGTGGCGAACCTGCGCCAATACCAGCGGGTCCGCCTGATCGATCTTGTTGATCACGACGATCTCCGGCGGCGCCTGCTGGCCGCTTTCTTGCACTATGTCGTAGATAACCTGGTTGACCGCCTCAATTTGCTTCAGTGGGAACGGATCCGAGCCATCGACAACATGGAGCATCAAGTCAGCACCAAGGACCTCTTCCAACGTGGACTTAAAAGCTTCCACCAGCTGGGTGGGCAAATGGCGCACAAAGCCCACGGTATCAGTGAAGACGACATGGCGGCCATCGGCAAGCTCGGCGCGGCGAGTGGTGGGATCCAGGGTGGCAAACAATGCGTCCTCCACGAGCACTCCCGCGCCAGTCATCGCGTTAATCAACGACGACTTACCGGCATTGGTATAGCCAGCAATTGCGATCTGCGGGATAGCGGAGGCACCACGCTTGGCGCGTTTAACCTCGCGCGCGGTCTTCATTCCCTTGAGCTCTTTACGCAGACGCGCCATCTCCGTGCGGATACGCCGACGGTCCGTCTCAATCTTCGTCTCACCCGGACCACGAAGTCCAACACCGCCATTCGACCCTGCCCGGCCACCGGCCTGACGTGAGAGATTTCCACCCCACCCACGGGTGTGGGTATAGAGGTATTCCAGCTGCGCCAAGGACACCTGAGCCTTGCCCTCTTTGGACTTCGCGTGTTGGGCGAAGATATCCAGGATCAACATCGTACGGTCGATAACCTTGGTGTTCAGGGCGCGCTCCAGGGCTGAGAGCTGACCAGGATTAAGCTCACCGTCGCACACCACGGTATCGGCTCCAGTGGCCTCAACAATCTCCCGCAGCTCCTGAACTTTGCCGGAGCCAATATAAGTGCCCGGGTCAGGCTTGTCGCGCTTTTGATACAGCGCCTCTACCACTTCCGCCCCGGCGGTCTCCGTCAGCGCCGCGAGTTCATCCATAGCGGCCTCTACCTCGGCTGCGGTGCCTTCGGTCCACACGCCAACCAGAATCACCTGCTCCAGCCGCAGCTTGCGGTATTCGACTTCGTAGCCGTCAGTGGTGTCTTCTGCGCGAATAGTAGTTGCGCGGCTAACCCGGCGGAATGAATTGCGCTCCGCCAGGTCCAGCTCGCCGGTGGTAAGCCCGGCCGCTGTTCCTGCGTCATGGGCCGACTCAGTATTGTGAGCCGACTCAGTGTTGTGAGCCGACCCTACTGCAGGACCGCTTCGGAGAGCCTGGGTTTCATAGTCAGTGCTGTCGCTGGCGATGCCGTTTGTGTTGTCTTGCATATGTTCGCCCATCTTTCCACGTTATGGCGCCGCGCGCCAGATCATTACTGCGCTATCTTCCCAGGCCACCGCCACCCCAAGGGGGCGGCCGCGCGCTTCACCGGCCCGACAATTACTCACTATGGTACAAAACACAGCACGACGGGGCGGTGATGTGTGGGAATGAACCAGCCCACGGGCAGTGTTGAGGGTTAGTGGAATAGACCCGCACAGCGATAGGATGGCCCCATGAGCGCAACACAAACCAGCCCGACCCCCACCCCAGAGGCAAGCGCACACCCCGAAATGCGCGCGGTGGGCTTAGGCTTTGACAAGTGGCAGGACGCAGTTGAAGCCGCTATCTCCACCCAATCCCTGTCCGTTACCGGAGAAGTCCGCGGTGGCCAGCTGGTGCAATTCAGTGATCCGAGCGGGGCACAGCTCAACATCCTCGCAGTAGAGCCCTTTGCCACCTTCATCGGCTTTGAGGCCGTGACCCAAAACTTTGGCCACGTGGACATGCTCAACGATGTCTTGGCTTACATCGACGTCATCGACCCCTTTGGTAACTCCCAGGCGCAGATCACCGCCAATCTAGCCCAAGGGCCTCTGCTTGCTGAAGAAGGCACCCAACAATGGCAGCAAATTGAGCTCGCCGCCATGGGTCTTAACGTGGAGTCCTACCCCAATGCTGAGGACTACGAGGCCGCGACTGGCATCTACCCTGCTGCATTTGAATCCGCCGGGGCGGACATCATCAAGTCCAACTCCGCTCAAACCCCCACAGCGGGTGCTACCTTTGCGGCTCGAGTGATGGAATCCGAGTGGCGCCACAACCAACTCACGGGACAGAAGTTCATGCACCTCATCATGGACGGCCTGTTCCCCTTTGACCTATGTCTCGCGGCCGACTTTTCCGGTGGTCAACTCCCCGCCAAGGACACCATCCTCGCCGGGCAGGCGCTACTCGTAGCCTCCATCGCCGCACCCGCCGGCGGGTGCGGCAGCGGCTCCGGCGGCTGCGGATGTGGCTCCGGGGGCTGCGGTAACCACTAAACTCCCCCTGGCCCACATAGCCAGATTTTGCAAAGTGGATACCGTTAGCGCCACGGGGTAAGGTAACCTTTAGTAATTTTTGCGGAAGGAGGACCCCACGTTGAGCCCATTTTATGACGGGTCCTCTCGCCGCACCGTCCTTGCCTTTGCCCTTACCCTAGTTGCCTGCGTGAGCTTGATCGTCTTGCTCAAGCTCCCAGGCCTTATCATCTCTATGGTGATCGCCATCGCCGCCTGGCTCATGGTCTCCGCCCAACCCCAATCACGGGAGCACGCGGCTCTGCGCACCTCCATCGAGCTTTCAGCCGAAGACCTCCGCGACATCATGGCACAGTTCCAGGACTTTGAGACCTCGACGGACATCGACGCCATCGCGGATCGCACCCTCCACCGCCCCGCCCTGCTAGATCTAGAGACTACCGACCCAGACATCGAGGCCTTCCACTTTCAATACGCCTCCGCCCACCGCTTTCTACGCAGGCTCCCCACCCGCATGAGCAACCCCGTGCTTAATACTCACCAACTGGAACAACTGCTTGCCGTGACCGACCAGCGTGCCGCTGAGCTCCAGGAATCCTGGCTCGCCGCGCGTCGGGCGGCTTTCCGCCTGGGCCCGGGCTATCGCAACGAATAGGCTCCGGAGCAAACAAGCTCCGGAGAGACAGGGCCCGAAGGCGATAGGGCCCCGAAGCGACAGGCCCTAGAGCAGCACACCAGTGGCAATTATGCGCGACGGCCCACTCAACCGCGTGCCTCCCTCATAGACATCAACCTCCACCGTGCCACCAGGAACATGCACGGTCACGGTGCCCATGGGGGAAGCGGCAAGCTCGGGGTGGGACGCGGCGGCATCGGCAAGCGCGGCAGTAGCGGCCGCGACAGTCCCGGTACCGCACGAGCGAGTCTCGCCCACCCCACGCTCATAAACCCGCATGTGGACCTGGCCATCAACCAACGGCGTGACCACCTCCACGTTGACTCCCTGGGGAAAGAACTGCTTATCCCACTCCGGGGCACACAGCTGCCATTCCTGCAGCGCCTGCGCGTCGAGCCCCGGAATCACCGCTGCCAAATGTGGATTACCCACATCCACCCCCAGGCCGGCAAAGGTGCGCTGGCCCATGGTGGCACTCGAGACCCCCAGCACCTCAGCCGGGCCCATCTCCACCGTGACCTGGGCTTGACGCTCATCAGCTTCGCTAACCACTACGCGTTTGGCCCCAGCACGGGTACCCACCACAAACTCCGGGGCGTCCACCAGGCCGCGGGAATAGACCCAGTGGGCAAAGACACGGGTACCATTACCGCACATCTCCGCCACGGAGCCATCAGCGTTGCGGTAATCCATAAACCAATCGCCCGGGTCAATGCCCTCCGCCAGCTCAGCCAACTCGCCGGCCTCCACCAGGGCACCTGCGCGCACCACCCGTAACAAGCCGTCCCCGCCAATGCCAGCCCGGCGGTCGCACACGGCAGCTACCTCCTGCGGGGTCCACGGCCGGGCGGCATCAAAGTCTTGCACGATCACAAAGTCATTCTCCGTGCCGTGACCTTTAGCAAATTCACACTGAGGCAAAGTCATGCCGCACAGTCTACTGCGCTGCCTGTTTGAGCACCGCCTGCGCTTGGGCGAAGGTATCTGCGCTGGCATCTAGCCAGTCAATGCGTGGATCCCGGTTGAACCACGACCGCTGGCGGCGCACATAACGCCGTGTAGCAAACACCGTGCGCTCTTGGACCTGCGCCCAACTCAACGCGCCGCGCTCGGCTTGAAAGACCTGCGCATATCCAATCGCGCGCCCTGCGGTCGAATCCTCCACCAAGCCCTGCTGGCGCAACTGCTGGACCTCTTCGACCAAACCCTGCTCAAACATGGCATGGGTGCGCTGCTCAATGCGCGGATTCAACCACTCTGGTGTGGTGCGCAAGCCCAGAATATGGGCATTCCAGCGTGGACGAGCATTTTTTGGAGGCTGACTGGCCTGGAAGGGGCGCCCAGTCAGCTCAATGACCTCCAGGGCGCGCACCGTGCGACGCGGATCCTTATCCTCAATAATGGCCGCCGCCGCCGGATCAACGGCCGCCAATTCCGCATGCAGGGCATCTATGCCAATGTCTAGTCGCCGCTGCTCCCAGCGCGCACGCACCTGCGGGTCGGTGGGCGGAAACTGCCAATCGTCCACTAGCGCCTGCACATACAACATGGACCCGCCCACCAAAATCGGGCGCTTGCCGCGGGCAAGGATTTCTTCCACATCCGCCACGGCGTCACGCTGATAGCGCGCCACCGAAGCGGTCTGCGTCACTTCCCACACATCCAGCTGGTGGTGTGCAATACCCTCCCGCTGCTCCAGGGGCAGCTTGGCCGTGCCAATGTCCATGCCCCGGTACAGCTGCATAGAATCCACATTGACCACCTCCCCATCCCAGGCATGCGCAAGCGCCAGGCTCAAGGCAGACTTTCCCGATGCCGTCGGTCCCACAATGGCAATCGGCCGCAGGGGTTCCGGGATCACTAGTTCCGCTCCAGCGACGCCATTAGTTGCAGACATCCGCACCTTCTTTCAGAGCAGGCAGCTGCCAGCTCGCAACGTAGCGGCCCACCCCCAGCGAGCTATCCGCAGCCAGCAACTGCGTGCTCACCGGGTGCAGCCGCGCCAAGTCCTCCCACAAGTGAGGCTCTTCCACTCCAGCGGCGTGCAGACGCGCCGGATCACAGGCCGCAACAGCGGCAGGGCCTTGGCTCAACAAGTCCTGACACCAGTTGTGGGCCCACTGCCCATGTTCACGCAGCGCTAGGGGCGCCCGTTGCGTCAACCCCGCACTACCGTCAATCACCACCACAGTGGTACGCACAATGGAACCTAAGCTCCCACGAACCTGGCGGACATTGCGAAGGTGGTCCACGGAGGAATCGGCAAGCACATAGCGTGCCACCAGCTCACCAGCATGGTTACCGGCCCCAACAGTAACCGATGGTGCGCCCCACGCCCGGAAGGAGCCAGTATGGCCGGTGTGCCAGCGGCTGTCCAGGCTGCAGACAACGTCTATGGGTTCGGCATCCGCAGGGGCAATAGAAGCGCACGCGTGGCGCAGAGTGCGGGCCGCGCTATCGGCCGGAGCCAGTTCGCGCACCAGCGCCAAGCTTCCGGGAATGATGATGAGGTTTGGCATGGTCCCTTCATCCTAGGCAAAAACTTCCAGCTACCGTGAACCAAACCCTGACAAAATGGCCCGCCGGGCGGTAAGGTTAGAGCCGTCGAATTTTGGCAGCCCATCACGCTACGCCGGATAACCCGGGCGCGCGGGAGCGGGCACGCAAGAGATGTACTAAGGATGGAGGCCCACCCGATGACCGCAACCTCACCCGCACAGATGCCCAAGCCTGGCCCTCGTCCGGGTCCTCGGCCTGGTACGGCGGCGAAGCCCAGCACTTCACAGGCTGTTTCTCAGGCGGCACAGCACCCGGAGAAGTTCGGCCGTGTGGGCGCGGACGGCACCGTCTACCGCTTCACCCCAAACGGTGAGCTGATTATCGGCCAATGGCAGGCTGGCACCCCAGAGGAGGGCTTGGCGCACTACGCACAGCGGTTCGCAGACTTAGCCACCGAGGTTGAACTGCTGGAAACGCGCCTGCAGTCCCACCCTGAAGACGCAGAAGCTATCAACGCCTCCGCCCACACCCTCCGGGAGTCCCTGCCGGAGGCGGCAGTTATTGGCGATGTAGCGGCGCTCGATTCCCGCCTAAGTACCGTGATTGATAACTCGGCCGCAGCTGGTGAGAAGGCTGCCCAGGACAAGCAGCGCCGCCGCGCGGAGGCCATCGCACGCAAGGAGGCCCTTGCTGCTGAGGCCGAGGAACTGGCGTCGAACTCCACTGAGTGGAAGGAAGCCGGGGACCGCATCCGGGACATCCTGGAGGAGTGGAAGCTGATCCGCGGCATCGACCGCAAGACCGACGATGGCCTGTGGAAGCGCTACTCCCGGGCCCGCGACAGCTTCAACCGCCGCCGCGGCTCCCACTTTGCGGACCTGGACCGCGCCCGGGCGGCGGCTCGCAAGAAGAAGGAAGAGCTAGTGGAGCGTGCAGAGGCCCTCAAGGATTCCACGGACTGGAATGAGACGGCCCGCGCCTTCCGTGACTTGATGGGCGAGTGGAAAGCCGCCGGTCGCGCCCCGCGGGAGATAGACGATAAGCTATGGGCCGCCTTCCGGGGCGCGCAAGACTACTTCTTCAACAACCGCAACGCTGTCAACGTTGAGCGCGATAAGGAATTTGCCGCCAACGCTGCCGCCAAAGACGCGCTACTAGACGAATATGGCCCGCAGATTGACCCAGAGTCTTCCCTGCCGCGCGCCAAAGCCAAGTTGCTGGAGCTACAGGAAAAGTGGGAAGAAATTGGGTTTGTCCCCCGCAACCAAGTCCGCGAGTACGAAGACAAGATTGCTGCCTTGGAGCGCCGTGTGAGCGATGCTGAGGAAGCCCAGTGGCGCCGCAGTGACCCGGAGGCGCAAGCCCGCGTAGCCCAGTTCCAGGCGAAGGCAGATGGATTCCACGCCCAGGCTGAAGAGGCCGCTGCTGCTGGCAAGGATGCGAAGGCGGAGCTGTTGCGCCAGCAGGCCGCCCAGTGGCAGGAGTGGGCAGACGCCGCGCAGGGTGCGGTTGATAACGCTTAAGTGCCTGTGAGTTCTGCCCCGTTCTACCTGGCGCGGGTGGCCACTCCTCCTGCAGGGTTGCGTACCGCTGAGGTTATGCCCGGTGATGCCGTGCTGGCTTTTACGCTGTGCGCTAACGTGGCGGCCCAGGACGCCACGGGGGATCCGGCCTCTTCGGTTTCTGCTGCCCACGTGCTCACCCGGCTCAAGGGCTCCCCTGAGTCACGGGCGTTGCTCTTTGCGGTTTCTGCAGCGTCCTTTGGACCTCAGCTTGCCGATGCCGCCGGCTACCCCCTCCTGCCCTCCTACTACCTTACTGCCGAGGATTCCGGCGCCGTAGCGCCCCCTGATTATTGCGGGTTTATTCATCTGACTGTGCCGCTACTGGAAGAGCGTGATGCCATCGAGGTCGAATGCGTCTTAGGCTTGGGCTACCAACCATTGCCGGGACAATCCTTTACGCCCGACGAGCAGGCGGTGGCGGAGTGGATGGTTGATACCGCCCTTGACTTGGCGCGCAAGCTCGGCCGTCAGAGGGTGCAGGTGGGGCTGCTGCATGCACCGGGCGTCGAGCTAAATGCCGATCCCTTTGCGCAGCTTTACCGTAGTCGCGGCTTTCAGCTTAAGCACCGCGAAGAGCACATGGTTATGCCCATGCCTACTCCGCCGCCAGCTGCGCTGCTCAGTCCGCGCTATCGCGTGGAGGTCTGGCGGGACTATGCCGGTTTGGTGGGGCGAGATTCGGATTCCCCATTGCTTGATCAGGTCCTCTGCCTGCTCGAAGTCGCCAGCGCGGATGCGGATAATGGTCAGCTGACCGTGGAGATTCCCCGGTGGACTCGCGAACGCTTGGACCGCGCCCGCCGGCAACTTGCCGACCGCCGCGCGCATACTATTCTGGCCGCCATCATTGACCACCACCCTAAAAGTACCCCAGGTGGCAGCGAGCGCGTTGCCTCCCTGGCCGAGCTGTCCTTCCAGGCCGATGGTGATCCGGAAGTCGCGGAGTGGACCTTGACCGTCACAGCTCGTGACTATCGCCGCAGGGGTCTGGCGTGGGCCGCCCAGCTGGCAGCGCTCAACCAGGCCGCCGATTTTCAGGCGCGACTGCGCCGAATCTACACCACGCTCTCCCCCGCCGATACCGCCATGACGACCCTAGCCCAGCGTCTGGGTGCCCACACCCTATGCACCGCAACCGCGTGGGAGACAACTTTGCCACCAGCCCCCGAAGACACCGAGCTTACCCAGCACCTCTAGCCCCTCCTGCGCGCCTTGTTTGTTGAGGTCGCGCCGTTGGGGCTGTGTGCTTTCCGATGCCGCCAGCTTCCCACCTTCAGCATTCCTGTCATCTGGCAAGAGGTCGCTTATCTTCCGGTTGGTCAGCTGGCTAGCGGTTAGCTTTCCGGTGGTGGTGTTGCCTGGCGGTGGGCTTCCGGTGGTGGTGGGCTTGCGGTGGGGAGTTGGTGGGTGTGGCTGATGGTGGTGCGGGCACCGGCCGGGTTTGTATCGGTGGGCCGCCACCGGGTGCTTGCCACCCAACCCCGGTACCCATGCGTACCATCCGGCCTCGGGTTATTGGGATGCCGTCTGGTGGGTGGTCTTCGTTGGCACCGTTATGGTGCGGACACAGTGGGGTGAGGTTTGACATGTTGGTCTGGCCACCCTGGTTCCAGGGGTGGATGTGGTGGATTTGGCACTTATCAAACGGCAAGTGACAGCCTATCCAGGAGCATTCTGCTCCTTCGGCGAGTAGCAATAGGCGTTGCTTAGAGTTAGCGCTACGCGAATAACGGTACAAATCCAGAGGGCCATGCTCACGCGATAGCGCTGCGATAAACCCATAGTCCAGACACAACCGTTCCAGGAGGTCTTTACCGGTGAGGATGGCGCCGTTGGAGGCACGGACGCGAATATCGGCATCGGTGGGATACCGGCCGGGGTTGTGCATCCGGTCGACGAACTCACAAATCTGATCCAGGTAGATGGGGATGATTGGGATGTAGCGTTGTTTGCCAGCACCCCCGCCCCTAAAGGCTGCAAGAAGCTTTCTACTTGGTCTTGAGGGTCAACCACAGCGTGGACATCCATAATGTCGACAGATTTGTGCCCGTGGCTTTGAGCGTGGCTAGCCCATTAGCGTGATGGGTGAGGCTTACGCCTTCTTTAACTTCACGCGGCTTGGCTAGTTTCTTTAGCTGCTCGCGGGCAACGGCCTCGATTTGTGCGGCAGGCGTCTTGCAGAGTTTGACGCGTAGTTTCCATTTGGCGAGTTTGTCGGCAACTCGCTTGGTTTTGGACTCGATGAAGTCTAAGGCTTCAGCAGAATGTCCTTGGCTGCGGGCAGCGGTTAGGGCTTTGTATTGCAGGCCAGTGTAGGTGGTGGGTCCGTAGTAGGTGTTGTACAGCGTGACGTACTTGCGTGCGACAAACGGGCACAGCCCGTTTGCCGTGAGGTCTTCGACGCTGTGGCCGGCGAAACCAGCTAGTGCGTCGATGACGGGGCCTTGGCCCGCAAGTAGTGTCTCGAAGTTCATGCCACCGAGAATAAACACTCTCGCGGGATGTTCGCAAGGGTTATCGGAAAATTGTCCGCTCGAGTGTGCAATGAGGGTAAACTTTGGGAGGATTTACCGATGGTAATGGGGCACCCACACGGGGGGTGACGCAACCCAGATTGGGGTAGGCCGATCGCGGCGCACATGCGGGTTGGTGGTCGGGGTGTCGGCGCCCGGGTCGCGGATGCGGGTCACGCGTAGGCGGCAGCCGGTAGCGAGGGCAGTCGGGGTGTCGGCGGCAGGAGGTGGGACGCGCCTGCTACGAGCGCCAAGCGGTGGGACGAGGCGGGTCGGGGCAGCGAGGCGGAGGGACTCGGAAGGCTAGGAGTCAGCGTTGCGGGCACGCTGGTGGCGATGGGCGGCTTGGGCACGGCGGTCATCGGCAAGCTGCGGGGCGGCCTCAGCATGGCGGGCAGCCTCCTGGACTTGACCAACCAGGTCCAGCTCGCGGGCCAGCTCACGCACGCGGCGCTCGGCGGCCTGCTGTTCCGGGGACTTGCGCATAATAAGGAGGGCGTAGGCCACCATGGCGCAGGCATTTGCCAACACAGTGACCAAGAAGCCGAGGCCAGCGCCGCCCGTGCGGGAGGAAGCCCAAAAGGCCCACAGCGCCAAGAAGAAGCCCAACGTCACGCACATCCATGCGATTTGGGCCAGGACAGTACGGCGAGTAAGCAGCACACTCACTGTCGCCACCGCACCAATGGCAGAAAAAAGGTAGAAGACGTACTCCATGAGCGTCATCTGCGAGAAAGAACCCAGCATGGCCCATCCGCGCACACCGGCGCTGACCACCAGCGGCAGACTCAGAGCGAAACCAACAACGGAGAGAATCAGGGGCAAGCCCTGGGCGCCCAGGGTAACGCTGCGGGCAGCCTTCTTTTCAGCAATGCGGGCCTGGGCAAGGCTATCGGCGGTGGAATCGTGGGTAGTCATGACCTAGCACCCACAAGCATTGTTGGCGGCCGCCGGCGACGGGGCGGGTTTACCCATGGACGGAAGTCCCAGACCCACACCAATAGGAGCGGTGGTGGGAGTTTGTCCCAGGGCAGACATGTCCCCCGCTTTGGTCTTGCGGTGCGAGCTCAAGCCGCTGTCGGCAACCAGGAAGAAAGAGCCAGCATCAGTGACGGTAGCGGTGACCACATCGCCAGGGCGGATGGCGGTAGACAGGTCATCACCGGCGGCATCGGCAGGCTTAAAATGCACCAAACGGCCATCGCGGGCCCGGCCGGTCAAGCGGTGAGTCTCCCCATTTTTGCGCCCACCACCAGCCTGGACCAACAGCTCCACCTGCGTACCCACCAGCTTGGCGTTTTCTTCCGCAGCAATGCGGTCCTGCAAAGCCACCAGGCGCTCGAAGCGCTCCTGGACCACATGCTTGGGCACCTGCAGTTCCATCTCCGCTGCCGGAGTACCCGGGCGAGGAGAGTACTGGAAGGTATAAGCAGCACTAAACCGCGCCCGCTCGACCACATCCAAAGTGGCCTGAAAGTCCTCTTCGGTTTCACCAGGAAAGCCCACAATAATATCCGTGGTAATCGCGGCATGCGGAAGCTTTTCGCGAACCTCATCGACAATAGCGAGGAACTTCTTCGAACGATAAGAACGGCGCATTTCTTTGAGAATCCGGTCCGAACCGGACTGCAGCGGCATATGCAGCTGGGGGCACACCGCAGGAGTCTGCGCCATGGCGTCGATCACATCAGAGGTAAACTCCGCCGGGTGTGGGGAAGTAAAGCGCAAGCGCTCCAAGCCCTCGATTGCGCCGACTTCGCGCAGCAGCTTGGAAAACGCAAACTTATCGCGCGGCAAGTCAGGATCCGCGAAGTTTACGCCATAAGCGTTAACATTTTGCCCCAGCAGAGTCACCTCCGTAACACCCTGATCCACAAGTGCCTGGACCTCCGCCAGAATATCGCCCGGGCGGCGATCCTCTTCCTTTCCACGCAAAGAAGGGACAATACAAAACGTGCAGGTGTTATTGCACCCCACGGAGATAGACACCCAACCCGCATAAGCGGACTCTCGCTTCGCAGGCAATACCGAAGGGAAGGCCTCCAGGGAATCCACAATTTCAATCTGGGCTTCGTCATTGTGACGAGCACGCTCCAGCAGCGTGGGCAGCGCCGCCATGTTGTGGGTACCAAAGACAGCGTCTACCCACGGCGCGTTGTCCAGCACCGTGTCCTTGTCCTTTTGGGCCAGACAACCACCCACGGCAATTTGCATGCCCGGGTGATTCTCCTTGATCTTCTTCAGCGAACCCAACGTGCCATAGAGGCGTTTGTCAGCATTTTCGCGCACTGCACAAGTGTTGAACACCACCAGATCCGGCTCTTGATCCTCCCTGGCGGCTACATATCCGGCGTCTTCAAGCAAGCCAGAAATCCGCTCAGAGTCGTGGACATTCATCTGACAGCCAAAGGTGCGCACCTCATAAGTGCGGGTATGGGTGGCACCGGCAGACTGGAAAGCCTGGGGGGAGGCGGCATCGGCAGGTTGGGAAACCTGGGCTGATTGGGTGGGCCGGGTAGCTTGAGCGGACTGGGACGACTGGGCGGACTGGGAGTCCAGGGATTCCTGGGCGGACGAAGGGCTATTGACAAGATTCTGCGCGCTCACAGGCGAACATTGTATTCCCCTCCCGGGGCAGGACCTAACCGAACGCTTCCACGTCACAGCCCCCTCCACAGGGGTACCCGCAACGCCGTCTACCACGACAAATAGAACCGTTATCAATCCGTTATCTATAGGATAAGGCATTTTGACTGACAGCACTCTAAGATTCCCCTATGCCCCAAGACACATATGGAAGGATGTGGTGAGGTGACCGATACCCCCATGATTCACATTGCCGGGGTACAGAAGTACTTTGACGGCTACCACGCCCTGCGCGATATCAACCTTGACATCGCGCGCGGCGAGGTCGTGGTAGTCCTCGGCCCTTCTGGATCCGGTAAATCCACGCTGTGCCGCACCATCAACAGATTAGAAACCATCGAGGAAGGCACCATCGCCATCAACGGCACTCCCCTGCCCGAAGAAGGCAAAGAATTGGCAGCACTGCGCTCCGACGTGGGCATGGTGTTCCAACAGTTCAACCTGTTCCCGCATCTAACGATCAAAGACAACGTCACCCTCGGACCCAAGAAGGTGCGCAAGATGCCCAGCGCCGAAGCCGACGCCTTGGCGCTGCAGTTGCTGGAGCGCGTTGGCATAGCCAACCAAGCCGACAAGTACCCGGCGCAGCTCTCGGGCGGCCAGCAACAGCGCGTGGCTATTGCGCGAGCCCTCGCCATGAAGCCCAAGGTGATGCTCTTCGACGAACCCACCTCCGCGTTGGACCCCGAGATGGTCAATGAAGTCCTCGACGTCATGACCGACCTTGCCCAAGAGGGCATGACCATGGTGGTGGTCACCCATGAGATGGGCTTTGCCCGCAAAGCCGCAGACCGCATCTTGTTCATGGCCGATGGCCAGGTGGTCGAAGACACCGACCCGGAGTCCTTCTTTGACAATCCGCAGTCCGAACGGGCCAAGGACTTCCTGGCTAAAATCCTGGTCCACTAGGAATAGTCCACTGTCAGTAATCCACTATCAGTAGTCCACGTGGACGATTCCGCCAAGACCACTCAACCGAGGCCGGACCCGGTCAATCTATCCCCCCACTCGTACTTTTTCTTCAAGGAGAAACCCCATGTCTACCTTTACCCGCTTTGCTCTTCCCGCCGCTGTTGCCCTGTCGGCTACCCTGCTCACCGCCTGCGGTGACTCCTCTGATTCTGCTGCCGGCGATGGACTGCTGGCCCACATCGAGGCAGGCCAGGTCACCTTGGGCACCAAGTTTGACCAGCCCGGTCTCGGTCTGCGCGAGGGCGACGGCTCCATGAGCGGCCTGGATGTGGACATCGCCACCTACGTGGTCAACCACATCGCTGATGCCAACGGCTGGGAGAAGCCGGAAATTGAATGGCGCGAGACTCCGTCCGCGCAGCGCGAAACCCTCATCGAAAACGGTGAAGTAGACCTCATCGCCGCCACCTACTCCATCAATGCTTCCCGCGCGGAGTCCGTCAACTTCGGCGGCCCCTACCTGCTCACCCACCAGGCCCTGCTGGTGCAAAACGCCAACAACGACATCAGGGGTTTGGAAGGCCTGGACGGTAAGATTCTGTGCTCGGTCACCGGTTCTACCCCAGCGCAGAAGGTCAAGGAGGCCCTTCCCACCGTGCAGCTGCAGGAATACGACACCTATTCGTCCTGCGTTGAGGCCTTGAGCCAGGGCAATGTCGATGCCCTGACTACCGATGCCACCATCCTCAACGGCTACGCCGCACAAAACAAGGGCAAGTTCAAGGTCGTTGAGCTGGAGAAGGACGGCAAGCCGTTTACTGATGAGTACTACGGCGTAGGCGTAAAGAAGGACGACGCCGCAGCTACCGACGCCATCAATGCTGCCCTGAAGGAGCTGCACTCTTCGGGTGAGTTCGACAAGCTGGTCTCTGCCAACCTTGGCGCCGGCGAGGCAATCGACCCGGGCACCCCGGGTGATCTGTCCTTCCTGAACTCCTAGATCCGGGCACTTCCGGGAAAGTCCGGCACCATCCGGACAGCCAGGCTGGCCCGGATAGCCTGAGTACTTCGCAACGCCGGTCTAGGGAGGCGCACCGCCACCGTCATTACGGCGGGCGCCTCCCTTCAGCGTGCGCACCATCCCCATACTCCAAGGAGAATCCATGAGCTCCATGTGGACTCAATTAGGCCCCCAGCTGTGGCCAGCATTCTGGATCACCATCCAGCTGACTTTTTGGTCCGCGCTTGGTGCAATGATCCTCGGCACCATCCTTACAGCCATGCGTGTGTCCCCCGTTGGAATTTTGCGCACGCTGTCCACCATCTACATCACCATCGTGCGCAACACGCCACTGACGCTGATCATTTTGTTCTGTTCCTTTGGTCTCTACCAGAACCTGGGCCTCACGTTGGCCAGCCGCGAGTCCTCCACCTTCTTGGTGGACAACAACTTCCGCCTGGCCATTGTGGGCTTTGTCATCTACACCAGCGCTTTTGTAGCCGAGTCGCTGCGCTCGGGCATCAACACAGTGGACTTCGGCCAAGCAGAAGCCGCCCGCTCCCTCGGGTTGAGCTTCAGCCAGACGTTTAGCACGATCATCTTCCCGCAGGCGGTACGCGCGGCCATAGTCCCGCTGGGCAACACACTGATCGCGCTAACCAAGAACACCACAATCGCCTCCGCCATTGGCGTGGCCGAAGCCTCCTTGCTGATGAAGTCGACGATTGAAATGCACGCCTCACAGCTGTTCGTCATCTTCTTCATCTTCGCTGTCGGCTTCATCGTACTGACCTTGCCGATGGGCCTCGGCCTGGGCAAACTTGCTGAGAACATGGCGGTGAAGAAGTAATGTCTACCCGCGCAACAGTTCTTTACGATGCCCCCGGCCCGAAAGCTCGGCGCAATAACCGCATCTTTACCGCACTCACCCTGGTGCTAGCGTTGGCTGCCGCCGCATGGGTGCTAGCTAAACTCAACTCCCGCGGCCAGCTGGCGGCAGATCTGTGGACTCCATTCCTTAACTCCCAGACGTGGACCACGTACCTGCTCCCGGGTCTCAAAGGCACGCTGCTATCCGCCTTCGCATCAATCCTGTTGGCCCTGGTCTTTGGTGTCATTTTTGGTCTGGGACGTCTCAGTGAGTCCCGGATCATCCGCGGCTTCTGTGGAGTGGTGGTGGAGTTCTTCCGCGCCATCCCTGTGCTCTTGCTGATGATCTTTGCTTACCAGTTTTTTGCCGTCTACAACCTGGTGCCGTCGAAGAAACTAGCGTTTAGCGCCGTTGTTTTTGCACTGACGCTCTACAACGGTTCCGTAATTGCGGAAATTCTCCGCTCTGGTATCAAGTCACTGCCCAAAGGTCAGACGGAGGCAGCGCGCGCATTGGGACTGTCGCACCGGCAGACCATGTTTACAGTGCTTCTACCGCAGGCAGTTGCCGCAATGTTGCCAGCGTTGATTTCGCAGATGGTCATCGCTTTGAAGGACTCCGCTCTGGGCTACCAGATTGGCTACGTGGAAGTGGTTCGCTCCGGTATCCAGTCGGCGTCTTATAACAAGAACTACCTGGCTTCCTTAGTTGTGGTGGCCATCATTATGATCCTCATCAACTGGGCGCTTACCACCTTGGCGCAGCGTATCGAACGCCAACTTCGGGCCGGCCGTGCGCGCCGTAATATCGTCGCAGCAGTTCCCCACCACCCGGACCAGGGCCTTGAGACTAAGGACCAGGTCAATGCGGACTGGCACGCCCCCGGCTACAAGGAAATCCGCAACCCCGCCGAGTAGTCCTCGCCTAACTCCGCTAGGCGCTCGTCCAAGGCCTCCTTGGAAATGCGCAGCGAAGCGCCAAGCGGGAAACCCCGGCGCTGGAGCACCCCGACTATCCTGCGCAGGGCCTTATCCCGTTCGGCCCTGTCCGCAGGCGGCTCTTTAATACTGCGGGCCTTCTTACGCGCCAGTGACCACATGATTGATTCTTCAGAGTCCTCAGTCACCTGCTCCAGTGCGGCGGCGCGATCCGCAGCTGAGACGCCCTTTTCTTGCAACTCACGGTCAAGTGCGGCGGCGGACTTTCCGCGCATGTGATGGCGCTGGCGCACCCACTCGTGTGCGAAGAAGGCGTCGTCCATCAGCCCCACTCGGGCGAGGTCTTCTAGGACCTCATCCACCAATTCAGGGTCACACTCCGCGTCTATGAGTCTCTGGCGAAGCTCATGGCGCGACCGTGCCCGCTGGTCGAGTAAGCGCAGCGCTCGTGCCCGCACCGGCGCCTTGGCTTCTTCGGCGGTGGGATCAAACAGTGCGCCGCGGCCCTCACCGGCCTCAAACTCCTCCAGCGCACGACGTAATTGGGCAATCTTATCTGGGGCCGGTTCCGCCACAGCACTTCCCTTCTCTTCCCAAGCCACTATCCCCATCAAAGCCCAGAACACTTCCTGGACTCCGAGTGGAGCGCCTAGGCCAGCACCACCTGAGCCAACGCCTCGGGCGCCATCTCAAGCGCAGTCTGAGCTGCTACCTTGGCCATCGGATTAGTCATCATCAAAGTCGACCGTGGGGACAAACTCCACGGACTCATCGCTCAAGGGATCATCGCCCTTGCCATCCGTGGAGGCCTGCCCATCAGCGCCCTCCGCATCCTCTTCTACAGCGGCATCAGGCCCCACACCGGCCTTGGCCAGGATCTTCTTTTCGATCTCGTCTGCCAGCTCCGTGTTTTCCTTGAGGAACCTGCGCACCTTATCCTTGCCCTGTCCCAGCTGCTCACCTTCATAGGTAAACCAAGAGCCAGCCTTTTTGACCACCCCAAAATCCACGCCCAGATCCACCAGGGTGGATTCCCGGGAGATGCCCTCGCCGTAGTAAATGTCGAACTCCACGGTCTTGAACGGCGGCGATACCTTGTTCTTTACCACCTTGAGTTTGGTGCGGGCACCGATGGCGTCCTGACCATCCTTCAGAGTCAGCACCCTGCGAATATCGCAGCGAACGGAGGCATAGAACTTCAGCGCCTTACCACCGGTGGTGGTCTCCGGGGAGCCGAACATCACACCGATCTTCTCGCGTAGCTGATTAATAAAAATGGCGGTCGTCCCGGAGTTGTACAGCGCACCGGTCATCTTGCGCAGGGCCTGGGACATCAGTCGCGCTTGCAGACCAACGTGGCTATCACCCATGTCACCTTCGATTTCCGCCTTGGGCGTGAGCGCAGCGACGGAGTCGATGACAATAATGTCAATCGCGCCAGAGCGCACCAGCATATCGGCAATCTCCAGTGCTTGCTCACCGGTATCCGGCTGGGAAACTAGGAGGTTATCGGTATCCACACCCAAAGCCCGGGCGTACTCCGGGTCCAGCGCGTGCTCAGCGTCAATGAACGCGGCAATTCCGCCGCCTTTTTGCGCCGAGGCAATGGCATGCAGAGCCACCGTGGTCTTACCGGAAGACTCCGGACCGTAGATTTCTACAATTCGCCCACGCGGGAACCCGCCGATACCCAGGGCAATATCAATGGCGGTGTTACCGGAGGAAATGGCACTAATAGGAGGGCGTTTATCATCGCCCAAGCGCATGATAGCGCCCTTACCAAAATCCTTCTCGATCTTTTCCATCGCGGCACTCAGGGCCTTTTTGCGGTCAGCTCCCGTTGCAACCGTTACGGCCTTCTTGCTTTTTGCAGCCATTTTTCCAGTTCCTTAACGTCGTTTTCTTGATTGTGTGGTTTTGTTTATGTGGATGTAATTATGGACAGCGAGCCCAGGCAGGCCCCATACCTTCTTAGACTGCAGTTAGACCTCAAAGGATCCACGCACCGCAGACTTTTTAGGGATTTCCCGCTACGGGTACCAGTACGGGCTCTACACTACAGCCAGGCATGGACACCCCACCCATACTAGACGGTCACCTGTTCGATTTCCAAGCGCAGGCGCGCGTGTTGAAAGCCAAAGCACCAACCCAGTCGAACAAGGGCACAGCCTCCTGCAGTGCAACCTGCCCGGAGCAAGACAACCTAACGCCGGGCGGCATCGTCAAGCACCCAAGCCCTGCCCGGAGCAAGACAGCCTAACGCCGCGCGGCATCATCAACGCCCAGGCGCCGCTCAGCAGGAACCTCAAAGTCGTCACAGAGCGCCTCCCAGACCGCCCGCGGGTCCACACCGCGCTCAATGAGCTCATCAGCCGTACCACCCATTTCAGCCAGCACGTGCGAGTGTGCAATCCACTTGCCTTCGTGCTCCCCAAATTCATCAACCATCAGCTGGTGAAACTCCGTCAAACGCATGGCACCTAGTCTAGACTCGCCGCCGTCTTTACCCCCTTTACCCCCTCCCGCTAGTACAACCGACCAGCATGAACACTGTTCAAAACGTGCCATAGGCTGCAATGTTTAGCCATCACTGCTATGGTCATGGTCCATGAAAAAGAACTCTATCGCTACCGACATCGCCTATGTAGCCGTCTTCACCGCACTGGTTATCGTTCTCGCATTTGTCTCCATCCCCGTTGGCACCGCAGGTGTGCCCATCGTCCTCCAAAACGCCGCGCTCATCCTCGCGGGCCTGGTGCTCGGCGGACGCCGTGGCCTATTCGTGGGCCTGCTTTTCTTGTTCCTCGGCCTGGCCTTGCCGGTATTGGCTGGCGGCGGAACCACGTTGCGCGCCCTGGCTGGCCCCACCGCCGGCTACATCATCGGCTACATCATCTCCCCCGCCGTCACCGGGCTTATAGCCTACCGGGCCCCGCGCAACAAGGCCGGAATGGCCATCACCCTGACCCTCGCGGCCATCGTCGGCCTATTCATCCAGTACTCCTGTGGTGTCGTCGGTTTGATGGTGCGCTCCGGGCTCGACTTGGGAGCAGCAATCGGCGCCAACGTTGCCTTCCTGCTGCCGGATACCGCCAAGCTAGTCGTCGCCGTCATTATCGCACTCGGTGTCCATTCCGCTTTCCCGGATCTTATGGGTCGGCGCCCCCGGGCCTCCCAGGCCCCAATGTCCGCACAGCCAGAGGCTTCTGCCCTTGCCTAAGGTCACGTTCTCCCAGGTTCAGGTCCGCTATGATGAGTCCCTCATTCTGGACAACATCAATCTCTGCCTTAGCGAACACCGCATTGGCATTATTGGCTCCAATGGTGGCGGCAAATCCACCCTCACCAGGCTCATCAATGGTCTAGAAGAGCCCACCTCCGGCACTGTTACCGTGGATGGACGCGATGTTGCAACGCATGGCAAGGAGATACGCCAACAGGTTGGCTTTGTGTTCTCAGACGCCGAGAACCAAATCGTCATGCCCAACGTCCGCGACGACGTGGCCTTTTCGCTGCGCCGCTTCAAACTGCCCAAGCCCGAGCGCGAAGCCCGGGTGGATGCCGCCTTGGCCCGCTTTGGGCTGACAGACTTGGCCCAGCAGTCGCCGCACACCCTCTCTGGCGGGCAGAAGCAGCTATTAGCCCTGGCCGCAGTCCTGGTCATTGACCCCGTGCTCATTATCGCCGATGAGCCCACCACCTTGCTCGATCTGCGCAACCGTGACCGCATTCAGCGAGAGTTCGCCGCCTTGGACCAGCAGCTCATTGTGGTCACTCACGATCTGGGTATCCTCAGCGACTTCGACCGCGTGATCTGTATTGACAACCACCGCATCGCCGCCGATGGACAGCCAGCCGAGGTCATCGCCTTCTACCGCGACCTCATGGCCCAACGCCCCCTGTAATTGCTTCAGCTTTAGCTTGCTGGGCTTGAACTTGCCGGGTTTGAACTTGCCGATGCCCCCTTCCCCTCACTCACCTTCCCCTCACCCGCCTTTGACCCGCACTTGCTGTTTTAAGAGGTTGCCATGCCCCAACGTCGCACTACCCTGCCGCTATCTGTCTATGTAGCTGGTGACAGTGTTATCCACAAGATGAAGCCCAGCCACAAAATTGGGTTGCTCATGGTCTTTGTCTTGGTCACTAGCGTGGCTTTTCGCACCATAGCGTTGGGGCTCGTTGCGGTGGCGATAATTGCGGTGCTCTACGTGGTGGCCCGTATTCCATATCGCGTTGCGCTGAGTCAGCTGTGGCCCCCTTTGCTTATTTTGGTACCCCTGGCGGCCTTCCAATGGTGGGCTAAAGACTTCACTTATGCAGCAACGATGTTTTTGACCATCTTCGCAGCAATGATGGCCGCCTTCCTACTCACGCTGACTTCTACCGTCGATGCCATCATGGAGTCATTGGAAGACAGCCTGCGCCCCCTGGCTCGCTTCGGCGTCCCGGTAGATACCATTAGCCTGGCGATGGCGCTGACCATCCGGCTAATCCCCCTGATGTTTGAGACGGTCTATGAGGTCCTCGATGCCCGTAAGGCCCGGGGCGCAGGTTTTTCCCCCACTGCCTTTGGCACCCCGGTGCTTATTCGTTCAATCCGCCGCGCTCGCGCCATCGGTGAGGCTCTCCAGGCCCGCGGCGTGGGCGACTAACCCGAATTGGCTTATTTACCGTGCACAAGCTGACCCGCGCACGCGCCACTCCGGGAACTAGTCGCATCTACTCCCCGCGCAGTTCGCGCAGGCGGGCCTGGACTGCGGCATCATCCACCCCAGCGGTATTAGGCTGCGCGGCCTGATCCGCCGCAGAACCAGAGGCCTTTGGGGCCTCGATCGCCTCCGCGGAAGAGGACTCTACCGCCTTGGGCTCCTTACCAGCGTTCATCTCTGCGCGAATCTGCTCCAAGCGCGAATGGCCGGCCATCTGGATACCGGACTGCTGGACTTCATGCATGCGCGCTTCCACCGAGTTTCCGGCCAGCTCAGCCTGACCCAGGGCCTTGGCGTAGCGGCGCTCAATCTTATCGCGCACCGAATCCAGCGACGGCGTGTTGGTGTTGGTTAGCTCACTCATAGAGCCCAGGGATTCGGAGACCTTTTCCTGCATCTTCGCCTGCTCTAGCTGGGAGAGCAGCTTGGAGCGCTCGTTTACCTTCTCCCGCAGTGCTGCGGCGTTGCGCTCTACCGCCTGGCGGGCCTGGGTGGCCTGCTGCAGTGCCTGATCGTGCAACTTCTTGGTGTCTTCGACTGCCTGCTCTGCAGTTACCAGCTGCGCGGCAAAAGCCTCTGCGGCGTTTTCATACTCAACAGCCTTCGACTCGTTGCCGTTGGCGCGCTCTTTATCCGCCAACTCCAGCGCCTGGCGGGTATTAGCCTGAAGCTTTTCAATGTCACCAAGGCGGCGATTGAGCTGCATCTCTAACTGGCGCTGATTACCGATGACCCCTGCAGCCTGCTGCGAGAGCTCCTGGTGCTGGCGCTGGGCTTCCTCAATAGCCTGCTCAATCTGGACCTTGGGATCCGCGTTTTCCTCAATCTTGGAGTCAAACAGCGCCATGAGGTACTTCCACGCCTTCACAAAAGGATTAGCCATGACTTCTTAAGACCTTTCTCTATCAGTAAAACTCAGTCTGCCCGTTAATAGTAGTGCTAACGCACGTCCGGCGCCTTAAGCCTCGCGGGCTGCAGGAACAGTGGAAGCCAATTCAGCGTCGACGCTAGGCATGACCATGTTGCCCGCGGCTTCTAGCAAGACATCTGCCACTGTGGTGCCCAGACCGGCGCACACCGCCGCCAACATCTCTGAGGACACTTCTTTGCGCCCGCGCTCCAGCTCAGACAAGTACCCCGGCGAGACATGCGCAATCCCAGCCAGCTCCCGCAGCGTGATCCCCTTATCCGCCCGAAACGCCCGCAGAGTTAGACCCAAGGCTTCCCGCAGCAGCGGTTCTGGGGCCCGCTTGGCTGCGCCCTGGACCGCACTCATGCCATGGGCAGCAGAGCTGTCGGTGGCGCCACGATGTGCGCCGGGCCGGTGTCCTGCGGTCACGTGCATGCCAGGCCGGTGTGCGGAGGGTTGATCCAAGAGTGCTGTGGTTGTGTTCATCACTACTCCTAACGTACCAAAGCTGTCCTTTGTTCCCGCGGGCCAGCTATCCCTGCGCGCGCACCGCCTCCAGCAGCACCTGGCAAGCACGTTCCACTGCGCCATAACGAATGCTTTGGCGTCCACCGGCAAGCCCCTGGGCCTGGCGAGCACTCTCCAGGCCCGCGGGACCAGTGATACCGATAAAGACCGTTCCCGGCGGGTGTCCCTCCTGCAGGTCTGGACCGGCCACTCCGGTTAAGGACACGGCCCAATCAGCGCCGCAATGCCTGCGCGCCGCGCGTGCCATTGCCAACGCCGTTTCCGCAGAGACTACGCCTTGACGCTCCAATTGCGCTAAGGGTTCTGCCAAGAAATGTGCCTTAACCTCAGTGGCATAGGTGACCAATCCGCCGCGCAAGACTGCCGATGCCCCCGGAACCGCCGCGCACGTTGCCGCGAACAATCCCGCGGTCAGCGACTCGCAACTAGCCAGCGTCCGCCCCCTGCCGGTCAGCTCCGTTACCACCTCGCGGGCCGCCAGCTCGGCGCGGGCTTGGAGCGCAGCGGCGCAAACCTCGGGCACGGGTGGAGAGGGAGGCTGAGGGGGTATCGGCAAGCTAGGCACGGGAGTTCTCCCGGTAGCCGTCGACCAAATACTGTACGCCGGTGACCACGGTAACCACCACAGCCAGCAACATGACCATCAACGCCACCGGATCCATCCAACCGGGCAGCGGGCACAGGTACAGGGCCACCGCGAAAGACTGCAGCACAGTCTTGAGTTTGCCGCCCTTGGAAGCGGGAACCACCTTGCCCTGGCGCAGCATGAACATGCGCCACAGGGTGATGCCGAACTCACGGAACAAAATGACCGCGGTAATCCACCACGGCAGACCATAAGCCAGGTTCAGACACACCAAAGCGGTGGCCATCAGGGCTTTATCAGCAATCGGGTCCATGATCTTGCCAAAGTCCGTAATCAGATTACGGGCCCGGGCGATGTCGCCGTCGATCTTATCGGTAATCATCAACAGCACGAAGAGCGAAAAGCTCCACCACACGTAGCCGCGCAGCGCCAGCCAGGCAAAAACTGGAATGAATACAATGCGTGCGCAAGTCAGCACATTGGGAAGATTCCAGTTAGAGGGCTTGTCGTGTGCTGCAGAAGAGGTGGAATTCGCGTCAGTCACGCCCCCATCATACCTATAGACCACTATGCTGGCCTCATGAAGTACTTTGCAGTTGCATATGCCTATGACCCCACCGACCCGCGTATCGCGCAGGTGCGCCCGGCCCACCGGGAATTCATCGGAACGCTCCATGCCGAGGGACACATTGTGGGATCCGGCCCGCACCCGGACACGACGGGTGGTGCCCTCATCATTTTGTCGCTGGAAGAAGACGACGCAAGCGTCGAGAAGGCCACCGCCATCATGGACGGTGACCCGTTCTACGCGCAAGGCCTGCTGGACTCGCGGACAGTACGCGAGTGGAACCCCGTTATCAACAGCTTCGCGTAAATCCCCTGCGCACCCCTATCTAGCCGGCCTTGGCCGACCTTGGCCAACCTTGGTCGGCCCTGGCCGACTGGCCTTCTAGGCCTACCTAGGGCAGCTGCTCCTTCGGCAGCTGGGAGGCCAAGCCCACCAGCTCGCCGCGGCGGTTGCGCACAATCTTGTTGCCTTCCTCATCCCAGTCATAGTGGTTGTGGGAGACGCGCACACCGCCCTGGGCCTCCTCGCGCTTGTTCTTCCACACCGATGCCAGGACAGTAACCACCAGCACGCCCACGATGACCAGCAGCGAACCAGAGGTAGAGACCTCCGGTACGCCGTGAATGTCCTCGCCACCATTGATAAACGGCAGATTGTTTTCATGTAGCGCGTGGAAGAGCAGCTTGATACCAATGAAGCCCAAGATGATGCCCAGGCCATAAGGCAGGTAGACCAATCGGTCCAGCAGCCCGTCAAGCAGGAAGTACATCTGGCGCAGGCCCATCAGGGAAAAGGCATTCGTGGTAAACACCAGGAAGGGCTCTGCAGTGATGCCATAGATGGCCGGGATGGAGTCGAAGGCAAACATCACGTCCACCAGGCCAATAGAAACTAGTGCGATAAACAGCGGCGTGAAGCCACGGCGCCCGGTCTCATCACGGTGCACCAGTTTATCGCCGTGATAGCGCGGGGTGACGTGCACCACCTTGCGCAGCCACTTGATCACCAACATGTCATTGGGATCGGTTTCTTCGGCATCCCGGACCTCATCGATGATGAGCTTGATCGCCGTGTAGAGCAGGAAAATTGCAAACAGATAGAAGATATCCGACCACGCCGCAATCAGAGCCGCACCCAGGAGGATAAACACCAAACGGGCAATGAGCGCAATGACAATGCCGAAGAGCAACACCTTCTGCTGGTACTTGCGCGGAATCTTAAACGCGCCCATGATCAGCGCGAATACAAAGAGGTTATCGACGGACAATGCCTTCTCCGTAACATAACCCGTCAGGTATTGCATACCGTGCTCGTGGTCCCAGATGAGCCAGACGCCAAGGCCGAATAGCAGCGCGATCCCCACGTAGAAAGCGGACCACAGCCCGGCTTCCTTCAGGGTGGGCTCGTGCGGGGTGCGCACGTGGGAGTAGAAATCAAAAATGAAAAAGCCCAGGATCACCGCGATAGTGATGATCCACATCCATATAGGCACAGACATAAGAAGCTGTATCCTCCGGTCGTAGTGACAACAATTGACCGGAGGTCTCCCCCACCCGCTTGCACAGACACCGTGCAGGCGAGCCAGCGTGACCGGGTGTGAACCGTGTTGACGATCAGCGCCGTGGGCCGGGGTACTCCCCTCCAATACGAAGAAACAGTATACACATCTTCACACGGCGGATGGGATTTTCCGGCCTCTTTACGGACGCAAACCGGAAACACCCAGACACAATCGGGCTAAAATCCGGGCGGAATCCGGACAGGCCGCGGCTAGAAGGCACCCGCCGAAGGGTTGTAGGTGGCCTGCACGGTGCGGGTGTTGTCGGCAACCCCGGGCCCGGCTCCGGCGGCATCGGAAGCGGCGGCATCGGCAGACCCGGGAGAACCGGCAATGCCAGCAGCAGCATCAGCAGCATCGGCGGACTCTGCGGCGTCGAGGGCCTTGGGGGCATCGGCAGGATCGGCACCCTTGAGGTACCACAACATGGTCTCCAGCTCCTCGGGCTTGGTCAGCACCTCGCGGGCCTTGGAGCCCTCAGAGGGGCCCACAATGCCGCGGGACTCCATCAGGTCCATCAGGCGGCCTGCCTTGGCAAAACCAATGCGCAACTTGCGCTGCAACATCGAGGTCGAGCCCAGCTGGGAGGTCACCACCAGCTCCACGGCCTCTAGCAGATCATCCAAATCCTTTCCGATGTCCTCGTCGATGTCCTTCTTGGCATCTGCCTGCTTGTCCTCCGTCACGCCCTCGGTGTAGTTGGGCTGGCCTTGGGACTTCGCGGCATCGACAACCGCCTGGACTTCATCGTCAGAGACGAACGCACCCTGCATACGCACCGGACGCCCACCCTGGGGGATGAACAGGCCATCGCCCATACCGATGAGCTTCTCGGCACCACCCTGGTCCAAAATGACTCGCGAGTCCGTCAACGAGGACGTCGCAAACGCCAGGCGCGAGGGCACATTGGTCTTAATCAGACCGGTCACTACATCCACCGACGGGCGCTGCGTGGCCAGCACCAAGTGAATGCCCGCAGCACGCGCCTTTTGCGTGATGCGCACGATGGATTCCTCAATTTCCTTCGGCGCCGTCATCATCAAATCCGCCAGCTCGTCTACCACGCAGACAATAAACGGATAGGGGCGCATCTCCCGCTGAGAGCCCGGGGGCGCCTGCAGTTGGCCCGAACGCACCTTCTCGTTGTAGTCCATCACGTGACGCACGCGCGCGGACTTCATATCCATGTAGCGTTGCTCCATCTCCTCCACCAGCCACTGCAGGGCCGCGGCCGCCTTCTTGGGCTGCGTGATAATCGGCGTGATCAGGTGCGGAATACCCTCATATGGTGTCAATTCCACCATCTTCGGATCCACCAGAATCAGGCGCACCTCATCCGGCGTCGCGCGCGTTAGCAGGGAGACCAGCAAAGAGTTGACAAACGCCGACTTACCGGAGCCCGTCGCACCGGCAACCAGCAGGTGCGGCATCTTTTGAATAGATGAAGAGATGAATTCGCCTTCAATGTCCTTACCCAGACCGATGAGCATGGGATCCGGCGAGGCAACCATATCTGGGGCATCAAGCACCTCGCGCAGGCGTACCATCTCCCGGTCCGGATTCGGCACCTCGATGCCCACCGCGGACTTGCCCGGAATTGGCGTGAGCAGACGCACGTTTTCCGTAGCCACGGCATAGGCCAGGTTGGACTGCAGGTTGGTGATCTTCGAGACCTTCACGCCTGGCCCAAGCTCAATTTCATATCGCGTCACCGTCGGCCCGCGGCTAAAGCCGGTGACCTGCGCGTCCACCTTGAACTCCGCAAAGACCTCCGTGATGGCCTCGATAATGCGGTCATTGACCTCCGTGCGCGCTGCCATTGGCTTGCCCGCGGTCAGCAGGTCCGTAGTGGGCAAGTCATAGGCATCATCGTGGGTCAGCTCCACCACTGCCGGTGCGCTGCTTGCCTGCGCCGTGCTTGGCTGTGCAGGGCCTGGCTGCGTTGTGCTTGGCTGGGACGTGCTTGCCTGCACCGTACTTGCCGATGCCCCCGGAAGGCTCACCGTCTCCTCCGGTGCTGCCACCGACATCGGCGTCTCTGCCAGCTGCGGTGTCGCTGCAGGCTTCGGGGCTGCGGACGGGACGGGCACCGGTGCCGGATCCGGGGCATCGTCTGCTACAGCCCGACCGGTGGCCGGGTCCATGCCCGAACGCGCGATGATGGCAGCGCGCAATGCCTCGCGGGAGCTGCTCACAGCATCAGCGGGGCCGTCCCCGGCGGTTGCGGCAGGGGCAGCGGGTGCGGGAGTGGGGGCATCGGCAGACTGGGACTGCTGCGGGCGCGGCAGGGTCTGGGTAGCCTCGGAGCTGGGAGTGGACGGCTCCACCACGGGAAAGGCATCAGTATCAGCATCACGCCGCGGCTGCGGGGTGCGGCGCAGCGCCGGGCGCGGAGTGCTCGGCCGAGGCGGACGGGCAGGCGCCACCGGAGCGCTCGGGGTAGGTGGCGCGGCACGCCGTGGCGAGCGCTCACGGCCTGCAGCGATGTCCTCAATATCGGAATCAGCGTAGCCGTAGACGTCGTCATCCCCGTCGTCCTCGGCATCCTCGGTGCCATCGGGCAACAGATCCTTGACCAGCATCACCAGGTAGTCCCACGCCTGGCGGGTGGTAATTCCGGTTACGTTAAGCGCACCGTAAATAATGATGAGGAAGAGCAGCGGCACAGCCACAAAACTAGAAAAACCTGCCGCCAGCAACCCGCCAGTCCATGCACCGATAGCACCGCCGGCCTCAACGCGCTGCGACCACGCGTCAGGATTGCCCGCAAACACATGAATGAGCCCCAGCATGGAGACAATGATCAGCGCCGTGCCGCCGATCACGCGAGCACTCAAAGAGCCCTCCGGGCCGTGCAAATTAAGCATCAGGGCTAGCGCCAACGCCACCAAAGCAACCGGAAGCACCAGGGCGCCAGCGCCAATAACCAGGTGCACGGCCTGGGCAATCACCGCGCCAATAGGCCCAGCAACATCCCACCACACCGAGGCACCCAAGATAGCGGCAAGCCCCAGCAGCACCAGGCCCCAAGCGTCGGGGTTGTGCACCTTAATCCCGGCAGGCACACGCGGGCCGCGAGAACGCTGCTCGGCCTGGTCTTCTTCACCGTTGTCCGCTGTGGCTACAGTCTTCTTCTTGCGCGTCGAAATCTTCCTTCGCTCCTCTGCGGTATCACGGTCGGCATCGTCAGGGTCAGTGTCAAACAAGCTGTCCAGCCCTGCGGGCTCCTCGCCGTATTCAGCCATGCCAGGGTGCTCGTCGGCTACGCGGCGATTGGGCGAATCCTCCGCCAGCGATGCACCCGTTACAGTGTTGCGCACCCCGCGGGTCAGCGTTCCCAATCCACGTGCAGTGGCCCCGAAAGCCGCCGACAGTCCGCTACCCACTGCCCGGAATGCGCTACCGGTGCGCTCCTGCCCGGTTACGGCTGCGCGGTGAGACGAGGTTACCTGCAACGTCTCCGGCACGGAAGGGCGCGCATTACCGCTCTTGCCTGCAGTTTTTGAACTGCGGCCTGCCGGGCGCGAACGCGATGCTGATGCTTCCCTGGAACGTCCACCGTGCGTGGAACGGTTACCGCTACCGCGTGCAGATCCACGCGAGGAGGAATTTTTGACAGACATAGCCGCCACTCTAGCGCCTTGAGCCCCAACATTCACACGTGCCACACCGACTGGGTGCCATGTTCTGCTATGGTCACTGGAGTCCGCCGAAGGTTGCCTTGGGGAATCCGACTTCACGGCGGTGAATCTCCTCTGGGTCGTACAGAAATCCTCGGACGTCGAGAATTTCCGAGGCGTAGAGAGATTCCAAGGCGCAGAGAGATTCCACGGAGTAAAGAAATGAGGACACAATGAAACCCGGCCGACGCGCATTAATTATTGCACTGGGGACAAACGTGGTGATGCTGTGCTTTGTCAGCCTCCTGCTGGAGATATTCGCCTTCGAGGATGTCCCTTGGTGGATAATCCTTGGAAACCTCCCGGTGATGGCCGTCTGCGCGTATTGCGCCTACAAGGCAGCGGCAACATGGCCCGATGGGGCTCCAGACCGTCCGTCGACCTAGTATGCAAACCAACGAATCGACTTAACACACGAAGCGTCAACGCTTGGACACCCCCTAATAGGGGGGATAAGCCCAAAGCCCAAAATTGATGATTTCTGAGCGCAGCGAGACTAACCTACCCGTTAGGGCAGCATCCCGCCTTTACCTCAATCAAGACAGCGAGAATCAAGACGGCAAAGGCCGTTTTCTAGCTCAAGGAGTCATAATGAACCTCTCACTACCCCGGTTTGACATCCCGAAGGACCTCTCGACCCTTGTCGGTCCCGCTGCAGGGGCAATCGCCACGATCATCTCACTGATCGGCATCGTGCTCGGCATTATTTCTGCTACCTCTGTCGGTGACCAGCTCAGCAGCACTGCGGGGCTAGTGCACGAGACGTCACAAAAGGCCGCAGACATCCAGGAAGCACCGGAGCTCAACAATGAGCACCCAATCAAATGGACTGGCTACCAACGGCTAGAAGATGGCAAGAAGATCCGCGTCTTCTTCCCTAGCGGCGAGCCAAAGTGCTACGGGTACCGCACCCAGGTCAGCGAGTCCGCAACCTCCGTGGCTATTAAAGTCACCGAAGGCTCACTGCCGGGCGCTCCCCAGGACTGTACGCTAATTGGCGCCACCTCTTCGCTCGTCGTTGAACTCAAGGCACCCCTGGGCGCGCGTACGCTGCGCAATTAGGGGTTAATTAAGGGCGCAAGCCTAGACGCTTGAGCGGACGATGGCGGCCGCATCACCCTCAATGCGCACCTGGGCAGCGTCGCGGCCAAAGACGAACAGCAACAACTCCCCTACTGGGCCATGAACGCTGACCACGGCGTTGCCGGTATCCGCAACGCCGTGCTTATCTGCGAGGACAATACGCTCCCAACCTTCCGGGTAGAGCACAACCGGTTGCCTAGACTTTCCCAACAGGCGCGGAGCAAGAGTTCGCAAAGCCCGGTGAAGTTTATCTTCGACCACGCGGGAAAACTCCCGCGGCTGGGCATCGACGTGATCGGGGTTGGCACGGCGAATATCCTCATGGTGCACAAAGTGCTCAGCAGTATTGACAATGTTGTCAAGGTAGCGCACCGGGCTGGTGCGGCCCGCTCCCCTACCCCACGCCGCACACAGTTCCTGGTAATCCCGGGCACGCGCGGCATCCATTTCTTTATCCAAACGCCCCGCCAGGGCTGGGACAAACATGCCGGTGGCTGCGAGCACCTTGTTTTCCCGAACCCACAGGTGAGCCAGCAGATCCCTGGTGGTCCAGCCTTCACATAGCGTGGGAGCCTCCGGACCAAGTTGTTCAAATAGAGATACCATACGAGCGCGCTCAGAGGAAGAAAAAGACATAGGCCCCAGCATAATACTGGAGCCTAAGCAACAGCACACTCGCCCACCCAAATCCCGCGGCCCGGCGCAGAGAAGTGGATGTGCGCAGTGGGTGCGCGATCGTGTTCTAGCGAACTAGAGTGACATGCGCGCGGCCTGGACGTCTTCATCATCAGCCACGATATTGCCCCCTGCAACCGGTACAATGGTGGGCAAAATGACCGGCTCCCGCTTGTACTTGGAATCCATCAGCTTAGAGACCTTGCGGCGAAGCTTCTGCACCATGCGGTAGGTGTCATTCTCACCCTCCGCAGCCAGGTCCTCCATGGTATTGGCTACCAGCTTGGCAACCTCGGGGACGACGTTGCGGTCATCCTCAGCAAAGCCGGTGGTCGCAACAGTCGGGTACTCCATTAGGCGCGCGGTGCGGTTATCGATCACGCAGGTAATCGACACAACGCCGCCGGCGCCCAGGTTGGTGCGGTCTGCCAGAGTGTCGGCATCCACATCGCCCATGGACGCACCATCGACATAGAGGTTACCCACCTGCAGCTGGCCCACCACCTGGGCACGGCCCTTGTGCAGGTCAACCACCACACCGTTTTGGGCCAACACCACGCGGTCCGCAGGAACGCCGGTGGAAACCGCCAGCTCTTTGTTGGCGCGCAAGTGGCGCCATTCACCGTGAACCGGCATGGCGTTGCGCGGGCGGGCAGCATTGTAGAGGAAGAGCAGCTCGCCACCATAGCCGTGGCCGGAGGCGTGCACCTTGGCTTCCTTGTTGGTAATAACCTCCGCGCCGATTTGGGAGAGCATATTGATCACACCGAAGACCGCTTCCTCGTTACCCGGAATCAGGGAAGAGGAGAAGATGATCAGGTCGCCGTCGCGGACAGTGATCTGGCGGTGTTCACGGCGGGCCATGCGCGACAGCGCAGCCATTGGTTCGCCCTGGGTACCAGTGGTGATCAGCACCGTCTTGTGCGGGGCCATCTTCGAGGCCTCGTCGATGGGAATGATGGTCCCGCGCGGGACCTTCAAAAAGCCCATCTTCTCTGCGATTTCCATGTTGCGCATCATGGACCGGCCGTTGAAGGCCACCTTGCGTCCTGCGGCCACGGCGGCATCAATAGCCGCCTGCACGCGGTAGACGTTCGAGGCGAAGGAAGCGATGATCACGCGCTGCTTAGCGCCGGCCACCAGTCGCTTAAACGTTGCCGGGATGTCGCCTTCGGAAGAGGACACACCCGGGATATTGGCGTTGGTGGAATCACACAACATCAGATCCACACCCTCATCGCCGTAACGCGAAAGTGCGGGCAGGTCCGTCGGACGCCCGTCCAGCGGGGTCTGGTCCAGCTTGATATCACCGGTGTGGATGATGTTGCCAGCCGGGGTCCCCAGCATCACGCCCAAGGCGTCCGGCACAGAGTGGTTTACAGCCCAGAAACGGCAGCGGAAGACACCATAAGTCACGTCCGACTTTTCATTGACCTCAATGAACTTCGGACGCTGACGGTGCTCCTTGCACTTCGCAGCAATAAGCGCAATGGTAAAGCGCGAAGCCACAATCGGCAGGTCCGGGCGCAGCTTCAGCAGCCACGGGATCGCACCAATGTGGTCCTCGTGGGCATGGGTGACCACCAGGGCCTTGACCTTCTTGATCTTCTTTTCAATCGGCCCGAAATCCGGCAGGATCAAGTCCACGCCAGGCTCATCAGAGGACGGGAAGAGCACGCCGCAGTCAATAATCAGCAGCTCATCTTGGTACTCAAAGACCGTCATATTGCGGCCAATTTCAGAGATACCGCCTAGAGCATAGATACGCAGCGCGTCCTTCGGCTGCTTCGGCGGCTCCGGCAGGCGCTTAGTCAGGTCCGCGCCCTGCATGGACTTGGGAACGTTGCGGCGCCCGCCACCACGGCTATTGCCGCGGCGGCCATTGTTGTTGCCGCTTCCATTGCCATTGCCATTGCCAGAAGCACCGTTGTCGTCTGCTGCCGCAGAGCTTCCACCCCGGGAGCGGCCGCGGCCGCGAGTGCGGGTACGGCGATTGCCCTCCCCTGAAGCGCCTTCGCCAGCAGCGCCATCCTTGTGCGCTGCGGCCTGGTCATTGCCAGCGGGCAGGTCCGTGGGGGCCTGGAAAACCGGCGAAGCCGCCTCAGTGGAGGCCGCTTCTTGGTTTTCTGCCGGCGGACCCGCCTTGCGGGTTACCTTCCGGGAACGGGTACGAGATTCAGTCATTCTTAAAGGACTCCAGCCTTTTCCATATCATGGCGAAGTTGCACCAGCTCATCATCATTTGCAGCAACGACGGGCAGGCGCGGTTCTCCGCAGTCAATGCCCTGCAGTCGCAGGGCAGCCTTTGCAAGGGTTGCTCCACCCAGGCGTGCTTGAGCACGGATGAGCGGGGTCAGTACGGTGGCATTAATCTCGCGCGCACGCGCCAGATTGCCCTCTTCAAAAGAAGAGTACAGTTCCGCCAGAGCCCGCGGCGCAGCATGGCCGACCACGGAAATAAACCCAGATGCCCCCAGGCTGAGCCAGGGAAGATTCAACGGGTCATCACCGGAGTACCATGCCAGGCCGGTCTCTTGAATCAGCGGAGCGGACGCACCCAGGTCTCCCTTGGCGTCTTTGACCGCACGGACTGTGGGTAGTTCGGCCAGCCGACGAATAGTGTCTGGCTCAATCGCAATACCCGAGCGACCAGGGATATCATACACACAAATCGGAGTGTCCGTAGCCTGCGCGATGGCAGCAAAGTGCGCATACACGCCTGCTTGGGACGGCTTCGAGTAATAGGGCGTGACCACCAGGAGGCTGTCTGCCCCTGCGGCGGCTGCCGCACGCGCCATCTCTACCGACGCAGCGGTGTTGTTCGTCCCCACTCCGGCACAGATGCGAGCGCGCTCGCCCACCTCTGCCTTCACGGCGGTGAGCAGTTCTACTTTCTCCGCCGCCGTAGTAGTTGGCGACTCTCCCGTGGTACCAGAGACCACCAGGTGGTCAATTCCGTTATCCACGAGGTGCGCGGCAAGGTGACGGGCGGTTGCGATGTCCAGGTTGCCATCCCCATCAAACGGGGTAACCATGGCAACGCCGACGCGGCCGAAGATCTCGACTCCGTTGTGTGCTGTCATACCTGTGCTCATGGCAGTCAAGACTACCCGCTGCACGGAGAATCATCGGCATCGGGCGCAGGATGTAGGCAAATTTTCCGCCGGCGCCTACCTCAAGCCCAAGGGCTGGCTGCCATTTCAGTGCCATCGGCAAGCTCAGTGATGTGGAAATCATCAAACAGTACCGGGGCCTGCTCGCGCAACACCCGCAACGCCGCCACTGCCACGGTTCTAATTTCTGCATCCGCATGCTCCACTGCGCGCGCAGCAATGAACTGCCGCCACGCCCGATAGTTTCCGGTGACCACTATGCGCGACTCCGTGGCGTTGGGCAAAATCGCCCGCGCCGCCTGCCGCGCTTGCTTCATGCGCAGCAGTGCATTGGGCTCATCGGCAAGCTTTTCTGCCAAGGCATCAAGCAGCTCCTCATAGATAAACCGCGACTCGTCTACCGCCTGCAACAGCATGCGGGTGAGCTCCGGGTCCTGAGCTATGGGCTGCGGCACCACCACCTGGGCGGAGTCATCATGCACAAAGCGCTGGCTCAACTGCGAGAAGGAAAAGTGCCGGTGCCGCACCAGCTCATGCGTGGCAGAACGCGAAATTCCCCGAATGTAGAGGGTGGCTGTGGCGTGCTCCAACAAGGCCTCGTGGCCTACCTCCATGATGTGATGCAGGTAGGCCTCGTTGCTGGCCGTGCGCGGGTTGGGTTTATGGAAGGACTCGTAGCAAGCGCGCCCCGCAAACTCCACCAGCGCCTCCGCGTCCGTGGCCTGCGGATCTTGGGCCCAATCCACCGAATGCGGCGCCTGAAAGGAGGTCGCCGCAATCAGCTGGACGTCTAGTTGACTGGCTTGCGCCATATCGCGGCTCCCCTACAGGCCCAGGTAGTGCTCAAGGCCCACCACCAGGCCGGGGTGGCGGGCAATCTCGCGCACGCCCACCAAGACGCCGGGGGTAAAGGAGGAGCGGTCATAGGAATCTTGGCGGATGGTCAGCGACTGGCCCTGCGCGCCGAAAATAACCTCCTCGTGCGCCACCATGCCCCGGGTGCGCACCGCGTGGACCGGAACCCCATCCACCCGGGCCCCGCGAGCGCCGTCAAGAGCCTGCTCGGTGGCGTCCGGCATAGCGCCCAGGCCTGCCTCGCTGCGGGCTTGCGCAATCCCCTGCGCCGTGTGAATGGCGGTCCCCGACGGCGCGTCCAGCTTGGTGGGGTGGTGGTATTCCACTACCTCTGCCGTCTCAAAGTACTTCGCCGCCTGCTTGGCCAGCACCATGGTCAGCACCGCTGAAATGGCAAAATTCGGGGCGATAAGCACGTGGCCGGCACCATCCTGCGCACACCACTTCTCTACCTGTTCCAGACGCTGCGCATCAAAACCGGTAGTTCCCACCACGCAGTGAATACCTTTGGCAATGCAATACTCCAAATTCTCCATGACCACGCCGGGCTGGGTGAAGTCCACAATCACTTCCGCCCCGGCCTCTACCAGGGTCTCTAGCGGGGTATCCCGGTCAATTTCAGCTACTAGTTCCAAGTCCTGGGCGGCGTTGACACCTACCACGATTGCCTGCCCCACGCGCCCACGCGCTCCCAGTACCCCAACTTTGATGCTCATTGGCTTCCCTTCAGTGTGCTGCTTGTGCCATTATGGTCGCCTCCTACTGTAGTTTCTGCTCCCACCACGCGCCTACCCGGCCCGTCTAGACTTGGGGCATGCATAGCAACACCCGTTCATTTTCCGTCCGCCCCTTGCTGGTGGCCACTGTGGCAACCTTGGCTTTACCTCTGACTGCGTGTGGCACCGAGTCTGCCGATGCCCCCTCATCCTCCCCCACTCCCCCTACCGCAGCGAGCAGCGCGGCTGACAGTCCCACTACATCAACTTCAGCGCACGCTGCTGCGGAATCAACGTCGACTTCCCCCTCCACGCGCGCCACCGCGGCCACCCCGCGCACCCATGCGGCCAACAGTGAGAATGAACTTCCAGCCGGGTTCTTGGGCACCCCCTCTGCCGAAGACCAACCGTTGACGTATAGCGAGGCCGGCGAGCTGATTCCCGTTTCGGTGCGAACCGGAGCGCACGAGGGCTACGAGCGGGTGGTTATCGAGTTCAGCGGCAGCGGCAAACCCGGCTGGTACACCCAATACACCACCACCCCTACCGCCCAAGGCTCCGGTTTCGCCATTGACTACCCCGGTGAGATCGCCCTCGTTATTGGTGTAGAGGGCACCCCCTGGCCGTCTACGCCGGAGGCGGCCGGCCGCTTCCTCGACCCCGCATTCTTCCCCGGCGCCAACGCCGACACCGGCGTCGTGGCCGGAGTGGAATACACCAATACCTTTGAAGCGCAGTCACAATTCATCATCGGGCTCAACCGGCGCGTGCCCTACGCGGTGACCTACCTAGAAGAACCCAGCCGCCTGGTGATTGACTTCCTTGTTTAAGCCTCCGGCACCCTCTACTGAGGTATCACCAGCAGAATCGGCAGGGGCATCGGTAGACTCCGGTGCCGTTGCGGCACCACCATCGACACCTTCAACAAAACGCAACCTTGGGTGTGAAACAAACATTCTAGGGGTTCTCCTTTTCCAGGGCAAAAAATTTCAGCCCAATTCCGAGCATGACAAAACCCCACCAGACCCAACAAAGGACCCAATGGGGTTCTAGTGTGCCGCCGGGACTCGAACCCAGCCACCAACCAAAAATGGCAGCGCTAACACAATTAAGCCTATTCCTCTAAGATGGGATTTCGCGCGCAAGTTCCTCGACAAGCTCAATATAGGGCCTATCAAGTTCACAGCGAAGTGCCGCCTCAATCATTCCGCTTGAAAGCTCACCAGATTTTTGAGCTTCGATTAAAAGATCGATGACTGCACCTTCCTCATCACCGTAGGCCATGGATTCTGAAGCCACAGATAAATCCACGGTGGCCGGTGTAATCGCCACCAGGTCTTGGTAACTCACGATGTCCTACTTTCGGGCTCTTTTAGGAATAGAATCAACCGGATACGCATCTAGCATTTTTGCTTGCCCTCTAATTATCACATACCGCACTTGAATGATCACTTCTTCCTTCGCCAGCCACACTTCCCGCCGTTGACCATAAGCCAGTGCGTTTGTCGGGTTTTCCAACGCCTCCACCACAGCGTCCGCAATCTTCTGATTTGACCACGACTTGGGAAACTTCGACGCTTTAGCTCGCTGTGAGTCCCAGGTATGCCCCATGCGGGAATCCTCGGAATGCTTAACCCACATCCCGCCTTTCAAAGGGGTATCTCGCCACCCATACAGCACGTGCGCTACGGCCCTGTTCAAATCCTTGGGCAGTGGCTCGCCAGGAAACACCTTAGATGTTCCATCACCGGCGTACTCAGGCACGTTTACCCGCTCAAGCGGCGGCCAGGGCGACCCACCAACCTCACCACGCAGCTTAATATACTTTTCAAACTCCGCCCGGTTCCTAGCCCCTGACTCAGCCCACGCCGCCTCCAAATCCCGATTTATGCGCGGCAGGTCAGACCCATCACGCTTGCACTCGATGACCAAGCACCGGCAATGGTCATGAAACCGCTCCCCTGCATCAGCAGCCCCGGCGGTGTGCCTTGACGCATACACCGCCCCACGAGACGCCAACATCAAACAAAACGCACACGCCCCAGGCTCCGGCACACGAGCAAACGCCCGCCCATCACGCCGCGCATTCACCACCACCGTTTCATGCGCCGGGGCACCCACAAGACGCACCAGCACACCATCAAGCTTGCGACGCGCCACAGCCGAATTCAACACCCCACCCTCACGCGAAGTATTCACCGCCCAATCAAACGACGCCACCGCCTGCTCAAAGCCCACCGGGTCCGCACGGTCAGGAAACCCCAACCCCGCCAACGACTCATCCAACGAGCGCTCAAGAATCAAATAGTCCACAGCCGCCGACGCAGCAACCTCACCATAATCCCGCGTGATGTCTGCAAACACCGCCCGCAACTGCTCTAGCGTAACCCGGCCCTGTTCCTTCGCCGCCCACCAGGTAGCAAAATCCTGCTGAGCCCGCATCCGCAACAACTCCAACGCCAACGCGTACTCATCCCGCGCACTCACCCAACCACCCCCCTTTCACGCCTCAAGCATTTCGATGACAGGCCCTGCATCGTAATTGGCCCGAATCAAGCGGACAACTTCGGTCGGTAAACCTACCACAGTAAAACCATCGTCCAGAAACGATGTAATGGCATGCTCGGGGTTCCCCGGCTTTAAGATTCGCCTTGGCTCCCCAGCGTTCAACCTCTGGCGGCAACATAGCATCTAAGCGACAGTAGACCTCTTCATCGGTCAACAACTTTTCCGGCTCCTTTCTCGACCTCCCCTGGATAGGCAGTGCCAAAATTCAGCCCACCACCTGGAGTGACGATATACCGTACCAGGCCATGACCTCTGCCGCGTCCCACAATGGAAAGCACGCATCCAAATGCGCCACCGGGGCAGGGGCGCGGTATCGGTGTCGATGATTACAGGTTTCATGCTTGCTTGCCGTAGACGACACGGCGAATGATTGTGCTCAGCGTGGTCGCCGCTGGGACGACGAGTAGCCAGTTCGGCACGCTAAGTGTGATGATGAGCACGGCAAGTAGACCGTAGCCTGCGATGTGTTTAATCATGATGGTCCATTCGTGGGTAGGGTCGAAGGGGTGACCCCCTCCTGGCTGATTGGCTCGACACCAGGAACTAAGCTTACCCCGGTTCTATATGTCCGAAGCATTCAGAACCGGGGGCAACCCCACCCTACCCCGCAAACAAGGAACACCACCATGCAATTCACCCTCACCGGGCTCGCCGTAGCCACCATCATGCTCATTGCCGGGGCCTCCCCCTTCTTCTTCCCGGCATTCATCGCCCTAGGCCTCGCCATCGACCACAACCGAAAGGACACCCACTAATGCGCCCCATCATCACCGACGCAGACACCGGCCGCGAATTGTGGCGCTCCAAAGAATGTGCTGAACACTGCAACATCACCACACCAACCTGGGGCAACTACTACGCCAACGGGCGCACGCCCCAACCTGTGGCCATGCTCGACAAACGCAGCCCCCTCTGGGACGCTGAGGAAGTCAAGACCTGGCACGCAGCCCGGCCCGGCAGCCCCGTGCAGCTTAGGCGCTAACCGGCAGCGCGAACCCCAACGGGACACCAAACCGGAATCCGCCATTTCATTAGCGTCACCCAGTCTCGGGTTGTCGCCCTGCGCATTCTCTCAGCACTGGCTAACACCGAAGGACCCGGCTGCGTTAGCGCGCAAAGCGCTAACGCCTAGTCCTCAATGGGGACCAGGGAGATCTTGCCGCGGGAGTCGATGTCGGCGATTTCGACCTGGATCTTGTCGCCCACCTTGACTACATCCTCAACCTTTTCGATGCGCTCATCGCCACCCAGGTTGGAGATGTGCACCAGGCCATCGCGCCCCGGTGCTAGAGAGACAAACGCGCCGAAGGCCACGGTCTTGACCACGGTACCCAGGAAGCGCTCGCCCACCTTCGGAAGCTGCGGATTAGCAATGGCATTGATCTGCTCGATGGCGGCATCGGCAGCCTCGCCAGTGGCGGCAGAAACGTACACAGTGCCGTCTTCCTCAATGGAGACATCTGCGCCGGTGGCCTCGGTAATACCGTTGATGGTCTTGCCCTTCGGGCCAATGAGCTCACCAATCTTGGCCACCGGAATCTTCACCGAAGTGATCTTCGGGGCCAGCGCGGACATTTCATCCGGGCTTTCAATGACCTCAGCCATGGTATCCAGGATGGTGATGCGGGCATCGCGGGCCTGCTCCAGGGCATCGGCAAGCACACGCGAAGGAATGCCATCAAGCTTGGTGTCCAGCTGCAAAGCGGTGATGAACTCCGAGGTACCAGCGACCTTAAAGTCCATATCACCAAAGGCATCCTCGGCCCCCAGAATGTCCGTCAAGGCCACGAACTTTTCCTTGCCGTTGACCTCACCGGAAACCAAGCCCATGGCAATGCCCGCCACCGGAGCCTTGAGCGGCACACCTGCATTGTAGAGCGACAGCGTGGAGGCGCACACAGAGCCCATTGACGTCGAACCATTCGAGCCCAAAGCCTCCGAGACCTGCCGGATGGCGTACGGGAAGTCCTCACGGGAGGGGATCACCGGCAGCAGCGCGCGCTCAGCCAGCGCACCGTGGCCAATCTCGCGACGCTTCGGGGAGCCCACACGGCCGGTCTCACCAGTGGAGTACGGCGGGAAATTGTAGTGATGCATGTAGCGCTTGCCAGAGACCGGAGTCAGCGAATCCACTTGCTGCTCCATCTTGAGCATGTCCAAGGTGGTCACACCCATAATCTGGGTCTCACCACGCTCAAACAGGGAAGAACCGTGCGCGCGCGGAATGATCTCCACCTCCACGCTCAGGTCCCGAATATCGGTCACGCTACGGCCATCAATACGGAAGCCCTCGGTGAGGATCTTGGTGCGGACAATGTCCTTCATGACCGCGTTATAGGCTGCGCGGATCTGCTTGGAGGCATCCGCCTCCTCCAAGTCCTTGAACTTGCCCAACAACTGCTGCTCTACCTGCTCCATGTAGGCATTCGTGGCGTCGTCGCGCTCCTGCTTGCCTGCGATGGTCAGCAGCTCTGCCAGCTTCTTTGCCGCCTTCTTTTCCACGGCAGCAAAAACGTCCTCGCCATAGGCAGGAAACAGCGGGAACTCCTGCGGTTCCTTGGCTGCACGCTGGGCCAGACCAGCCTGGGCCTCGCATAGAGTCTTGATGAACGGCTTAGCTGCCTCCAGGCCCTGCGCCACGGTGGATTCCTGCGGTGCAGGAGCGCCTTCCTTGATGCGCTCGGCTACGGATTCGCCCGCGCCAGCTTCCACCATCATGATGGCCACGTCTTCCTTGCGGCCCTTCTTGACGATGCGCCCCGCAACCACCATGTCAAACAGTGCACTTTCGTGCTGCTCCTGGTTGGGGAATGCAACCCACTGGCCCTTCGGGTGCTGCTTGTCCGCAATCAGTGCCATACGCACCCCGCCAACAGGGCCGGACACCGGCAGACCAGAGAGCTGAGTAGAGGCCGAAGCGCCATTGATGGCCACGACGTCGTAGTACTCCTCCGGATCCATGGACAGCACGGTTACTACTACCTGGACCTCGTTGCGTAGACCCTTGACAAAGGTCGGGCGCAGCGGACGGTCAATCAGACGGCAAGCCAAAATTGCTTCGGTAGATGGCCGGCCCTCACGGCGGAAGAAAGAGCCCGGGATTTTGCCCGCGGCATACATGCGCTCTTCCACATCCACAGTCAGCGGGAAGAAATCAAAGCCCTCGCGGGGCTGGTTGGACGCGGTGGTGGTGGACAACAGCATGGTGTCCTCGTCCAAATAGGTGGTCACCGAACCGCCCGCCTGGCGCGCCAGCTGGCCAGTCTCAAAGCGGATGGTGCGAGTACCAAAGTCACCATTATCCAAGGTGGCAATGGCTTCAGTGATGCCGAACTCCTCATCAACAATGTATTCAACCGAGTTGTTCACGGCATTTTTTGCAGCGTTCTTAGCGCCCATGTATAGAAATTCTCCTTATAGTCTGACGATCATCGGTGCCGTCAGTTCGGGTTGTCTTCTAGCAACGCTAAACCATTCTAGCAGCTCCACCACTGAATATCTCCCAGTAGTGCCGCTAATTGGTATTCTAAGTACACTTTTCGCTAGCGGACATTACATTACAATTCCAGCTCGCTGAGTTTACGGTGCCACCATCGCAGAAGCGATAAGATCAAAAAATCCCGGACGCCATTCCCACAAAAGGAACGGCAGCCGGGATTTTCGGAGTTGAGTTATGAGACCTTAGCGGCGCAGACCCAGACGGGAAATCAGGTCGCGGTAGCGGTTGATGTCATTGGCTGCCAGGTACTTCAGCAGGCCACGACGACGACCAACCATCAGCAGCAGGCCACGGCGAGAGTGGTGGTCATGCTTGTGGGTCTTCAGGTGCTCAGTCAGAGTGTTGATGCGGGAGGTCAGCAGTGCAACCTGTGCCTCCGGAGAACCGGTGTCGGTCTCGTGCAGGCCGTACTCCTTCAGGATTTCAGCCTTCTGCTCAGTGGTCAAAGCCATGAGTAATAACTCCTCTTATATTTCAGTCCGCACGAAATTCTGCGCGCACTCACCGCCAGGCAGTGAAAGCGCGCGCCTGCAACTGCTGCGGACCGCAGTAAACAGACCAAGAAGCGATACTACAAGACAACCAGCCCGCAACACAAGCACAACAGAGCCGCCGCGCAGACCCTAGTCCCGCCTGCAGCACTGCTCCATGCGATCCATGAACTCGTCCAAGAAACGCTGCACGTCCACACCCACCGCAACTCGCGTTGTACAAGGCGTGCTCAACCGCCGCGGGTCCCCGATAGTGCGGCCGCGTGCTCCACCGTTATCTGGCTCGCTCTTATCTCCCGAGCCGGTTTCACAGCGCAGATTAATCGGCAACCACTCGACCAAGCTGGGGTCCAAAGCCGCGGCAACTGCCAGCGGATCATGTAGCCCGCACCCGCCCAGGTGCGGGCTCGTGGTGCGATATGCGTCAATGTAGTAGTCCACCATGTCCGCAAAAATCTGCCCCGTCCGGGTGCCCGACACCCGCCACTGTGTGGTCTCCTTGCAGGTCAACAGCGTCCGCAGTGTTACATCCAGGCCCACCATAGACACGTCCCGGCCGTGTTGCAGCAGGTAGTCCGTGGCCGCGGAATCTTGATACACGTTGGCCTCGGCGAAGGCGGTCACATTACCAGGAACAGTGAGGGCACCGCCCATGAAGACAATGGGGGCATCGGCAAGCTCAGGAAAATCCCGCAGGGCCTGGGCAATTGTAGTAGAAGGCCCGGTAGGAACAATGAGCAGATCGGCACCATAACGACGGTAGGCCTGCGCCAGGAACTCCACCGCGCCCAGCGTTACCGGGGACGCAGCCGGGGCGGCGGGCAGGCAGACCTCCCCCACCCCATTGCGGCCGTGAATAAAGGCAGAAACATCCAGTACCGCAAAGCCAGGACGGGTAGGACCAGCGTAAACCGGAATCTCCGGGTGCCCCAGCACCGCTAAGAGGGTGCGGGTATTAGCCAAACTGCGCTCTACCGTGACGTTGCCGTAGGTGGCCGTGACCGCTAGCAGCTCGCACTCGCCGCGCTCGTGGCTGGCGATCGCATAGGCCAGCGCAAGGGCATCATCAATCCCAGTGTCCAGGTCCAGAATTAAGCGGCGCACGGGCTAGCCTTCCCCGGCAAGCAAAAAATACTGCTCTGGGCCCCAGCCCTTGGCGCGGGCGTCTTGGGCCAACACCTTCCGGGCAGTGGCGACATCGCGGCGCATGGCCTCCAAAAGCTCATCCACGGAATTGAACTTCACCATCGGACGCAAGTGGTCCACAAAAAACACGGTGGCATCGTGACCATAGAGGTCAGCGTCCCGGTCGAGGACAAAGGACTCAATAGAGCGTTCCTCATCTCCAAACGTGGGGTTGGTACCCACCGAAATCGCCGCGGCATAAGCCCTGCCGGGCGTGATGTTGCCGTCCACACCAGCAGCCGTATCATCCACGCGGAACCAGCCGGCGTAGACGCCGTCGGTAGGGATAGCTATGGAGTCCGGAAAGTACTGGTTAGCCGTAGGAAATCCCAATTCCTTACCACCCCGGCCAGCTCCGCGCACCACCGGACCACACACACTAAAGTCGCGCCCCAAGGCCCAATTGGCCTGGCGAATATCCCCGCTAGCCAGCTGGCTGCGGATATACGTTGAACAGATTTTAACGCCTGCGTCTTCCAGCAAATCCTTGATGCACACATCAAAGCCATACTCCTTGCCCAACTGAGCCAGAGTCTGCGCCGTGCCGGCCGCCTGGGCGCCAAAGCTAAAGTTGCGTCCCACCACCACGTCCGTGGCCTGCAATGCGCCGACCAGCAGCGTTTCCACATAGTCGCGGGGGCTTAGGCCCGCTAGCTCGCGCGTAAAGTCGATGACCAACACGCCGTCAATTCCCAACTGCTCCGCCAGCTCTAGGCGACGATCCACAGTAGTCACCGCCAGGGGCGCGCGAGAGGGCAAGAAAATAGAGACCGGATGCGGATCAAAAGTCACCATAATCGCGCGTTTAGCAGTGGCGCGGGCCCTGGCAACGGCTTCAGTCAGCAGCGTCTGGTGGCCCCTGTGCACCCCGTCAAAGACGCCGATGCTCACCACAGCCGGGCCTACCTGCGGCGGGAGTTGTTCAAGTCCGTACCAAATATCCACGTGCTACATGTTAGAACATGGCCTAGGACGCGACCGTCGGCGCATGACGGCCGGGGCTTGGCCTGCGCAGGGGTAAGCTGAAATGCCATGAGCACACAGACCCCCACCTCCCAGCTGGACCGCTCGGGGCTTGTCATCGTGGACAAGCCTGCAGGCATGACTTCCCATGATGTGGTAGGTCGATTGCGGAGAATTTTTGGCACCCGCAAGGTGGGCCATGCTGGCACGTTGGACCCCATGGCCACCGGAGTGCTGGTGGCGGGTATTGAGCGCGGCACCAAGTTTTTGGCGCACATGGTCACCAGCACCAAGGCCTACACCGCAACCATCCGCCTGGGCCAAGCCACCAGCACCGATGACGCCGAGGGGGAAGTCACTGCTACAGCTACCACGGCGCAGGTGGCCGCGCTGACCATGGAGCAGGTACAGGAACAGATTCAGGCGCTGACGGGTGACATTTTACAGCGGCCGGCCCAGGTTTCCGCCATCAAGATCGCTGGCAAGCGCGCCCACCAGCGGGTACGCGACGGTGAGGAGGTTGACATTCCCGCCCGCCCGGTGACGGTGAACCGCTTTGAGGTGCTCGAACACCGGCTCACTGGCGATTTCTTGGACCTCGACGTAGTGGTGGAGTGCTCTTCTGGCACCTATATTCGCGCGCTCGCGCGGGATTTGGGCCAGGCGCTGGGCGTGGGCGGGCATCTCACTGCCCTGCGCCGCACCGAGGTTGGTCCTTTTCAGCTTGCCGATGCCGCCACATTGGACACCCTGGCAGATCTGCCGCAGCTTTCTTTGACCCTCGATGCCGCACTGGCCCGGTGCTATCCGCACCTGCAGGTTACGCAGGAAGAAGCTGCCGCGCTAGCCATGGGAAAGTGGCTCGAGCCCCGCGGCTTGGTAGGCGTGCACGCAGCCCTTGCCCCCGATGGCCAAGCTGTGGCCTTGGTCAAGGAGCAAGGCAAGCGGCTGGCTACCGTCTTTGTGGCGCGCCCATCCACGTTGTCCTAGGCATAGAGATCTGGCACGACGGTAGATACGACGATGTAGCCGTCCCAGAGCATCCACCGGCCGGTGATAAACGGCACCGGGGTGGGCCGGGCCAGGATATAGGACACCAGAGTGCCATCGGGGCGCAGGTCGATTTCTGCCTGATCAAATCCCAGCCACCGTTGCGTTAGCGGGAACCAAGCCTTATACGTAGCTTCCTTGGCGCAAAAGAGCAGCCGGTCCGGGCAATACATTCCCATGGCGCGAAGTTCTGCCATTTGCCGGGACTCGCTGCTGCGCGCGATAGCCGCAAAGACGCCATCCGGCAGGGGCTCGGCAGGCTCGGCATCCAGGCCCATGGAAGCAATCTCTGCCTGCGGAGCAGCTACAGCCGCCCGGAACCCGCTGGTGTGCGTAATTGACCCCACAAAGCCTTCTGGCCACAGGGGCATGCCGCGCTCACCGCGCAAAATCGGCCCTGGTTCGGCCACGCCGAGCTCCTTGAGGGCTTGGTGGGCACACCAGCGGGCATCGCCAAACTCAGACTTGCGAATATCAACCGACTGGCTGACCACAGACTTCTCCAGTGGGTGCAAGTCCCGATAGTTAATCAGGTCCACATCCCCCGACTCCGTGGGCTGGGTGCGAACATAACAAAACCGCGCCGCTGGCGGGAAAAGATCAGGCTGGATCATTGGGCCACACCGCCCACATACGTTGAGCCAGGCTGCGCTGTGGAGTCATCCATCACCTTCAACGGCCACGGTTGAGTAATGCCCAACTCCCCAAGACGCTGCCACTCCCGTGGGTATCCCAAAGACACCTCGCAGTGACGCACGCCGTCGATGACCTCAGTGCCCGGCATGTGCAGGTGGCCATAGATCACTGCTTGGGCGTTGTAGCGCTTCGGCCAGTTGCGCGTATGGCGCGTACCGCACCACAGCGCGACCTGAGCATAATGCATACGCTGCGTGGGCTCTTGGACCAGCGGCCAGTGATTGACCAAGATGGTGGGCCCCTCAATACGGCTCAGCCGCTTAATCGAATAAGCCAAGCGATCCCAGCACCACGCGCGCACATCCACAAAAGGAGCAATGGCTACCTCGTCCGTCATCACGATACTGGCAGCCTCCGCTTCTGCCAGAGCCTGCTCCACCGACATCCCCGGGCGGCGAAAACTGTAGTCATAGAGCGTAAACAGCGGTACGATAGTCACCCCACCGAATACCGGATAAGGGTCTTCCGGAGTCAGCACCCCAATTTCACGGCAACCGGAGACCAACGCCTCATACTTATCGCGCCCGCGGTGGGCGTCTTGGCTGCGGGAGAACAGCTCATGGTTACCCGGGGCCCAAATCACCTGTGCGTAGCGGTTCTTTAACTGTGCCAATACTTTGAGAATGAGCTCGGTACGCTCTGCGACATCACCAGCAACAATAAGCCAATCCTGCGGGGACTCCGGCTGCAGGCCATCAATCCACGGCCGATTAGCCTTGACCGCCGCGTGTAAGTCAGAGACCGCCCACAGAGTTGCCATGGTCGCGCCTCCTTGTTGCCCTACGGTTGTCTAAGGGGTGTCCTGTGAAAGTATAGTGCCCGGGCTTAGCCCAACTCCACCGTGGCCCAGCGCATGGAGTAAAAACGCCACACCACGCCCACAGTGCGGATCCCAATAAAGGCCGCTAAGCCTGCCCACACGCCCAACAAACCCCAACCATTGCTGTGCGCCATCCACACGCCGGGGAGATAACCGGCCGCTACGGCACCAACGGTAAGGGTGCGCAAGAAGGCGGCATCGCCAGCACCAAGCAGCACGCCGTCCAAAGCAAAGAGCACGCCACCGGCAATGACCATACCCACCATCACCCACCAGGGACCGGCCATCTGTGCCAGCACGGCGGCATCGGCAGTAAACAGCCGCGGGATAAGCCCCGCGCCAGCGGCAAAAACTGCAGCCAGACCCAAAGCAAATGCAGCCGAATAACCCATAATTTTCTGGCCTGCCCGGCGAGCATAGTCCACCGAGCCCGCCCCCAACCCAGCGCCAATAATCGCCTGCGCGGCAATGGCCAGAGAGTCCAGCGTCAACGTCAAGAAATTCCACAGCTGCGTGAGCACCTGGTGTCCCGCCAGCACCGCCGTTCCGCTGCGCCCAGCCACCGTCGCGGCCGAAAGCAACGCCACCTGAAACGCCAAAGAACGAATAATCAGATCACGGCCCAGCACCAGCTGCTTCCAAATGACCGCCCCTTCCGGGGCCCAACTTCCGGTATGCTGCCGACGCAGCTCCCACACAAATTGCGCGGCAATGAGCCCCATCCCCACCACGTTGGCAGCCGCTGAGCCCACCACGCCAAAAAAGTGCACAAAAACAGGCACGCACACCGCCCCCGGCGCCAAACCACGCAGCGTAAAGCGCAGCGGGGTGCGGGTGTCTTGTAGCCCACGCATCCAGCCATTACCGGCCATCACCAGCAGTGAGAAGACAATAGACGGGGAGGCCACTCGCAGCCACGCGGAGGTTTGGGCAGCTACGTTAGCACTTGACGTCATCGCGCGGGCAATGGGATCCGCCGCCAGCAACATAGCCAGCATCAAGAACACACCCACGCCCAAGGCCACCCAGGTAGCCTGTACGCCCTCCGCAATGGCGCGCTGCCGGCGCCCCGCGCCAAAATGGTGTGCCGCGCGGGCGGTGGTGCCATAAGACAAAAAAGTCAGCTGCGTGGTAACCACAGATTGAACTACCGCAGCAGCACCCAACGCAGCCAGGGATTCAGCCCCCAGGCGACCCACCACGGCTGTATCCAGCAAAAGATACAGCGGCATGGCCGCAAGAACACCCAGCGCGGGCAGCGCTAAGGCGAAGATGTCCCGGGCGGTTGGCCCTGCTGCCCCGCCCGCGCGCTGAGAACCGTTGTGGCTACCCACGCAGCGCCGCTACCAATTGGGCAATAATGTCTTCAGCGCTGCCTTGGGTGGTGTAACCAGCCGCAGGCACATGTCCGCCGCCGCCCAAACGCCCAGCCAGCTCCGCGCAATCAATCTGACTCGAGCGCAAGGACACCGCCCAAACGCCAGTCTCCTGCTCCTTAAACACCACGCCCAGGTCCGTGCCTTCCAAGGCCCGCACAAAATCCACCAGGGATTCCACAGAAGACTCGGAGTGACCTGCGGTGTCCTCCAGCGCAGCGACCAAGATACCCACCTGGTACTGGCCCGCCGGAACAATCTGCAACCCAGCGAGCACGCGGCCAATCATCTGAATGTCATCCGCATTCGTGGAGTCGATCAAATCCACCGCGATCTGCTTGGTATCAATCCCGTACTGCATGTAACGGTGAGCATAATCATGCATAACCGGTCGGCCCCAACGGAAACTACCTGTATCCGTAACAAGTCCCGCATACAGGCAGTGCGCAATGTCGCGATCAATTTGCACCGCTGCCATATCCAACACTTTGGTCAGGAGCACGGTAGTGGATTCGCACTCCGGGCGCACCAAATTCGTCTGCCCAAACCCCGGGTTCGACGCGTGGTGGTCAATGCAGACCAAATTATCCAACGCCGCCAGCTCCTCCGCGAAGCAACCCGTGCGGTCCAAGGAACCACAGTCCACGGTCACATAGACATCGAAGTCGGTGGGCAAAGAACTAGCCGTCTGGATGTCGCGCGCGCCCGGAATGGTGAGCAAATTCGCGGGAACCTCACGGCGCTGCCCAATGACCATGGAGACGTCCTTGCCCAGCTGCCGTAACCCCAGCCCCAGCGCGGTCGCAGAGCCTACCGCATCCGCATCCGGGCGCAGATGGGTAATAATGCACACGCTCTGTGCCTCCCGCAGCAGGGACACGACACGCTCAAATTCTTGTTGAGTTCCGGCCATCTAGTCCTCGCCGCCATCCTTATAGGGGTTGGCGTCACCTGCTGGCCGAGCATTCTCCTTCAACTTCGCCAGCTCCGCATCACGCTGCCGAGCACGCTCCAACAATTGCTCCATGTGTGCCGAAGCCTCCGGGACGGAGTCATACTCAAAGCTCAACGTGGGCGTAAAGCGTACGGAGAGCTGATCCCCGACAATCTTGCGCAGCTGGCCACGGGCGCGCAGCAAAGCCTCCTGCGCCTGCGCCAAGTCAGGTGCGGAATTGATGTCGCGGCCACGCACGGTGTAGTACACAGTGGCATCATGCAGATCGCCGGTGACACGGGTATCAGTGATTGTCACCAACTCCAGGCGCCTATCCTTGACCTCGCGCTCAATGGCACGGGCCACGATTTCTTGAATTCGCTTGGCCATCCGGGCCGCGCGAGCGTGATCAACCATGTGCTCTCCTCTTTATGCTTGTGCGTCTTTATGCTCGTGTGTCTTTGTGTTTGTGCTCGTGCGCTAGAACTTTGACAAATTCTAGTAGACCTCCGGCTGATTTGCGACACCCTTCCACTCCGCAGCCCGGGACCATTGCCTGGGCACAGCCAAAACGTCCGGCAGCCCCCGCATTCCATCTAGGAACGGGGGGCTGGGTGGCACAAGGACGGGGTATGCCGCTTAGGAGCGCGGAACCTCAACTTCCTCGTAAGCCTGGACGATGTCGCCTACCTGGATATCCGGGTAAGACAACACCATACCGCACTCATAACCGGCACTCATCTCAGTCACGTCATCCTTCTCATGACGCAGCGACTCGATCTTGGCGTCGGAGACCACCACGTTGCCGTCGCGAACAATGCGGACCTTGCCGTTGCGCTTGACCTTGCCGTCGGTGACCATACAGCCGGCGATGGTGCCCACTGCAGAGGACTTGAACAGCGCGCGAATTTCTGCCGCGCCAGTCTCGCGCTCCTCGAAGATGGGCTTGAGCATGCCCTTGAGAGCAGCCTCGACCTCTTCCAAAGCGCGGTAGATAACCGTGTAGTAGCGGATATCCACGCCCTCGGCGTTTGCTTCCTCGGTCGCCTTGCCTTCCGCACGCACGTTGAAAGCAATGATGATGGCGTCCGATGCCGCCGCCAAGGACACGTTGGTCTGTGTCACCGCACCAACACCACGGTCGATGATGTTGAGCTGCACCTCGTCGTCGATCTCTATCTCCAACAGGGCATCTTCCAGTGCCTCGACAGAACCGGCGTTGTCGCCCTTGAGGATGAGGTTGAGCGTCGAGGTTTCCTTCAGTACAGCGTCCAGATCCTCCAGGGAGACACGCTTGCGTGCCTTGGCCTGCAGTGCAGAGCGCTTGCGGGCGTCACGCTGCGCAGCAATCTGGCGGGCCACCCGGTCGTCTTCAACCACCAGCAGGTTATCGCCAGCGCCCGGAACACCGTTGAGGCCTTGGACTTGCACCGGACGGGAGGGGCCGGCCTCTTCGACGTCGTTACCAAACTCATCGAGCATGCGGCGCACGCGGCCATGGGAGCCACCGACCACGATGGAATCACCCACGCGCAACGTACCGCGCTGCACGATGACCGTGGCCACCGGACCGCGACCGCGGTCCAGGTGAGCCTCAATAGCCACACCCTGGGCGTCCATGTCCGGGTTAGCGGTGAGCTCCAGAGCGGCATCGGCAGTCAAGATAACCGCCTCAAGCAGCTCGTCGATATTCTGGCCCGCCTTCGCAGAGATGTTGACGAACATGGTGTCGCCGCCGTACTCCTCCGGAACCAAACCGTACTCGGTGAGCTGGCCGCGAATCTTATCCGGCTGTGCCTCCGGCTTATCAATCTTGTTCACCGCCACCACGACCGGGATATCCGCAGCCTTAGCGTGGTTGATGGCCTCCACCGTCTGCGGCATCACGCCGTCGTCCGCGGCAACCACCAAGATGGCCAAGTCCGTGGACTTCGCACCGCGGGCACGCATGGCGGTAAACGCCTCGTGGCCCGGGGTATCCAGGAAGGTGATGGTGCGCTCGCCGTCCTCGAGCTCCACGGTGGTCTGGTAAGCACCAATGCCCTGGGTGATGCCGCCGGCCTCGCCCTCGCGCTCGTTAGTCTTGCGGATGGTATCCAGCAAGCGAGTCTTACCGTGGTCAACGTGTCCCATAACAGTAACCACCGGCGGGCGCTTCTGCAGAGCTTCCTCGCCGCCTTCGTCCTCGCCGAACTGCAAGTCAAAGGACTCCAGCAGCTCGCGGTCCTCATCTTCTGGCGAGACAACCTGAACGTCGTAGTGGATCTCCGCGCCCAGCAACTGCAAGGTCTCCTCAGACACCGAGGCAGTAGCCGTAACCATCTCACCCAAATTAAACAGGGCCTGAACCAAAGCTGCGGGATCCGCACCGATCTTCTCTGCGAAGTCAGCCAAAGACGCACCGCGGCGCAAGCGCACGGTCTTGCCACCACCATCAGGCAGACGTACGCCGCCTACCTCATGCTTTTGCTGCTCTTCGTACTCATGGCGCTTCTGACGCTTGGACTTCTTGCCCCTGCGCGGCGCGCCACCCGGGCGCCCGAAAGCACCAGCCGTGCCACCACGGCGTCCACCGCGGCCGCCACCAGGACCGCCACGGAAGCCGCCACCCTGGCCGCCACCGCCTGGTCCGCCCTGACCGGGACGTCCACCCGGACGCCCGCGTCCACCGGCACCGCTGGCGCTAGCCGACTTAGCCGGCATGGCTGCCGGGTTCGGGTGCGAAGGCATCATAGCCGGGCTAGGCCGACGCCCACCGGTACCACCCGGACGCGGCTGCCCACCTGGGCGCGGCTGACCGCCCTGGCGGCCCTCACCGGGACGTCCGCCCCGGCCCTCACCAGGCTTGGCACCCGGCTTAGCCCCCGGACGGGGCCCCTTGGTCCCACCCGGGCGGGGGCCCGGACGCTCAGACGTACCCGTGGAGAACGGGTTATTGGCTACACGGCGGGTACCACCTGGCTTGGGCATCGACCGCGGGGTCGGTGCGTTAGACGCGCCAGCCCCGCCCGGCTTCGAGGCGCTCGCCCCCGGCTTCGGTGCAGCAGCGTTTGCCGCACCCGGCTTCGGCGCGCCAGGCTTAGCCGTAGCCGCACTGCCCTGTGCCGCAGAAGCACCTGGCTTCGGGGCGCTCGCCCCCGGCTTGGGTGCACCAGGCTTTGCCGCACCCGGCTTCGGCGCGGCACCCGGCTTAGGTGCCACGTTGCCAGGCTTAGCGGCGGTAGCACCGGGGGCATCGGCAGACTGACCTGCAGGATTCTTGGCCTCATAATGGGCCCGCATCTTCTTAACCACCGGCGGTTCGATGGTCGAAGATGCCGTCTTAACAAACTCGCCCTGCTCCTTTAGGGTAGCGAGCAGTTCTTTACTTGTAACTCCGAGCTGTTTTGCGAGCTCGTGAACGCGTAGCTTTCCGGCCACTTGTCTCCTCTTGGTTGTCCTTGAGGGCGGCGAAAAGACTACGTAAGGCTTTTAACAACCGCCGTCAAGAGTTGAACTTCCGACTTTCATCGCTGATGCTTCATCGTTGTGCGCTCATCAGTGTTAGGTCTTCCTCTTATAAACTTCTGTGTCCTTGCACTCCGCCTGTGGCTTGGGAAGCCATTCAGACGGGCGAGGACCTGAATGTCCAGGCACCTGCGGGCTGCCCGACGCCTTCGCGTCCAGGTACGCACGCACGTGCTCCGTGTCTACATGGGCAGACGTTCGCAGCGCACGCCCAAAGGCACGGTTGCGCTGCGCTAGCTCCAAAGCATCCACATCCGGGCTCAACCATGCTCCCCTTCCGGGCAGTTTGCGGTGCGGATCCGCCAAAATGCGCCGACGCTGGGGGTCATTAGGGTCAATGACCACGCGCAATAGTTGCACATCAGGTTGGCGCTTGCGGGTAGCGATACACGTGCGAAGGCGAGGGGTGGTCAATCCAGCCAGCTCCTTAAAATCCGCATTCACTACACGTGCCAAGGCTCCCGAAAGCACCGAATGCTCTTGGGCCGTTATCCATGGTACGCCAGTCCGGTGCGTTTTTTAAACCAGGCGTTTTAGACCGCACTTTTAGCCACAGGCAAAAGCTAGAGGCATAGCTGTCCTGACTATTGCGCCCCTGGGAGGCAGGCGAACAGGCACCACAGGGGCAGACGCGAGCACCCCGCCGTGGCAGGACTAATCCACCACCTCGGCATCGGAATGGATGTCAATCTTCCAGCCAGTCAAACGGGCAGCCAAGCGAGCATTTTGCCCCTCTTTACCGATGGCCAGTGAGAGTTGATAATCCGGCACCACCACACGGGCTACCTGGGCCTCGGAATCCACAATCTCCACCCGGACCACCTTGGAAGGAGCCAGGGCGTTACCCACGAAGGTCGCGGGATCCTCGTGATAGTCAATAATGTCGAGCTTTTCCCCATTGAGCGCGCGCATAATGTTGTTCACACGCGCGCCCTTCGGTCCAATACACGCGCCCTTAGCGTTAAGTCCCTTGGCATTGCCCCGCACCGCAACCTTGGAGCGATGCCCAGCCTCGCGGGCAATGGACACAATCTCCACCGAACCGTCCGCAACCTCCGGGATTTCCAGCTCAAACAGTCCGCGTACCAGCTCAGGGTGAGTACGTGACAGGTTCACCTGCACAATAGCACCGTTCTTATTCACGCCCACCACGTAGGCTCGAATGCGGTCCCCGTGTTGCAGGCGCTCGCCCGGAATCTGCTCAGCCGGTAACAAGATACCGTCCTGAGACTCCAGCTCAGTGCCCAATTGGACCACCACAATGCCGCGGGCATTTGCATGCACATCCTGCTGTACTACGCCGTGGACAATCTGGCCGGTGTACTCGCTGTAAGAATCATAAGTGCGGTCTGCCTCAGCTTCGCGCAGCCGGCGCACGATGGAATCACGTACCGCAAGCGCGCCAATACGGGAGAAGTTAGCCGGGGTATCGTCATATTCGTTGGTCACTTCCCCGGTCTCCGGGTCCAACTCGCTCACAATGACAGCCACGGCGCCGGTTTCCACATCAATGTCCACTCGCGCCTTGGATGCCGGGAACCCACCCGCAGGCTGTACTCCCTCGCCCTGAGCATCAGCCGCACCATCATCTTGGCCTGCCGCACGGGCTGCTGCCAATTGCGCCGGGGTGGCCACCGGCGACTCTCCGGAGCCAGACTGAGCTGCACCAGACTGCCCGGCTCCGGGCTTTGCGACTCCGGCCCTAGCGGCAGCAGATTTCGCGGTGGTGGGCTTTGCGTCCATCGCCCGGTACTCACGGTACGCACGCAGCAAAGCGGTCGCGATGGTACTGAGCAGATCGTCTACGGAGATACCGTGCTGGTTCTGAATGCTCCGCAGTGCCGAAATGTCGATATTCACTTATTCCTATCCTCTCGCCTGCGCCACCTCGGCGCCTTGTGCAAACGTATAACCAACCGCGTCCAATTCCGACTGCGACGGGGTTGAGAACTCAATTTCTACCACTGCACCCGCGCAGTTTTCCACTCGCTCCACGCTCAACTCCAGGCGTTTGCCGTTCGTGGCAATGAGAATCACCTCATCTTCTGCAGGTGAAAGCGCCCCCAGACGCACGCGGCGCTCGCCCAACCGCACCAGCCGCCCCTGATTACGACGGAAATGGCGCGGCTGTGTTAAGGGCAGATCCACCCCAGGGGTAGAAACCTCCAGCGTATAACCTGCGCCAAAGCTCAGCACACCCGTGGACTCCAGCTGGTCAAAGAGTTCGGACAGCTGACCAGACAGTTGCTCCAACTGGTCCGAGGTCGGCCGCGCATCCCCGTCAACGCGGATAATTACCTGGGATTTCTTACCAGCCGGGGTGGCCTTAATGTGTTCAACGTCTAAACCATGCGCCGCCGCGACAGGCTCAACGTGAGGTAGTAATGCTTCTGTGGTGGGAAAAGCCATGCCTCCACCCTACAGCCGCACGCCCCAGGTAGGGTGTATCGGGTGAATCGCCACTCCAGTCCTTCGCCCCGCCAACGTCACCCGCACCTTAGGGTTGGCGTGCTGGCACTCGGTTGCGCGACGGCCACCGGACTCACTGGCTGCGCTCAGGCCAGCGACCTTCTCGATCAGCTAGTTGGCCCACGCCCGGACGCGACCCTAGTGGAATTGGCTGCGCAGACTGCCGAGGTTGCCCCGGAGGCATCGGCCAAGCTGGTAGAAGAGATTTCCCGGCTGTGCGGCACCCATGACACTGGCCATCCTCCCGCCAGTTGCGACGGCGAGGCCATCAATCGCGCTCTTGCCCAGGACCACGGCCAGCTCACCCCCGCGGAAATTCCCCACGCCTTGCTCACCGCCCCCACCCCGCAGGAGTCCCGCGCGCTGCTCACTGCGCTGGCCATCGACTCCTTGCGCACCACTCAGCAGCCCCCGCAGCAGCCCAACCAGCCCCTTGGCGAAGAGCACGCCGGAATCATCCGCACCCTCGCCCAGTGGGAACACCAGGCGATTTGGGCCTTGGACGTCACCCGTGCTTTTGCCGATCCCTCCCAGGAGGCTGACATCGACGCCCAACTCCAGCAGCACGAGTCCGCCTTGGCAGTACTCCAGGCCGCCCTCCCTCCCAACGATGCCCCCTCTGCCGCCGCCTATACCGACTCCTCCTTGTCCCTTCCCCGCGGCACCCAGCCTGCCGATACCGCCGCCACCGCCGAACAGATACGTTCCAGCTCCACACTGGCATGGCAACGCGCCGCAGTCGACTTTGCTTCCTCTGCCGATGCCCCCGCCGACTGGACCCTGTGGCTGTCCAGCCAGGCCGCGCTGCTCGGCGCCCCAACACCGCTTTAAGCTGCGAGCGTCTCCCCTACCTGCCACACCTGCCACCCGGGACCCGCCCCCAGCACCCGGCAGGCCCCACCCCAACGCTTGGTGCCCGGAGCTGTCCCGCCACTCCACACCGCTTGATGCCCGGAGCTGTCCCGCCACTCCCCACCGCCTGCCGCCGGCACCCCGACTGCCCTCGCTACCGCATGCCACCTACGCGTGGCCCGTCTCTACGACCCGGCACTGACACCGCGACCACAATCCCGCTTGTGCGCCGCGATCGGCCTACCCCCAATCTGGGTTGCGTCACCCCCGTGTGGGTGCCCCCGCCGCCATGGTAGATCGTCCCAAAGTTTACCCTCATTGCACACTCGAGTGGACAATTTTCCGATAACCCTTGCGAACGTCCCACGAGAGTGTTTATTCTCGGTGGCATGAACTTCGAGACACTACTTGCGGGCCAAGGCCCCGTCATCGACGCCCTAGCCGGATTCGCCGGCCACAGCGTCGAAGACCTCACGACAAGCGGGCTATGCCCACTTGTCGCACGCAAGTACGTCACGCTGTATAACACCTACTACGGGCAGACCTCGTTTACCGGCCTGCAATACAAAGCCTTAACCGCTGCCCGCACCCAAGGACATTCTGCTGAAGCCTTAGACTTCATCGAGACCAAAACCAAGCGAGTTGCCGACAAACTCGCCAAATGGAAACTACGCGTCAAACTCTGCAAAACGCCTGCAGCACAAATTGAAGCAGTAGCCCGGGAGCAGCTAAAGAAACTGCTCAAGCCGCGTGAGGTTAAAGAAGGCGTAAGCCTCACCCACCACGCTAATGGGCTAGCCACGCTCAAAGCCACAGGCAAGTCCGTGGACATTATGGACGTCCACGCTGTGGTTGACCCTCAAGACCAAGTAGAAAGCTTCCTGGCAGCCTTCAGGGGCGGGGGCGCTGGCAAACAACGCTACATCCCAATCATCCCCATCTACCTGGATCAGATCTGTGAGTTCGTCGACCGGATGCACAACCCCGGCCGCTATCCCACCGATGCCGATATCCGCGTCCGCGCCTCCAACGGCGCCATCCTCACCGGCAAGGACCTCCTGGAACGGTTGTGCCTGGACTATGGGTTTATCGCAGCGCTATCGCGTGAGCATGGTCCTCTGGATTTGTACCGTTATTCGCGTAGCGCTAACTCTAAGCAACGCTTATTGCTACTCGCCGAAGGAGCAGAATGCTCCTGGGTAGGCTGTCACTTGCCGTTTGATAAGTGCCAGATCCACCACATCCACCCCTGGAACCACGGTGGCCAGACCAACATGTCAAACCTCACCCCACTGTGTCCGCACCATAACGGTGCTAATGAGGACCACCCACCAGATGGCATCCCAATAACCCGGGGCCGGATGGTACGCATGGGTACCGGGGTTGGGTGGCAAGCACCCGGTGGCGCCCCACCAATACAAACCCGGCCCGCGCCCACACCGCCATCAGCCACACCCACCAACTACCAACCCACCGACTCCCCACCGCAAGCCCACCGCCAGGCAACACCACCACCGGAAAGCTAGCCGCCAACAGACCAGCTAACGGCCTCACGGCCAGCAGGCGGACCGGCCGGAAGGTATACGGCCTCTTGCCAGATAGCAGCCACCGGCGGGCGGTGGGAAGCTGGCGGCATCGGAAAGCACACAGCCCCAACCGCGCGACTTCAACAAAGAAGGCGCACGGAAGGGGCCAGAAGTGCGTGCGGTCAGGGGTGTGGACCTCTTTTCAAGAGTCTCGGAGTCTATGTCTACCGTGCACGCGCGATGATCGCGGTGGCTCAGCCTCATTCTTCTTATCGTTGGCTTCAGCGTCATGGCCATCGGAGCTCTGGTACAGCCCGAGCCAGTAACATCGACTCTGCCCGCCGGAATGGATCCCACGCGGGTAGAAGATTAGCGCGGCCAGCGACCTAGAAAAGGGACAGACGGACACACACGCAGCGGTAGTGCTGGCACCTATCATCATGGCGGCTGGTGTGTGTTTGTCCACAGCACCGGCGGGGTGATTACCTCCGCAGGTGTGCGCCTGGCCGCCGTCTTTACAGCCCTAGCGGTCCGCCTGGGCTGGTACCTTCTGGTGGCCCCACGAGGCGCACACTGTCACCTAACCGCGTACCAGCTCCACCAGCTTGTCCACGATCTCCGCAGCGGGAACCTCCAGAGTCTCCCCGCCACGGATCCGCAGTTCAATAATGCCGTCTGCAAAAGAGCGCCCCAGCACCGCAATAAACGGCATACCCAGTAGCTCTGCGTCCTTGAACTTCACACCCGGGGAGACCTTCGGACGATCATCGAAAAGCACCTCGATACCCGCCGCATCCAAGTCGGCCACCAGCTTATCGCCGGCCTCCAACGCAGCAGCGTCCTTGTTCGCCACCGCAACGTGCACCTGATACGGCGCGACCTCTACCGGCCAGTTCAAGCCCTTATCGTCAGCACGCTGTTCAGCCAGCACAGCCATCATGCGCGAAATGCCAATGCCATACGAGCCCATGGTTGGCACCGCACGCTTGCCGTTTTCATCAAGAATCTGCACATCAAAGGCTTCGGTGTACTTCCGTCCCAGCTGGAAAATGTGTCCCAGCTCTATACCGCGCTCCAGCGTCAGCGTGCCCTGGCCCTCCGGTGCCGGGTCACCCTCCTTGATTTCTGCGGCCTCGATGAACTCGTCCACCTCAAAGTCACGCCCAGCCACGCACTGGGCAATGTGCACGTTCGCGGCATCGCCGCCCGTGATCCAGGCAGAGCCCTTGACCACCCGCGGGTCGGCATACACCTTGACCCCATGGGCATTAAGCGCCCGCGGCCCCACATAGCCCTTGACCAAAAATGTATTCTGCGCAAAGTCCGCCTCAGACGCCAGCTCGAACTCCAGCGGCTCCAAAGAGGCTTCCAGGCGCTTTTCATCCAACGCCCGGTCGCCCGGAATCAACACACCTGCCAGCTCCCACTCCTTGGCCTCGCCCGGACCAACCGGCGCCGCGGTCTTTACCATCATGCACTTCAAAGTGTCCGCACCGGTGACCTCACGTCCGTCAACGCGCAGACCTTCGGCCCGCGCCCACTCCACCAGCGTGTCAATGGTTTCCGCGTTCGGGGTCGTGTACTCCTGCAGCGCAGGCTGGCCCTCCAGCGGCACCTCCGGCGGCACCGGAGTCACTACTGCCTCCACGTTTGCTGCATATTCGCCCTCGGTGGCGCGCACGAACGTGTCCTCACCTGCAGGGGAGACCGCCAGGAATTCTTCCGAGGCAGAACCACCCATGGCCCCAGAGGTGGCCTTGCAGATGGCGTAGTCAATCTTGAGCCGGTCAAAAATATTCTGGTACGCCCGGCGGTGCTTCGCATAAGACTCATCCAGCCCGGCGTCTGTCATGTCGAAGGAATACGAGTCCTTCATCACGAACTCCCGGCCGCGCAAGATACCCGCCCGCGGGCGCTCCTCGTCACGGTACTTCGTCTGAATTTGGTACAGGGTTACCGGGAAGTCCTTATACGACGAATAGAGGTCCTTGACCGCCCCGGTAAACATCTCTTCGTGGGTAGGCCCCAGCAGCATGTCCGCGCCCTTGCGGTCCTGCAGGCGGAAGAGGTTATCGCCGTATTCGGTCCAGCGCTGCGTCTGCTCGTAAGGCTCGCGCGGCAGCAGGGCCGGAAACAGCATTTCCTGCCCGCCAATGGCGTTCATTTCCTCACGCACTACGTCTTCAATCTTGCGCAGGGTGCGCAGTCCCAATGGCAGCCAGGTGTAGACACCTGGGGCGGCACGGCGGACATATCCCGCGCGTACCAAAAGCTTATGGCTGGTGACTTCGGCGTCAGCCGGGTCTTCGCGCAGAGTACGCAGGAATAGTTGAGATAGGCGTGTAATCATGGTTTCTCAATATACCCGGCTACCCTAGGCATATGCTCATCATCCTCCCTCCTTCTGAGACTAAAGCCCATGGCGGCACCCAGGGACCCCTTGACCTAGGCAGTCTGATGTTTCCGGAGCTCAACCCCACGCGGGAGGGCATCGGCAAGCTCTTGGCGGCACTGGACCCGGAGGAGGCTTTGGGGGTGCTGAAGCTGTCGCAGAAGCATCGCGCGGAGGTGGAGGCAAATACGCTCCTGTTTAGCTCCCCCACTCTGCCTGCGGTGGAGCGCTACACGGGTGTGCTTTACGATGCCCTCGCCGCCCCCACCCTGCCAGATTCCGCCCGCGAACGCCTGGCCATTAGCTCCGCACTCTTTGGCGTGGTGAGTGCAACGGACTTGATCCCTCACTATCGGCTGTCCGGGACTTCCAGGCTGGCGGGTGCGACGATGAAGTCGCACTGGGGCACTGCTTTGCGTAACGTGCTAACCCAGCTGCGCGAGTCCGGTGAGCTGATCATCGACATGCGCTCCGGCGCATACCAAAACCTGGGCAAAGTGGGCGGCCCGGGCGCAATTACTGTGCGCGTGGAATGCGTGCTCCCGGATGGCAGCCGCAAGGTGGTCTCGCATTTTAATAAGAGCTACAAGGGGCAGCTGGCCCGCGTGCTGGCCCTGACGCCGCAGCCGGCGGCTAGCATTGCAGACGTTGCTACCTGCGCCGAGGCTGCCCAGATGCGTGTGGAGGTGCGCGGCCAGGAGCTGGTGCTGGTGGTCTAGAGCTTGCCGATGCCCCCGTTTCCCTCCGCCTCCAGCCGTACCCCAGGTGCCAGGCGGCCGGCCTCACGCAGTCGGTGCAGGTTAGCAAGTACTTTCTCCCGCAGTGCCCACGGGGAGATGGTATTGACATAGATTTTGGTACCACCCTCAAACCCTGCCAGTGTGGATACGCGCAGTTTGAGCAGCACGCGCCAGGGCTGCGGCAGCGCCACACCCGGGGGTTGGTGGTGCCATTCCTCATTGCTAGCTACCGCAGGCCCCACTGCAGCGTGAGCGGCGTGGAGCAGGTCTGAGACCGCCCGCTGCTGTTGCGGGGTCTGCTCCCACGGCGTTCCGGGCACGGTGGAATAGACCTCTAGCGTTGGATAGCGGTGACCAAAACCGGCAAAGAGCACCGCAGAGTCACTCGCTGCGATAATCAGTCCTTGCGCAGCGGCGTAGTCCAGCGCCCAATCCTGGTACATCGTCGGATGCTGCTCCAGGAGCGCGAGTTCTTGTTGCGCGGCATGGGAGAGCTCATCTATGGCCACCAGCTGCTTATGCAGATGGTCAAAAGAGGCCCCGGCGGGTGCAAGCCAGTTCTGAAACGCCACCACGTACGCCGCTTGGGGGTGAGTCGCGTAAAGCTCGGCCATGGACTCGGCTGTAAAGCGGACAAATAGCGCATGCTCCTGCGGGTTCAACGTGCCCGCCGCGGCTAATTCCGCCTTTGCCCGGGCGTCTTCTCCGCCGGTTTCTTTGCCGCCTACGTGTGCACCTCCAAGCCGGGAGAGATCCCAGTGATGCGGGCCAATGATGATGTCGTGACCCCCGCCGAAGAAAGCACGGGCTTGCTGGCGCAACTCAGGCTCACTCAGTTCCCCTTCCAGGCCGGCAGCGTGCCGTTTTGCCTGCAACACCGCCAGCACGTGCTCGCGCCCGGTTGGGTCGGCCAGGTAGGCGTCCATCCGCGCCGCAGCCGCCGGGTCCAGCTCATAGCCATGATTGGCCTGCCAATACTCAAAAGAGACAATCTCAAACAGGTTGGGCACCCGGCGAAATAGCGCCGGGGCGGTCACTGTTTCCGCGGCACTTAGCCCCTGCACAATCTCCCCCGAGGCCAGCATGCGGGATTTCTCCGGCGGTGTTTCCACCCTGCGCCCAGCGCAAAAGGCGCAGTGTTGCCCCAGCGGCGCGGTGGCAAAGGACTCCCGCGGCGGGGCATCGGAATGCAGGGGCCGGTTAGCCCGCCCTGGCACCGTCCACACCTGTGTGCCGGAGAAGGGATTAACCTGCTTCAAGGTGCCATCGGCCATGCGACGAATGGGGTCTACGGGAGGAAAGCTAACAGCCATACCTGTAGCTTATTCCCCGGCCCAGCGCCTATGATTAACGCCCATGCAACACCCCTACATGGAAGTCGATGTGTTCTCCCAAGGCGCCTTCAGTGGCAATCCGGTGGCAGTTATTGCCGATGCCGACGCCCTGTCTACCGCCCAGATGCAGCGCATCGCCGCCTGGATCAATTTCTCCGAAACCACGTTCCTGTGCGCACCCACCACCCCTGGTGCGGATTATCGTGTGCGGATCTTTACCCCGGTTGAGGAATTCCCCTTTGCCGGGCATCCGACGCTCGGCGCAGCAGCGGCTTATGCCCATCTCAGCGGAACTACAGGCGACCTGGTGCAGGAGTGCGGCATCGGCAAGGTAGTGGTACGCCGCCAGGGTGAGCGTTTTGCCTTTGCCACCCCGCCCCTGCAGCGCGAGGGGGAGCTCAGCCCACAGGAGTTAGCACAGGCTTGCGAGTTTGTGGGCATTGCTCCGCAGGAGGTCACTGCGCATGGCTGGGTGGACAACGGCCCTGGTTGGTGTTTGCTTCAGCTTGCCGATGCCCCCTCCGTGCGCGCCCTGTGCCCCTCCTTCACCGGGGACCTCAAGGTCGGCGTGGTGGGAATGACCGGCGCCGCCGACCCCACGGCGCCGCTGTATGAGGTGCGGGCATTTACCCCCACCTTCGAGGACCCGGTCACCGGCTCCTTTAATGGCGGCGCCGCCCAGTTTTTGCGCGCCCGCCAGCTGGTTCCGGCGAGCTACACGGTGGCCCAGGGTGGGAGCGTAGGCCGCAATGGCCGCGTCTACATCGACGATGACGGCACCGACATTTGGGTCGGCGGCACCGCCACGGTGCGTGTACGCGGCACGCTAGATTCCGGGCAGGTCTAGGAGCCGAGCACTCCCGGCCTGCCTTCGCCCGCGCTGCCGCGTACTAGGACTCGTCGAGCTGCAGAGTCTTCTGGGTGAACTCCCACATCTCTTCGTAGAGCTTCTTGTTCTTGGCCAGCTTCTCGCCGTAGGACGGAATCATTTCCTGGATCTTATCGGCCCAGTGGATCATGTGCTCACCGAAGCAACGCTCCAGCAGCTCCACCATCACTGCCGGGGTAATCGACGCACCCGGGGAAGCACCCAGCAGGCCAGCGATGGAACCTTCCGGGCTGTTGACCAGCGTGGTGCCAAATTCCAACGTGCCGAAGTGCGGGGCCCCTGCAGGCTTGATCACCTGCACGCGCTGGCCGGCGATCACGGTTTCCCAGTCGTTAGGATCTGCAGAAGGCACGTACTCCTTGAGCGCTTCGACGCGCTTTTCAAAGCTCTTAGCCACCTCGGAGACCAGGTACTTGGTCAGGCCGAACTCCTGCACGGCCACACCCAAGTAGGACGGGATGTTATCCGGACGGATGGACTTGAACAGGTCCAGGTAGGAACCCTTCTTGAGGAACTTCGGCGACCAGCCACCATAGGGACCAAACAACAGGCCTTTCTCCCCGTCGATGACGCGGGTGTCCAGGTGGGGCACCGACATCGGTGGAGCGCCCACGGCTGCCTTGCCGTAGACCTTGGCGGAGTGCTGCTCCACCAGCTCCGGGTTCTTGGCGCGCAGCCACAGGCCAGACACCGGGAAACCGGCAAAGCCAGAGACCTCACGCACACCCGCCTTGCGCAGCAGGTCCAGGGCGTAGCCGCCCGCGCCGACGAAGACGAACTTCGCGCGCACCACGGAGTAGTCCCCGGTGTGGACGTTCTTGGCGTACACCTTCCAGTTGGAACCGTCGCGCTTGATGTCTACTACCTCATTGCCATAACGGATTTCCGTGCCGGCGGCCTTCGCGGCGGTCAAGAACTGCTTGGTCAGGGCGCCAAAGTTGACGTCGGTGCCCGCCTCGGTCCAAGAAATTGCCACCTTCTGGGAGCTGAAGTCACGGCCCTTGGCCATGAGCGGTAGCATGTCAGCGAATTCGGCCTCGTCTGCGGTGAACTTCATGTTGGGGAACATGTGGTTGCCGGAGAGCAGATCATAGCGGCGCTTGAGGTAGTCCACCTGGATTTCGCCCTGCGCGAAGGACACGTGCGGGACCGGGTTGATGAAGGCCTTGGGGTCGGTCAGGATGCCATTGTTGAGCTGGTGTGCCCAGAACTGGCGGGAGACCTGGAACTTTTCATTGACGCCCAGCGCCTTGGAGACGTCGATCTTGCCGTTCTTTTCCGGGGTGTAGTTGAGCTCGCAGAGTGCGGAGTGGCCGGTGCCAGCGTTGTTCCACGGGGAGGAGGACTCCAGAGCGGGGCCGTCCAGGCGCTCGAACACCATTTGCGTCCAGCTGGGCTCCAGCTCCCGCAGCATGGCGCCCAGGGTGGCGCTCATGATTCCGGCGCCGATGAGCGCTACATCTACTTCTTCAGTGACCTGTGCGGTCTTCTTTGCGGAGGACACGTTCTATTACCTCTTTTGGTTTTAGCAGTCTTGAGCACTTCGGATTATTCATCGCGGCGCTGCAAGAGATCCCCTGCCCAGGCGGCACCTCGTGCGGGTGTAACCCGCGCTTCACACTGCGGCGAGTGGCCAGCGGCCCTCCGTCGGGATGTGACACCACCCAAGGTTGAAAAATCCCTTGCGCGCTCGCATTAAGCAAACACTCTACGCCCCTGCGCGCCCATATGGATCATAGGCTCCCCTCATGTTCGGGTATCTTCCAGCGTGCCCGCGCCCGTTTTGACCACGGTGGCGCCTTGCCGCCGTTACCACACCCGGGCACCTAATGTAGAGCGCATGACTGATTCAATGCAGACTGATTCATTGCAGTGGGAGCCCGACATCCTGGGCGCTGATTTCTACCGTGCCACCCTCGACTTGGGCCCGGACCCGGATGGTGAGGGCACCGCAGTAGCCACTGTGGTCACCTACCGTCCCGGCACCGATCCCTTAGGCCTGGAGCAGGCTGTGCTTGCCGATTCCCCCTCCCGCCCCGCCCTCCTGTGGGTCCACGGCATGTCCGACTACTTCTTTTCCGCCCACGTGGCCCGGCACTACTTCGATGCTGGCTACGCGTTTTATGCCCTGGACTTGCGCAAGTGCGGCCGCTCCCGCCGACCAGGGCAAACCTGGCACTACGCCACGGACCTGTCAGTGTATTACCGGGAGCTTGGCCAGACGGTGGAGATTCTCACTCGGCTAGGCCACCCGGGAGTGGTGCCGATGGGGCACTCTACAGGCGGGCTAATTTGTTCCTTGTGGCTCGACTCCCAGAGGCCTGCGGGCGTGCAAGGGCTGATTCTCAATGGCCCGTGGCTAGACATGATGAATGTACCCAAGCCACTACTCAAGGCTGGCGCCCCCGTGATTGATGCGGTGGGCAAGCGCTGGCCCAAGATTGCCTTTCCTGGCGGCAACCTCACCGCCTTTGGCGAATCGATGCACGCCAGCCACCACGGGGAGTGGAACTTTGACTTAGAGTTCAAGCCCTTGGGTGGCCACCGCAAGTACCTCGGCTGGCTGCGCGCGGTCTTGGCCAGCTTTAAAAAACTCCACTCGGGTGTGGATGTGGGCGTGCCCTATCTGACGGTTTGTTCCACGCGCTCGATTCTGGGTGAGCCCTATTCAGAGGAGATTAACTACGTTGATTGCGTAGTAGACGTCCGACAAACCATGACGTGGGCTCCCACCTTGGGGCGCGACTGTACGTTACGGCCGGTGCATGGAGCCCGGCATGAGGCCTTTGCCTCGAAGGCCTCCGTGCGCCAAGAAGTATTCGGTATCGTCGATAGCTGGCTGGACACCCACGTCCCCGCCACTGTCTAATCCACTGTCTAAACCACTAGCTGAACCATCGCCCAAACCACTGCCCAAACCACTGCCCAAACCACTGTCCACCCCGAAGTATTTTCACACAGTCAAAAGGAATCCTTGATGTCCCAAGCTACAGCTCACTATGACCTGATTATTATTGGTGCCGGATCCGGTAATTCCATCCCAAGCCCCGAGTTTGATGGCCTGTCGATTGCCATTATTGAAAAGGGCAAGTTTGGCGGGACGTGCATGAATGTTGGCTGCATTCCTACCAAGATGTACGTCTATGCTGCCGATGTCGCCTTAGCCGCCCGCGAGGCCTCCGCCCTGGGGGTCGATGCCCAGGTCAACTCCGTGCGCTGGGAAGCGATTGTGGATCGGGTTTTCACGCAGCGCATCGACAAGATTGCTGCAGGCGGCGAGGCCTACCGCCGCGGGGAGGAAACCCCCAACATCACAGTCTATGACCAACATGCGCGCTTTATTGGACCTAAGACCATTGAGGTCGGCGGGCAGACCATTGCCGGGGGGCAGATTGTCATTGCTACCGGCTCCCGGCCGATTATTCCGGAGGTCTACGCCAACTCCGGGGTGAAGTTCTACACCAATGAGGACATTATGCGCACCCCAACTCAGCCGCGCAGCCTCATTGTGGTGGGCGGCGGGTTCATTGCCATGGAGTTCGCCCACGTCTTTGACGGCCTGGGCACGCAGGTGACCATTGTCAACCGTTCCGAGAAGCTCCTGCGTTTTCTGGACCAGGACTTAGCGGAGCGCTTCAACCACGATGTCCGGCAGCGTTTCGATGTACGCATCGGCTCGGGCACCCAACTGGAAGAGACCCCTGACGGGGTGCGGCTGACCCTGGATACCGGAGAGGTTATCGAGGCCGAGGCCATCTTGGTCGCCACCGGCCGCCAGCCGAACGGGGATCAGATGAACCTTGCGGCAGGGGGCATCGGCATGCATGAAGATGGGCGGATTAAGGTAGACGAATTTGGGCGCACGGAGGCGCAGGGCGTGTGGGCGTTGGGGGATGTTAGCTCGCCGTACATGCTCAAGCACGTGGCCAATGCGGAGACTCGCGCGGTAGCGCACAATCTTTTGCACCCAGAGTCCCTGCAGCCGATGCCGCACGACCTGGTGCCCTCCGCTGTCTTTACTCACCCGCAGATTGCCACTGTCGGCATGACCGAGCAAGAGGCCCGCGGCCAAGGCTTTGACGTTACGGTGAAGGTGCAAAACTACGGTGATGTGGCCTATGGCTGGGCGATGGAAGACAGCACCGGGGTATGCAAGCTGGTCGCAGACCGCGCCACCGGCCGCCTGCTGGGCGCACATTACTACGGTCCACAGGCATCGACGCTTATCCAGCAGATGATTACCGTAATGGCCTACGACATTGATCTGCGCGACTTTGCCCGCCGTCAATACTGGATTCACCCTGCCCTGCCTGAAGTGACAGAAAACGCTGTTCTAGGCCTTGATTTCGACTAAATCGCGTTACGTGATAGAAATCACCACTACCCCCGTCACAATAACCACATCCGTAACAACTGCGATTTAACATCGGACTTTACCCTCCGCCTAGACCATTTCACTACGGTAAAGACGGGGGGATTTTCCAGCAATCTAGCCAGCGTTTCACAGAATGACGTGCACTTTCTAACGGCTGCGGCTAAGGTTACTTGCGACACCGGCCCCAGCCGTTCGACCGGCGACCGAGTGTGAACCGGTAGCCCCGGCTGCCAGTAACACGAGGTTTCCAGCCTGGAAGCCTTGCCCGTACGACATTTAAGGACTATTTGATATGCGTATTCGCAATGCAGCCATCGCTGGCGCAACCGCACTTACAGTCGCCTTTGGCGGCACCACCGTAGCTGTTGCTCAGGAAACCCCCGGCGGCTCCAACACCGCTCAGCAGAGCTCCGACCAAAACGACAAGAGCTCCTCCAAGGAGAGCCAGAGCTCCACAAACAACGAGCAGAGCTCCGCAAACAACGACAAGGGTTCCGCAAAGCAGGAGAACAAGGGCTCTTCCGACAAGGGCACCGCCCCGACTGGCTCCGCCAAGACCGATGCTGACAAGAAGTCGGAGACCTCCTCCAAGATCGATGCTTGGCTGCAAAAGGACCAGCCGGCACAGGGTGTTGGCATCTTCGGTTCCTCCAAGGGTGCCGCTGCTGCTGAAGAGGACTTCAAGGAGCAGCCGAACTGGGCTAAGGCTTTCTACGGCCTGGGCATCGCTAGCCTGATCGCTACCGTTCTGGGCCTGGTTGTTGGCCCGATCCACAACTTCTTCGTCCACGGCCCGTCCTTCCGCTAATCGCAGCGACGACAACCCATCCCCACCTCTCCGAAAGGTCAAACTCCTATTATGCGTAACTTCCGCACCGCAGCCGTCGCTGCAGCCACCGCTGTCGCTGTAGCTTTCTCCGGTACTGCCATCGCTTCTGCTGCTGACGCCGGCTCTTCCGACGCGAAGACCAACCAGTCCTCCACTGAGAACAAGCAGTCCTCCAACGACAACCAGGCAACCGGCTCCGCTAAGACCGAGGGCGAGCAGTCCTCCAAGCCAAACGCTCAGTCCTCCACCGGCAACGGCGGCACCACCCTCTCCTCCAAGATCGGCGCTGAGACCGATGCCCACAAGCTCGACAACAAGAACGACAAGGGCTACGTCACCGGCACCGACCTGTCCTCCAACAACCCGGACAACGGCAAGTGGGTCAACATCTGGTCTGGTGGCACCTACGCACTGGTGGGCACCGCCATCGCTGGCGCATTGATCGCCCTCTACAACTACGCCGTCTACACCGGCCTTCTGCCGAACCACATCCTGGATTCGATCTTCCGCTAAACCGGCAGACCTTCTAAGCCAGAAGACCCGCAATCCCAGGAAGCGTTGCTAAGTCCACGGACCTAGTAGCGCACAACCTTGCGGCATAGAATAAAGCGCACCCCACACGGGGTGCGCTTCTTTTTTATCTCTGCGAGCTGGAGCTAGCGGCATCAGCAGCTAGCACGCGTCAGGATTCTAGCCGCCGTCGGCAGCTAGCCCGCGCCAGGCGACTACGCAGCGTCAGGAATCTAGTCCTCGTCAGGCAGCGTGAGAATCTCTGCACCATCCTCTGTGATGACCAGGGTGTGCTCGAACTGCGCGCTAAACTTCCCGTCAGTGTTTTGCACAGTCCAGCCGTTGTCCCAAATCTCGTAGTCCAGATCGCCCAAGTTGATCATCGGCTCGATGGTCAGCGTCATGCCCGGCTCCAGGATGTTGCGATACGTGGTGTTCTCATAGTGCAACACCACTAAGCCATTGTGGAACGTGGGGCCAATTCCGTGGCCGGTGAAGTCCCGCACCACGTTGTAACCAAATCGGTTGGCGTAGGACTCAATCACCCGACCAATCACGTTGATCTCGCGCCCTGGCTTCGCAGCCTTAATAGCGCGCAAGGTTGCCTCCTTGGTGCGCTCCACCAAAAGGCGGTGTTCCTCAGCCACATTGCCAGCCAGGAAGGTGGCATTGCAGTCGCCGTGCACACCGTGTTTGAAGGCCGTGACGTCGATATTAACAATGTCCCCATCCTGGATAACTGTGCTATCCGGGATGCCATGGCACACAATCTCATTGAGAGAAATGCACACGGACTTGGGGAAATGCAAGTACCCCAGGTCGGAGGGGTAGGCGCCATGGTCGCACATGTACTCGTGGGCTACCCGGTCGATCTCATCGGTGGTCACCCCTGGGGCCACCGCAGCGCCAGCCACCTTCAAGGCATTGGCAGCAATGCGCGAGGTCTCCCGCATCGCCTCGATAACCTCCGGTGTCTGGACAAAGGGCTCCCCGATGTTTTCTTGTGCGCTGTCCTTCCACACGTACTCTGGGCGCTCGATGTGCTTGGGCACCGTGCGTACAGGAGTAGGCGTTCCGGGGGTCAGCATTCCGCGATTAGTCATAGCCACCATGGTAACCGTCCCGCACGCCACTTCTCCCGGCGGGGTAAGGCTCACCCGGGATTGCGACTCAAGGTCCCGCCCTGCCGGGATTTAAAGCCCGGGGTTAGGGCGGGAGCGCAAGTCATCCAGGGTGCGGAAGAAGTGATCCGTCAACGCCACGGAGGTCTCCGATCCGCCCCCCAGGACCACCAGGGTGGCAAAAGCAATGTCATCATCACGGAAACCGGTAAACCACGCGTGGGAACCACCGGTAATTTCGGCCTCACCGGTCTTGCCGTAAATCTCCCCGCCGGCTCGCATGCCCGCAGCAGTACCGCTGGTTACAGTAGAGCGCATCATGGTGCGCAGATTTTCAATCACGTGCGGGGCGGGGCCGTCAATCTCCTCTGAGGGGGTGGTCTTCTCCCCCGCAATCAGCCGCGGCACCGGACGCACACCTGCAGCCACCGTGGAAGACACCAGCGCCATCCCAAAGGGGCTGACCAAGTCCAGGCCCTGACCATAACCGGCCTCCGTGCGCTCAAGCGGCGTCTCGCCTTCCGGCACTGAGCCAGTCACGGTGGTCAAACCCGGGATGTCATAGTCAATCCCTAAACCAAAACGCTTGGCCTCCTGTTTGAGCTCACCTTGCTCCAGCCGGGTAGAAATATCTGCAAACGTGGTGTTGCAGGAACGCGCAAAGGCCTGCTCTAGCGGCACCGAGCCCAATCCGAAGCCATTGTAGTTTGTCACCACGCGCCCGTAGAGGTTCATGGTTCCCGGGCAGGGCACGATGGAACCAGAGTCAAGGCCTTGCTTGTCTATACCCGCTCCTGCCGTAAGAATCTTAAACACCGAACCCGGCGGGAACTGCCCACTTAGCGCCAGGTCGCCACGCTTATCGGCCGCAGCCGTCTGTGCCACCGCCAGAATTTCCCCGGTTGACGGGCGCATGGCCACAATCATTGCCTCGGAATCTGCCCGCAGGTTTACCGCGGCCTCAGCTGCGCGCTGCACGTTGTAGTCCAGGCCCACCCGAATGGCCGGGGAAGGCTGGGCTGCGTGATACTCGATATCGGTCAACGACGCACCGTTTTCATTAACCACCGCCACACGCCAGCCGTTTGTCCCATCCAAACGGTCCGCAACGAGAGTGCGCACGCGGGACAAAATATCAGTGGCAAAGCCTTCCTCCCGCACCGTCAGCGCCGGTTCCTCGTTAAATCGCACGCCCGCAAGCCCCAGGGCCATGACCTCGCGCTCAACGGCATCGTCATAGAGCCCAACGGAGTAGACACCTGAGGCCTTTGCCAGGGCATCGGCAAGCTCGGCGGGATCCTGGGCCACCAGGGGGGCTAAGGCGGCGGCGACCCGGGCGGTATCAGCAGACTTAGTATCCACCAGCAAGCGGTACTGCAGGCCGGGGGTGAGCAGCTCCACCCCATCGGAACTAACCACTGAGGCCCGCTCAGCAGCGACCGGGCGCAACTCCAAGTGCTGGTGCGCGCCTAAGCGCGGGTGCAGCACCGAAGGCTGCCAGTCCACCGTCCATTCCTGCCCCTGCTTGGTCAACACTGCCGATGCCTCATAGTCCAGCGTCCGCTGCCGCGGCAGCATCCAACGCACCGTGTAATGCGCCGTAGCCAGGGATTCCTGCTGCTCTACGCGGTCGAGCTCGATGTCCACGCTCTCAGCTTGCAGGCCGCTAAAGGTGGCCTCGACAACCTCGGTGGCCTGGGCAGGCTGTGAGACCACCTGGCCCAGGGCCTCCATGTCCCGCTGCTCCAGCGCCTGGGCAAATTGCTGCGCCACCGGCTGCGCAGAAGGCGGCTTAGGCGTACACGCGACAAGCGCCGTCGTAGCCAGCGCCGTCGCGCACACCAAAGCCGCCATCTTTTTCATGCCTCAACACCCTAATCGCGCATGAGCGAAACCCCGGGAGGCGCGCAGTATAGCCGCAGTCTTGCCAGGGCGTTGCCAGGTTAGCGGGCGCCACGGCGGGTCACGGGCCTATTTAGTGACGCGGACCTCGGCCTTGGCACCTTCGACCGCCTCCAGGCCCTCTTCCTCAGCAATGCGCATGGCCTCTTCAATCAGGGTTTGAACAATCTGCGACTCCGGCACAGTCTTGACCACTTCGCCCTTGACAAAGATCTGTCCCTTACCATTGCCTGATGCCACGCCCAAGTCGGCATCGCGGGCCTCGCCCGGGCCATTGACCACGCAGCCCATGACGGCCACCCGCAGCGGGAACTCCATGCCCTCCAAACCGGCGGTAACTTCTTCCGCCAGCTTGTACACGTCCACCTGAGCGCGGCCACACGAGGGGCAAGAAACAATCTCCAGCTTGCGGGGGCGCAGGTTTAACGCCTGCAGAATCTGGTCACCGACCTTGATTTCTTCGACCGGGTCCGCGGACAAGGACACACGGATGGTATCCCCAATGCCCTCCGAAAGCAGCGCGCCAAAAGCCACCGAGGACTTGATAGTGCCCATGAACTTCGGGCCCGCCTCCGTCACCCCCAAGTGCAGCGGGTAATCAGTCTGGGCAGCTAGCTGGCGGTAGGCCTCCACCATCAATACCGGGTCAGAGTGCTTCACCGAAATGGCGATGTCGCCGTATCCGTGCTCTTCAAACAGGCTGGCCTCCCACATGGCGGACTCCACCAGCGCTTCCGGCGTGGCCTTGCCGTACTTCTCTAGCAGGCGCTTATCCAAGGAGCCACCGTTGACGCCAATGCGGATGGGAATGCCAGCGTCCCCGGCCGCCCTTGCCACCTCTTTAACGCGGCCATCGAATTCCTTAATGTTGCCCGGATTCACGCGGATGGCCGCGCAACCCGCGTCAATGGCCTGGAAAATGTACTTAGGCTGGAAGTGAATATCCGCAATCACCGGAATGGGCGACTTCTTCGCAATAGCCGGGAGGGCTTCTGCGTCTACAGTCTTGGGGCACGCCACGCGCACAATATCGCAGCCCGTGGCGGTGAGCTGAGCAATCTGCTGCAGCGTCGCGTTGACATCATGGGTTTTGGTGGTAGTCATGGACTGCACGGAAATGGGGTGCTCCGAACCCACTCCCACCGGGCCCACAAAAAGTTGCCGCGTCTTCCTGCGCGGAGCCAGCGTGGGGGCGGGACCTTCGGGCATACCTAGGCCGATGGCGGTAGACATTCACACTCCTAGAAATCAAGGGCACTCAAGCCGCAGACACAACAGTCGCAGCATCACTCACACTCTACGCTAGCCAAACAACCTAATGGGGTTGACCACGTCCGCCAGGATCACCAGCGCACCAAAGCCCATAAGCAACGCCGCCATCACGTAGGTGACCGGCATCAGGCCCCGATAATCGGCCGGGCCCAGCGCAGGCCTACCGCGCAGGCGACGGATGGCATCACGAATCTTCTCATAAATCACCACCGCAATGTGACCGCCGTCGAAAGGCGGCAGCGGAATGAGATTGAACAACGCCAAGAAGTAGTTCAGCGACGCCAACATCATAAAGAACGCGGGCCACAGGCTGCGCTCCACCAGCTCCCCGCCCACGCGGGACGCACCGACCACCGACATCGGGGAATCATCCGCCCGCTCGGAGCCAAAAACAGCGGCGACCACTCCCGGCACCTTCGCCGGTAGTTTGATTATCGCCTCTACCGTGGACTTGGCCATATCCCAAGAAAACGCTGCCGTAGCCGGGACCACCGTGGACCAATCATGCTGAACCATCACATCTACTGGGGCTGAAGCCACGCCGATAGAACCGACGTCTACGGCCGGGCCCCCTGGCGAGGAGGGGCGCTCGACGGCATCGACAAGCACCGGCAGCTCCAACTGGCTACCTTGGCGCTCGATGCCCAGGGTGACCGTCTGGCCAGGCATAGTCAGGATGCGCTCGCGCAGCTCCACAAAATCAGCGACGGGCTCCCCATTAACCGCCGTGATAATGTCCCCAGGGCGCACCCCGGCCACAGCCGCCGGGCCTGCGCCCTGACACGGCGCCAAGGAGCCATCAGCCAGCACATCCGCGGTACACATGGTTTCGCCTACTCGCGCGCGGACATCAGCATGCGGATCCGGCAGGCCAGCATTCAATCCAACGCCAACGAGGATGGCAAAACCCAACATGACATTGACGGCCACCCCGCCGGAGAGCACCACAATGCGCTGCCAAGCGGGCTTGGCATACATGGCGTGCGGCGCCTCCTCAGCGCTGAGCTCATCTTGCGCCGTCATGCCCGCAATATCGCAAAACCCACCCACTGGCAGCGCCGCCAGGGAATACTCCGTGTCACCGCGCTTAAACGCCGCAACTTTGGGGCCAAAACCAATAGAGAAGCGGCGCACCCGCATGCCAAATGCGCGCGCGGTGTACATATGCCCTGCCTCATGCAAAGCGATAGTCAGCCCAATGCCTAAGGCGAACAAGACGATACCGGCAACGTGTGCCATCAATTACCTACCAATTCTGATACTGCCATGTAGTGCCGGAGCCTTGAGGCGACCGTGATGGATAGCGGAGTGCGTAGCTGGGGGCGCAGACCGCTAAAGCTTACGTGGCGAGGGTGCGCAGGTGGGCATCGGCCAGCTCACGCGCCTGCTGCTCCACCTCCAACACCGCATCCAAGTCCGCGAACTGAGCCCGCGGGCCACCAATGGCGTCCAGCCGCTCCATCACGTGGGCAACCGTATCCACAATCTGCGGGAAAGCAATACGCCCAGCAAGGAAGGCCTCCGCCGCCTGCTCATTCGCGGCGTTATAAATCACCCCGGTGCCTGCTGCGGCCGCAACCCGGGCGAGCTCCACAGCGGGGAAATTGGCGTCATCGACCGCCTCAAAAGTCCAGGTGTGCGCCTGGCTAAAGTCTAGAGCCGGTTGCGCGGCGGGCACCCGGTGCGGCCAATCCAAGGCCAAGGAAATGGGCAGCTTCATCGACGGCGGGGAGGCCTGCGCCATGGTGCACCCATCAACGAAGGTGGCCATGGAATGGACAATCGACTGCGGGTGAACCACCACGTCAATGTCCTGCGGGTCCACGTCGAAGAGCAAGGTGGCCTCGATAAGCTCCAGGCCCTTATTGACCAATGTGGCGGAATTCAGCGTATTCATCTGCCCCATGGACCACGTGGGGTGCTGGGCAGCCTGCTGCGGGGTGACCTCCCACATTTGTTCCCGGGTCCAGCCCCTAAAGGGCCCTCCAGAGGCTGTGAGCACCAGCCTAGACAGTTCTTGCCGATGCCCCGCCATCAGCGCCTGTGCCATCGCCGAATGCTCCGAGTCCACAGGGATAAGCTGACCTTCGCGCGCGGCAGCCAGCACCAGCGCCCCTCCCGCCACCAGAGACTCTTTATTGGCCAATGCCAAATAAGCGCCAGACTCCAAAGCGGCCATGGTCGCCGCCAATCCGCGCGAGCCCACCAGGCCGTTGAGCACAGTGTCCGCCGCAACATCCTGAGTGAGGGCCACCGCTGCGTCCGCCCCGCTGCGCACCGGGCCGCCCAATGCTGCGGAGACCTCCTCTGCAGCCTCGACGTTAGCCACGGCCACGTGGTCATACGAAAGATTGAAAGCCCGGGCTTGGTCAATGATCAACGCCGGGTTGGCCCCGCCGGCCGCAATGCCCACCACGCGGAATTTATCCGGGTTATCAGCAATAAGCTCCAGGGCTTGGGTGCCAATGGACCCGGTGGAACCGAGAATAAGGATGCTCTTCACACTCACGGCTCTACCCTAGCGCACCGGCTCGCCGCACGGGTGGGGGTATCTAATCGCTTCGCGGCCCGGGATGGACTATCCTAATGGGGAGAAAAATTAGGCACGCACACGCGAAGGAGAGCAAGTGTCTTCCCACAAGCTGACCCCCGAGGTCTACGACGGCGTTTCCACCGAAGACGTACCATCCGCAGCATTCGGCTGGTCTCGCACCTCACGCAAGGGCGTCCAGATAGCCGGCTGGATTTCCGTCTTCGTCCTGTTGATGTACAACTTCGGTAACCACCGGGGCCACGTTGAGACCGTATTCCTGGCTGTCTTCACCGTCGTCATCACCCTGGGCCTGCTCATCCACCTCTTCCAGCCCAAGATGCCGCAGGTGCGCACCCTCACCGCCCGCAACAAGCCGGCCGGCCACCAGGAACCCGAGTGGGCCTACGAGCAAAAGACCCTGGGCAACGTCTACGCAGAGCTTAGCGATGCCGAGCTGCGTGCCCTCAACATCGACCCCGCCCGCGTTGCACACCTGCGCAACCAGGACGGCGCAGTGGCCAGCTCCACCGCAAAGCACGCGCTGCACTAATCTCCCCCTCCTTCGGAAGGCCCCGGCGACTGCCACGCACAAGCCTTCCACAACACGAAAACCGGTGCTTCCCCATGACGGGAAGTACCGGTTTAGTCGTTTTCGCCTGCAGTCTACAGTGCAGTAGCCTCCGGTGCGGCAGTAGAGTTAGGAGGCTGCGGGGGCTTCGCGCTCATCGGCGGCAAGTTGGCCGCAGGCGGCGGCGATTTCGTCGCCCTTGGTGTCACGGACGGTACACGGCACGCCTTGAGCGAGAACCCGACGGACAAACTCGTCCTGGCGAGCGCGCGGGGCGGCGTCCCACTCAGAGCCCGGGGTGGGATTGAGCGGAATAACATTGACGTGCACCTTAGAACCCAAAGCAGCGTGGAGCTTCTGCCCTAACATGTCCGCACGGAAGTCTTGATCGTTTTTATCGCGGATCAACGCGTACTCAATGGAAACGCGGCGCCCGGACTTGTCTGCATAGTATTTAGCGGCATCGAGGACCTCCGCCACCGGCCAGCGGTTGTTGACCGGGACCAGGGTATCGCGCAGTTCATCATCTGGGGTGTGGAGGGAGACTGCCAGGGTGCAGGCGAGGTCTTCATCGGCAAGCTTCCGTATAGCCGGGGCCAAGCCCACGGTAGAGACGGTAACGTTGCGCTGCGACAGGCCAAAGCCTGCGCCATCCTGGCCAGTAATCTGACGCACGGCCTGCACCACGCGCTTGTAGTTAGCCAGGGGCTCCCCCATGCCCATGAACACCACATTGGTCAGGCGGGAGCCTTCGGCCTGCATCTGCGCGGCAGCGGTGCGGAACTGCTCCACAATCTCCGCAGTGGAGAGATTACGGTCCAAGCCCCCTTGGCCCGTGGCGCAGAAAGGACACGCCATGCCGCAGCCAGCCTGAGAGGAAATACACAGTGTGGCGCGGCCCGGGTAGCGCATGAGCACTGATTCCAACAACGTGCCGTCGTGCAGGCGCCACAAAGACTTCGTGGTTTCGCCATCATCTGTGGAGGTTTGGCGCACCGGCTCCATCAACACTGGGAACAAGGCAGCCTGGACTTCCGCGCGCTTGCCGGCGGGGATGTCGGTCATCGCGGCGACATCAGCAGTCAGATGCTCGTAATAGTGCTTAGCCAACTGCTTCGCACGGAACTTGGGCAAGCCCAGCTCCGCCAGGACGTCCACGCGCTCTGCAACGCTGAGATCAGCAAAATGCTTGGGTGGCAGGCCACGACGCGGAGCGGAAAAATTCAGTTTCAAAGGTTCAGCCATGGTGTCTGCTATTTTGGCACGTCATCTGGCCTTGGCGCCACTTATGTGACCACGACATGATCCCTACGCCCGATTCGTATTAGATTATTAGGCATGACAACCCCTGACGCATCTTCGTCTGTGCCACCGCACGTATCGCAGACGCCGGAAACGCTCGCTGTGCCCAACCCCGCCCCGGAAGCTAACCCCGCTACCGCTCCTGGCCTGTCCGATCGCGAGCGCAAGGCGCTGGCAGATTATCACAAGGAACAGCGCAAAGTTAAGGGCTCCTTTGCTGCTAGCACTTGGGCGGCGTTGATTGTGGGCTTCCTGCTGCTGATTCTGTTAATCATTTTCATCCTGCAGAACCAGCAAAAGGCAGTAATGAACTTCTTCTCCTGGACCGTGGAGTTCCCAGCAGGTATCGCCTTCCTTATCTTTGCCATCGCTGGCGCGCTGATTATGGCCCTGGTGGGTGGCTGGCGCATGCTGGAGCTGCGTCGGCAAGTAAAGAAGCACGCCCAGGCCCAGCGCTAGGCGCCGCAGCCTGGTTGGGTGTTCCAGCCCGGTTGGGTGTTCTAACCTGGTTGGGAGTTCTAGCGAGGCGCGGCTGTACTGTCCTAGTAGTCTTGCGCCACCCGACTAGTGCAGCCCCGGCAGCCAGAAACCATGGGAGAGAAAATTCATTGCCACCCAGGTAATCATGGCGGCAGGCAGCATGCCATCCAGGCGGTCCATCAAGCCCCCATGGCCCGGCAAAATAGCAGACATGTCCTTGATCCCCAGTTCGCGCTTGAATTGGGATTCCACCAAGTCCCCCAGCGTGGCACAGAAGACCAGGACAAGACCCATCAAGGCGCCCACCCAAGCGTCATGGTGCAGCAGCAACCATACTGATAGCGCGCCTGTGACCACGCCAAAGATTACTGAACCGGCAAAGCCCTCCCAGGACTTTTTCGGGGACACCGCCGGTGCCATGGGGTGCGAGCCAAACATAACCCCGGCAATGTAGCCGCCGGTATCCGAAGCCACCACGCAAAGCATAAAGACCACAATGGAGGACGCCCCGCTAGCAAATGGGGTTTGGGTTGTGGAAAGCATCGCAGCGAAGGACCCAAACAGCGGAATCCACGTGAGCACAAAAATGCCCACCGACATGTCCCGCAAATAATTGATCGGCGGCTGATGGCGCCCATTGTGGAAGAGTCGGCCGAACATCAACAACAACACAGCGATGACATAGACCGCCACCATGCCCTGGGCCCCCATGGGCCAAGAGATCCACACCATCGCCTGACCCAGAAGGATCAGCAGCGTGCGCGGCACGTAGTAGCTGTGCTCCCGCAGCCGCGTGAGCACCTCCCACATCCCAACGCCAACGGCGGCGGCCACCACCAGGTACCAGGCCAGCGGTCCGGCCCAGACCGCGAACACCACCACCGCCCCCAGGCCCACGCCCACCGCAATTGCGGCAGGCAGGTTGCGCCCGGCGCCATTCTTGGGTTTGGGCAGCCTGCGTGGACGTGCCTCGCTCATAGGGGTTTTCCTTTCTGCCAAACGGTACGCGCCTGTCATAGGGTGCACGGCCGCGCGTGGCCGCACGTCTCCGGACATAAAAATCAGCCGCCGCGATGGTCCACGGCGGCTTGATTCATCTAAACGCAGCCTGGAGGCTAGACCTCCATCAGTTCACTTTCTTTGTGGGCGACCAGCTTGTCAATCTGCTCGATGTAGGAGGCAGTGATCTTCTCCATCTCCTTTTCAGCAGCAATGACTTCGTCCTCGCCGGCGTCGCCGTCCTTTTGCAGCTTCTTCAGCGCTTCCATAGCCTTACGGCGCAGGTTACGCACGGCCACCTTGCCGTCCTCCCCCTTGGACTTAGCCAGCTTGACCATGTCCCGGCGGCGCTCCTCCGTGAGCTGCGGCACGGTCACTCGCAGCACCTGGCCATCATTGGTGGGGTTGACCCCCAGGTCAGAGTTGCGGATGGCGTTTTCAATCTCATGGATCATCGCCTGCTCATAGGGCTTAATCAACAGCATGCGCGGCTCCGGGACGGAGATGGTTGCCATCTGCGTGATAGGGGTTGGCGCGCCGTAGTATTCAGCCACCAGGCCATTAAACATGGAGGGGTTGGCGCGGCCGGTGCGAATGGTCAGCAGCTGCTCGCGGGTATGCTCCACCGAGGCAGTCATGTGCTCTTCGGCGTCGAGCTGAATCTCATCAATCATGAGTGGTGCTTCCTTAACATGCGGAGGAAATAATTGTCTATAGTTCTTCGCTATAACCTAGCAGGTTTTGCCCTAGCCGTGCTAGAGCCCACTGCTTAAGCCCAACGCCTGCAGTTAGGACTGCACCAGGGTGCCAATTCGCTCGCCGGCCACCGCACGTGCGATGTTGCCTTCCGTGAGCAGATTGAACACCAAAATGGGCATATCGTTGTCCATGCACAGGCTAAATGCGGTGGCGTCAGCAACCTTGAGGTTCTTTTCAATGACCTCGCGCGGAGTGATTTCCGTGTACAGCTGGGCGTCCGGGTTGGTGCGGGGGTCATCATCATAAACGCCGTCCACACCCTTGGCCAGGAAGAGTACCTCAGCGCCGATTTCCAGGGCGCGCTGCGCGGCGGTGGTATCGGTAGAGAAGTATGGCATACCCATGCCCGCGCCGAAGATAACTACGCGGCCCTTCTCCAGGTGGCGGGCCGCGCGCAGCGGCAGGTAAGGCTCTGCGATTTGGGCCATGTTGATAGCGGTCTGCACACGGCTGTCAATGCCTAGCTGCTGCAGGAAGTCCTGCAGGGCCAGGCAGTTCATCACGGTGCCCAGCATGCCCATGTAGTCCGAGCGGGCGCGGTCCAGGCCGCGCTGGGATAGCTCCGCGCCGCGGAAGAAGTTGCCGCCACCAATGACCACTGCTACTTCGGTCCCCTGCTTGGCTACCTCTGCAATCTGCCGGGCAACGTTTTCAACCACGTCCGGGTCAATGCCCACGGTGCCGCCACCGAACATCTCACCGCCCAGTTTGAGCATGACGCGCTTGTAGCCGGTTCGCTTGGAATCAGGGGTAGTCACTGAAGGTGTTCCTCTCCTTGTGGGGGACTTGTGTGCTGGCGCTAATCCTACCCGTTGCCCACCCCCGCAGCCTAACCCGTCAGCCTTGCTGCTGAGCTTGCCGATGCCCCTTTACCTCACTACTTCCCCTACCCCACCGCAGCATCAGGGCCTGCCGAAGAAATGCCAAACCGCCCGGCTCCCAGGACGGAAGTCGGGCGGTCTTGAACGGGTGTGAGATCCCGGAAACTAGGCGCCCAGCTCGAAGCGCTTGAAGCCCAAGACCTTGGTGCCAGCCTCATCCAGCAGCTGTGCCACGGTCTTCTTGGAGTCGGACAGTGCCGGCTGCTCCAGCAGGACTACGCCCTTGTAGAAGCCGTTGAGGCGGCCTTCCACGATCTTCGGCAGGGCTGCCTCTGGCTTGCCCTCCTCGCGGGTGGTGGCCTCCGCGATCTCGCGCTCCTTCTCCACGACCTCAGCCGGGACCTCTTCGCGGGTCAGGTACTCAGCCTTCATGGCTGCGATCTGCAGAGCGGCAGCGTGAGCGGCCTCAGCGTTGCCCTCGTAGGAGACCAAAACGCCCACTGCCGGCGGCAGGTCAGCGGAGCGCTGGTGCAGGTAGACGGCAACGTTGTCGCCTTCGATGGTCACTGCGCGGGAAGCCTGCAGCTTCTCGCCAGTCTTTGCGGACTCTTCGGTGACGATCTCAGAAACCGGCTTGCCGTCGATTTCCACGGCGTTGAGCTCCTCGGCGGAGTTCACCTTAGCGGCGCCAGCGGCCTCAGCGATCTTGGCGGCGAAGGCGCGGAAGGCCTCATTCTTAGCCACGAAGTCGGTCTCGCAGTTGATCTCCACCATGGTGTTGCCGGAAACTGCGATCAGACCCTCGGTGGCCTCGCGGTCAGCGCGCTTGGAGACGGACTTTGCGCCCTTGATGCGCAGCAGCTCGACGGCCTTGTCGTAGTCGCCGTTGGCCTCTTCCAGAGCCTTCTTGCAGTCCAGCATGCCGGAGCCAGTAGCCTCGCGCAGTGCCTTGACGTCTGCAGCAGTGTAGTTCGCCATAGTTGGGGCGATCCTCCTTGAAAAGTATGCGGGTAAGTGTGGGAGTTTTTCTTCCAGTAGCCCAGCCCTGGAGCTTGGCACAATCCGCCTGGTGGCGGCTATGTGCCCTTCTGAAGAGCTGTGGACTCGAGGAGAGAAAGAAACCCCCGTTGCGTGGAATTATCTAGCCCGCTTCACATACAGCGGGCAGCGCGCAACGGGGGTGCAGTGCAAAGATTTACTCTGCGGACTCAGCGGATGCCGGGTCGGATGCTGCGGCGGCCTCAGCAGCGTCGCGGGCTTCCTTCTCAGCGGAGTCGCCGGCAGCTTCCTTAGCTGCGGCCAGCTGGCGCTCTTCACGAGCCTTCTTGCCCTCTTCCACGGCGGTAGCGATGATGCCGGTCAGCAACTTGGTGGCGCGGATGGCGTCATCGTTGCCCGGGATCGGGAAGTCAACTTCATCCGGGTCGCAGTTGGTGTCCAGGATAGCCACAACCGGGATGTTGAGCTTGTGAGCTTCCTTGACTGCGATGTGCTCCTTGTTGGTGTCAACGATCCACAGTGCGGACGGAGCCTTGGACATCTCAGAGATGCCGCCTAGCACGCGCTCCAGCTTGGTGCGCTCGCGGGTCAGCATCAGGGTTTCCTTCTTGGTGCGACCCTTGTAGCCGTCCTCAGCTGCATCCATAGCCTGCAGTTCCTTCATGCGCTTGAGGCGCTTGGATACAGTCTGGAAGTTGGTGAGCATGCCACCCAGCCAGCGGTGGTTCACGTACGGCATACCAACGCGCTGCGCTTCCTCTGCCACTGCTTCCTGGGCCTGCTTCTTGGTGCCCACAAACAGGATGGTGCCACCGTGTGCAACGGTTTCCTTGACGAACTCGAAGGCCTCATCGATGTAGGTCAGCGTCTGCTGTAGGTCGATGATGTAGATGCCGTTACGGTCGGTGAAGATGAATCGACGCATCTTCGGGTTCCAACGACGAGTCTGGTGGCCAAAGTGCACACCAGCGTCGAGGAGCTCGCGCATGGTTACAACTGCCATGGTTTAGCTCGCTTTCTAAGCTTTAGGTTTTCCAGTGTTTTGAGTGTTGCGCGGGCTTTTATCCCGCGCCCTGGCTGCGAAGTCCTCCGGCAACACCCGGGATTTCCGCCCGGGACCATGTCCCCGCAGGGATGCACTCCGCCGCGCGTAGTCAATGCACCAAACGCTGGGTTCGTTTCCGGCGCCGGGCACACTGCTAGTCAGATAGCTTATACCAGCACCCTCACCCATTCCAAACCGTACACCGCCTGTGACCTCAGTTTTCCCACGCGCCACATTCTGGGAAAATCCCTAGCGCACGGCCAGGTTTCCTGCCACAGTAGAGCCATGAATGCTCTCCACATTAAGCAGTTTGCCGATGCCCCCTCCACCCGCCTCCTGCGCACCCTCCTGGCTGGTTGGCTCACCCTAACCCTAGTAGCGTCCGCGACCCCTGCAGCCTCAGGTTCTCCTCCCCCGCGTAACCCAGCCATAGCCGCTGCACACGGCTATTATCAGCGCCCAGTGGATGGTAGGGTCCTGCGCGCGTTTGATAAACCAGAGCACAAGTGGTCTCGCGGGCACCGCGGCGTAGATTTGGCCGCACCCATCGGGGCCACTGTCTACTCGGCAGGCGAAGGCACAGTCTCCTTTGCTGGTTCCGTTGCCGGGCGCCCATCGGTTTCCGTGACCCACCCCGATGGTCTGCGCACTACCTACACTCCGGTCATCGCCCACGTTCAAGCAGGCGAGACAGTAGCCGCTGGTACGCCATTGGGGATTTTAGACCGCTCCTATGACGGTTACCCCGGCTTACACTGGGGAGCCCTCCAAGGCCCGGATGACTACATTGACCCGCTTTCACTCCTGCAACCCCCGCGCATAAGGCTCAAGCCGGTGTAGCGGCACCGCCGGTGTAGCGGCACCGCCGGTGTAGCGGCACCGCCGGTGTAGTGGCACTGCCGGGGTCTATGCACGTGGATGCGCTTGCTGGTATACCTGCTGCAGGCGTTGGGTGCTCACATGGGTATAAATCTGGGTGGTCTGCAGCGAAGAATGCCCCAGCAGCTCTTGGACCATACGCAAATCCGCCCCGCCTTCCAACAAGTGCGTCGCCGCCGAATGGCGCACCCCATGGGGAGTAAGACCCGGCGCGCCCGCCTGTGCGGCCGCCTTCTCCACTATGCGGCGAACCTGGCGGGGGTCTATGCGCCCGCCGCGGACCCCCAGGAAAACCGCCGGGCTGTGGCCGCGATCGTAGTCCGCGCGTTGCTGCAACCACGCCTGTAGAGCCTCAGCGCAGGCCTGACCAAAGGGCACTACGCGCTGTTTGTTGCCTTTGCCGGTAACACGTGCGGTACGTCGCTCAAGGTCCAGGTCGCGCAGGTCCAGGCCCACGAGCTCGCCCACGCGCACACCGGTGGCATAGAGCAGCTCCACCATGGCGCGGTCGCGAGCAGCGACGCCGCTGCTGATGGATGAATCACGGCCTTCAGCAATGCTGTCCACCAGCTCCTCAGCTTGATCGTGTGTGAGTACGCGCGGCAAGTTGCGGTGGGTCTTAGGCGTCATTAACCGCGCGGCCACGTCCGCTTCGAGGTAGCCCTGCCTGTGTGCCCAGGTAGAAAACCCCCGCGCGGCGGCGGTGCGCCGGGCCAGGGTGGCCCGCGAGAGTCCCTGCGCCACTGCCGCGCTGAGCCACTCGCGCAGCGCCAGCAAATCAAAGTGCGCAAAGTCCGGCACCGCAGCGGCAAAGTCCAGCAGGTCGCTGCGGTAGCCGCGCACGGTAGCCTCCGCCTTGCCCTGGACGTCACGTAGGAAGAACGCGTAGTCCTCCACGGCTTCCACAAGTTGACCAGTGGCAGAAGGCGGTTTCTGGGAGGCTGACATACCCGCCTACCTTACCCCACTGCGCTGCAGGTCCCACCGCCAACAAGTCGCCCTACGCTGTGGAACCCACGGCCCTGCCCGGCTGGTGGCTGTGCTAGTCCTGGGGTACGCGGCACCACCCTCCGCCCTGCCGGACAACCAGGCCCTGCTTCTCCACTGCCACCAACAGGTGGATGGTCAATGCCAGGGGCAGGCCGGCGTCACGGGCAATGTCGGCGGCGGAAGCGAGGGTATCGGGAGGCGTGGCGTCATAGGCACGCAATTCGTTACGCGAGAGCCGTTGCGTAGCCGAAGGGGCGAACTCTAGCTCCAGCTGTGCCTCCTCATCCACACTGCCGACGCGTTCCAGCAGCTCCCGAATCCCATCGGCAGAGGTCACTAGCTGCGCGCGGCCTTCTTGGATCCGCCTGTGGCAGCCAATGGAGCCTGTGCCAGTAATCGGCCCCGGCACCGCCATGGCCACCTTGCCCAGGGCTTCTGCCCAATTCAAGGTATTCAGCGCCCCGGAGCGAAACGCCGCCTCGACCACCACCGCACCGTCCGTGAGTGCCGCGACGAGACGGTTGCGGGTCAAAAAACGATGCCGCTGCGGCGTGGTGCCAGGCGGGAACTCGCTAACCAACACACCACTTGCCGCAATCTGGTCAAAAAGACGCGCATTGCGCGCCGGGTAAGGATAATCAATCCCACACGCAGCTACTGCCACAGTGGTGCCATGCTCCGCCAGCGTGTGTTCGTGGGCCACGGTATCAACCCCAAGCGCACCACCGGAGACAATGCTCCACTGGTGGCGCACCAGCCCACTGCACAGCAGTTTGGTCACCTCAAAGCCATAGCGCGATATGGCCCGCGTACCCACCACTGCCACCGCTTGGTGGACGGCGCCAGCCAAGTCCCCGCCGCGGACCCAGAGAGAATGCGGGGCTACGGCATCGGCGTCGAAGTTTGCGGGGGCATCGCCAAGACCGCTGCGGTAGAACCCGAAGGAGCGCGCAAAGGCCTCCTCAGGCCACTGCGGATCCCCCGGAGTAATCAGGCGCGCACCTACCGCCTCGGCCGCGGCCATGTCCTCTTCCTGGCGCAGCCAGTCCCAGCGCGATGCCGTCTGGTCCCGCAGCGCACCCAACCAGTCCGCGCGGTGATAAATGCCGTGCGCAATCCGCTCCGGCTCGAATTCCTCCAGCAATGCTGCCAACACATGCGAAGGGCCCTCTACCACCCGGTTGAGGTAAACCCACGCCTGATACGGCGTATCAATCAACAACTTTGTCACGGCTACTGCCCCCACTTTCCGTACGTATCTGTACCTCGTAAATCAATGGCCTGGGAGACTTCTTCCATCCCCGGCCGCGAAATCCCATGGAGATCCGCCAGCGTCCACGCCAACTTCAGACTCCTATCCACTCCGCGTTGGCTCACCTCACCGGCGGCCAGGTAGGCGCGCAACAACTCCATTGCTTCGTCTGTGGCCGGGAAGTTGCGCCGCAGCCACGCCGCACCTACCGCAGCGTTAGTTTCCGCATCCAGCTCCGCGCGCGCCCACCGGTGTGCGCCACGTTCCCTGGCTGCCGCCACGCGCTGGGCAATGCTTGCCGATGTCTCCTCCCCCGCCGCATCCAGTCGCGCACTGCGGCCAGACAGTGTGATCACCATATCCAGCCGGTCCCGCAACGGCCCGGATAGATTGTGCAAGTAGCTCGCCCGCTGTGCGGGCTTGCACACGCACGCCGCGGGCTCTTCTGCGGCACACCGGCAGGGGTTCGCGGCCAAGACCAACTGAAAGCGTGCGGGGAAGATTACTTCGCGCCGGGCACGCACCAGGCGGACGTGGCCTTCTTCCAGCGGTGCGCGCAGGCTGTCCAGGGCCTCTGCGGCAACTTCTGAGGCCTCATCCAAAAACAGCACCCCGTGGTGGGCCAAACTCGCCGCCCCGGGGCGTGCCCGCCCTGAACCACCACCTACCAGGCCCGCCCGCGTTACCGACGGGTGCGGGGCCACAAACGGGGCCTGCAACACCGCCTGCCCCACCTTGCCTGCCAAGGAATGAATAGCCGTAGCCTCCAAGGACTGGCGGGTGCTCAACTGCGGCAATATCGACGGTAAGCGCGCTGCCAACATGGATTTTCCAGAGCCGGGTGGGCCAATCATCAACAAATGGTGCCCGCCCGCCGCCGCAATTTCCGCCGCACGCTTGGCTTCTGCTTGGCCTGCAATATCGCTAAAACATTTCACCACGTCCTGCCGCGCGCCTAGCTGGGTTCGTTGGCTCACAACGTCACGCGCGGACTCTAACCGGGTTAATCCCCGCACAAAAGCCACGGCCTGCTTCAGCGTGTGCACCACCAGGATCTCTACCCCCTCAACCAAACAGGCCTCCGGGGCATTTCCCACCGGAATCACCAAACAGTCGAAGCCGTATTCTTGGGCGGCCACCGCTGCCGGGAGCACCCCTGATACCGGGCGGATGGAGCCATCCAAGCCCACCTCGCCCAGAAACAGCGTCCCGCCCAGTACTGCGGCGCTGGGGGAAGCAGCAAGCACGGCATCGGCAGACTGTGCAGCAATGCCTCCTAGGCCGGCGCGGGCAGCCAGAATGGCCAAGGCAATGGGCAAATCAAAGTGCGTTCCGGACTTGGGCAAGCTAGCTGGAGCCATCGAGACCACAATGCGCGTCTTAGGCCAGTCCAACTCACTTTGCGTCACCGCAGTGCGAATGCGCGAGCGTGCCTCTGAGATGCTGGTATCCGCCATACCCACAATGGTTATCCCTGGCAGCCCGGTGCCAATGTGGGCTTCGACCTCCACCGGGTGGGCCACCACGCCATCAATTGCAATAGTATGCGTCTTAGCCAGCGCCATGCTCCACCCCCGCAAAATACTCGACATCAAAGCCCGCGCCATTGACTGTCAGGGCCACCACATCGAAGCGGACATTCGCCAGCTTGGCGCGGCCCTCCAACCACCGGGTAGCCGCCTTGCGCATACGGGCCAATTTGCGAGGCGTGACCGCCTCCGCAACCCCGAAAGCGGCAGTCGAGCGCGTTTTGACCTCAACGAATACCAAGGTGCCGTCGGCCTCCCGGCACACCAAATCAATCTCACCCACCGGGTAGCGCACATTGGTAGCCAATAACGTAGCACCCCGGGCGGTATACAGCCTCGCAGCAAAGGCCTCGCCCTTGCGCCCTAGCTCAGTACGCGACAGTTTATGCGTAATCACTCTTGTCTCCTTCATGTTGGAACCGACATGGGGCGGATAACGCCCACAGGATCCACAACAGCGCGCCAACTAGCTCCAGCGCAAGGGGAATTTTTCACATCGGCCAAATCTGTGGAATTCTTGGCCAAAAACTGGCGATCAGGGGCAGTTATCCACAGGCCCGGCCACGCGGACCTTGACAACAGGGAAGCAGAAGTGGTAAAGGGGCATCGGCAAGTTCTGCTGCGATGAACACACAAAAAGCCCCGCCCCACAGCAGCAGGGACGGGGCGCGGAGACACCTCAACTATTCCGGCAACAAAAACTCCGGCTTATCCAACTCCTCGATGTTAACGTCCTTGTAGGTAATCACGCGCACATAACGCACAAAGCGCGCAGAGCGGTACATATCCCACACCCAGGCGTCTGACATGCGGACCTCGTAATAAACATCGCTACCAGAGGTATGAGGAATAAGTTCCACCGCGTTTGCCAGGTAAAAACGGCGCTCGGTCTCTACCACATAAGAAAACTGGCTGACCACGTCGCGGTACTCGCGGTAGAGGGACAGTTCTACTTCGGCCTCATAGTTGTCTAATTCCTCAGCGCTCACAGCAGGCTCCTTTAAACATCCGCGGTTGAACTGGGTTTACCTGGGATACTTTAGCGCGCCGGTAGTAGCGGTGCGTTCAGGCGCGCGCAAGATACTCGGCGTGGGCCTTGGCCACGTTGGCATAGCTCATCCGATGCTGCGGACTAGCCCCCAAACGCGCAATAGCCTCCGCGTGCACCCGCGTGCCATACCCCTTGTGCTGAGCCAGGCCATAGCCGGGATACTGGGCATCCAAGGCCAGCATGCGGCGGTCGCGGCTGACTTTGGCCAGCACGCTGGCGGCGGCAATACACCGGGCGGCGGCATCACCACCAATAATCGGCAACTGCGGCGCCGGGATGCCGGGCACCCTTAAAGCGTCGGTGAGCACATACCCGGGGCGCACCCCCAAGGCGGCGACGGCGCGGCGCATTCCAGAAACATTCGCGTGCTGGATGCCGCGAGAGTCAATGGCCTGTGCCTCAATATGGATAATCGAATACGCCACGGCCATGGACTGAATCAGCGGAAACAATCGCTCGCGCTGCGCAGGCGTGAGCTTCTTGGAATCCGTGAGCTCCCGCAACTGCGGTATAGGGCGCTGGGGCAACACGCACGCGGCAATGGTTATCGGCCCGCAGCAAGCGCCGCGGCCAGCCTCATCGACCCCCACTACCGGACCCAAACCGGCCTTATCCAACACCACCTCATAGGTGCGCGCGTACTTATAGGTCCGCATGCTCCACAGTTCCTAGACGGGTGGGCGGGAACACCACTGCGGCCACCTTGCCCCGGATGTTATCCACCGGGACGGCGCCCTGGTGTTCGTCACCCAGGTGCGCGCGGGAATCAGCAGAATTGGTGCGGTTATCCCCCATCACCCACACGTGGTCCGCCGGGACTTGCACCGGGCCAAAATACTCCCCGCCGCAAGCGGCTGAACCGCGCGCGGGATCCACCGGGTAGGCAGGCGGGTCCAACACAAAATGGCTAGCGATGGCGTGGCCATCGACCATCACACCTGGGTCGCCTTCTTCACACTTGACCACGCTGCCCGCAGTCGCAATGACGCGCTTGACCAGGATGTTTTCCGTCGAGGCTATCAGCCCGGCCCCGGCAAGCACATTCTGTGCGCCGCGGATAACCACATTGTGGGAGCGCTGGGCGGACCACTGCCCATTCCAGCTGGGCGGCGCCGCAAAGACCACCACGTCGCCTGCGTGCGGTTGGCCGAAAGTATAGCTGAGCTTTTGCACCGCTATACGGTCATTGGTACAGCCCTCACACCCGTGCAAAGTAGGCTCCATGGACCCAGACGGAATCACATAAAGCCTGCCTACAAACACGCTCAGGGCCACCAGCATCACAAACGCCACCAACACGGAACGCAACAACGAGTATCCCTCCGCGATACGCTGTGCGCGCGCAGCTACCGTCGTGCCGAAGCCCCCGGAGCCCGCATCCGCTTCCCCCTCCCTGTTTCCAGGGGCTTGCTGCCCGGGCTTAAGATGCCTGGATATCCGGGTCATCGACACCGCCAATTCGGCTAAACGGGAAGAAAATAAACGCCACCTTGCCGCGAACGTTTTCCTCCGGAATACTGCCCAGGAATTCATCGTCCATGTGATAGCGCGAGTCCAGGGAATTGGTGCGATTATCGCCCATCACAAACACATTGCCTGCCGGGATGGTCACCGGGCCAAAATAAGGCCCACCACACGCCTGCGAACCCACCAAATCATTCACCGGATACGTGGGCGGGTCAAGGACGTAGTCCTGATTAATCGGCTTTCCATCGACCATAATGGCCGGGTCCCCCTCCTGACAGCTCACCGTCTGCCCGCCGGTTGCAATAACGCGCTTGACCAGGGTGTTCTCATCTGGCGGGGCCAGAGAAACGAACGACAAGCCGTCCTGGATTTTCGCAACGACCGGGTTGGAAGAGCGCGGCGAGACATAAGAAGCGTTCCACGACTCCGTGCCTTCAAAGACAATCACATCACCAGGTTGCGGCGATTTATCCCCGCGGTAGCTGAGCTTTTCCACAAAAATCCGGTCACCGGTGCAGCCTTCACAACCGTGCAGCGTAGGCTCCATGGACGCAGACGGAATCACATACTGGCGGCCTACAAAAGTCTGCATGAGCCCCACCACCATAAGGACCACCACAAAAATCAGCAGTGTCTCCACAATCCACGGCAGGGACTTCTTCGGCTGCGGCGTCGATGCTGCGTTATTAGTCACCCCGTAGACACTACAGCACCAACCTGCCGATGCCCTAGCCTGCCGATGCCTCTTTCCCCCACCCGCCCCTGCCCCCGGCGGGCTTCCCGCACGCACTGGTCACTGTTTCGCCGTGGCCCGTGCGTGCTCTTCCGTGTCGCCCAACAGTCCGCTGACGCTTCTCCCGCACCCCCGCAGCATTCTGCCGTGTATGCCGTCGCCCCCCAATCGGGCGCTCCCTTTTTCGGTCTGTGAGCCGCAGTCCACTCCTGGCCGCACAAGCTATTTTGCGGACTCTTCCCGAGTGCGCGCCGCAGTCCACCCGTGAGCCCCGCACCACGCTTGTCTTTCATGGCTCGACACGCAGCCCTTCCCCGCGTGCGCGCGACATAATACTCTGGCATCTCACGCGGCGGCAACCGCATGTGCAGTCGGCCTGTGGATAACTCCCCATTTCTGCCACGGGTGGGGACAAGTTATCCACAGATTTCGGGTTTTCCCAAAATACCCCTTGCGCAGGGTTGCGCTATCGCCTTAGCGTCAAAACCATGAAAGAGATCAACATCGCCGCCCTGCTAGGCAGCGTCATCGACGCACTGCCACAGCTAGAGCATGCCACCACCACAGACCTGGAGGGCTTAGGCGTTGCACCAGATACCGCAGAGTTCCTGGTACGCCTCCACCGGCTGTACTGCGGGCCCGGCCAGCCTAGCCGCAGGCAAAGGAGTGCTGTTAAAGGCGCACAGCGCCACGGCCACGGGCTGATAGCCATGCAAGAAATAGAACGCGAAGTCACCAAAACCAAAACCACCCAACAATGGCGAATGCGCCAACACCTATGCGCCACACCCGCAGGCCAGTTCACGGCTGTGGCGCGTAAACTACGCCGGGAATGGAACCCAAAGGATGACACCCCGGTAGAAAAAGTCACCATGCGCCGCTACGCCAACGGCACAGCCACCATGTCGATTACTGCTCGCGATGTGGACCTTACCGATGTCTACGATGCCATCGATCAGGATGCCCCGGCAGAAAGCTTCTTTAACCTGGTGCGTGGTGAAGGTGGTGCTGGGCGGTTGAACTACATCCCGATGATTACCCTGCAGTTGGATACCTTCGCCAAGCTGCTCGCCGTCTCCGACTGCAACCACACCGGTACCGGTGATCAAGCTGCCGGTGCCAGCGCAGCCAACCCCGCCGGTGCAGACTCTGCAGGCGCGGATTCGGACATTATTGTTCGGGCGAATAATGGGGCGCGGATGACTGGTAAAGAACTAGCTGAGCGCATTTTGTTCAAGCATGGGTTTGTCGCGATCCTAAGTCGGGTGCATGGTCCGGTGGATGTCTACCGTATGGAGCGCTTTGCCACCGACAAGCAGCGTTTGCTGTTGGCAGCGGAGAGCCCTGAGTGTGCGTGGTTGGATTGTCATGTGCCGTTTGATAAATGCCAAGTCCACCACATCACGTCGTGGGCTGATGGTGGGGAAACCAACATCAAGAACCTCACGGTGTTATGCCCGCACCATAATGGTGCCAATGAAGACCACCCGCCGGGAGGAGTGCCCATCCACCGCGGCCGAATGGTAAGGGTTGGTGGGCAGGTGGCGTGGCAGTCACCTGGTGGTGGTGTCCCGGTGCCGACTAGCCCCACCAACTAACCCCCGTGCCCGCAGCGCCGGCAGCACGGCAAGCGCAACACGACAGGCTGCGCAGCCGGTAGCCTGGCAAGCAGCGCAGTGCGCAAGTCGGGCGCAGCGCAACGCGGCAAGCAGCGCAGCACCCCAGCCCCACGGCAGTCGAAAACAGGCAGCCGGAGGGGCTAGACGTGCGGGCTCAGCGCAATAGTCGGCGTAGCGCTCCAAGCTAGTGGCGCAACCCCACACAAAACCAGCGCAACACCCCAGCCCCACGGCAGCCGAAAACAGGCCGCCGGAGGGGCTAGAAGCGCGGGCGCGGCAAAGGTTGAGAAATGAGATACGGCGGGACTGCTTGAAAAAGCAAAAACTCCGCGGGAGATTGCTCTCCGCGGAGTTTCAGGCAGCTGAGATTAGCGGCGCTCCTTGATACGAGCCTTCTTACCGCGCAGATCACGCAGGTAGTACAGCTTCGCGCGGCGCACGCGGCCACGGCGCACGACCTCGATGGACTCGATGTTCGGGGAGTGAACCGGGAAGGTACGCTCAACACCGATGCCGAAGGAGACCTTGCGGACGGTGAAGGTCTCGCGGATGCCGGAGCCCTGGCGGCGGATGCACACACCCTTGAACAGCTGCACACGCTGGTTGCTGCCCTCGATCACCTTGACGTTGACGTCCAGGGTGTCGCCCGGACGGAAGGACGGGACATCGTCACGCAGCTGCGCGGCATCAATCTTGTCGATAATGTTAGACATTCGAAGTATCCTTTTCAGTTTAAGACAGAGGACCCTGGCGGCCAGTCGCTGGCCTGAACCGGTTCGTGCCTGTTACACAGAACAGTTGTCCATTTTGGCACACCGGCCCCACTCAGTCCAAACCACACCTGTGCTTAAAGCAGGACAGGGCCTAACGTCCAAAGCCGGCGTTGCGGAGGGCTTCGGCAAGCGATCCGCCGCCTTGGGGGCGATCTTGCTCGCGCCGACCAGTGTTGCGACCGCCTCGGTTGTTGCGACCACCGCCGCGATTATCGCTGTGGGAGCCAGCGCCACGGTTTTCTACTCGGCGACCACCGCCGCGGGTGTCGGCACGGTCGCCAGCACCGCGGGAATCGTGCGAGCTGGAACCCCGGCGCGCATCGGCGGAGTGGGAGTTGCGGTTGCGGGGAGCATCGCCAGATTGGCCTGGTTCATCGTTCAGGCGCAGGGACAGCCCAATGCGCTGGCGCTCCACGTCAACATCCATGACCTTGACCTTGACCACTTGTCCAGAACGAACTACCTGGTGCGGGTCTTCCACGAATTTCTCGCTCATGGCTGAGACGTGGACCAGCCCGTCCTGGTGGACTCCCACGTCCACAAAAGCGCCGAAGGCTGCGACGTTGGTCACGGTGCCCTCCAAAATCATGCCGGGGACCAAGTCAGAGACCTTGTGCACGCCTTCTTTGAACGTGGCCGTTTTGAACTCGGGACGGGGGTCGCGGCCTGGTTTGTCCAGCTCCGCGATGATGTCCGTGACTGTGGGAACGCCAAAGGTCTCATCTGCGAAATCGGCAGGCCGCAACGCCGAAAGCACCCGCGTATTACCTATTAGCTCTGCCACGCCCAGTCCGGTGCTCTGCGCAATTCGCGCGACGACCGGGTATGCCTCCGGGTGCACTGCGGAGCCGTCCAGGGGGTCCGCCGCGCCAGTAATACGTAAGAATCCAGCCGCCTGTTCAAAGGCCTTCGGCCCCAGCCGCGGTACTTTGGTCAGCTCCTTGCGGGTGGCAAACGAGCCGTGTTCGTCGCGATACGCCACGATATTGGCCGCCACCGTGGGAGTTACTCCGGCCACGCGCTCCAGCAGGGGCACGGAGGCGGTATTGACGTCCACGCCCACGCCGTTGACGGCGTCTTCAACCACACCGTCGAGTGTGCGCGCCAGCGCCGTTTGGTTGATGTCGTGCTGGTACTGCCCTACCCCGATGGCCTTCGGGTCAATCTTGACCAGTTCCGCCAGCGGGTCCTGCAAACGCCGGGCAATGGAGACCGCCCCGCGCAGTGAGACGTCCATGTTCGGAAACTCCTCGGCCGCCAGCTGGGAGGCCGAGTATACCGACGCCCCCGACTCGGAGACCACCACCGGTGTGGGGCGCTTGCCCCCAGCCTGGGCCACCAGGTCGGCAACCTCAGCTGCGAGTTTGTCCGTTTCCCGGGAGGCGGTGCCGTTGCCCACGGCCAACAGGTCTACCCCGTGGGTGGCGCATAGCCGAGCCAGGGACTGGACCGCGTCCTTCCAGCGGTTCTGCGGCTGGTGGGGGTAGACGATAGCGGTGTCGACAACCTTGCCGGTGCCATCGACTACCGCGCACTTCACGCCGTTGCGGTACCCAGGGTCCAACCCCAACGTGGCGCGCTGGCCAGCCGGGGCTGCCAACAGCACATCGCGCAGATTGGTGGCAAAGACTTCTAACGCTCCGGCTTCGGCGATTTCCTTCAAACGCATGCGCACATCCAAGCTGGAGGAGACATAGAGTTTGGTACGCCAGCCCCAGCGGACGGCATCGGCAAGCCATTGCGAGCGACGGTCCAGGTCGAAGCGGTGCGCAATCATTGCCTCGTAGTCTTCGTCCTCCCCGGCGTCAAGCTGCAGCGAGAGCACGCCCTCGGACTCTCCGCGCAGCAGGGCCAGAATCCGGTGCGAAGGCAGCGACGCAAAGTCCTCCGCGAATTCAAAATAGTCCTTGAATTTTGCCCCCGCCTGTTCTTGGCCGGCCACCACGCTAGCGCGCATGGTGCCGGTGGAAAACATCTCTTCGCGCACCTGCCCCACCAGGTCGGCGTCAAGGGCGAAGCGGTCGATGAGGATGGCGCGCGCACCTTCCAGCACCGCTTTGACATCCGGGAATCCCTCGCTCACATGCCCGGTGGCCAGCTTCGCGGGATCAGCCTCTGGGTGGGCAATCAACGCGTCCGTGACCTCTTCCAGGCCGGCCTCACGCGCGATGTCTGCCTTGGTCTTGCGGCGCTTCTTATACGGCAGATAGATGTCTTCCAGGCGGGCTTTGGTCTCGCAGGCCAGAATCTGGGCGCGCAGTTGCTCCGTGAGCTTGCCCTGCTCCTCAATGGCCGCCAGGATGGTCTGTTTGCGCTCTTCTAGTTCGCGCAGGTAGGTCGCGCGTTCTTCGATGGTGCGCAGCTGAGTATCGTCCAACCCGCCGGTGGCTTCCTTGCGGTAGCGGGCGATGAAGGGCACGGTGTTCCCCTCCGCCAGCAGTGCCAGGGCGGCCTCTACGTTGCTCACGGCCACGCCCAGTTCGGCGGCGATGAGCGCCGCGGGCGCCATTGTCTGTGCTGTAGTCATTCGGGCCATTTTAGCCCACCCCGGCCTGGCGTAGTGTGGTGGCCATGAGCATCTACGACTGCCTAATTGTTGGGGCTGGCCATGCCGCACGCCCCCCTGCTATCCTGGCGCGGCCAGCAGGTTTCCCAGGTTAGCCTCCAGCTTGCCGATGCCCCTCCACCCCCACCGTCCGCACCCCCACCCGCACCTAGCAGGCGCGCACGGTGGTTGCCTGATGGAGTCGACGGCGATCACCTCATCTGCTGCACCGGTTTTCGGCCCGCGCTGCGCCCCTTTTCAGGCGGTGCGCTCCCACCCCGGGTTCTTTACCGTGGGCCACTCCCCGGCGGCGACTATCCAAGGAGTTGGCCCCGAAGCGGCGCGTACTGCGGCGGCGGTCCGGCACTACCTGAGGGTTTAGGGCTGCGGTGTGGAGGGGGCATCGGCAGACTCAGCCGCACGCAGCTGTTCCAGGAAGGCGCGGTCAGCCTGGTCCAAGGGGGCGGTCTCCAACAGCTCCGGGCGCCGGGCCCAGGTGCGGGCCAGGGACTGCTCGCGGCGCCAGCGATCCACCAGGCCATGGTTTCCAGAGGTCAACACCTCCGGCACCTCCAACTCACGCCACACACGCGGCTTGGTGTAGCTCGGGCCCTCAAGCAGGCCATCAGAAAAAGAATCCTCCTCATGGGAGCGCCGGTTGCCCAGCACCCCGGGGATAAGGCGCACCACGGCCTCCGCGATGACCAGCACGGCCACCTCCCCACCAATGAGTACATAGTCCCCAATGGAGACCTCGCGAACGTGGTAGCGGCGGGCGGCATCATCAATCACGCGCTGGTCAATGCCCTCGTAGCGCCCGCACGCAAAGACCAAGTGCTGCTCGCGGGAGAGCTCCTGGGCGTCGCGCTGCGTAAAAGGCTTGCCCGCAGGGGTGGGCACAATAAGCACGGGTTGCTGGGCGCCTTGGGGGGCCACGCTAGCGGCAGCTTCGCCCGCAAGCTCGTCGTGGCGCGGCCGGTCTAAGTGCGGCAGCGAGGAGTCCAGGCGAGTTCCGGCCGCAGTGCCTGCGGCCACGGAATCGAGTGCCGGCCCCCACACCTCCGGCTTCATCACCATGCCAGGCCCGCCGCCAAAGGGCGAGTCATCGACCGACTTGTGTACATCCGTGGCCCAGTGGCGTAGGTCGTGGACGTCGACGGCTAGCAAATCCTTCTCTATCGCCTTACCCAGCAAGGCGTGGCGCAAAGGGTCAAGATACTCCGGGAAAATGGTCACCACATCTATTTTCATAGCCGTCCCCTCTATAGCTCCAGCAGGCCCGCAGGCGGGGTGATGGTCACAGTCCCGGCCTCAAGGTCCACGTCCGGGACTATCTGCTCCACGAAGGGAATCAGTACCTCGCGGCCGCCGTCGAGGGTGACTTCCAGCAATGACTGCGCCGGGCCGTGCGCAACCCCGGCGATGGTGCCAATGGGTACGCCGGCGTGGATCACCTTGAGCCCTTCGAGCTCATGATCGTAGAAGCCGTCATCCTCGTCATCTTCAAGCGGCGGGGCGAAGAACTGGGTGCCGCGCAGGCTATCAGCGGCGGTGCGGTCATTGACCTCCTCAAAAACAATGAGCAGCCGCCCCTTATGCGGGCGCACCGCAGCAATAGTCAGCTGATGCTCCTTCGCGCCCTGCCGGCCGTGGAGCACCTGGCCGACCGCAAACCGTACCTCTGGGGCATCCGTGGTGGCCTCCACGGAGACTTCTCCCTTGATTCCATGGGACTTCATCACGCGACCAATCATCAATTCCATGGCCACTACTCTAACCGGTGTTGTGGCCTATGATGACGGACATGGATAGCCTTCCGCTTCATGATGCCTCCACCTTCGGCACCCCACAGACCACCGGATTGGAATTCCTCGACTTGCTTGCCGATGCCCCCTCTGCCGATACCACCCGTGCCCGCCCCGCCGTCCAGCGCCTGCACTCCGGCGCGCGAGCCAATCACATTGTCTTCACCTTTAGCCCCGGGCAAACACTGCCGGAGCACAAAGCCGCCCACCCCATCACCGTGCAGGCCTTGCGCGGTGAGGTGGAATTCAGCTGCCAGGGCACCACGCACGTGCTGCGGCCTGGGACGGCGGTCTATCTGCCCGCGTACGTAGTCCACTCCGTCCAGGCGCAGCAAGACGCAGTCATGCTGCTGATCATGCACACGGGGGACTAAAAGACGCCGAATCGGCTCGCCCTTGCGCGTGGACTCTCGCCCTTTGACGTAGATGAGTGTGCGGGCCCGTCGCCCCCTCGCGCGTGGATAAATGTGCGGGCCCGTCGCCCTTGCGCGTAGCTAGGTATGCAGATCCGCCCTGTCCTGGTCTGGAATCGGGGTGAAAACGGCAACACCCCGGGCGTATAAGCACCCGGGGTGTGACGGTGAGAGAGGCCTTAGGCTTCCTCGGTAGCCTCTGCGGACTCGGTGGACTCAGAGTCAGCGGACTCGGCTTCAGCCTCAGCGGCGGCGGCAGCCGCTGCAGCCTCGGCCTCAGCGGCAGCCTTAGCCTCAGCGGCTTCCTTGGCCTTGCGCTTCTTCTCGGTGATGGCCTCGATGCTCGGGCCATTGTTGGCCTCAGCCAGTGCGGCGTTGAACAGATCCAGCTTGGAAGGCTTTTCCTCAGCAACCTTCAGGGTGCCCTCGGCGCCCGGCAGGCCCTTGAACTTCTGCCAGTCACCGGTGATCTTCAGCAGAGCCAGCACCGGCTCGGTCGGCTGAGCACCAACGCCCAACCAGTACTGAGCGCGCTCAGAGTCGATCTTGATCAGGGACGGCTCCTGCTTCGGCTGGTAGATACCAATGTTCTCGATAGCACGGCCGGAGCGGCGGGTGCGGGCGTCAGCGATAACGACGCGGTACTCAGCATTGCGGATCTTGCCGATACGCTGCAGCTTAATCTTTACAGCCATGATGGCTCCTTAACTTTCTAGTCACTGGGCAGTACTTATGGCGCACGCCGTTGAAACGGCGTGCCGGTTCAGCCCTTGGATTTAACCTGCGGGTGACATGCCGGGCGTCCGTAGGCGCTAACGGCGTTACGCAGGAAAGCTTGTTGCATTGAACTTGTAGTGTTGGACCCAGCCACGCGCGCAGATACGCACGCGGAGTTAGGCAACCTCGACAATGGTACTCTCGCGAGGCCCCGGAAGGAAATTACGGCGGTGGTTATGTCTACAAGCGAGGTAGCGGGGTAACCTGTCTTGACGCAACACAAAAATCTTCACGCCACCTATAGTCCAGATCTGCGCCTGGCAATCGGCATGAGGAACGTAAACAATGTTGGGACCCCATGACTGAGAATGCACGTAGTTTTCGGTACCGCTACGACCTGGATGGACTTCGCGGCATAGCCATCGCCCTGGTGGTTTTCTACCACGTTTTTGTCGGACGCGTCTCCGGCGGCGTTGACGTATTCCTGCTACTTTCCGGTTACTTCTTCTTGGGCTCGCAGCTGCGCTACGCGGACAAGCCCGATGCCACCTTCAATCCCTGGTGGCCCATCTGGCGCACCCTACGCCGCCTGGTTCCTGCCCTGGCGCTGACCGTGGGCGCGACTTATCTGCTGATCCAGTTCCTCACCCCACAGCTGATGCGCACGGAGTTTACCCAACAAATCACCGCCAGCCTGCTGTACTACCAAAACTGGGAGCTGGCGCGGCAAAACGCTGACTATGCGGCGGCATCGGCAGCAACGTCTCCCCTCCAACACCTGTGGTCCATGTCGGTGCAAGGGCAGTTCTACCTCGCCGCTATCCTGGGTTCACTGCTGCTGGGCTGGCTCATCCACCGGGTAGCGCGCGCCAAACACCTCAACGTCCATCGCGTGGCCGGGCCGCTGCTAATCCTCATCACGCTAGTCTCCTTTGCCTACGCCAGCCGCTACGGGCTCTTCGCCCCTCCCGCTAACTACTACGACACGTTCTCGCGCACCTGGGAGCTGACCCTAGGCGGCGTGCTCGCGGTCTATAGCCACCAGTGGTCCATCCCGCAGCGCCTGGCGGACTTCTTTACCGGTTTCGGCCTCCTGGCCCTGGCGCTGACCGGCGTGCTGATTGCCGACACCACCGCCTACCCCGGCCCACTGTCACTTTTGCCGCTAGGTGGTGCCGCCCTCATCATCGTTGGTGGCGGCGGAAAGCTCTCCGCTGCGCTGGCCTCTAGGCCGGTACGCTGGCTGGGCGATATTGCCTACCCGCTCTATCTGTGGCACTGGCCGCTACTTATCATCGCCACCTCGCACCTGAACCAAAACACCCCCTCGCGCTGGCTGGGCCTAGCGATCATTCTTTCCTCCGTGATCCTGGCAGACCTTACCCACCGCTTTGTGGAGCGCCCCCTGCGCCAACACCGCAAGCGCCCCCTCCGCACCGACATGCCCGTCAATCGCGCCCGGGCGGATCTGCGCACCTGCACCGGGGCGGCACGCGCAGGCGGCGGGGTCCTTGTCGCCGCCGCTACCGTAGCGCTGCTCAGCGTCCACCCCGCCTGGATGGCCAACGTACGCGCCGGCGAACAGACCGTCCTCGACCCCACCTCCTACCCCGGAGTCATGGCGCACTTTAACCAGGAAGTGCCCACAGGTCTGCCCGTGCAACCGGACCCCATCCTGGTAGGCGGAATCTTCCCGCCCACCTCCACCTCGCACTGCTTCGTGGGACAAGATGCCGAACCCACCCACTACAACACCACTCGCGTGGACGGCACCCCGTGCATCTTCGGCAACCCCAACGCCGACTTCAACGTCTTTGTCGTAGGCGGCTCGCACGCAGAACAATGGATGTCCGGCCTGGACAAGCTAGGCCGGGAGATGAACTTCCGCATTGTGCCCATCATGCGCCAAGGCTGCCCCATCGAACTTGGTGATGACCTCACCGTCACCCCTGAGTGCGCCACCTGGGGCGCGGGCGTGGTCGAGCAAATCATCGACGCCCAGGCGGACCTCGTCATCTCCACCACCACCCGTCCGCAGAGCTTCTTTGGCCACGGGCCCGACGTGGTACCAGCAGGCTACCTCGAATTCTGGAAAGAGCTAGATAAGCACAACATCCCCTTCCTGGGTCTGCGTGATAATCCCTGGGGCTTCGACGATGAAGGCATAGCCCGCGAATTTGATGAATGCTACGTCGCCCTCGAAGACCCCGTGGAATGCGGCATGCGCCGCGAACAGGTCTACGCCCCCGTCGACCCCGGCGCTATTGCCCTAGCCGAGTTCGACAACATGATTGCCGTGGACACCGCGGACTGGTTCTGTGAAGAAGACATCTGCCCCGTTGTCATCGGCAACACCGCCGTCTACCGGGACATGCACCACATCTCGAATGCCTTCGCAGACTCCGCCATGCCCTTGCTGCGCGAGTACCTCAAGCCCTTCCTGGCCCGGGAGCCACAAAAGCAGCGCGTGCCCGCTGCCGCCCAACCCACTGCCCCGGCCAGCGCACAGGCGACGGTGGAGCGCAAGGGGGCACCGGCAAGCTCTACCCCCACCAGCCAAGAGCCCACCCCGCTGCCCGTTGACTACTCCGCCAAGCCGGTTTAAAGGCCCGCCCGATTAGGGGCACACCCGACCAAAAACTACACCCCCGGGAAGAAACTTCCCGGGGGTGCGCTCATTATTTGCCCTTACCGCCTTGGCCGAAATCCAGGTTATTGAGGTCAAAATTTTCCAGACCCTTGGGCAGCCCGCCCAAACCAGGCATACCCGGCATACCGCCGCCGGAGCCCATCTGCTGCTGGAGCTTCTGCAGCTCCTGCATAGACGGCATCCCGCCCGGCATACCGCCGCGGCCCTTAGGCGGCTTCCGCTTGCCGTTTTTGCCCTTGCGGCCCTTCGGCTTCTTCTTCGTCGCCGAACGCCCTCCGCCCATGCCAGGCATGCCGAACTGGCTGGCCATCTTAGACATCATCTTCTTGGCCTCATTGAAGCGCTCGATGAGCTGGTTGACCTCAGAGACTGAGACACCAGAACCCTGAGCAATGCGCTTGCGGCGCGAGGCGTTGAGGATCTTCGGGTCCTCGCGCTCCTGCGGGGTCATGCCGCGAATAATCGCCTGGATGCGGTCCAGCTGCTTTTCGTCAACCATGTCCGCCATCTGCGACATCTGCTTGCCGCCGGGCATCATCTTAAGCAAGTTAGCAATGGGGCCCATCTTTCGGATCATCAACATCTGATCCAGGAAGTCATTCAAAGTCAACTCCCCAGAGCCAATCTTGGCTGCAGCCTCCTCGGCCTTCTGGTGGTCCAGGGTGGCTTCCGCCTGCTCAATTAGCGAGAGCAAATCGCCCATACCCAGGATGCGGCTGGCCATGCGCTCCGGGTGGAAAACGTCAAAGTCTTCCAGCTTCTCGCCCGTAGAGGCAAACAGGATCGGCTTGCCGGTAACCTCACGGATAGACAGCGCCGCGCCGCCGCGGGCATCACCATCTAGCTTGGTCAGCACCACGCCAGTAAAGTCCACGCCATCACGGAAAGCTTGCGCGGTCTGCACCGCGTCCTGGCCGATCATGGAGTCGATGACAAAAAGCACCTCATCCGGGTTGACGGCATCACGGATATTGCGGGCCTGGGTCATCAGGGTCTCATCAATACCCAAGCGGCCGGCGGTATCGATAATCACCACATCATGTTGGCTGCGTCGGGCCTCATCAATACCTGCCTGCGCGACGGCAACCGGGTCCCCATGGGAGGTACCCATTTCATGGTCATGGGAGTCCACGGAAGTACCCGGGTCCGGCGCGAAGGTCTTTACGCCGGCGCGCTCGCCAACAATCTGCAATTGCTGCACTGCGCCTGGGCGCTGCAGGTCGCAAGCCACCAGCATGGGGGTGTGTCCGTTCTTGGCCAAGTGCTTGGCCAGCTTTCCGGCCAGGGTGGTCTTACCCGCACCCTGCAGGCCGGCCAGCATAATCACCGTTGGCGGGTTCTTTGCCAACTGCAAGCGCCGGGTTTGTCCACCCAGAATCTCAATGAGCTCCTCATTGACAATCTTGACCACCTGCTGCGCGGGGTTGAGCGCCTCAGAGACCTCGTGGCCACTCGCGCGCTCCTTGATCCGCTTGATAAAGTCGCGGACCACAGGCAGCGAGACGTCGGCTTCCAACAGCGCTAGGCGAATCTCCCGCGCGGTGGTATTAATATCAGCCTCACTGAGCTTGCCCTTGCCGCGCAGGCCAGCCAGTGAGGTTTGTAGGCGGTCGGAAAGTGACTCGAACACGACGCTCCCTTAAAAGACGAAAAAGTACGGGGTTGGGCGTACCGGAAAATTTTAACTAACTCCCCTACCTTAGCGAACCGGGGCCCACAGGCGAACCCGCGCCACTCCCTCCCGCCAGCGCCCGCATGACCGCCTGCACAATCGCCACCCGCTCATATTCCCCGCGAAACTGCACGTGCACAATCATCGTGGCGCCCAAAACCTCGTGGCGCACCCACTCCACGTCCGGCAGTGCACCCAGCAAATGCCCCAACGCGGCCACGCGCTCCACGGTGCGCACCACCAAAATCCCACCCCGGTCAAACACAGCCGTGGTAGGCTCCGGCGCAATCGGCGGCAGGACTGAATACGTCCCGGAGGCATAGGATTGGGCAAGGCGGGCGGCATCGGCGGCATCGGCCAAGCTCTGCTGAACGGTGCGAATGTCGAACTCCCCGCGGAAGGTGCCGTGTGGGCCCGCCACCAGCCGCGAGCCCACCACAGTCCACCCCATGGCCGCAATCAGCGCCAGCGGCCGGACCAACTCCCGCTGATAACTGCCGCGCCAATACACCGTCAGCTGCTGGTGCTCCCAGTCCATGCGCAGCCCAATATCCTCCGGGGCCACCACGTGCGGGCGCACCGGAATGACGGGACGGAGAAACTCCAAGGCGCGCTGGCACATCTGCTCCATCGCCGCTTCCATCCCCCGTGTCCACACTCCCGGGCCGGTAGCCTGGGCATCCGCTTTCGCCAACACGCGCAGCAGCGTAATGGTTAGCGGATCATACTGCGCGGCGTCCAGCACGGCGTCGCGGGCAGCGTCCGAAGCCGGGTCCAGCCGTGCCGCTAGCCGGGCCAGCGTGGTGTGTTCTGCCACGATGGTCTGCACCCGGGAACGATCCGCCAGGTTCAGGCGCATGCGCGCAGCCTGACGTGTCACCAGCTCCGCCCCCACCTGGGCGTGCGGGCGGCCGTAGCCCTTGCCCATATCGTGAAACAGCGCCGCCAGAAGCAGCAGGTCCGGCCGGGCGACCTCGGTGCGGCGCTGCGCGCAGCGAATGACCGTATTAATGCAGTGGTGGTCCACCGAGTGAGTGTGTGTGCGTTCGCGCGGCAGCAGTCCCCGAATGGGCCCCCAGTCCGGTACCAGGCGCTCCCACAGGCCATGCGCGTCGAGTTCCCCAATAACCCGGCCAGTATGCTCCGGGGAGGACAGGATGGAGAAAAAATCGTCCACCGCCGCGCGCGGCCACAGCTGAGTCGGGGCCGGCAGGGCGCACAGTTGCTCCCAGGTTGCCTGCGCAATGGGCAAGCCCGTGCGTGCCGATGCCGCCGCCACCCGCGTCAGCAGCCACGGATCACTCAAGTCCGGGCGCCGGGAAAGCATGATGGACCCGCCGGCGTCGATGACGTCAATATCCAAAGGCCGCCGCGGGGCTTGACGCCCGCCACGCCGATGCACCACGGCGCGCGCGGTGGCCAAGCCCGACTCCACCGCGCGCTCGATGGCCGTCGCAGCGCTCACCACCGCGGCGGTGAGCTGATAGCGGTCGTTAAAACCCAAATCGTGGGCAATCTCCGCAGCAAACTCCGGGTCCAAGGTGTCCCGGTGGCGCCGCGCGTGCACGTGCAACAAAGTGCGCACGTCCAGCAGCAGTTGGTGGTGGGCGCGCACATCTGGCATATCGCACAGATTGCCCAGGGCGAGGGCTTTGAGCAGCTGCACGTCTCGCAGTCCCCCGCGGCCGTTCTTCAGGTCCGGGTTGGTCATGGCGGCTACCCGCCCGGAGCGATGCCAGCGGGCTATCGCGGTATCAATAAACCCATCAAATCCCCGCTGAATCTGGCGGCGCCACGCGCCCAGCAGTGCCGCACGGGCTTGTTCACATAGCGGACGGTCCCCCGCGATGAAGCGCAGGTCCAACTGGGCAAAGCCCGCCGAGGAATCCTCCAAGGCAATCGCCGCGCACTCCTGTGGAGTCCGCACCGCGAAATCCAGGTGATACTTCGCGTCCCACACCGGGCGCCACAGTCCATCGACGCTGTCGGCTAGGTCTGGGCCAGCATCCGGGACCAGCAATATGAGGTCGATGTCCGAATGGGGGGTCATCTCTTGGCGCGCAAAAGACCCCGTGGCAGCCAGAGCGCTGCCCGGGGGAAGGTGCAGCTGCCCCACCACCGCGGCTGCGGCGGCGTGCGCTCGCGCGCGCACCTGCGCCGGGGAGGAATCCACGGCTAGATGGCGTCCTCGCCACGCTCACCCGTACGCACGCGGATGACGTCTTCGACGTTGGTGATCCACACTTTGCCGTCACCAATCTTGCCGGTAAAAGCTGCCTCCACTACTGCGGTGGCCACCTCTTCTACCCGTCCGGCTTCCACCAGGATTTCCAGTTTGACCTTGGGCACGAAGTCAGTGGCGTATTCGGCGCCCCGGTAGACTTCGCTGTGCCCACGCTGCTGGCCAAAGCCCTGGGCCTCTGTCACGGTTAGCCCATGGATGTCTAGCTGCTCCAGGGCCGCACGGATCTCTGGGAGGGTAAAGGGCTTGACTACCGCCGTAATTAACTTCATGGTGTTACTCCTTACGCAACGCGTGCTTGACATCGGTCACGGTCACCCCGTAGATGGAGCGCCCCATGTAATACGAGCCCACGGAGCCGATGATCCACACGCCAAACAACGTCAGCAGCACCTTGAGCAGGTTAACCAGGGAAAAACCGTGCTCGGCACTATCGACGATCAGTTTGGCTACCAACACCAGTGGGATGGCCAGGCCGATGGTGGGCCCCAGCAGGTTGACGCGACTGAGGGCATCGGGCGCGCGCCACAGCGCTATGGCCGTAGCGACGGACAGGAAAGTCGCAGCCACAATGAGGATCGAGGCGATAACTTCGTACACACTCATGCTTATCGGCGTCCCTTCGAGATGATGCGCGCCATGGACAGCGTAGGCAGCACACCGGCCACCACTGCAGCCAACAGCACGATGTCATAAGCTAGCGGCGCGCGGTTGACCATGGACCACAGTAGGTAAATGGCCACCATGCCGTAGAAGACCTTGTCAGCAACGACCGCCCTGGTGAGCTCGTCGCGGGTGCGCAGTGCCAGCAACAGGCTGGCACACACAGCCGCGCCGATGATGAACCCGCAGATGGTCACTACCCAGCCAAAAGCAGACATTATTTCTCTCCTTCCACGTGCTTATGGCCCTTAGCCTGCCGATGCCCCCGGTGCACCGTCACCTTGCCCTGCTTGCCCGGCCAGACAGGGTGCTTGGCAGTGGCATCGGCAGCCAAGGGAGTGTCCTCGGCGTTGGCAAGGTCTGGGGAGCGCATATGACGGCCCAAGGTATCCAGGGGGTACTCATAGAAGGCTGCATCAAGCTCCGCGTGCGGGCCTTGGCCGGGCACGCCATAGTCTATCCCCTTTACGTGCGGGGCGAGGCGTTGTTCCATGTCCGCCAAGGATTCGACGATGGCCTTCGGGTCATTGCCCTGGACGGCTTGGACGATGACGATACGCGGCAGCCCCTCCCGGGGAGGCTCGCGCAGTCCCAGCGACAGCGTGCCCGGGGTGGCGGTGATAGACGAGGTGAACCAGAAAATCTCCCACGCGTTTGTTATCCGGAGCGGATAGCGCACCACCACGGGATGGTAGCCGTTGTCCGCCTTGAGCGAGTCCAGGGACAAACTAAAGCCTGCGACAAAAATTTCCTTGATGAGCCACGGAACGTAGGTCAATACGGTTTTCATTTAACGGCCCTCCCTTGCGGCCAGGTCCGGCAGCGCTACCGCGTCGGTGCCCAGCACTGCTTGCGTGTAGCTGGCGGTATCCAACAGATCCTCGGCTGCTGCCAGGGTGACGTCGATGACGGGCCCCGAGAGGATGAACATGCACAGCGAGCCCATAATAAGTGCTGCGGACGGGGCCATGAGCTTTTTCCGGATGACCAACTCGTGCGGAACCTTTTCTACCGGAAGGTCCTTGCCCCAGAAGACTTCCCGCCACACGCGCAGCATGGACAAGAATGCGGCGAAGGAAGCGACCACGATTGCGCCGATGACCACCCAAGCCCAGGCGTTGCCCACCCGGGCGATCTCTACGACGAGCATGACCTTGCCCCACATGCCAGAAAATGGGGGAAAGCCCACCACGGAGAAGGCACCAGCGGCGAAGATCCAGGCCAGAATCGGGTCACGGCGTGCCAGTCCCGACAGCTTGGACAGGCGGCCGGTGCCGTAGGTCTCCTCTATGGCACCGGAAGCCAAAATGAGCGAGCCCACGGTGAGCATATGGTGAATGGTATAGAGGATGCCCGCAGCAAGGGCACGCTGGGCGTCTGCCGAAAGGAACGCGAGCATGACCAGAATCATGGGCATGCCGTTGAGCATCTGGTAGCCCAGCACCCGGCGGATGGAGTTCTCCCCCAGACCACCGAAGGCGCCGATGACCATGGAAATGAGCATGGCGACGACAATAAGGGTGCCCCAGCGCGGGTCCATGTCAAACAGGTGCACGTAGAGGCGGTAGAGCATGTACACCGCAACCTTGGTATGCAGGCCGGAGAACAGACCCATGACAGCCGCTGACGTCCCCGGGTAGGTGCGCGGCAGCCAGGATTGCACCGGGAACACGCCCGCTTTCGCGGCAATGGCGATGACGATGAGCCCGGAAGCCACCGTAACCGGGCCGCCACCGGCGGCCGCGCCTTCCAGAGCCGCCAGGTTGACGCTGCCGGAGGTGGCGTAGACGTAGCCCACGCCCACCACCAGCAAGGTCGAGGCAAACAGATTGACCAGCACAAAGGCCCGGCCTGCCGCCAGGCGCGACCACGTTCCGGACATGGTGATAAGCCCGTAAGAGGGCAGCAGCATGACCTCGATGAACACGAAGAAATTAAACAGGTCCGCGGTCAGCAGGGCGCCGCACACACCGGTGATGAGGATCAGCGTCAGCGACGGGTAGTAGCGCGACTTAGTCTCACCACCCACGATGGCAAACCAATTCGCGCCGAAGGCGACAATCATGGTGGTAATGAGCATCAGCGCCGAGAAAGAATCCGCCGCCAGGGCGATACCAACGTTGCCCGGATACAGGCCCACGCTGTGCGCCACTACCCCGTTGTTCATGGTGAACACCAGCAAACCCAGGCCAGCAAAAATACCAATGCCGGGGATTACCAGCATGATGCCGTCGCGCACCGCCCGCCACGGGGCCAGCAATGCAAACGCGGCAGCCACCAGCGGCACCGCGGGAAACAGCGGCAGGAGTTGTTCGACAGTGTGCATTTATACCTCCCCTCCTTCCGCGTTCTTAATGCGCTCCACAGCGTTGGCAGAGCGGGCCAGGATTTCCCGGTTCTGGGCATCACGACCCAGGGTGCTAAAGGCGTGGTCGATGGTGTTGTCATCCACCGGCTCCACCACGTCCGTGTCATCATTAGCGCCCATGGCGGCCATGGTCAGCAAGATAGTGGACGTGGCCATAGAAATCACCACCGCGGTCAGTACGAAAGCCTGCGGAAGAGGATCCGCCATCTGGTCCATGGAAGTCACCGACGGGAAGGACTCGCCGCGGTAAGAGTAGACGCCCGTGGCCAGCAGTGTCAGGTTTGCGCCGTGACCAAAAGCCATCATGCCTAGCACAATGCGCACCAGGCCGCGCTGCTGAATGAGGTAGACGGCAGAGCCGATAAGCAGGGCAATGGTTAATGCCAGAATCATTACTTCACACCTCCCTGCGGGCGCTCCCCGCGGTCAAGCAACCCCAAAGGTCGCGAGGACGGATTAATTGGGGCCGGGTAAGGATCATCTGCATCCTCTACCGCGATCTGCGGGGTATTAGGCAGCGAGGAATTATCGTCGTGAATCCACGGCAGATAGTCGCGTTCGGTACCCGGGCGCAAGTAGCCACCCAATGCATTGATGGCCATTGTCAGCATGCCCAGCACCGCTAGGTAAATACCCAGGTCAAAGATCAGCGAGGTAGTCCAGTGCTGGCCAAAGGCGTGGCCGTGGATAGCGGTGAGGAAGCCGCCATTGCCCAGGCCACCGTGCCAGTAGCCAATAAACCCGGCGGCCAGCGCGATAATAATGCCCACACCGGTGAGGTGAATAGGCGTCATCCGGCCAAAGACGATCTCATCAGAACCACGCGAGAGGTAGGTCAAGCCGATAGCCGCGCCCATAATCAGCGCGGCCGGGAAACCGCCACCAGACTCATTGTGTCCGCGGAAGAACACCAGCACCGACAGCACCACCAGAATGGGCACCACAATGCTCAAGCCCTTACGTAGCGGCACCGAGTTCAGCTGAGACTGGCCAAACGGCGCCGGGCGGGTACCGGAAGTAAACGGGAAACGCGGCAGCGTAGAGGTAATCGCGGCGATAACCACCGCGGCCATACCCAGCACGGAGAGCTCGCCCAACGTATCGAGGGCACGGAACTCCACGATGATGGTGGCCACCACATTGTCGCCACCGGTAATCCCCGGGGCTTCCGAGAGGTACCACAATGCCAGATCGGAGCGCCCGTTGCGGCCCATCAGGCCCCACACGCCCAGGAACGCTGCCACACCGGCTAATACCGCAATGACAATCGACCCCACTTTGCGCTCGGTGTCCGGCACCGGGTGAAACTTCTCCGGCAGGTAGCGCAACACCATCATCATCACGATGACAGACAGCGCCTCCACCGTAAACTGCGTCAGCGCCACGTCCGGCGCGCCCAGCAAGAACATCTGCAAGGTCACGCCCGTGCCTGCGGTACCGATCATGACAGCACCGGTGAGTCGATTGCGCGTGCGCACCAAACCCCACATGGACAGTGCCACGATAGCCAGGGGCAACAGGTCCCAAGCATTATCCAGGCCCTCCACGCGCGGTGCCAGCGGGACACCATCGACGCCATCGCTAAGCACCGTTGCACCCGTCAGCGCCAGAATCAGCACAATGATGGGCAGAATAAGCCGCGAAGGATTATGGGTATCCGACATCTTGCCCACAAAGACCCCCACAGACGTTGCCGCCTTGTGCACGCCCTCCAGGAGCTCATTGCCCGTAGCGGGCACCAAACGCTTACCCTCAAAGGCCGCCCACAGTGACTTGCGGTAGACCATCCCGACAGCGCCGACTGCAAGCACCGCAACAGAAATCAACAGCGGCGTATTAATGCCATGCCACAGGCTCAAGTGCGTATGGGTCTCCATGCCCACAGCCGCCACAACCGCATCCACTGGCCCATCCAGTGCCCCCATGAAGAAGACCACCGGCAAAGACATAAAACCTGGCAGCGCCGCAGGCAGCCACAGGCGCACCGGAGCCTCATGGACTCCGGACATATCGCGCGGGCCATCAACAAAAGCGCCAAAGACAATCTTGGCGGAATACGTAAAGGTAAAGAAGGCACCCACCGCGGCAGCTGCCAGCAAGACGATGGTGCCAGCGGTGCCAAAGGGGGCATCGGCAAGCGCGGTAAGCATGCCCTCCTTGGATACAAAACCAAACAGCGGCGGAACTGCAGCCATGGACGCCGCACCAATCAGCACGGCGCCAAAGGTCCACGGCATCTTATTCCACAGCTTGCCCAGCCGGCGGATATCACGCGAGCCAGCCTCATGGTCAATGACACCAATTAGCATAAACAGCGAGGACTTAAACAGCGCGTGCGCCAGCGTGTGCACCACCGCGGCACCAATAGCAAAAGGCGTGCCCACGCCAATGGTGGCCACAATCCAGCCCAAATGCGACACCGTGGAGTACGCCGTGAGCTTCTTCAAATCCGTCTTCTGCACCGCAAAGACCGCGGACATCACCGCAGTGCCCATGCCCACCACAATCAGCAGCACATTCCACACCGCGACATCATGGAAAATAGTAGAGAAGCGAATGAGCAGATACACACCCGCCTTGACCACAGCGGCCGCGTGCAGGAAAGCCGACACCGGCGTCGCCGCTGCCATTGCCTCCGGCAACCAGAAATGGAAGGGGAACTGGGCGGACTTCGTAAAGGCAGAAACCGCCACCAGCACCGCCACTGCAGCGGTCACACCCGGGCGCTGCTCCCACACCCCGGACGCCAGAATGCCCTCAATACTGGTGGTTCCTGTCGCAGTAGCCGCCACCGCCAAAGCAGTCAACAGCGTCAAACCGCCGATGAAGGTCAGCACCAGCGTGCGCTGGGACCCCGCCTCCCCCGAAGACCCCGAACGCGCAATCAACATGAATGAAGCCAGGGACACCAATTCCCAAGCCAGGAACAACACAACGACATCATTGGCCAACACCAGTAGCAGAATGGACAGCGTAAAGGCCGTCATCAACGTGTAAAAACTGGTGTTGCCGTGCCCCTTGGGCAGGTAGGCAGCGGAGTAAATAAATACCACGCTGCCAATGACAAGCGCGAGCAAGGCAAAGAACACGCTCAGGGCGTCTCCGCGCAGGGAGAAACTCACGTCCACACCAGGGGCGAGGAAATCGCGAACCCACGTGACAGTCACCGTCAACGGCTCTCCGTCAAGGACCTGCGGTAGACGCGAACCGAGAACCGCCGCTGCCGCAACAAACAGGGCGGCCAGTGGCCAGCCCGCAGCACGATCGCAGACTTTCACGGTCACAGGAGCGAGCACAACTGCCAGTGCTGCGAGGAGGACTACATACACAAGAGTCACGAACGAACTCGCCTCACAAACATTGGTCGGTTACATCTCACAAATGCCAACATGATCAGGTAAATCACAGCATTTACAGCGACGTCCAGACTACCAGCCTTGACAGAAACCGCGAACACATGCCGGTGGCGGCCTTGCCCTAGCGCTTCTCCCCTAGCAATGCGTCGACAAAGCCCTCAATCTCAAACGGCGCCAAATCATCAGCACCCTCACCCAAGCCCACCAGCTTGACCGGCACGCCGAGTTCTTCTTGCACTTGGAAGACAATGCCGCCCTTGGCCGTACCATCCAGCTTGGTCAGCACCACGCCGGTGATGTCGACGACCTCTCGGAACACGCGCGCCTGCATGAGCCCGTTCTGGCCCACCGTCGCGTCGATAACCAGCAGCACCTCATCGACCTGGGACTTTTTCTGCACTACGCGCTTGACTTTGCCCAGCTGGTCCATCAGGTCTACCGAGGTGTGCAAACGCCCCGCGGTGTCTACCAACACCACGTCTACGCCCTGCTCCACGCCGGCGGCCACGGCGTCGAAGGCCACCGACGCTGGGTCTGCGCCTTCCTTGCCGCGCACCGTCTCCGCTCCCACGCGCCGGCCCCAGGTCTCCAGCTGATCCGCCGCTGCCGCACGGAAGGTATCCGCCGCTCCCAGCAGCACCCTGTGCCCCATCGACACCAGTACGCGCGCCAGCTTGCCGGTCGTGGTGGTCTTGCCCGTACCGTTGACGCCCACCACCATGATGACCGCCGGCTTGCCCTCATGTGGAATGGCCTTAATCGCGCGGTCCATCTCCGGGTGACCTGCCTCGATGAGCACCTCGCGCAGCATCGCGCGCGCTTCTTCCTCACTGGCCACACCGTTGTGGGCAATTTTCTCCCGCAGGGCCTGCGTTACCTTCGCGGTCGCCTTGGAACCCAGGTCCGCCATAATCAGGGTGTCTTCGATTTCCTCCCAGGCGTCCTCATCCAGGTCGCCTGCAGACAAAATCCCCATCAACCCCTGCCCAATAGCATTCTGTGAGCGCGACAGCCGCCCGCGTAGCCTGCCGATACGCCCCCCTGCCGGAGCAATCTGCTCAACCTCGCGCGTCTGCGCTTCTACCGCCGCAGGCTCTGCAGCTTCTTGGTTGGGCTCGGCAACTGCCTGCCCCGGCTCAGCAGCTGCTGGCGCGGCCTCCGTGATTGCCGGCTCTGGCTGTGCAGCTGACGACTCAGCCTCTGCGCCTTGTGGTTCAGACTCTGTTGCTGCCGGCTCGGCCTCCTCAAGCGCCTGCTCGATGGCATCCGCCTGAGCACTTGCCGCAACCGCGGACTCGACAGCCTCACGATGCCCCTGCTCGCTAATATCCTCCACCGCGTCAGCCGTGGCCTGATCACCATGATCCTCAGCTACTTCTTCGAAGATCGGCGTCTCCTCCTGGTTCGCGCGCACCTCTGCCAGCTGCGCGTTAGCAATCTCTGTTGCGGAAGGCTGCTCAGCAGCCGTGCCTGCTGATACCCCCTCATCGCCAGCTGGCACGTCCTCTGCGGGTTCCACCACAGGCATCTCTGGCGGCTGCGCCGCGGGAGCCTCGTTGGCCTGCGCCACGGACACCTCCTGTGGCTGTACCCCCGCAGATTCTGCGGGCGCTGGCTCCGGCTGCGCGGGTGCTGCCCGCATCGGTTCAGGCTGCGCACTACCTGCTGGAGCGAAATTAAACCCGCCCTGCGCCTGGTAATTTCCAGATTTCTGCTCACGGGTCAGTTCCTTTTGCTGCTGAGTCTTATCAAAGGAGACCTTCTTGGCCTCCCCGCGCTTTTTGCCCAGCACCACAAGGAGGACAACGATCAGCAGCACCAAAACGATGCCGATAATAACGAGTTGCGAAGTATTCATTCCTCTATAGTGCCAAATCCCGCAGTCAAAGGCACCATTATCCGCCGCCCCTTAGCCTGCCGATGCCCCTGCGCCCGAAACCTCCGCCCAATCTCAGGCTCGTGCCCACCGCCTGGAGCATCTATCCCGTCTCAGGCTCGTATTCCGTCTCAGGCTGGTGCCCTCCGCCTGGAGCTCGCATTCAAATCCCCGCCATGTTCCTTCACCGCCAACTGCTTAGTGCCCACATTCTGGCCGCCACCCCGCCAGCGTGGCGCTCACACCCGGCCCTGGATTCCTGCCCACTTGACGCCAACATCCTGGTTCCCCCTCCCCACGGCCTGCCACCTACGCGTGGCCCGTCTCTACGACCCGGCGCTGACACCTCGACCACAATCCCGCTTGTGCGCCGCAACCGCGCTACCCCATCTGGGTTGCGCTACCCCCGTGTGGGTGCCCCCATTACCATCGGTAAATCGTCCCAAAGTTTACCCTCATTGCACACTCGAGTGGACAATTTTCCGATAACCCTTGCGAACGTCTCGCGAGAGTGTTTATTCTCGGTGGCATGAACTTCGAGACACTACTTGCGGGCCAAGGCCCCGTCATCGACGCCCTAGCCGGATTCGCCGGCCACAGCGTCGAAGACCTCACGGCAAACGGGCTGTGCCCACTTGTCGCACGCAAGTACGTCACGCTATACAACACCTACTACGGACCCACCACCTACACCGGCCTGCAATACAAAGCCCTAACCGCCGCCCGCAACCAAGGACATTCTGCTGAAGCCTTAGACTTCATCGAGTCCAAAACCAAGCGAGTTAGTGACAAACTCGCCAAATGGAAACTACGCGTCAAACTGTGCAAGACGCCTGCCGCACAAATTGAGGCCGTTGCGCGTGAGCAGTTGAAGAAACTAGCCAAGCCGCGTGAAGTTAAAGAAGGCGTGAGCCTCACCCATCACGCTAATGGGCTGGCCACGCTGAAAGCTACGGGCAAGTCTGTCGACATTATGGACGTCCACGCTGTGGTTGACCCTCAAGACCAAGTAGAAAGCTTCCTTGCAGCCTTCAGGGGCGGGGGTGCTGGCAAACAACGCTACATCCCAATCATCCCCATCTACCTGGATCAGATTTGTGAGTTCGTCGACCGGATGCACAACCCCGGCCGGTATCCCACCGATGCCGATATTCGCGTTCGCGCCTCCAACGGCGCCATCCTCACCGGCAAAGACCTCCTGGAACGCCTGTGTCTGGACTATGGGTTTATCGCAGCGCTATCGCGCGAGCATGGTCCTCTGGATTTGTACCGTTATTCGCGTACCGCTAACTCTAAGCAACGCTTATTGCTACTCGCCGAAGGAGCAGAATGCTCCTGGATAGACTGCCACTTGCCGTTTGATAAGTGCCAGATCCACCACATCCAACCCTGGAACCACGGTGGCCAGACCAACATGTCGAATTTGACCCCGTTGTGTCCGCACCATAACGGTGCTAATGAGGACCACCCGCCAGACGGTATCCCGATAACCCGAGGCCGGATGGTACGCATGGGTACCGGGGTTGGGTGGCAAGCACCCGGTGGCGCCCCACCAATACAAACCCGCCCCGCGCCCACACCGCCATCAGCCACACCCACCAACTTCCCACCCACCGACACCCCACCGCCCGCCCACCACCAAGCAACACCACCACCGGAAGCCCACCACCAGGCAACACCGCCACCGGAAAGCTAGCCGCCAGCAAACCAGCTAGAGGCCTCACTGCCAGCCGGCCGACCGGCCGGAAGGTATACGGCCTCTTGCCAGATGACAGGAATGCTGACGGTAGGGAGCTGGCGGCATCGGAAAGCACACAGCCCCAACCGCGACGACCAAAAACGCGCGGAAGGGGCCAGACGTGCGAGCACACCTACACGAAGCAAGAGGGGCGGGCGGCAGACGGTGAGGGACGGGGTATCGGCAGGCTAGGCGCGGTCGACGCCTAGGCGGGTGGCATCCTGGGCGGCACTATTCGTGCCGGGGGCTGCGCCGGCGGGGTTCATGCGCTGCGAAATGACGCGCGTGACGCCGTCGCCGCGCATGGTCACACCGTAGAGCACATTGGCCACGTCCATAGTGGGCTTCTGGTGAGTGATCACAATAAGCTGGGAGTCCTTGCGCAGCTCCTCAAACAAGGCGATGAGGCGGCGAAGATTGACGTCATCCAAGGCAGCCTCAACCTCGTCCATGACATAAAAAGGGCTTGGGCGGGCACGGAAGATGGCCACCAGCATTGCCAGGGCGGTCAACGACTTTTCGCCACCGGAAAGCAAGGACAGACGCTTGACCTTCTTGCCCGGTGGGCGGGCCTCCACCTCAATGCCAGTGGCCAGCATGTCGTCTGGATCGGTGAGAATCAGTCGGCCCTCACCGCCGGGAAACAGCGTCTGAAAAACTTTGGGGAACTCGGCTTCTACATCGCGCCAGGCATCGGTAAACAGCTGTAGAATCTGCGCGTCCACGTCCTCAATGACCTCGCTTAAATCCTTGCGGGCCTGCAAGACGTCTTCTAACTGCGTCGACAGGAACGAGTAACGCTCCTCTAGCGCCTTGTATTCCTCCAGCGCCAGCGGATTGACTTTACCCAGCGCATTAAGGTCTTTTTCTGCTTGCTTCAAGCGGGCGCGCTCAGCGGCGACGTCAAAGTCGGGCCCAGGAGTGTAGTCGCGCAGTAAGTCCGCGATCGCGACTCCTAGTTGCTGGGAGATGCGTGCCTCGGCCTCGTCCACGCGCACCTGTGCCTCAGAACGCGCGACCTCCATACTGTGGGCGTTGGTGGTCAGGCGCTCTAGCTGCCCTCGCAACGAGTTGAGCTGCGCGGCGGACTCCTGAAGTCGAGCACTCAGTTGGGTGCGCGTAGCCACGGCCTCGTCCCGACTGACAGTCGCGCGCTCCAAGGCTGCGGCTGTGCGCTGGGCCAGGTCCCGCGCATGGTCTTCTACAGCGCGTGCCAACTTCGCCTGGGCGGCCCGGCGGGCCATGGCTTGCTCGTGGCGGGCTTTCGCTTGGCGCTCGTGCGCGGCCTGCCGGCGGAGGGCATCGGCTTTCCCAGAGGCCTGGGCTGCGGCGTCTTGGGCTGAGCGGGCCGCCAACTGTGCCTCTAACTCCATGCCTTTGACCTGTTCGAGGGCTGCCTGGGCGGCATCGCGCGCTTGGGAGGAGGGTTCTTCTGGCTGCTCGTCGAGCTCCACGCGGGCTAAACGGTCACGGACGTCGTCGCGCGCCGCACGCAACGCAGCCAGTCGCACCTCCATGTCGGTGGCACGGTCTGCCGCCTTGGTGTGTTCCGCTTTGCTCGCGTCGTGTTGTTTGAGCAAGCGTTCGTGGTCGCGCGTCCAAGCGGTGATCTGGGCGTCATGCTCGCGCAGCTCAGCCTTTGCGCTGGCTGCAGCCACTCGGGCGTCTTCGGCGGCCACCTGGGCGCCTTCAAACGTTCCGGACAGTTCTTCTAGCTGTTGCTGGGCGATGTCGAGTTCCTCCTCCGCGGCACGGATCCGCCCAGCAACTTCCACGGTGGAAGATCCTCCGCGCCCGGCTTGCACCCATCCTTGGCCGCACAGTACCCCGGCTTCGGTTACGGCCCGCAGGCGAGGATCCTCTTCTACAATCGCACGGGCCTGGGCATAGGTGGGGGCTAAGACGACATCGGCAAGCAAGCGGTTGAGCGCCGACGCCACCGGGGGCTCGAGGCTGACCAGGTCCAGCAGCCATTGCGCGCCTGAGGGCAGGACGGCGTCAATGCGCCACGGGGCAGTAGCGGCGGCGTGGGCATCCACCAGCACAGTCTTGCTGGCTTCCTGAAGTGCCTCGACGGTCTGGGCGTCGAACGTGCCGGTCAGGGCCTCGCTAAACGCGCCCAACGCGGCGGATAACGCCGTGCCATACTTCGTAGAGATGTGCTGCGCGATGGGCGCGAAGTCGCCTTCCAACTCCGGAGCTTGCGGCGCCGTTGAAGCCAGCGTCTCAATACGCGAACGCAATGTGTACACCGCGCGTTCGTGTTCGCGTTGGCTATCGCGCAGCTGCTCCAGGCGTTTGTCCGCGGCCGCGGACTCTGCTGCCGCCCGCAGGTTGTTCTCTTCCAGCGGCTGGCGGTTGGCCTGCAGCTCCGCGAGCGCTACGGCGGCTTCCTCGGCCTCGCGCTGGGTGGCCTGCGCGCGCTGCCGGGTGCCGCGCAGAAACTCATCCTGAGTCGCAATGTCCGCCTCCAGGACACTCAGCTGCTGAGCGAGGGATTCTTCTTCTGCAATCAGGCGCACCACGCCCTCGCGTCGGTCCGCGACAACGCGCAACGCTGCCATGTGTTCTCGGTCGGCAGCCGTAAAGGCATCTTGGGCGTTGGCAACTTCCTCCCGCACCATTTCCAGGCGGGCGGCGGCCTCTTCGGCGGCCTCAAGCAAGAGTGCGTAGTCGTCCTCGGCGTGGAGCGCGCGGGCTTCTAGCTCCTCCGGATCCTGGCCGGCGTAGGCTACCTGGCTGCCCACGTTGGCGGCGCGCTCCGCCGCGATGCGTTGGGTGGCCAAAATGCGCTCAGCTAAGGAAGATAGGTCAAACCACAGCTTTTGCGCGGCTTCAGCAGCGGGCTGGGCCTGGGCTAATTGGGCCTCCACGTCAGCATGCTCTGCCGCAGCGGTTTCCACCTGGGCGGATACTTGCGCCTGTTGTTCAGCCAGTGCTGCCGCCTGAAAGGCCGCGGAGTCTAGCTTGGCGCGTAACTCCATCACTTGATGCCCAGCCAGCCAGGAACGAGACTCCCGCAGTGCAGCCTGCACGGTAGCGGCGCGCTGCGCAGCCTCCGCTTGCCGGGCCAGGGGCTTGAGTTGCTTGCCCAATTCATCCGTCAGGTCCTGGAGCCGGTCCAGGTTTGCCTGCATGCCCACCAGTTTGCGCTGGGCTTTTTCTTTGCGGCGGCGGTGTTTGAGCACGCCGGCGGCTTCCTCGATATAGGAACGCCGGTCTTCCGGGCGGGATTCAAGGATTTCTGCCAGCTTTCCCTGGCCGACGATAATGTGCATCTCGCGTCCGATGCCGCTATCGCTGAGCAGTTCTTGAATGTCCATCAGGCGCGCTTTGGCGCCGTTGATTTCGTATTCACTGGCGCCGTCGCGGTACATGCGGCGGGTTACAGAGACTTCGGTGTAGTCGATGGGCAGGGCGCCGTCGGAGTTATCAATGGTGAGGGTAACTTCCGCTCGGCCTAGGGCTTTGCGTTCCCCGGCGCCGGCAAAGATGACGTCTTGCATTTTGCCGCCGCGCAGGGTCTTGGCGCTGCCCTCCCCCATAACCCACGCCAGGGCGTCTACCACGTTGGATTTCCCGGAGCCGTTGGGCCCCACCACGGCGCAGATGCCCGGTTCGAATTTGAGTGCCGTCGCTGACGCGAAGGATTTGAAGCCTTTGAGCGTGAGCGATTTGAGGTGCATTCGTGTGAGTTTAGCACCCGTCGGCTGGGAGTTTGGGCGGCCTAACGTTCGCGGAAACCGCTCTCCCCGCGGGGTGCGGCCCACTGCGCTACCACGGTGCGCACGATTCCTGGCCGACCCTGGGTCGAAGGTTGTTCCTCCAGGTAGCGCAGCAGGGTCTCGCAGTCGGCCCGGGGCCCTTCGGCGACGACTTGCACGCGGCCGTCGCGCAGGTTGGTGGCGTGCCCGGTCAGGCCGAGTTCGAGCGCCCGGGCGCGGGTCCACCAGCGAAAGCCCACGCCCTGGACCTCGCCGTGGACAAATGCTGTCAAGCGTTCCATGGCGCTAGTGCTTGCCGATGCCGCGCAAGGTCGCCTGGTCTTCCTTGCTGCGGCGGGTTACCGGGTCGGTGCCGTCCCAGGCTTCGACGTTGGGCAGCTCGGGCAGCATGTCGCGGTGGAAGACGGGGTCCACGCCGCGACGACGCTGCTCGTTGTAGTTCTTCAGCAGTTTGATGGCCACGCCGCATAGCGGCACGATGGCCGCGACGTTGAGCAGAACCATGATCGCTGCCCCGGTGTCTGCCAGGTCGAAGACGGTGCCCAGCGGGGCTACCGCGCCGTAGAAGACGAAGCCGAGAACGGCGATGCGGAAGATCCACAAGGTGGCCTTATTGTCGCTGAGGTAGCCCACATTGGCTTCAGCCAAGTAGTAGTTGCCCAGGATAGAAGAAAACGCCAGGAAGAACAGGATGAAGGTCACGAAGTGGATACCCCAGGCGCCCACGGTGGACGCCAGGGCGTCTTGGGTAAGGGTGACGCCAGCAATCTCATCGGAGCCGAAGCTTTCGAAGTCAGTGCCCAGCAAAATGATGAAAGCTGTGATGCTGCACACAACCAGCGTGTCGAAATATACGCCCAGCGTCTGCACTAGGCCCTGCTTGACCGGGTGCGACACGGTGGCAGTTGCCGCGGCGTTGGGCGCGGAGCCTTCGCCGGCCTCGTTGGAAAACAGGCCGCGTTGGATGCCTTTCATCATGGCCGCACCGATGGTGGCCCCGGCGAACTCCCGCAGGCCGAAAGCTGCGCCGACGATGTCGCGGATCATGCCCGGGACTTCGCCGAAGTTGAGTACCACCACGATCAGGCCCACAATCAAGTAGGCAGACGCCATAAACGGCACCACGACCTGGGTGATGTTAGCAATACGCTGCACACCCCCAATGATGATGATTGCCGTAATGGCCGCGATGATCGCTCCCACCGTGGCCTTAAATCCAAAGGAGTCATTATCGAAGGACGTGGCCAAAGAGTCAATGATGGCGTTGGTTTGGAAGGCGTTGTAGAACCAGCCGAAGGTGATCGCAATGGCGATGGAGAAGACGACGGCCATCTTCTTCCAGCCCAGGCCGCGGTTCATGTAGTAGGCCGGGCCACCGCGGTAGGCATCTCCATCACGGACTTTCCACAGCTGCGCCAGGGTGGACTCTACAAAGGAGGTTGCCCCGCCTAGCAGCGCGATGATCCACATCCAAAACACCGCGCCCGGACCGCCGACAGAAATGGCCACGGCCACACCCGCGACATTGCCGGTACCCACACGGGAGGCCGCAGAGATGGTGAAGGCCTTGAAGGCAGAGATTCCCCCGTAGTCGGCGTCTTGGTCCGCGCCTACCCCCTTGGGGCGCTCAACCACTGAACGGAACATGTCCGGGATCATCCGCAGTTGCACCACGGCGGTGCGGGCACCAAAATACACCCCGGCGGCGATAAGCAGCCAGGGTAGAATATACGTCCAGAGTGACGAGTTGATCGTCCCAATGACGGAACTGAAAAGATCTTGCATGCGCAATACCATAACCGTCAGGTTTAGGATCTACCTATTTAATGCGGATACTATTGCCCCCGCTACGGGGCGCCTGGCAGCGTTTGGCAGGACGGGCACCAATGCGTGCCGCGCCCGGCGACTACCGCGCGGATTATCTCACTTCCACAGCGCTCGCACGGCTGGCCAGTTCGGCCGTAGGCCTGCAGGGAACGCGCAAAATATCCCGATTCGCCGTTGACGTTGACGTAGAGGGCATCAAAGCTGGTCCCGCCGGCGTCCAGCGCGCGGCGCATCACATCTTGTACCGCAGCCACCAGCCTCAGCGCTTGGACCTGGCTCAGCTCGCAGGCACGCGTCTGCGGGTGAATCTGCGCCAGCCACAGCGACTCATCGGCATAAATGTTCCCCACACCGCTTAACACCGCCTGGTCCAACAACACAGCCTTGACCACCCTGCGGGTAGAGCGCAGGGCGGTGGCGGCGGCATCGGCAGAAAACTGCTCCTCTAGCGGGTCTGGGGCAATGTGGGAAATGTCTGCCCACGGCCCCAGGCGCCAGTACCCGAACGTGCGCTGGTCAACGAAGCTCAGTTGGGTGCCATCGTCCAATATTGCCCGGATGCGCACGTGCCGGGAATCCTGCGTGCCGACCCGCAGCTGCCCAGACATGCCCAGGTGAATGTGCAAGACGTCGCGGTGGGGATCCACTGAGTCCTCGCCAGCAAACTCACACCACAGGAATTTGCCGCGACGCCCGATGCCTTCTACCGTGCGCCCTTCCAACAGGCCTGCCATGGGCGCGTCCTGGCCCCGAACAGCCCGCGGGTGCAGCACCTCAACACGGTCAAAAGTGCGCCCTGGCAGGTAGGTCTGCAAACCCCTGCGCACTGATTCGACTTCGGGTAGCTCCGGCACGAGCTTATGCGCTACCTTCGGGCGCACCGCCCTGAGCCAACTGGGACCCCAGGCGCGGGTTTTGGCGCAAGGCCTCACACGCCTGCTGGGCGGCCTCTGCCTCCGCGAGCTTCTTCTTCGTACCCACGCCGGTGCCCAGGAGCGTGCCATTGACATAGGCGTGGACGGTAAACACCTGCTCGTGCTCCGGGCCGGTGGAGGTGAACTCATAGACCGGCAAGCGCAATTTGTGCTGGGCACACAACTCCTGCAGGGTTGTCTTCCAGTCCAGGTGGCGGCCGGCGGAGGTGGCATTATCAATCTTTTCTTTAAACAGACGCAAAATCACCTCCCGGGCAGTCTCAAAACCATGGGCGATGTAGATGGCACCGAAGAGAGCCTCCGTGGTATCCGCCAGAATCGAGTCTTTGTCACTACCGCCGTTGAGGACCTCCCCCCTGCCCAGCAGGATAAACGGGCCCAGGCCAATTTCGCGGGCCACGTCTGCCAGCCCATAGCGCGAGACCATGGAGGCGCGCATCTTCGAAATGTCCGACTCCGGGCGCGAGGGGTACTGATCATAGAGCTGGGAGGCGACCGACAACCCCAGAACGGCGTCGCCTAAGAACTCCAGGCGCTCATTGTTGGGCAAAAACCCATTCTCATTAGCAAAGGAGCGGTGCGTGAGCGCTAAGCGCAGCAGCTCGTAGGGAATCCGCGTGCCCAGGGCTTGTTGGAGCTTGTTTAAGTCCAGCGTGGCCAGGACGGACTCCATGTATTCTTCACCGCTTACAGTGGCCTTTTTACTCATAGGAACTTCTCCAGTCCTGCCCAGCGCAGATCGGTTGAGGCCGGCTCTTCCCCGGAGACCCCGGTGGTCACGCCCTCTGCGGCAATGTAGTCGCAGCCGCCCTCGCACGTGGGGTTAAACGGCAGGTTCAGTCCAGCCTCATCAATAACGGTCTGCAGCAAGTCCAGCTCATCGTGGTCAATCTGCGGGACCTCATCGCCTGAGCCGGTGTCTTCATCCTCCAGCGGGTCACCGCTAATAAAGTCCGCGTCTGCGGCAAAGACCTGGGATACGTGTAAATCTAGCGGTGGGTGGAGGGGGGCTAAGCAGCGCACGCACTCGCCGTGAAGGGTGGCGCGGATATCGGCGTCGACCAAAATGGCCCCGCCCAGTGGGGTTAGGGTGGCGTCGACTTCCACCTCGCCGCCTTCAGGAATAGCAATCATTTCTACGCCTATGCGCTGCGGGGCCGGCCCGGTTTGGGTCACCTGTTGCGGCAGGGCGTCTTCACCGTGGCTGCGCAACAGTTGCGCAACGTTGAATACAAATGGTGATGTCATGGTTAAGAAGTTACCCCGCGCAGGCACCACGGCGCCACCTCCTGCCGCTAGGAGCGGGAGTATCCGCCTTGCTCATAGCCGCCGTCGTAGCGCGACTCGTAGGCATTTCTTCCCGATGCCCCCGCCCCGTGCCGCAATGCCTGCCGGTCATTGCCGATGGTGCGTAAAATACCCGTGAGTGATTCTTCGAACTGCCCCAGCTTGGCGTCGACAAACTCGTCGCATTCACGGCGCAGGCGAGCGGATTCGGTGTGGGCGGCCTCCACCACGCGGTGGGCCTCGTCTTCGGCGCGGCGCACCACCTCAGACTCGGAAACCAGGCGGGCTTGCTCCTGGCGGCCCTCTTCTACCGAGCGATCGTAAGCCTGGTTACCGGAGTCCACCAGGCGCTCATACTCCGCTTGGGCTTGGTCCACGGTGCGCGCTGCCTTGTCTTCCGCCTGGGCCACCATGGTGGTCGCACGGTGTTGGGCATCATTGACCATGGCGTGGGAGTCCTCCTCCGCGCGCGCGATGGTGGTGCGGGCCTGTTCATCGGCCTCCGCCACCATTTGGTCGGCGCGGTCCTGGGCGCCATGCAGGATGGAGTCTTGCTTGTCGAGGACATCTTGGGCATCATCCAATTCGACGGGTAGCGCATTGCGCAGCTCATCGAGCAGCCCCAGCATGTCATTGCGGGGCACTACGCAGTTGGACGTCATGGGCACGCCGTAGGCTTGCTCCAGGATTTGCACTAGCTCATCAAGGGTCTCGAACACTCGGTACATAGACTGCAAGCGTACTGCGCACCCGCCCCGCGCGCGGTCTCCCACGCTACGAAGCGGACCAGATTTAGCGCACCCTAGATAATCCCCTGGGCCAGCATTGCGTCCGCAACCTTCTTAAAGCCCGCGATGTTCGCACCAATGACGTAGTCACCCTCGCGGTCGTACTGCTTGGCAGTCTTATCGACATTCTTGAAGATGTTGGTCATGATCTGGCGCAAACGCTCGTCGGTGTACTCGAAGGACCAGCTATCGCGGGTGGCGTTTTGCTGCATTTCCAGCGCTGAGGTGGCCACACCACCGGCGTTGGCAGCCTTACCCGGCGCGAAGTTGACATCGGCAGACTGGAAGTAGTGCACCGCTTCCGGGGTGCACGGCATGTTGGCACCTTCGGCGACGTAGCGCACGCCATTGTCCGCCAGGAGCTTGGCATCATCGCCGTCGAGCTCATTTTGGGTGGCACACGGCAGGGCCACGTCAGCGGCAACCTCCCAGATGTTTCCACCCGCGTGGTATTCCACTCCGCTGCCAGCCTCGGCAGCGTAGGCAGAAATCCGCTCACGGCGCACTTCCTTGACATCCTTGATCAGGTCAATGTCTACACCATTCGGGCAGGTGATGTAGCCGGAAGAGTCCGACATGGCCACCACGGTTCCGCCGAGTTGTTGAACTTTTTGCGCCGCGTAAATGGCCACGTTGCCGGAGCCGGAGACAATGACCTTGGCGCCGTCGAAAGACTCACCGTGAGTCTGCATCATTTCCTGGGTCAGGTACACCAAGCCGTAGCCGGTAGCCTCGGTGCGCACCAGGGAGCCACCCCACGCCAAGCCCTTGCCGGTCAATACACCGGACTCATGCTGGTTGGACAGGCGGCGGTACTGGCCAAAGAGGAAGCCGATCTCGCGGCCGCCTACGCCAATGTCACCGGCGGGGACGTCGCGGTATTCGCCGATGTGGCGGTGCAGCTCCGTCATAAAAGACTGGCAAAAGCGCATGATTTCGCGGTCGGACTTGCCCTTGGGGTCAAAGTCAGACCCACCCTTGCCGCCGCCAATGGGCAAACCGGTCAAGGAGTTCTTAAAGATTTGCTCAAAGCCCAGGAACTTGATGATGCCCAGGTTGACCGAAGGGTGGAAGCGCAGCCCGCCCTTGTAGGGGCCCAGCGCGGAGTTGAACTGCACGCGGAAGCCGCGGTTTACCTGCACCTGACCCTGGTCATCGATCCACGGCACGCGGAAGATCAGCTGGCGCTCTGGCTCACACAGGCGCTCAATCAAACCATCGTCGGCATAGTGGCTGTCCTTCTCCAGCACAATCTTGAGCGATTCCAGTACCTCAGAGACCGCCTGGTGGAACTCTGGCTCGCCCGCGTTGCGCTTGAGCAGCTTGTCGTAATAGTTGGAAATTTGGGTGTCTACCGAATCAGACATGTGTGTCTCCTTGCCTCAGGGGCTAGTTCGCGCGCCGGGGTGGCCCGCAGCGAGCCCGTTCAATTTCCTAACGTCCGATAGTTTCCCCGCAAATGTCGAAAATTGCAAGCCAGCCCCGGCGACCCAGCGCCAAAAAATGCGCTCCTACCTGCGCAAATTACGGCTAAAAATTTCTATCAGAATTTCTATACCCCTATCGGTAATCATGGTTTTTCGGCACCCCGCGCACCGCAAAACAGGGAAGCCAGAAGAGCATGCCGCAGGGCGTTTGAAACCAAGGTGTCCATATACTGTCAGCCATGCTCGTTCTTGTCGCCCCCGATTCCTTCAAAGGCACCGCCACCGCCCAGCAAGCCGCCGCCAGCATCGCCTCCGGAGTGCGCGCCAGTCTTCCCGATGCCACCGTGGTCACCCTCCCCATGGCCGACGGCGGGGAAGGCACAGCGCAAATGCTTGCCGATGCCGCCGCCGCGGCAGGCGCCGAGGTCCTCGCCGTTACCCTGCCGGTCACCGACGCCATCGGCAGGCTCAGCGAAGCCACCTACTACCTCAACACCACCGCCAACACCGCCTACATTGACGTTGCCGCAGCCACCGGCCTGCCCGCGGTGGCAGACCGGCTCAACCCCCGGCAGGCAGATAGCTACGGCACAGGTGTACTTATTGCCGATGCCGAAGCCAAAGGCGCAACCCACATCATCCTGGGCCTGGGCGGATCTGCCACCATCGACGGCGGCTCCGGCATCCTGACCGCCCTGGGCGCGCCGGGGCATGACGCAACTGGCTTAGCCCTACCCCAAGGCGGGGCCGCACTGGTGCGCCTCGAGACCTTTGACACCGCGCAACTCAACATGAAGGCCGCTGCGCTGGATTACACGCTGCTAGCAGATACTCGCGCCACCCCTGCCGAAGCCGCCGTGATGTACGGGCCACAAAAGGGCTGCACGCGCGAAGACTTGGCGCTACTCACAGGCGCCATGCTACATCTGTGCCAACGCACGGGAATTTCTGCCGATACCCCCTCCTTTGGCGCCGCCGGGTGCATCCCGGTGGGACTGGCCTGGCTCTCGCGCTTACTGTGGGGCAATGAGGACCACCTACGAGTGCTACCCGGCGCGCAGGTCGTCGCCCAGGCATTGGGGCTGCCCGCTCGCCTGGCCGAGGCAGACCTGCTCATTACCGGCGAGGGCCGCTTTGACCAGCAATCGCTCACCGGCAAGGTGGTGGGCACGCTTGCTCAGCTAGCCGCCGAGCACCAGGTTCCCCTGGCACTTATCGCCGGAGAGATCACTGCCCCGGAGGAACTCAACGCCGTAGCCGCCGTGGAGCTGTCCGGCCACGGCCCCCTACCGGAGCAACTACGCGCGGCAGCGGCAGCGGTTATCGCACAATATCAAGCGTCCACGGGTAAATAGCGGGCCGTTCGTGGGCGCGTTCATCCTCTAACAAAACGTGATCCTTGGGTAGCGCCGCGTGTGGGGTCAACAATCGCGAGAGCACCATGGCGAGCTGGTTGACCGAGCCCTGGACACCAGCGACAGAGATGTCATAACGGTAGACAGAGGCGAACTCCAAGTCGCGGTCTTCGTGTTCATCGCGATAGACCTGGCGCAGCTGCTCGTCCACACCGTCCGGCAAAGCGGGATTGGCCTCCAGCTCCACGCGGGCACTGCCCAACTGGCCGGAGTCCACCAGCTTATTAACGGCAGTACTAAAGACCTCTTGTACGCGGCTGGCCTGCTCATCTGGCGCCAGAACACAAAACTGAATAATTGGCATGAGGCTTACCTTACCTAATGGTCCTCGCGGAGGGTCTAGAGTTGATAGACATGTCACACGTCTCGCCCCTTTCTGCTCCACTTTCTGCGGCAAACATCGCCCAGATTCTGGACTCCACCACGGCGGATTTATCCTGGCAGGAAGCCTTCTACCAGGACCTCCACCAGCACCCAGAGCTCTCCCACCAGGAGCAGCGCACTGCCAGGCGCATCCGCGAACAGCTAGAAGGCATGGATTGCGAAGTGGTCTCCCCCATCGGTGGCACGGGACTGGTGGCAATCTTCCGCAACGGCCCCGGCCCCACGGTGCTCACCCGCGCCGACTTCGACGCGTTGCCCGTGCGCGAGGACACCGGCGTAGACTTTGCGGCCACAAATGGGTGCATGCACGCCTGCGGCCATGACATGCACACCACCGCTTTGCTGGGAGCATGTGCACTTCTCGATGCCGCCCGCGAGCACTGGTCCGGCACCTTCCTGGCGCTATTCCAGCCTGCGGAAGAGACCTCCGATGGTGCCAAAACCATGCTTGCCGATTCCCTCGTTGACCGCGTTCCCCGCCCCGACGTCTGCTTGGGCCAACACGTCATGCCTGGACCTGCTGGGCAGGTCCAGATTGCCCCGGGCCCGATCCTGGCTGGTTGCGATTCGCTGCGCATCCGAATCCCGGGGCGCTCCGCGCACGCGTCCATGCCGCATAATTCGATCGACCCGACCTTCATTGCCGCCATGGTAGTGGTGCGCCTGCAGGCGATCGTGGGCCGGGAGGTAGCCCCGAGCGACTTCTTTGTCATCTCCGTAGGCGAACTACACGCGGGGGACAAAAACAACATCATCCCCGATTCCGCAGAGCTGGTGCTCAATACCCGCTACTATGACCCGGCCTTGGCCCAGAGGGTGTATGCCAGCCTGGAACGGATGGTGCGGGCGGAATGCGCGGCATCGGCAAGCCCTGGCGAGCCCACCTTTGAGTACTTTGCCCACGGCGAGGTCACCGACAATGACCCGCAAGCCCACGCCAGGCTGGCCCCCGTCTTTGTAGAAGTCTTTGGGACAGACTGCGTTCCTGCCGTACCCGCTACCGCATCCGAGGACTTTTGCTACCTGCCTCAGGCGTGGGGCGTGCCCTATTACTTTTGGTTGGTGGGCTCTACCCCGGAACACCGCCTGGATAATCCACCGGTTAACCACCAGGCTGACTTCCTACCGGACTACGCACCCACGGTGGCCGCCAGCACGCGGGCCGCGGCCGCAGCGACGCTGAGCTTTTTGCACGCAACCCAGCCCCGCACCCCCTAAGCAGCGCGGGTGCACATTAAGCTGTGGAGTGACTGTGTTACACCGACCGTGAGGATTCAATGTCATCTGCAGCTTCTTCCCGCCCAGCCTCTGCTGGAACAACGCCTACAACAACGCCTACATCGCATTCGGCGTTTAGCGCCGCCATCCCCGGCCACGTCCGCGCCGCTAGTGGCGTTGGCCCTCAGGCAGCCAGCAATCGCAAGTTCTGGTCCGGCCTGGCTGCCACCGTGGTGGACACCATCGCCGAGCGCTGGGAGGCTACTCGCCGCACCTACGCCGCCACCCGGCAGCAGCACTATTTTTCCGCCGAGTTCCTCCAAGGCCGCGCGCTGCTCAATAACCTAACCAACTTGGACCTGGTTGATGATGCCGTTGCGGGTGCCCGCGCCGGTGGCCGCGAGCTGGCCGATGTCCTCGAAGCCGAACACGACGCCGCACTGGGCAATGGCGGCCTGGGCCGCCTAGCGGCGTGCTTCCTGGATTCGGCCGTGACCCAGGACTACCCTGTCACCGGCTACGGCCTGCTCTACCGCTATGGACTCTTCCGCCAGTCCTTCGACAACGGCCACCAAAAGGAAGAACCGGACTCCTGGATGGAAAACGGCTATGACTTTGTCATCCGCCGCGCCACGGACCAGCGCCGGGTACACTTCGATGACCTGGATGTCCGGGCTATCCCCTACGATATGCCAATTACTGGCTATGGCACCGATAACGTGGGCACGCTGCGCCTGTGGAAGTCGGAGCCCATCGAGGAGTTTGATTATGATGCCTTCAACTCGCAACGCTTCACCGACGCCATCGTCGAGCGCGAGCGAGTCATGGACATCTGCCGCGTGCTCTACCCGAACGACACCACCTATGAGGGCAAAGTGTTGCGCGTGCGCCAGCAATACTTCTTCGTGTCCGCCTCCCTGCAGCAGATGATCGACAACTATCTGGCCCACCACGGCAAGGATCTGCGCGGCTTTGCCGCCTATAACTCCATTCAGCTCAATGACACCCACCCGGTGCTGGCCATCCCGGAGCTCATGCGCTTGCTCATGGACGTCCACGGACTGGGCTGGGAGGACTCCTGGGCAGTGGTGCGGGAGACCTTTGCCTACACCAACCACACCGTGCTTGCCGAGGCCCTGGAAAGCTGGGAGGTTTCCATTTTCCAGAAGCTCTTCTGGCGTATTTGGGAGATTGTGGAAGAAATCGACCGGCGTTTCCGCCTGGAGATGGCCGAACGTGGACTGGACCAGGGCCGGATTGACTACATGGCACCGGTCTCCGGCGGGCAGGTACACATGGCGTGGATTGCCTGCTATGCGGCATACTCCATCAATGGCGTGGCGGCGCTGCACACGGAGATTATCAAGGCGGAAACCCTCTCCCAGTGGCATGAACTCTGGCCGGAGAAGTTCAACAACAAGACCAACGGTGTCACGCCGCGGCGCTGGTTGAAGATGTGCAACCCCCGCCTGGCGCAGCTGCTGACACAGCTTTCCGGCTCCGATGAGTGGGTCACCGACCTGACCTCTTTAAGCGAGCTGGCGCACTTGGCAGACGATGAGCAGGTGCTCGATGACCTGATGGCGCTCAAGCACCGCAACAAGCAGGACTTTGCCGCCTGGATTAAGGACTACCAGGGCGCTGAGGTCAATCCTGATTCCATCTTCGACGTGCAAATCAAGCGCCTGCACGAGTACAAGCGGCAATTGCTCAATGCCCTCTACATCCTGGATCTGTACTTCCGCATTAAAGAAGATGGCGAGGAGGTGCCGGCCCGCACCTTCATCTTTGGCGCGAAGGCGGCGCCGGGTTATGTGCGCGCTAAGGAGATAATCAAGCTCATCAACACCATCGCCGAACTGGTGAACAATGACCCCGCCACCAAGGACATCATCCGGGTGGTCTTTGTGGAAAACTACAATGTCTCCCCTGCGGAGCGCATTATTCCCGCCGCTGACGTCTCCGAGCAGATCTCTGTCGCGGGCAAGGAGGCCTCCGGCACGTCCAACATGAAATTCATGATGAACGGCGCGCTGACCCTGGGAACCATGGATGGCGCCAACGTAGAGATTGTCGATGCCGTTGGCGAGGACAACGCCTATATCTTCGGCGCCCGCGTAGAGCAGCTGCCCCAGTTGCGCGCCGACTACAACCCCGGCCACCTCTATGACACCGTGCCTGGTTTAGCGCGCGTCCTCGATGCCCTCACCAGCGGGTTGCTGGGGCACGAAAACACTGGCATCTTCGGGGATGTGCGCTCCAGCTTGCTAGACGGCCAGGGCGAACACGCCCAAGACCAGTACTACGTCCTGGGTGATTTCGCCGCCTACCGCGAAGCGCGCGACCGCATGGCGCAGGACTACGTGGACGACCCCCGCGGCTGGGCGCGCAAGGCGTGGCTCAATATCTGCTACTCCGGGCGCTTTTCTTCCGATCGCACCATCGCTGACTACGCCCGCGACGTCTGGAAGATAGAACCCGCCCCCATCGCGGGCGCAAGCTCCACCCGCTAGCGCCCACCGGCGGCTAGCCAGGAGGTGCTGCGGCGCCCGAACGGCGCCCGGTTAACTGGCGCCTCTCCCCGCTGGCGCTGCCAAATAGGCGGATCCGCTCGCCCGCCGGGCGGGCCTGCGTCCGCCCACCTGGCGGGCCGCTAGGCGCTAGGGCGCTGCGTCTGGCCCAGGGTATGAACCTGCACCATGTTCGTGTTGCCGGAGATTCCCGGCGGAGTACCGGCGATGAGGACAATCAAGTCGCCCTCGTCGTATTCCTCCATGCTCAGCAGGGCCTCGTCCACGGCCCGGATCATATCATCCGTGGAATCAACATCCGGGCTCAAGAAGGTCTGCGCGCCCCAGGTCAGCGCCAACTGAGAACGCACTGCAGGGAAAGGCGTAAACGCCAGCAGCGGCAGGCGCGAGTGCAGGCGTGCGACGCGCTTGGCGGTATCGCCAGAAGACGTAAACGCCACGATGGCCTTGGCATTGAGGCGCTCGGCAATATCGCGCGCGGAATACGACACCACACCGCGCTTGGTGCGCGGCACGTGCGACAAGGGCGGGACCTGTCCGCCGGATTCAGCGCTGCGCACAATACGGGCCATGGTTCGTACCACGTTGTGCGGGTCAATGCCCACGGAAGTCTCCCCAGACAGCATGACTGCGTCCGCGCCGTCAACCACGGCATTGGCCACATCGGATGCCTCCGCACGAGTCGGACGCAAGTTAGTGATCATGGAGTCCAACATCTGGGTGGCCACAATCACCGGCTTGGCGTTTTCACGCGCAATCTGAATAGCGCGCTTCTGGAACAGCGGCACCTGCTCCAGCGGCACCTCAACACCCAAGTCGCCGCGGGCGATCATAATGGCATCGAAAGCCAACACAATCGACTCCAGCGCGTCTACAGCCTCAGGCTTTTCCAGCTTCGCAATAACCGGAACGCGGCGGCCTTCCTCATCCATAATGGCGTGCACCAAATCCACATCCGCGGGGGAACGCACGAAGGACAGCGCCACCATGTCCACGCCCAGCTTGAGCGCAAAGCGCAAATCCGCGATGTCCTTATCCGATAGCGCCGGGACCGAAATATCCATCCCCGGCAAAGAAACGCCCTTGTTATTGGACACCGGGCCGCCTTCAACGACCTCACAGACCACATCAGGGCCGTCTACTTCCTTGCACACCACGGCCACCTTGCCATCGTCGATGAGAAGGCGATCTCCCGGCTTAGCATCCTGGGCGAGGTTCTTATAGGTAGTAGAAACCCGGTCATGGGTGCCCTCGACGTCCTCGACGGTAATGCGCACAATCTCGCCTTCCGCCCAGAACTCCTGCGTATTAATAAAGCGCCCCAAACGAATCTTCGGCCCCTGCAAGTCAGCCAAAACGCCCACGGCGCGGCCAGTTGCATCAGTTGCCTCGCGCACCCAGGCATAGTTGCGCTCGTGGTCCACGTGGTCGCCGTGCGACATATTCAAACGCGCCACATCCATGCCGTCTTGCACCAAGCGCAAGATGCCCTCCTGGCTAGCCACCGCCGGGCCCAGGGTGCACACAATCTTCGTTCTTCTGTCCAGCATCGTCTATCCGACCTTCTACTTTCTTCGAGGACTTACCGGATTCCAAACTACTCGTCTTTTACCCCTCCGGCCACCATTGCGGCTCAAACTGTGGCCCACACCGCCCAACGCCCCGCCAGCTACATCGGGCACAAACAAAAAGAACCGGTCCCCCGAAGCACAGGAAACCGGAAAGGTTAACGGGGCATCGGCAAGCTAAGCACCCGCCCGGGCGGCAAACTTCGGGTCAACCTCAGCCGGAGACTCCTGGCCGCGCGGCAACCGGAAGAACACCACCAACGCCACCGCACACAACACCACCGCTACCAGGACGTTAATGCGCATGTCGAAGACCATCGTGGCCTCATCGGCACGCAGATTCTCCACCACAAAACGCCCCGCCGTATACGCCACCACGTACAGGGCAAAAACCCGGCCATGACCCAACGACCACCGCTTATGCGCCCACAAGAGGAACCCACACACCGCCAGGTTCCACAGCAGCTCATACAAGAACGTGGGGTGCACGCTGGCAACAACCTCCCCCGTGGACCGCCCCGTCATGGGAGCAAATCGGCCGGCCTCATCCACACGATAATAGATGTCCAAGGCCCACGGCACCGTGGTCTCGCGGCCATAAAGCTCCTGGTTAAACCAGTTGCCCAGGCGGCCAATCGCCTGCGCGGCCACCAGGCCGGGCGCGACGGCATCGGCAAACGGGCCCAGCGGCACGCCCTTAATCCTGAACAACACCCACATGGCCAACAATCCCAGCGCAACCGCGCCCCAAATGCCCAGCCCACCATTACTCACCTTGAACACATCCACCGGATGACACTCGGCGCAAAAGTACTTGTCATAGTCTGTGAGCACATGGTAGGCCCGCCCGCCAATAATCCCCGCAGGGATAATCACAATCGCAGCATCCCACACCGTGTCCGGGTTGCCGCCCATCGCGCGATAACGCCGCAACGTCAGCCACAGCGCAAAGATAATGCCCACAACAATGCACAGCGCATACGCCCGAATAGGCACGGGACCAAGATGCCACACGCCCTGCGGCGGGGAAGGGATATTAGCCAGGTGATAAATCTGCACCCCTTGAGTCTGCCAAAGACGCGCCTCGCGCGCAGGATTTACCCCTGCTTACGTGACGGGCACGACGGATGCCTCCCCGTGGCGACCAACCGACGCGCCGAACCCAAAGGATCCGTGGCGGTCAAAATAGACTCGCCCACCAGCACAGCATCCGCCCCCTGCGAGGCATAATCAAAAACATTGCGGGAACTCTCCACCCCACCGGCAGCTATGCGCACGCACGTCTCCGGCAACCCCGGCACAATACGACCAAACACATGCCGATACAACTCATCCGAAGCCAAAGACCACGCGTTAATCCCAATCACCGACGCCCCCGCTCCTAGCGCCCGGTCCGCCTCCTTCGGGGTACGCACCTCCAACAGCGCAGTCATTCCCAGCGACTCAATCCTATCCAGCAGCGAAACCAGCCGCGCATGGTCCAATAGCTCGACTTGCAGGGGGACGATATCGGCGCCGTAGCAGCGGGCCTCGTGAATCTGATAGGGGTCCACAATGATGTCCCGGCACATCATGGGCAGATTCGTCGCCGCCCGTGCCACCGCCATGTCCACCATTGAGCCCCGAAACCGCCGCGGCTGAGTCTGCACTGCCAACAACCCCACACCCACATCTTCTAGCTGCTGGGCAAACCTCCCCCACTCCTGCGGGGAGCCCCAACCGGTAATTTCCCCACGGTACGGCACTGCCCGCTTGAGCTCCGCAATAACCGAGCACCCCGGGGCCAGCAAGGCCGCCAGCGCGTCACGGGGTGGCGGGGAGGAGCGCGAACGCGCCTTGATGTCCGCGAAGCTGACCAGTGCCTCCCGCGCCGCGACGTCCTCACGCACGCCAGCAACAATCCTGTCTACCAGGATTGACCGGGGTGCCCGAGGCTGCGTGTTCATCACTGTCTCCCTGCGCCAACTGTCCGCGCCACTGTTTCCCACAGCGTAGTGGTCCACGCCATTGCCCGCGAAATTCTTCCCCCTATTCTCCCCCATCCACGCTGCCCAAGCTTGCCGATGCCCCCTCCCCTCACCCAGCGCCCGCACCCGGCGCACCTCCCGCCGCCTGCAACCGAACCGGCATATCCCACCCCCGGCCCTACACGTGACCTGTCTCCGAGACCTGCCGCCAACACCCCGACTGCCATCGCTACCGGCTGGCGCCTACGCGTGACCTGACTCCACGACCCGGCGCCGACATCCCGACCGAAATCCGGATTGTGCGCCGCAACCGCGCTACCCCGTCTGGGTTGCGCTACCCCCGTGTGGGTGCCCCCATTACCATCGGTAAATCGTCCCAAAGTTTACCCTCATTGCACACTCGAGTGGACAATTTTCCGATAACCCTTGCGAACGTCTCGCGAGAGTGTTTATTCTCGGTGGCATGAACTTCGAGACACTACTTGCGGGCCAAGGCCCCGTCATCGACGCACTAGCTGGTTTCGCCGGCCACAGCGTCGAAGACCTCACGGCAAACGGGCTGTGCCCGTTTGTCGCACGCAAGTACGTCACGCTGTATAACACCTACTACGGACAGACCTCATTTACCGGCTTGCAATACAAAGCCCTAACCGCTGCCCGCACCCAAGGGCATTCTGCTGAAGCCTTAGACTTCATCGAGTCCAAAACCAGGCGAGTTGCCGACAAGCTCGCCAAATGGAAACTACGCGTCAAACTCTGCAAGACGCCTGCCGCACAAATCGAGGCCGTTGCCCGGGAACAGCTAAAGAAACTAGCCAAGCCGCGCGAGGTTAAAGAAGGCGTAAAACTCACCCACCACGCCAATGGGCTAGCCACGCTCAAAGCCACAGGCAAATCTGTCGACATTATGGATGTCCACGCTGTGGTAGACCCGCAAGACCAAGTAGAAAGCTTCCTGGCAGCCTTTAGGGGCACAGGGGCTGGCAAACAACGCTACATCCCGATCATTCCCATCTACATTGATCAGATTTGTGAGTTCGTCGACCGGATGCACAACCCCGGCCGCTATCCCACCGATGCCGATATCCGCGTCCGCGCCTCCAACGGCGCCATCCTCACCGGCAAAGACCTCCTGGAACGCCTGTGTCTGGACTATGGGTTTATCGCAGCCCTCTCCCGCGAACACGGCCCATTGGACTTGTACCGCTACTCGCGTACCGCTAACTCTAAGCAACGCCTCTTGCTACTCGCCGAGGGTGCAGAATGCTCCTGGGTGGGCTGTCACTTGCCGTTTGATAAGTGCCAGATCCACCACATCCACCCCTGGAACCAAGGTGGTCAAACCAATATGTCGAATCTGACCCCGTTGTGTCCGCATCATAACGGTGCTAATGAGGACCACCCACCAGATGGCATCCCGATAACCCGAGGCCGGATAGTACGAATGGGTACCGGGGTCGGATGGCAAGCACCCGGTGGCGCCCCACCAACACAAACCCGACCCATAGCGGCACCGCCATCAGCCACACCCACCGACTCCCCACCGCAAGCCCATCACCAAGCAACACCACCACCGCAAGCCCAACACCAGGCACCACCGCCACCGGAAGCCCATCACCAGGCAACACCGCCACCGGAAGCCCACCACCAGGCAACACCGCCACCGGAAAGCTAGCCGCCAGCAGACCAGCTAGAGGCCAGCAAGCGGACCAGCCGGAAGGTATGCGTCCTCTTGCCAGATGGCAGGCACCGGCGGGCGGCAGGAAGCTGGCGGCATCGGAAAGCACACAGCCCCAACCGCGACGACCAAAAACGCGCGGAAGGGGCTACAGGTGCGAGCACACCTACACGAAGCAAGAGTGAGCGGGCGGCAGACGGTGAGGGACGGGGTATCGGCAGGCTAGGCGCGGGGGTCGGTGGGGTCGATGTCCTCGTCGAGGGCGTCCCAGAGCACGCGGCCGGAGTTGGGGCTTTCACGCAGCTCCTGCTGAAGTTTATCGGCGCGCACAGCTTTGGTCTCATAGCGCGTTGAACGCGCAGAGTCTTGGCCGGGGCGCATCGCCAGCAAAATGGCACCGAATAACGCCACGGCAGCTGCTGCGATGGCCAGTGCCGGTCCTGTCACGGTGGCATCGGCGGCACCCGAGTTACGACATTTTAGTGCGGAATTCGGGGTTCAATGATTGCGTCGACGAGTTGTTGGGTTTCCGGTGGCAGTGGTGTGGCGGCGTGAATGGTGGTGCCGTTGAGGGTCAATTCGATTGTTCGGTGCTTTTTGAGGGTTCTCACGACACGCTTGATGCTTTTGCCGGTTGCTGTTTCGATCATTTTGCTTATCGCTAGTGCAGCCATGACGATATTGAGGTGGGCGTTGATCGAGTCTTGTGTTCTCGCATAGACTGGGCGGGCTTTGAGGTCAGATTTCGACATACGGAATGATTTTTCAATGTTGAGCAGGTGTCTGTATGTCGCCAGCACCTGTTGTGGTGGCAGTGACTCGCCCCGGGATTGTGAGAGTGGGTGTTTAAGCCGCTTGGGCTTCTGATTGCTCCCTGTTGGGATTGGTGAGACGGTACCACATTTCGTGTTCCTTTGGTGGAATGTAGTCAATGGATCCGTGTAGTCGGTCGGTGTTGTACCAACTCACCCAGCTCGCGGTGGCTGCTTCGACTTCCTGCCAGTTGCTCCACTTACGGCCTTCGAAATCAATCTCCTCACTCTTATACAGGCCAATGGTGGACTCCATAAGCCCGTTGTCGTAGGCATCGCCGACAGTTCCGATAGAACCAGTCATTCCTTCCCGGGCTATGAGCCCGCGCAGCTCGGCACTGGTGTACTGCGAGCCTGCATCCGAATGATGGATGACTCCTACCGGGCTAAAGTTTGGGTCTTCGCGGCTGCGAAGGCTAATAGCTTGGCGCAGCGCGCTGAGGATAAACTCAGTGGTCTTTGACTCGGCAACGCTATAGCCCAGTATCCTGCGCGAATACACGTCGGTGACAAACGCAACGTAGCAAAAGCCCTGCTTGGTGTAGACATAGGTAAAATCTGCCACCCACCACTGATCCGGGCGTTCTACGCTTTCCCAGGCTCGTTTGCAGTGATCGGCAAACCGGGGATTGTTCGGGTTGGCCACTGTCGTGCGCGTGGATTTACGCCGCAGCACACCACTAATGCCCAACAGGGTCATCAAGCGATTGACTTTCTCCCGACCAATGTCCCATCCAGCCCGCTTGGCTGCCTTCCACAGCTTGCGACGCCCGTAGACCCGCCGATTAGCAACCCACAGGTCGTAGAGCCGGTTTGCCTCGTATGCTTCGTCAAGCTCGGCATCGGTAGGACCGAAATTTCGTGCCTGATACCGGTAATAGGTAGCAGGAGAAATCTGGTACTGATGCTCGTTGAGGACCTGGCACATCCGCTCGATGGAATAAAGGTGCCGGTGAGCATGGAGAAACTCCACGACTATTTTTGTTTGCGGTCGAGCTCCGCCTGGGCGAAAAAAGCCGAGGCCAACCTCAAGATCTCGTTGGCCTCTGTCAGCTGCTTGACTTCCTTGCGCAACCGGGCAATCTCGGCGTCCTTGTCCTGCTCGGCAGCAAGCGAGGAAGCCGCTGCTTCCTTCTCGGCTTTCAGGATCCAGTTATTCAGTGTCGCCGGGTTGATATCCAGCATCCCACCGATCTTGCGGCGCGCCCCAATCTTCGTCGCGCCCTCCTCGGCAACCGCCTCGTAGTACAAGCGCAGCGCACGGTCCTTGGTCTCTTGATCAAACCTCATAGTGCCCATGGGCCCCATTATCTCCTATTTAGCTCGTGCACTCTCACACCCCCAGGACGCCTCACAGTGATGTCAGGGTCGTCTCGTAGCCTTTAATCCCAGCTAGGGACCTATGTTTGGCTGCTAATTCGTAGTTGACCTTCTTGTTCGGAGCTTTCAGATCAACGTAGCGATTACGTTTGATGGCGACTTTGCCTTCTACGGCCCGGGCAGCCTTGGCTAACTGCTCGTCGATTCCTCGTAGGCTACGCCGGGCCCGGTCGTGCGAGTAATGGAAATGCGTCACGGAGTCTGGCTTTTTCAACTTCGAGCTACGCCCATGCGTGTAGGAAGGCTGGGACCATATTTGCCCGTGTGCATAGTCTTCGTCGGGGTGATCGATTCTCCACTGTGCAATGACTTCGGGAATACGGGGGACTTTTGTTGACAGGATGTAGTCAAGCCCGGCTTCGACAAGGGCGGTCTTATTGTCGGCAGAAAACATGCCCGCGTCAGCAACGACAGTTACCTGGTCGATATTATAGGCGGCCTGAAAGGCCCGGATCATTGGCAGCATTGTCTGTGTTTCGGCTTGGTTGCCTTCGTAAGCCCCAATGTGTAAAGGAAAGCCTGCAGCATCGGTAAGCAGGCCTACTAAGATCTGCGGTTCAACCCGGCGTTCTTTAGAAAATCCTGATTTACGCAGGTCATCTGGTGTATCAGTTTCAAAGTAGAGTGTGGTCACGTCGTACAAGATGAAGCTACCTGTACCGATGCTGGCTTGAGACGCTAGCGCCTGAGTGAGGATTTCGCGGAAGGATTCAGTAGCAAAGTGCGGAAGATGTCGCTGGATAGTGCGATAGTTAACGCTTTGAACACCGACGTCAGCCAGGGTTTCTATCGAGTCCAGCTTCGAGCCCGGTGAAATGATACGAGCGCGTACCAAATCCAAAAAGACACGATTGTCACCGGTAGCAACATCTAAGCCCAGCTGCTGATAGCAGGCATCAATGCAGTCAAGGAGAACCCCAGCTTTCTGGGAGCTCACCGGCAACGGGTTGTCCTTTGAGCCGGTTGCCGAAGGCCTAGCACGTTGATCAAGGCCTAAATCCAAGGCGAGCTGATCGCCATCAATAACGCGCTGAGCTTGCGCTTTAAGCAGTGCCAGTTCATTGTCATCGTGAGCAGAGCCGATATGCTTCATCGACTTTTTGCCCCCACGTTCACTCAAGACCACCTGGACAGCCACGGCCCCAGAAGCAGTGGTGACAGTACGGATGTAGGGACTCATAAAAGATCACACTACAGCCAACCCCGCCACCTACCCCCTTAGTGCGGAAAATTCCGGCCCACAAAAAGCAAACCCCCAGGCCAACGTGTCAAGGGTTAACTTAATCACACCCCAATGTCGTAACTCGGGCTACACGAAGCAAGAGTGAGCGGGCGGCAGACGGTGAGGGACGGGGTATCGGCAGGCTAGGCGCGGGGGTCGGTGGGGTCGATGTCCTCGTCGAGGGCGTCCCAGAGCACGCGGCCGGAGTTGGGGCTTTCACGCAGCTCCTGCTGTAGTTTATCGGCGCGCACAGCTTTGGTCTCATAGCGCGTTGAACGCGCAGAGTCTTGGCCGGGGCGCATCGCCAGCAACATGGCACCGAATAACGCCACGGCAGCTGCTGCGATGGCCAGTGCCGGTCCTGTCACGGTGGCATCGGCGGCAGTGACTTGCGCCCAGCTAGAAATGGACTCTGCGCCCACCGCGGTGGTGTTATCCCCGGCGGAATGCAGCAGCTGCTGCGTGCGGTCAAGGTCAGCGCCGTAGGTCAGCAGGGCCACGGGGCGCCAGGCCACGCCGGCTGCCGCCAGGGCCACGGCGACGCCAATGCCCCGCCGGGCCCCGCGGCGCAACGCTAACCCCGCCAATGCGCCGGCAAGCAACAGCAGTGCAACTGCGGTGGACTCCAGCGCCCAGGTGCTCCCGGTGAGGTCATAGGTAGCGGTGCCGGATTTGTCATCGTCAACGGTGGCGTGCACCCAAGTCATGCGCGAGGCCGCCCACAACCCCAGGGCCGCCAAGGTCATGCACGCGGGCCCGTACTTTCTACCCATGGTGGTTGCTCCCCTGCGGTGTCTCGGCGGCTAGCAGAATATCGGCGTCAAAACAGGTGCGGTCCCCGGTGTGGCACGCCCCGCCGGTCTGGGTGACTACCAGCAAGATAGTGTCGCCATCGCAGTCCAGGGCTACAGACTCTACCCGTTGGGTGTGGCCGGAGGTTGCGCCCTTGATCCAGTATTCGTTGCGGGAGCGCGAGAAATACGTGGCCTGACGCGTGGCCAGCGTGTGCGCCAGAGCGTGAGTGTCCATCCACGCCAGCATCAGGACTTCGCCCTCGGTGGACTGCACCACCGCGGGCAGCAGTCCGGCGTCGTTGAGTTTGAGGCGGCCGGCTATAGCGGCGTCTAGCTCGAAGGTGTCCGGCTGTCCGGGTATGGAGGGACTCATTGGCGCACCTCGTGACCGGCGGCGGCGAGGGCGTCTTTGACATCGGCCAGCTCTACTTCGCCGAAGTGGAAAATGGACGCCGCCAGCACGGCATCCGCGCCAGCTGCGATAGCCGGCGGGAAATGCTCGGGAGCACCTGCCCCGCCGGAGGCGATGACCGGTACGTCCACTGCCGCGCGCACTGCGGCGATGAGTTCCAGGTCAAAGCCTTGCTTGGTGCCATCGCCATCCATGGAATTGAGCAGGATTTCGCCCACGCCCAGCTCCTGGCCGCGCCGCGCCCACTCGATGGCATCCATGCCCGCCGAGCGGGTGCCACCATGGGTGGTCACCTCAAACCCGGAGGGTTGCTCCGTGTTGCGGCGCGCGTCAACTGAGAGCACGATGCATTGGGAGCCGAAGACATCTGCAAGCTCGCGCAGCAGTTCCGGGCGCGCTATGGCCGCCGAGTTGACCGAGACCTTGTCTGCCCCGGCGCGCAGCAGTGCGCGGACATCCTCCGCGCTGCGCACCCCGCCGCCTACGGTCAGGGGAATAAACACCTGGTCAGCAGTCCGGCGCACCACGTCGAGCATGGTCCCCCTGTTGTCCTTGGAGGCGCTAACATCCAGGAAGGTCAGCTCGTCTGCGCCAAGCTGGTCGTAGCGCTGCGCCAGTTCCACCGGGTCGCCGGCATCGCGCAAGTTCTCAAAATTGACTCCCTTGACCACCCGGCCGTGGTCTACGTCCAGGCAAGGGATTACGCGCACTGCTAGTGCCATGGTTAGTCCTCTTCTTCCGATTGTTCCTGCAAGGCCGCCAGCAAGGTGGCATGTACCTCAGGGGTGCCCACTACTAAGCCTGCCGATGCCGCCGTCCACTGCCTTCCCTCCGGGTCCGTCGCCGTGCCCCCGGCCGCACGCACCAGCAGGGCACCGGCGGCATTGTCCCAAGGGTGGGCAGAATAGTTGACCGCCCCGGCAAACACACCTTGGGCAACGAAGGCGGTGTCTACCCCCACGGATCCGGTCATGCGGGGGCGCAGGCCGGTAGACAGCAAGTTGGCATAATTTTGTGGGCTCAGGTGGGTAGAGCAGCCGACGTGCCTGATGGCGCTGGCGGCGGCAACACCGCCCTGGGTGGTGGCGCCCGCGGGAGCAACACCGCCCTGGGTGGTGGCGCTGGCGGGAGCAACTGCGCCGTGGCTGCGCAACACCCCTCCTTCGGCTGCAGCGACGCGGCGGCCAAGCAGCGGAAAACTGGCCACCGCCACCACCGGCTGCCCGCGGTGGAGCAGTGAAACCAGAATCCCGCAGAGGGGGTTTCCGGCGGAATAGTTGGCAGTGCCGTCGATCGGGTCAACTACCCACACGGTGTCCTGGCACAGGTTGCCGCCGAATTCCTCACCGTAGACGGCAATTCCGGTGAATTGGGTCAGCGCGGTGCGCAGACGCTGCTCGATGGCCCAATCCACCTGGGTGACAAACCCACCGCCACTTTTTTGCTGGGCCGGTGGGGCCCCTAGCCCCTGGATAAAGAGGGGCTCAACCTCGTCTACTGCCGCCTCGGCGACAGCGAGGAGCGCACCTGGCGTGTGCATCTACAACGCCTCTTCGACCGGCAGGGGCTCAACTGCTGCCACGGCGGCCAGAGCGTCCGGCAAGGTAAAACGTTGTTCATAGAGGGCTTTGCCAATGATCGCGGAGTCGATGCCTTCGTTGGCATAACGGGCTAGCTCGCATAGATCCGCGATGGAGGAAATGCCGCCGGAGGCGGTGATTTTAGCCTCGGTGGCCGCTGCGACCTCGCGCAGCAGGTCCACATTCGGGCCCGTGAGCGTACCGTCTTTGGTCACGTCGGTGACCACAAAACGCTGACAGCCTGCAGCGTCTAGGCGTTCTAGGACCTCCCAGAGGTCCCCACCATCGGAGACCCAGCCATTGCCCTTGGTGCGCCAGTGCCCGTCTTCGAGGCGCACGGCCAAGTCCACGGCCACTGCCTCCGGGTACTGCGCCAGCACCTGCGCGATCCATTCGGGATTCTCCAATGCAGCGGTGCCGATGTTGACCCGGCGGGCGCCGGTATCCAGGGCACGACGCAGCGAGGCATCATCACGAATACCCCCGGTTAGCTCCACATGCAAGTCCACCTGCCGGGCGATGTCTGCCATCAGCTCGTGGTTGGAACCGCGATTAAAGGCCGCATCCAAATCCACAAAGTGCAGCCAGGTTGCCCCTTGCTCTTGCCACTTCAGCGCAGCAGCCAAGGGGTCCCCATAAGATTTTTCTGTCCCGGCTAGGCCTTGGTCCAGACGCACGGCATGGCCGTCTACCACGTCAACGGCGGGAATGAGTTCAAAAGTCATTGGCTTAAATCCTTATTCGGTCCAAAAGGGGCGGGCGGCGCGCTGCCCGCAGTTAGAAGGCCTGCAACCAGTTGCGCAGCAAGGCTGCACCGGCATCGCCAGATTTTTCTGGATGGAACTGGGTAGCCCACAGCGCCGCGTGCTCCACAGCTGCAACACAGCGGTCCCCACCGTAACTGGTCCAGGAGACGGCGGGGACGGGGGTATCGGCAGACTCAAGCTGGAACTGGCGCACCCCGTAGGAATGCACAAAGTAGAAGCGCTCATCTGCAGGCAGGCCAGCAAACATAAGGCTGCCTGGAGCGATGTCTACCGTGTTCCACCCCATGTGCGGCAGCACAGGGGCCTGAAGGCGCTCAACCACACCCGGCCACTGGCCGCAACCGGCCGCCTGCGTGCCGTGCTCAGTGCCGGATTCAAAAAGCACCTGCATACCCACGCAAATGCCCAGCACCGGGCGCTGTGTTGCCACCCGCTGCGCGATTATGTCCGGGCCGCCCACAGATTCCAATCCCTGCATGCACGCCGCGAAAGCGCCCACCCCGGGAACCAGCAAGCCATCGGCCTCCGCAGCAATGAGAGGATCCGCAGTAATGGTAACCTGCGCCCCTACCCGTTCCAGCGCGCGCTGAGCCGAACGGAGGTTGCCTGCCCCATAATCCAAAAGGGCAACGTGTGAAATCATGGTTTATACCTTACGCATTCGCTGTAGACGTGTCTTGATATTGTCATGCTCCGCAATGCGGTGCGCCCCCAGGTAGAAGTCCAGGCCCGTCATCACCACGCCAGCCAGGATGATAAGCGCGCCTGCACCGTAGGCCGTGGCGTAGCCAGCCGCAGTGACCAACCCCGCCAGGAGGACAGAGCCCAGCCCTGTCCCGGCGTCGTAGAAAATGTTCCACACAGCGGAGGCCTCGGAGACATTCTCCCGCGGCAGGCGCGAAAACATTGATAGCAGGGCCTCATTTTGAATGATGCCGAACGCGCCACCAAAAAGGACCGCGGCCACAACCAGCCAGCCTACGTGCCAGTGGTAGGCCATGGTGCCCGCCATCAGCGCCAGACCGGAAAACGCCACCAGCTGCGAGGGGATGGACAACAACCCAGGTTTGCCGGTGCGGTCCGCAACCATACCGGCAAAATAGCGAAAGACCATCGCCGCCCCGCCAACGACAGACAACATGATGCCACCCAGCACAGCGCCAGTCACCGGATCAATCTCGCGCACCGAGGCCGGCAAGAAGGAGGCGATGAGCCCGTAACTCATCGACAGCGTGGTCACCGACAGTGCTGGCACCAGCACCAGCTTCCACGTCGCCGCCCGCCGGGGTGGCGCGGGATCCTCCGCCGGGGTGGCGCGGTCTTCTACCGCCGCGGTCTTGCTCCGCCCCTGCGCCGGGGCGGGCTTGATGGAGGGCAAGCGCACGCACATCACCATTCCTAGCGCGCCCATGCACGCAGCCGTAATGTAGGCGGCGTCGTAGCTCCACTGGCCCTGGATCCACAGCCCGGCTGGGAGGAAGAGCATCTGCGACAACCCCACGAACACGCCCATAGTGCCAGTGGCTTTACCCAAGTAGCGCAGCGGGACAAGTTCTGCGATCATGGCGGATTGCGCCACAGTAAGAGCGCCGAAACCCACCCCCCGCAGCGCGCAGAACAGCAGCACCAGGCCAGGTTCCATGCCCAGCAGGTGTCCCAGAGCCGGCACGCCAAGCATGGCGGCAGAGACCGCCATGACCGGCCGGTAACCCCAGCGTCGCAGCAGCCAGGGGGTCAGAATCTGAGTGACCACCGTAGCGGCCATAAAAATTCCGGTGGTGGCGCCGGCTAGCCCGGCAGAGCCCCCATGGTCAAGAACGGCCAGCGGCAGCAACGGCAGGAGCAACGACCAGGCGCCAAAGGCAGCGGTCATGGCCACCATTGTTTCCGTGTAACCGTTAATTGACCACAGCCGAAACTCTTGCGCCACCACTTTCCTCCGTATTCTTGCTCAACACCGGCCTAACGTCGCTGCTTCCAAGCCCAGCATAGGGGCCACGACCAGTCTTAAAGGTCAATCCCTAGCCGCAGCTCCAGGCCTGGGAGCCAGGTTCTAGGCGCTGGTTCTAGACCAAACCGGATGCGCTGACCATCCACGCCACTGCCGCCCCGAGGGTGACCGTGGCCAGGATGCCCGCGATTAAGGTCCAGTACTTCGCGCCATTTTGATACGCTGCCCACGCCCCGCCGACAAGCAGGCCGGCGAGCAGGAACAGAATCATAACCATAAAATGCACAGCTACTAGAGTGCACCCTTTGTCGAAGGAATGCCAACTACCCGGCCGTCGGGCGCAACGGCATGGCGCAGGGCGCGCGCCACGGCCTTGTATTCGGCCTCCGTAATGTGGTGGGGGTCGCGACCATAGCGCACATTGACGTGGAGAGTAACCCCGCTATGGGCGGCGAAAGTCTCGAAGAAGTGGCGGTTAATCACGGTGGCGTAGTGCCCGCCGATGATTTGCCACTCCAGGTTTTCCGGCTCGCCATTCATCACGAAGTAAGGTCGGCCGGAGATGTCTACGACGGCTTCCACCAGCGCCTCATCCATGGGAAGCAGTTGGGAGCCAAAGCGGGTGATTCCCGCCTTGGTGCCCAGTGCTTGGGCGAAGGCCTTGCCCAGGACGATCGCGGTGTCTTCGACGGTGTGGTGGGCGTCGACGTCGATGTCGCCATCGGCACGCACCCGCAGGTCAAAGCAGCCGTGGGTGGCAAAGGCGGTGAGCATGTGGTCAAAGAAAGGCAAAAGGGTACGAATGTCAGATTTCCCGGTGCCGTCCAGATTGATCTCTACTTCAATGTTCGACTCCGAGGTTCGGCGCTGGTGGGAGCCTATTCTTGCCGATGCCCCCGTCGCCTCCCGCTCGCCTGGGTGTTGTTGTGTGCTCAACCGCGTTCTCCTCTACTGTTCCTGGTATCGCCGGGCCTGGTCTCGCCGGGCCCGGATACCCTGGTCCTGGGTTTACTGGTCCTGGCCCATGATGCTATCGGTGCACCGGCTCGCGGCTGCCAAGAAGGCATCGTTCTCTGCCACTAAGCCGATGGTTACGCGCAGGTATCCGGGAACGGAAACGTCCCGGATGAGCACCTCTTGGTCCAAGAAGCGCTGCCATACCGCGTGCTGGTCAGCGAAGCGACCGAAGAAAACGAAGTTGGACTCGCTGGGTACTACCTCGAAGCCCAGCTGCTGCAGGCTCGCTACCACACGGTCGCGCTCTGTGGCCAGCGCCGCTACGGTCCGGAGGGTCTCCTCGCTATGGCGTAGCGCCACCAACGCCGCTGCCTGGGATAACGCGGACAGGTGATACGGCAGGCGCACCAACATGACAGCCTCCACGAAGGCGGGGTCGGCCACAAAATAGCCCAACCGCCCGCCGGCGAAGTCGAAGGCCTTAGACATAGTGCGCGAGACCACGACCTTGGTGGGGTACTTGGCCACCAGGCTTACCGCGGAGGCAGACGGGGAAAACTCTCCGTAAGCTTCATCCACTATCACTATCCCGGGGCTGGCCTCTACCAGGGCCTCGATGTCTTCCAGACTGGTGACGTCCCCAGTGGGATTATTGGGCGTGGTAATAAAGACCACGTCCGGGCGGTGGCGGGCAATCGCGTCTAGTGCGGCGTTCATGTCAATGCGAAAATCCGCACCACGGGGGCAATCGATGAACTGCGTCTGCGTTCCAGCCGCCAGAATTGGGTGCATGGAATACGACGGGCTAAAGCCCAGCGCGCTGCGCCCCGGCCCGCCGAAGGCTTGCAACAACTGCTGCAGTACCTCATTGGAACCGTTGGCAGCCCACAGGTTCTCCACGCCAACCTCCACGCCGGTCTGGCGGCTGACATAGCGCGCCAGCTCCTGGCGCAGCTCCATGGCATCGCGCTCCGGGTAGCGGTTAAGTGAGCTGGCCACCCGCTCAACCTCGCGCACCAAGTCCGCTATCAGCTCCGGCGACGGCGGGTAGGGGTTCTCATTCGTATTCAGCTGATTCGCCACCTGCAGTTGGGGTGCGCCATAGGCACTTTTGCCGCGCAACTCCGGGCGCAGGGGCAAGCTTTCAAGTTCAGCCATGTAGCACTCCTTAACTAGTGAGATTGGGAGTCAGTAACGTTGGGGTTCTGGCAACGTGCCCGAATGGCTTCGCCATGCGCGGGCAGCGACTCGGCATTAGCAAAAGCGATGATATGTGGGGCAATGTCTGCTAGAGCCTGCCGGTCATACTCAATCAGGTTGACCGGGCGCAGAAAGGTGTGCGTAGACAGGCCGGCGCTAAAGCGCGCGGTGCCAGACGTGGGAAGCACATGGTTGGAACCGGCCGCATAATCGCCCAGCGGCACCGGGGAGTACTCCCCCACAAAAATGGCGCCCGCATGGCGAATGCGCTGGGCGATCTCTCGGGCATTGCGGGTGTGAATCTCTAAGTGCTCAGCAGCATAGGCATCCGCCACGCGGATAGCGGCATCCAAGTCATCGACCACAATGATGCCCGACTGACGTCCACCCAGGGCCTCGGCGGCGCGCTCGGCATTGGCAGTCACCGGATACAAACGGCTGACCTGGGCCCGGGTGGCATCGGCAAGCTCTGCGGAATCCGTAATGAGTACGGAGGCCGCCATGGGGTCATGCTCGGCCTGGGAAATCAGATCATAAGCCACAAACTCTGGGTTGGCGGAGTCATCGGCCACAATAGCAATCTCCGTGGGGCCGGCCTCTGCGTCCGTTCCCACCACCCCGCGCACCAGGCGCTTAGCGGCGGTGACAAAGATATTGCCCGGGCCCGTGATCATATCCACCGGCTCCACCGGCTGGCCGCCAGTCAGCTCCGTGGCGGCGTCATCGCCATAGGCCAGCAGGGCAATCGCTTGCGCACCGCCCACGGCCCACACCTCCTCGATGCCCAGGATGTGGCACGCCGCCAAGATGGTCGGGTGCGGCAGGCCGCCGAACTCCCGCTGCGGCGGGCTGGCCACCACCAGGGAGCGCGCTCCGGCAGCCTGCGCGGGAACCGCGTTCATAATCACCGAGGACGGATACACCGCCTTGCCTCCCGGCACGTAGAGTCCCACGCGCTCTACCGGCAAGAAGACCTCCGTGACGCTGGCCCCCGGGGCCAAGGTGGTGGTGTGGGAGGACGGCTTTTGCTCCGTGTGCACCGCCCGCACCCGGGCAATCGCGGCGTCCATGGCTGCACGCACCTGCGGGTCCAGCTCCTGGGCCGCCCGGGCAAGCTCCTGGGCTGGGACCCGCAACGTGGCCGGACGCACCCCATCAAACTGCTCCCCTAGCTCCACGGCGGCCTGCGCCCCACCGGCTTTGACCTTGTCCACTAGCGGCGCCACCGTAGCCAGCACCGCAGCGACATCTGTGCCCCCGCGCGGCACGGCACGGCGAATGGCGGCCGGTGTCAGATGCTGGCCGCGCAGGTCGATCAGCGACATCAGCCCCGCGGCAGCAGCAGGGCTGTCCGGGGTTGCGGCGGTATCGGCAGAGGGATTCTGTGCGGACACGGCAATACTCCTTCAACTGCGCGGGCCCACCCCACGCGGCTAATTCTTTACAATCACATTCATACTATACGGATAGGGTTTCCTGCCGCGTACTGGGGCCTTGCCCCTGGGCTTCCCAGTCGCTATCAGCACTAACAAAGGCGGCGGACCAATACGCCAACATCGCGCCAAAAGAACTGCACACCCACGCCACTCCCGGGGACATCGCGGGCACCCAACTAACAGTTTGGCCAGGCTGGACGGAATCTGGCGCAACACTAGTGGCCGTAGCACCGCCACAGACAAAGAATGCCGCCGCCCCCGCCAGCGCTACAACGCCCACCCACAACAGCATGCCGATGCCCCGCTGGTCCCCCGCGCGCACATACGCCAGGCTTCCCAGCACCAGGCCCAATAAAGTCGTTATCAGCGCAAAGCTTCCCAGGGAGGCAAACTGGACATCCGCCACGGTGTCTACGCTGACGTGGCCGTCGCCCACCGCCTGGCCGCTGACGGCGGGGCGCCACAACCCCCACAGCGCCCCGGCCGCACTATAGGCTATGAGCGCGCAGGCCAACACTCCAGCCCCGGCACCCAGGCTGCGCCGCGTGTCAGACTTCATTGCCCACATGCTTGCCCCTTTCCCAGAGACTTCTTCACCGCTTCTTCTCTACTGCTTCTTCTTCGCCACATCTGCACACAAAAGTAGGGCCCCAAGATCAACATCTCGAGGCCCTGCCACAGGCGCACGCCACGCAGCGGCGTATACGGACACGCGTGGCACTACTTAACCGTTTAAGGCTGCACCGGCGAGCACATCTTCCACCGACCACCTTCATTGGCGAAGATCATGGTGGCCGACTCGATACCATTGGGGTTGCGGGTGGTCACGGTTGCGGAGGCCTCGTCGCCATTAGCGCTGACATCGCTCACACTCTCCAAGCCAAACTTGCCCCATTCCGGGGTCATCTGGGTAATCGGAACGTTGTTAAACTGGTCCAGCTCAGTCATCGGTACCGGAGGCTGCTGGGCCAGCACGCGTTGGCACGTGGAGTCCAGCATGTAGCGGCCGAAGTCACCAATGGTCTGCTGTGCGTAGAGGCCGTTGACCAGGCCGGTGATTGCCTCCTTGACGGCCGGGTCGTCTTGGCCGCCCTCGATGGGGGCAAAGCCTTCTGCCGGCGCCTGCGGCTGGCCTTCGAAGGGGTTGACCAAGGTTTGCGGAGCCTGTTGCGGCTGCTCCGGCTCCTTTGTTTCTTCCTTCTTGTCTTCTTCCTTCTTCTCCTCTTGTTCCTCCGGCTTGTCCTCAGAAGGCTTCTCCGAAGACGTGGGCGCCGCCGAGGTGGAGGCCTTTGCGGAAGTAGTCTTCACAGTCGAAGACGCTGCAGAATTCTCTTCATCGCCGCTGCCGCAGGCCGCCAGACCTAAAGGTAGGGCGAGCGCCAGTGCGGCGATGACAGGACGTGCAGGGGTGCGCAGGGACAAAATAACTCCAAACATAAATTGATTACTTTCTTGGCGGCGAAGTCCACCTCCAAGAAAAGCGCGGGTCATGCGCTGCAATGTGGGACCCAAGTCTAACAGGGACAACGTAAATGCCAAGTTGACAATCCCTTAAAAGAACCTGTGAAAGCTAACACACCACCGCGCCCGCACGGGCGCTACCACCAGGATAGACTGGCTCCTTGTGCACCTTCATCGCGACTTAATTGTCTCCACCGCAGTGGCTTTGCTCAATGAATACGGCCTGGCAGATACCACCATGCGCCGCGTGGCCACCACGTTGTCGGTTGCCCCCGGCGCGCTGTATTGGCACATCAACAACAAGCAAGCCCTCATCGCAGCCATCGCGGATTACATCGTGGGGCCGGTGCTCGACGCGCCTGCCACGGACGCTACGGAGCTAAGCCGCCGGCTGCGCCAACGCCTGCTAGCCTTCCGCGATGGAGCTGAGGTGGTCAGCGCAGGCCTGTCCCAGGTGGATAACCCCACGTGGTGGCGGTTGGTCGAGCACGTCGAGCAGTCCTTGGCCGCCAGCGTTGAGTGCGCGGCCGTCCCGGAGAGCCTGCGTGCGGCTGCGACCGCCCTGATTCATCTGACGGTGGGTGCCACCACCTTCGAGCAGTCCCGCGGCCAGTTGGCTGCCTTCGCCGCAGCCGCCCCGCCTGCAGAGCCCGCTGAGCCTGCCGATGCCGCGCTTGCCGATGCCGCTGAGCCTGCCACGTCCGAACTGGAGCGGGCGGTGGCCTTTATCATCCGTGGACTTCAGTCCACTACTGTGGAAGATTATGCGCGAAAATAGTGAGATCTGGCCCGGTAAGCCGTATCCCCTCGGTTCAACTTTTGATGGTTCAGGCACCAACTTTGCCCTGTTTTCCTCGGCGGCACAGAAAGTGGAGCTGTGTCTTATTGATGAAGATGGCCAGGAAGAACGGGTGGAATTAACGGAGGTTCACGCCCACGTCTGGCACGGTTATCTGCCAGAGGTGGGCCCGGGCCAGCGCTATGGTTACCGCGTGCACGGCGCTTATGACCCGGACTCTGGCCTGCGCTGCGATCCCTCGAAATTGTTGGTAGACCCCTATGCCCGCGTGTTTGATGGCGACTTTGATGGCCACGCCAGCCTCTATTCCTATGACATTTACGCACAGGATCCGGGCACGGGCCGCAATGAAGAGGACTCACTGGGTCACACGATGACCTCGGTGGTGATTAATCCTTTCTTCGATTGGCAAGGTGATAAGCGCCCGAATACTCCGGTGGAAGAAACGGTGATTTACGAGGCCCACGTCAAGGGAATGACCATGACGCACCCGGATATTCCGGAGCACCTGCGCGGCACCTATGCCGGGATGGCACACCCGGTGATGTTGAACTATTTCCAGGAGCTGGGTGTCACTGCGGTCGAGCTCATGCCGGTCCACCAGTTCTTGCAAGATGATCGTCTGCGGGAGCTGGGCCTACGCAATTATTGGGGCTATAACACGTTCGGCTTTTTTGCCCCGCACGCTGACTATGCCCAGTCCCAGCGCCCGGATGAGGTGGTAGCGGAGTTTAAATCCATGGTGCGCGCCTTCCACTCGGTGGGCATCGAGGTCATCTTGGACGTGGTCTATAACCACACTGCGGAGGGCAATCATCTGGGGCCCACCATTGCCTTTAGGGGCATCGACAATCGAGCCTATTACCGGGTGGTAGAAGGCGACGCCGCGCACTATATGGACTACACCGGCACCGGTAATTCCTTAAATGTCAGCCACCCACATTCCCTGCAGCTCATCATGGACTCCCTGCGCTACTGGGTGACGGATATGCATGTGGATGGCTTCCGCTTTGACCTGGCCTCCACCCTGGCGCGTGAGTTAGATGATGTGGATAAGAAGGCCACCTTCTTCGACCTCATCCAACAAGATCCCGTGGTCAGCCAGGTCAAGCTCATCGCCGAGCCCTGGGATGTGGGCCATAACGGCTACCAGGTGGGTAATTTTCCGCCCATTTGGAGCGAATGGAACGGCAAGTACCGCGACACGGTGCGTGATTTTTGGCGCGGGGAGCCAGCCACGCTGGGCGAGTTTGCCTCCCGTATTACTGGCTCTTCGGACTTGTACGCCAACAATGGCCGCCGCCCCACGGCGTCGATTAACTTCATCACCGCCCATGATGGCTTTACCCTGCGGGATTTGGTCAGCTTCAATGAGAAGCACAATGCCGCCAACGGGGAGGACAACCGCGACGGGGAGTCCCACAATCGCTCCTGGAATTGCGGCGTGGAAGGCCCTACTGAAGACGAGGACATCCGCAAGCTCCGCCGCCGGCAACAGCGCAACTTCATCACCACCTTGTTGCTGAGCCAGGGCACCCCCATGTTGGCCCATGGCGATGAGTTTGGCCGGACCCAAAACGGCAATAACAATGTTTACTGTCAGGACAATGAGCTGGCGTGGATGGATTGGTCCATGCTGGATTTGCCCAAGAACGCGGCATTCTTCGGCTTTGTTAAACGCGTGCTGCGCATTCGCCACAACCACCCGGTGTTCCGCCGCCAACGCTTCCTGGCTGGCGGGCCGTTAGGATCTGATGTGCGCGACCGTGACGTGGCGTGGATGGTGCCTTCGGGCAAGCTCATGACGCAGGACGACTGGGACCACGACTTTGGCCGGGCCCTGATGGTCTACCTCAATGGCTCCGCGATTACGGAATCCGACGCCTACGGCCGCCCGATCAAAGACGACTCCTTCATCTTGATTTTTAACGCCCACCATGGCGAGCTGGAGTTCACTTTGCCGGGCCGCGAGTTGGGCGCGAAGTGGAAACTCATCGTCGATACCGCAGACTCCGGCGGCTACCCGGAACAAGAGACCTTTATCTCTGCTGGCGGCACAATCACCTGTAAGGATCGCACGACTATGGTGCTCAGGCAGGTGGAGCCGCCGCAGTTCGAGGATTCCTAGTCGCTGACCATTCCGCCGCCGCACTCTCACCAGGAAGGACTCCCCCTGTGCCCGTCCCACCCACCACTGTCAGCGCCCACGGAGCCCAGCTGGGCTTTTGCGCCGAAGCTTTGCTGATCCAGCATTCTTTCCTGGCGCAAAGCCTGGGCCAGCCGCGCGAGGAAACCGTGCCCTGGTCGGAAATTGACCAGGTAGAACTCGAGTCCACGCCGGCCGCGTGCTTCGATGTAGTCCATCTCCACACCGCCAGTGGCCGCCGTCGCTTGCGTTTTGCGCCAGGCACTGCGGCGCAAACGGCCCAACGCCTGCTGGAGGCAGGAATGGCTGGGGAGATCGCAAAACCGGCAAACGGAGATGAGGCCGCTACCACGGCAGAGGCCTTAGCCGGCTTGGATTTCACCGCCGTGGATGTGGAGACCGCTAATGATGATTGGGGCTCCATCTGCGCCATCGGCGCTGTGCGCTACCGCGATGGCCAGGAGGTTGCCTCCCGCAGCTGGTTATGCACTCCCCCGCCAGGCATGGAGGAGTTTGCAGCAGTCAATGTGTCCATTCATGGCATCACGTCGCAGCAGCTTGCCGATGCCCCCTCCTGCGCCCAAGCCCTGCAGGAGTTGCTGGGGTTCCTGGGCGAGGATGTACTGGTGGCCCACAACGTCCAATTTGATGCCACCGCACTGCAGCGCGCGGCGCAGGCGTGCGAGGTGGAGCTGCCAGAGATTTCCCTGGCCTGCTCGCTAGCACTGGCGCGCGATGCCTCCCGGGCGGGAGTATTGAGCGTGGACAACCATCGCCTGCCAACGGTGCACGCCGCGCTGGGTGGGCCAGAATTTACCCACCATGACGCCACGGCGGATGCCCGCGCCGCTGGGTTCATTATCACCGGCCTGGCACAGGTCTGGGCACGCCAACAAGATTCTGCGGTGGCACAGCTCTGGGCGGAGAAGCAGGATGCTGGGAAGGCTGCGGGCGAAGGGGGCATCGGCAAGATAGCCCAATTGTGCGCTGCCCGGGAGTTCACCTTGGGCACGCTGCGCACCGGCGAGGTGATGCCCGTGCTGCGCGCCGCCACCGCGCCAACTGCCCCGGAGGATCTGGGCGCGGGCACGGATTTCCGGGATAGCACCCGCAATGCTGGGCGGGGTGAGAACGGGCGCAGTGGTCGGCGCTCGCCTGCCCCGTGGGCTGCGGTATCCACGCCGGATGCCGTTCCGGAACCAGATTCTTCCGCTGACCCGGATAATCCGCTCTTTGGCCAGCACGTGACCCTAACTGGCGAGTTTTCCCCTTATGACAAGGGCATGCTGTGGGAACGCCTGGCGGCAGCCGGGGCGCAGGTAGGCAAGTCGGTGACCAAGAAGACCACCGTATTGGTGCTGGGAAGCTGGGCCACGCAGACCTCAAAGGAAAAGCGCGCCCATGAGCTTATTGCTAAAGGCCAAGACATTGCACTGTGGCCGCAGGAGCAACTGCTTGAGGCGCTGGGCCTAGATATTCAGCCGCCGTTTTAGAGAATAAAATTCGCGCCGGCGGGAACCTTTCAAGTGTGGAGGCAGTCCAATGAGGTATATGCACTGCACATAGAAAGGTTTCCTCATGACGTTAACGCTTAGCCCAGCGGCTACCCGTCCGGTTGCTTCCCCGCTGTTGCCCACCAATCTTTATCCGGCGATGTGCCCGCACACCCTGGCTAAGCCGGTGCGGCTTAGCGATGATGGCTTTTTTGATTCCATAGTCAGCGTAAACCTGTGCCAGGGCCATGACATGCGCCTGAAGTGTCTAACCCCGGGCAGCCACGCCAGCGTGGATGTCAGCCATCGCGGCTTGGCCACTTTGGGGCTTAGCGTGCACCACGCGTGGCAATTGGCGGCTCGCAACGTCTTGGCGGCCGCGGCCACGGAGCGCGGCTACCGTTTTCTTACCCGGCCCTGCCAGCCCAATAGCGGACGGCGCTCCACCCGGCAGCTTCCCCCAGGAGTGCAGGTCTACACTGATACCCTGCCAGTGACGGCCTGGTTGGCGCACCCCATGACATTTAGCGTGCTCCACCAGCACCTTTCCGGTCTGTTAGGGAGTACGCAGCTGGTCTACTGTGCGCCCACCGCACAGGTGCTCTGTGTGTTTGCCCACGCCTCGCCTTCGCAGCTACGCAGCCTGCAGGCCTTCACTGACCGCATGGCCGGGGTGTCTACCCCCACAACCGCGACCGCGCCACTAGCATGGGCCAACGGATTCCCCCGTGCCCTGCAGGTGTAGGCCCAGGTGGAGAAGGCAGTGCTCCGGAAAGCCGCGCCCTTGCCCATTGCAATCAACGTTGAAGAGAGGTCCCCTGACGTGCCAGAGAACGTGATATCCCAGCTGGGCAACCGCTATCACGAGTGGGTGCGCCAACACCCGGAGGCAGCGCAGGAGTTCTCTGCGGACATTGAGCAGCTGCTTGATGATGCCGGGGTGGTCTACGACCGCGTCATCACCCGGGTCAAAGGCTGGCCCTCACTCAAAGCCAAGGCCAAGAAACGCCGGGCAGATGGCAGCCCGGTCTACCCCGTTCCGTGGGAAGACATTCATGACACGGTGGGCGTGCGGGTGACAGTGTTTCACTCCACCGTCATCCCCCAGGCCATTGACATCCTGGGCAAAGCCTTCGAGGTAGTGCGTAGCGTGGACAAAGCCCAACAGACCCGGATTTCTGGTGGCTTTGGGTACGGCTCGCACCACTTGGTACTGCGCGTGCCGGAGCACAATGAAGACCTACAGGCTTACGTCGGCTTGATCTTCGAGGTGCAAATTCGCACCGTCTTGCAGCACGCCTGGGCAGAGTTTGAACACGACTTGCGCTATAAGCAAGGCTCAAAGCCACCCTCCCCGCAAGTGGACCGGCTGTTTACCCTTGCCGCAGGTCTGATAGAGCTGGCGGACCAACAGTTTGATGATATTGCCGCGCTCATGGAGGTAGGCCCCGCCCCGCAGGATTCCGTAGAAATAACCCCGGAGAACCTGCCCGGAGTGCTGGCCATACTCCTCGGGGATAAGTACTCCCCCTCCCGTTTAGAGCACATCCGCTTCCTGGCGGTAGTGCTAGAGGCCCACGGCATTGACACCTTGGCCAAGCTGAAGGATTTACTCAATGAATCCAACATTGCAGCGGTGCGCAGCGCCATGCGCTACAGCTTCCGGCCCGGGCAGGTGCGCCTGGTCGATGATCTGCTGCTCTACCGCTTTGGGACAGCCCACATCACGGCCACCGGAGAGCTGGGCGATCACAAAGGCCGCACCGAACGGCTGCAGCGCCGCCTCAAACAGCTGCGCCCCTAAACCCGGCAGGGCTGCCTCTCAAACTAGATACCCCTCCAAACGCAGCTAGGCGCGGCCGCGGCGGTCCATGCCGCGGAATTTCTCCATCTCGCGGCGCTCCCGCTTGGTCGGCCGGCCCGCACCCCGGTCTCGCACGGGCACCGCAGGAATAAACGCCGCTGGTGGCGGCGGTGGGGCATGGTCGATGTAACAGCTACGCGCTAGCGAGGCACCTACCCTTTTGCGTACTGTGGCCAGCACTTCTAAGTCATGCTCGTGGTGGTTGCGCCACACACGCACCCTGTCACCCGGCACCACCTGCTGGGCGGGCTTGGTTGCCTTGCCGTTGAGCTTGACGTGGCCGGCTTTGACGGCATCGGCAGCCTCGCTGCGCGTCTTAAACATGCGCACCGCCCACACCCAGGCATCAATGCGCACCGGGAGGCCATCTGGGGAAGTCACCTAGTACTGATCCTTGTGGTTAATGATCTTGTTGATCTTGGCCCAGTTGTAGACGCCGCCCACCACCGCGATGATCAGCCCGAGGATAAGCCACGCCGCCTCATTGGCAAACATCCACGCCCCCACCAAGCCCACGCCGGCACCGACGGCCACGGAGACCACCACATTGCGCGAGTGCTTCCGCACGGCTTGCTTACGCTGTTCAATGGGATTATTGGGGCGCGGTTGTAGAGTCATAGCGGCAATTCTACCCACTTGGCTCCGGCTGCTTTGGCAACCACCTGCCCCTGTGTCAGGGCCGCTAATTCTGCATTCAACTCATCACGCCCGCCTGGCGCGATAGCAAGCGTATAGGTGACCTGAGCCCCGTAGTCGGTGTCCACCACCGAGTATCCGCGCCCACGCAACTCTGCTTCCATGCGCCCGGCCTCTGCATGAGAAAAGCTCACGGCATAGAGCTCCCGGCTGGCTCGGCATACCCGGGTGACCTGGTCCATGGCAGCGCTTACCGCACCGCCATAGGCGTGGACGAGCCCTCCGGCCCCCAGTTTGATTCCCCCAAAATAGCGCACCACCACAGCACACACGTCCAACATTCCGGAGCCCTTGAGCACATCCAGCATGGGTTTTCCTGCGGTGCCGGAAGGCTCGCCGTCATCGGAGGAACGCTCCACGGGATTGGCGCCATCGACGTGGTAGATATAGGCACTGCAGTGGTGGCGCGCATCGGGGAAACGCGCCTTGGCGGCATCAATAAACCCGCGCGCCTGCGCCTCATCACACACCCGGGTAATCAGCGTGATAAACCGGGAGCGTTTAATTTCCACCTCATCTTCTACCACGTCCGTGGTGGGGCGGATATAAGAATCCATGCTCATAAGCTCCCGCGCCTATTGGGAGGCCACCAGGTAGTCATATTCCGGCGTGCCTGGCTCCAGGTGCTGGCAGGAAATCTTGGAGTTAGCCATGCGCTCTAGCAGGCCACTAAAGTCCGCAGCACGGCTAAGCTCCAAACCCACCAAGGCCGCACCGGTTTCGCGGTTGTTGCGCTTGAGGTATTCAAAGAGCGTGATGTCGTCATTTGGCCCCAGAATCTCCGTGAGGAAGTGGCGCAGCTGGCCCGGCTCTTGGGGAAAGTTAACCAGGAAGTAATGCTTCAGGCCGCGGTGGACCAGGGAACGCTCCATAATCTCGTTGTAGCGCAGCACGTCATTATTGCCGCCAGAAATTACGCACACCACCACGGAGCCTTCCTGCAGCTTGAGCTCGCGCAGGCCCGCCACGGATAGCGCACCGGCGGGCTCAGCGATGATGCCCTCGTTTTGGTACAGGCCCAGCTGCTCGGTGCACACAGCGCCCTCGGAGACTGTATCCCAGTGCAGCCGGCCTTGGTTGGCTTCCAGGATTTGGAAAGGCAGGGAGCCAATGCGTTTGACCGCAGCGCCATCCACGAAGGGGTCCACGGCGGGCAGGGTCACGGGCTCACCTGCGGCAAAAGCAGCGGTGAGCGACGCTGCACCTGCAGGTTCAATGCCCACAATCGCCGTGCGCGGGGCCATATCTGCCAGGTAGGAGGTGATGCCGGAAATCAGCCCACCACCCCCCACAGGGACCACAATGGTATCTAGTGACTTGCCCAGGGCGGAAAGCTGGGAGACCACCTCAGCTGCCACGGTTCCTTGGCCGGTGATGGTATCGCGGGCATCGAAAGGTTCAATGAAGTTGGCGCCCGTTGCCTCGGCTTCGGCATGGGCGGCGGCAGCGGCCTCGTCAAAGTTTGCACCCGTGACCACCAGCTCCACCTGCTCGCCACCGTGGACCAGGATGCGGTCGCGCTTTTGCTTCGGCGTCGGCTCCGGTACATAAATCTTGCCCCGGATACCCATGGTGCGGCACGCATAAGCCACGCCCTGGGCGTGGTTGCCTGCGGAGGCGGTGACAATCCCCTTGGCTCGCTCGGCATCGCTTAAGTTGGAAATCCCAAACAGGGCGCCGCGAATCTTGTAGGAGCGGACGTCTTGCAGGTCCTCGCGCTTGAGGTAGACCTCCCAGCCGGTGTCTTGGGACAAGCGGGGACAATACTGCAAGGGTGTGGGAGCAATCTCGGAGGAAATTCGTGCCTGAGCTTGCTGGATGTCAAAAGCGTGAATGGGCTCGAATACCGCAGATGTAGTCATGGCGACCTAGTTTAGCCGCCGCCAGCTTCCCGCCTAGCATTACCTAGTGATCGACCGGTGCCCCCAAGCGGCTAGCCACAACGGGAAGAAAGTGCTACATTTTTGTTCGACTACCCAGCGCACGCGCTACCGTCAGATCAACATCCCAACCCCTTCTGAGGAGAACTCTATGCGCCAACACCGTGTGTCCGTGGCCCTCGTCGCTGCCGTTAGCACCAGCCTTGCCTTGCTGAGCCCCGCCGTCGCCCAGGCGGAGTCCAGCAAGCCTGGCTCCTCCCAGCCTGCTGCCTCCGCTTCTGCCACCCCGGGCACCCAGCCTGCCGATACCCCCGCTACCGCACCCTCCACCGAACCCTCCGCTGGCGAAACCCCTGCAGATGCCAACGCCATCAGCGCCGAAGAGTGCAAGGCGCAGGTGGAGGCCGCTAAGAAGGCCCACCGTGAAAAGGGCGGATCTTCCTTCGTAGGCCCGGGTGAGTTCGCCCAGGGCGTGATCAATGGCTATGGCTCCTCCGGCATGCCAAAGCTGCCGGAGTGCGCCCAGAAGCCTGGTGACAAGAAGGATGATGATCCTTACAAGAAGCCCGAGTTCCAGATTTTGAACGTTCCTGATTCGGTTATTGAGGCTTTCACCTGGATCGGCGCCATCATGTCTGGCATCGCGGGCATGATTCAGCTGGTGACCGTCATCGCTAAGTTCAACCCGGACGTTGCCAATATGATCCGCCACCAGCTCAAGGGCCTGGCCCGCTAAGAGCGCGTACCTGGTCCGCTAAGAGCTCGGCTAAACACTGCCAGTGGAAACCAGAAAGCCCCGGCGTGCATATACACGCCGGGGCTTTGTGCTGCTGTTAAGAGCCTGGCAGGGAGCGAGGCCCGAGGCCGCAGGTGAGCGCTTAGTACAGCTCTGCAGAAGCGATCTCTGCACCCTTGACCAGGGACTCCAGCTTGGCCCAGGCCAGCTGCTCATGGATGCGCCCGCCCAGACCGCAGTCCGTGGAGGCAATCACGTTGTCCGGGCCCACCAGCTCAGCGAACTGGATAATTCGGTCTGCGACCAGACGCGGGTCCTCGATGAGGTTGGTAGAGTGTGAGACCACACCAGGGATGATCACAGTCCCCTCCGGCAGCTTGCGGTCCTTCCACACGCGCCACTCCGCAGCGTGGCGAACGTTGGCGGCCTCGAAGGTAAAGCCGCCGACCTTGGCCTGCAAAATTTCATCGACAATCTCCTCGAAGGGGACATCGGTGGAGTGCGGGCCATGCCAGGAGCCCCAGCAGATATGTAGGCGCACCTGAGAAGGATCGATCCCCTCGATGGAGGCGTTGATGGCTTCCACATTCTTGCGCACATAGCTGCGGAAGTCCTCGTAGGACGGCTCCGGGTTGATCTGGTCGAATGCTTCTGCCAGGTCCGGGGCGTCAAGCTGCACGGTAAAGCCGGCATCGGCAATGGCCTTGTACTCATGGGACATCACCTGGGCGGTGGCAGCCAGCAGCTCATCGTAGTTGGGATAATACAAGTTGCGGATGCGCGCCGCAGAACCCGGCGATACCGCAGCGACGAAGCCCTCAGCCTGTGTGCCAGCGGCGTTGAGACCAGTGCGCAGGTGCTGCAGGTCTGCTGCCAGGGCTGCTTCACCGATGTAGGACAGCTCGGATTCAATGGTGGGCAACAGCAGCGGCTTTTTTCCTACCCACACACCAGAGGTGGGGTCCGCGTAGGCCTCTGCAAACGCGTGCTGGTCACGGCGGTCAAAGAAGGCAGTCAGCTCCACGTTACCCGGGGTGTAGCGGACAATTTTGCCGGCTGCGTCCGGCTCTTGAGGGTCGGTGGGGCGCAGCCCACCCAGGCGACTAAAGGAGTAGGTCCACCAGGAGCCGAAGTCGATGGAGTCCAGCATCGCGTGGCCGTACTCGCCTTCATTGACGATGTCAATGCCCAGGTCCACCTGGCGTTGGACCACCTTGTTCACGGAGTCTTGCAGGACCTCGTGGAAGCGCTCAGTGTCAATCTCGCCAGCCAGACGCTGCTGGTTAGCCTCCAGCAGCTCCTTGGTGCGTGGCAGGGAGCCAACGTGGGTGGTACGAATCTTATTAGCCATGGGACCCTTTCTGTCTCAAACTCGAGCCGCAGGCTATCCCGCCTGGACTACACTTTCTAGACTGCACAGTCTAGACCATGCGGTCTAGACGGAGAAATTGACTACACAAGTGACCTACCCGCCTGGTCCACCTGGTCTACCTGCCTGGTCTACCTGGTCCACCCGGCCTTGACCCCCACCCCACCACTTACATAACACCAACTTTACGTGATATGGGTCTCGATTAGCCCGTTTTCTGAAAATCTGAGGAGTATTTTATAAGAATTTCTTGCTAGGCTGAGCTCGATAACTGGAAATCTGGCATGCGCCTGAGAGTCTGGTTAGAACTCCTAAGGGAAATGGCCCAGCGGAGTATGTCAGTACAGTCCATTCGTTCACCCAGTGAGGTACTCGTGAACATCTTCACCAAGAGCCTGACCGCTGCCCTTGCCAGCAGCGTGGTAGTGGTCGGCGCAGGTGCTTTTAGCCCGGCCTATGCTCAGGACACCAACACCCCCCCAGCTAACCCAGCTAATACGGAAAACCCGGCCGCCACAGCCAACGCGGGCACCCCGCCGGTAGCGGCAGCCACCTCCATTGGTTCCCTAGCTGACTTGCCGCAAGACGGCGACGTCTCCCTGACCGTCCACAAATTCTCCAACAACGGCACCCCTGGTCCTGCCGGCGATGGCACCGAGCTGGACTCGGTAGCTGACCTGGGCAAGCCGCTACCAGGCGCCACTTTCACCATCGAGCGCGTGGACAACATCAACCTGCGCACCCAAGCCGGCTGGATTGAGGCCGAAAAGCTGGCCAAGGGCAAAGAAGGCGCCATTACCCCAACCCTGGTGGAGGCTGAACAAGTCACCACCAACGACAAAGGCATTGCGCAATTCACCGGCAAGAAGGTGGGCTTGTACAAGGTCACCGAGACCAAGGCACCCGAGGGCCACCGGGCCACCACCGCACCGTTCTACGTTGCACTGCCCATGACCAACACGGATGGTTCTGGCTGGTTGCGCGAGGTCCACGTCTACCCCAAGAACCAGAAGCAGTCTGAGTTTGGCACTAAGACGATCAATGACTCAGGAACCCGCGTCACTCACAACCTCTTGCGTTACACCATCGTCCAGCCGCTAGAACAGCGCGCCCGCACTGCCCCGGCTCGTAAGTACTACCACATCGAAGATCTCTACCCCGCCGATCGCGTCGAGCAGGGTAAGTACTTCAATCAGCGCAATGGTGCCAGCGACGTGCACGTGCTGGGCTATATGCGCAACTACCACTACAACGTTGTCGACGATGGCAAGGGCAGCCTGAAGATCGTCTTTACCGAAGTTGGCCTGCGCAAACTAGACATCGAATCCCGCCAGCCAGATGCCAAGCTGACCATCAATGTCAACTTGGCAGTAAAGGGAGTGGACCTCACCGGGCCCGTGATCAACCGGTACAACTACAAGGAAGTTTTTGAAGACACCCCGCCGGCCAACCCCACCCCGCCGGACCAGCCCGAAACCCTGCCGGAGCCCCCAAGGTTTATGCCCCGGCAACCCACTTTCCCCACCCCCGTGGAACCTGCCGGTGATCCCGTAGAGCCGCCTGCCGATGTCGATCCACAATGGCCGGTATCCTGGTTCGGCCAGGTCAACATCCGCAAAGTAAACACCAGCGGCACCCCCCTCGACGGTGCAGAATTTGCCCTCTTCGATTGCGACGCCAAAGGCAACTACAACCCCGAGAAGTACCTGTGGTCCGAAATTATCCCCACCGAAGACGGCGTGGAGATCCAGCAACTGCGCGTCAACGACTGGGAAAACAATGCACCCAAGGATGCCTCGAACTCCTTCTACTGCCTGGTAGAGACCAAGGCCCCGGACAACTATGAGCTCAACGCCCAGCCCGTGCGCTTCCAGGTGCTCAAAGGCAACCAGGAAGAAACCATTGGACTAACCGAAGTGGTCTTCACCGACGTCGAGCGCAACGCCGGTGGCAAACTGCCGCTAACCGGCGGCAAGGGCATCCTCGCCCTCATCCTCGCCGGTGGCATAGCCCTGCTCGTGGGCCGTGGCTACTCCATCTACTCCCAGCGCCGCAGCTCCTAACAGCGGCGCCTGCACCCTCTGACCTGCCTGCTCACGGCGGCGGGTCAGAGGCGGGGGCATCGGCAAGCTCTGGGCTCGGGCCCAGCGAACCAGGCCGGGCCCGGGGGCGCAACCAGACCTAGCCCAGGATTCCTGGGCCCATGGTGGCCTTCAGATCCCCCATAAGGTTGCCGGAACGCTCCACCCGCAGATGCTCGCCCAGGACCATCAGCGTCGACTCCTGCCCTGCCTGCAGGGTGAGGTAGACGTCTGACTCGCCGTGATTGCGGGCCAAAACTCCCTTGAGCTTGGCAATGCTTTCTGGCGTGCACTGCTCCGTACGCATGAACAGACGCAGCGGCAGCCCGGCACCGCCGCCAGGGCCTAAATCAGGGACGCGAATATCGGAGCAAAACAGCGACATGCGCTCATCGCGGACCTTCACCGTTACCTTGGCAATGATGATGTTATCTTCCACAATCTGCGGCGCCACCAGGGAATAGACCTGGTTAAAAACCAGGAGGTCCACCTGGGCACCATTGTGGTCTTCCATAGTGACAATGGCCCAAGGCGAGCCGTCTTTCTTGGAATAGCGCCGGTCCACGCCGGAGATAATCCCACCAATTTCTAGCTCCTGGCCGTTGTGGACCTCGTTGGCCAAAATCTTTGGCAGCGGGGTGTTGGTCTGGGACTCCAAGGCCTCCTCGAAGCCGTCCAAGGGGTGGCCGGAGACATACAACCCCAGCATTTCACGCTCCAGGGCCAACTCATGCTTGCGCTCCCACGCCTGGTCCGGGACTTCGATGGCAAAGGCACTCGCCGCGCCACCCTCCTCAGCACCTAAGCCAGCAAAGAGGTCGAACTGGCCCTTATCCGCAGCCTTCTTGGTGGACTGTACGGAATCTACGGCATCTTCGTGAATGAGCATCAAGCCCTTGCGCGGGTGACCCAAATCATCAAAAGCCCCGGCCTTGATCAACGACTCCGTCACGCGCTTGCTGCAAGCCACCAGGTCAATCTTGTCCAGGTAATCAGAAAAGGACGCGAACTCTCCCTTGTCCTGGCGGGTCTTGACAATGGATTCCACCACTTCCGAACCCACGTTGCGGATGGCGCCCAAGCCGAAGCGAATGTCCTCACCAACGGCCTGGAAGTCCAGCTGGGACTCATTGACAGACGGCGGCAGCACCCGGATGCCCAGGTGGCGGCAGTCCGCCAGATAGATCGCAGACTTGTCCTTCTTATCGCCCACAGAGGTCAGCAAGGCGGCCATGTATTCCGGCGCATAGTAGGCCTTGAGGAAGGCAGTCCAGAAAGACACCAGGCCGTAGCCGGCAGCGTGGGACTTGTTAAATGCGTAGGACGCAAAGGGCTCAATGGTTCCCCACAACGCGTCCATGGCCGCCTTGGAATAGCCATTGGCCTGCATACCGGACCAGAATTTCTCATACTGCTGCGCCAGCACTTCCGGCTTCTTCTTACCCATGGCTTTGCGGAAGCCATCGGCCTCACCGGCGGTGTAGTTGGCCACCTTGCGCGAGATCTCCATGATCTGCTCCTGGTAGACAATCAGACCATACGTCTCCTCCAGGATCTCTTTGAGCGGCTCCTCAAGCTCAGGGTGGATAGGCACAATGGGCTTGCGGCCATTCTTGCGGTCCGCATAGTCCCAGTGGGCATTCACACCCATCGGCCCGGGGCGGTAGAGCGCCAGGGAGGCCACGATGTCCTTAAAGCCCGTGGGCTTCATGCGCTTGAGCAGCTCCTGCATACCACCGGAGTCCAGCTGGAACACGCCCAGGGTATCCCCGCGCGAGAGCAACTCATAGACCTTGGACACCTGCGGGTCATCGGCGTGCAATTCCTCTAGGTTGAGGTCCTCGCCCCGGTTGCGCTTGATATTGGCCAGGGCGTCGCCGATCACCGTCAGGTTGCGCAGGCCCAAAAAGTCCATCTTCAGCAAGCCAATGGCCTCGCAGGCCGGGTAGTCCCAGCCGGTGATGTAGGCGCCATCGGCAGGCCTCTTCCACATGGGGATGTGCTCCATCAACGGCACAGAGGCCATAATCACCGCGCACGCATGCACGCCAGCCTGGCGCACCACGCCCTCCAAACCACGGGCGGTCTCATAAATCCGCTTAACATCCGGGTCCGTCTCAATCAGTTGGCGCACCTCCGTGGCCTCCGAGTATCGCGGATGCTCCGGGTCGGTGATCCCGGACAGGGGAATGTCCTTAGCCATAATCGCCGGCGGCAAGGCGCCATTAATACGGTCTGCCATCTGGAAACCCGGCTGGCCATAGTTCACCTTCGCGGAGTCCTTAATGGCCTGCTTGGTCTTGACCGTACCGAAGGTGATCACCTGCGCTACTTTGTCTTCGCCCCAGCGCTGGGCGGCATAGGTAATCATCTCCCCGCGGCGGCGATCATCGAAGTCGATATCAATATCGGGCGCGGAGGGACGCTCCGGATTAAGGAAGCGCTCAAACAGCAGGCCATGCTCAATGGGATCAATGTTGGTGATGGTCAGCGCATAGGCCACCAGGGCACCAGCTGCCGAGCCACGACCCGGGCCCACCCAAATCCCAATCGAGCGGGCGTGCTTAATCAGCTCCGCCACAATCAGGAAGTAGGAGGGGTAGCCCTTCATATCAATAACGTCAATTTCATACTTGGCGCGGTCGATATACTCCTGCGGCACCTCCTTGCCCTGGAAGCGGTCCTGCAGCCCCTCCATCACCTGATGGGTCAGCCACGTGGTGGGCGTGTGCCCCTCCGGCACATCCGCAATGGGCATGCGGTCATGGGTATGTTCTTCCCATATCTCCCCGTAGTCTTGGACACGCTCGGCAATCCATAAGGTGTTATCGCAGCCATCTGGGACCATGTCATCCCACAGCTCGCGCATCTGCTGCGCGGACTTGATGTAGTAGCCGGTGCCATCGAACTTGAAACGGTCCTGGTCCATCAGCGTCTTGCCGGTCTGCACGCACAGCATGGCCTCATGCGCCTGCGCCTGGGACTCCAACACGTAGTGACAGTCATTAGTTACCAGCGGCGGCAAGTCCAGCTTCCGGCCAATCTCTAATAGTTCGCTGCGCACCCGGGTCTCAATATCTAGCCCATGGTCCATCAGCTCCAGGAAGTAATTGTCCTTGCCGTAGATGTCCTGCCACATGGCGGCAGCCTCTAGGGCCTCGTCGAATTGCCCCAGGCGCAAGCGAGTTTGGACGTCCCCGGACGGGCAGCCGGTGGTGGCAATAATGCCATCGGCGTGCTCTGCAATCAGCTCCGCATCCATGCGCGGGTACTTACCCAACTGGCCCTCATAGGAGGCCAGGGAGGACAGCTTAAACAGGTTCTTTAGGCCGGTGGCGTTTTCTGCCAGCATGGTTTGGTGCAGGTAGGAGCCACCGCCGGCGACGTCGTCCCGCTTTTGGTCCGGGTTGCCCCAGTGGATGCGCTTTTTGTTAAAGCGCGACTCCGGCGCCATGTAGGTCTCAATGCCGATAATTGGCTTGACCCCGGCCTTGACCATGCGGTTATAAAACGCGTTGGAGCCAAACATGTTGCCGTGGTCCGTCATTCCCACCGCCGGCATGCCCTGGCGCGTGACTTCTTCCGCCAAAAGGTCCACCTTGGCCATGCCGTCTAGCATGGAAAACTCGGTGTGATTATGCAGGTGAACAAAGGAAGAGTTTTTCGCCATGCGGCTATCTTATCCATTCCGTCAAACGGGCCCAGGCCTTCCCGCTTGAGGAGTACATTAAATACATTATGTTCTTTACCGTTGCTGCTTATGTGCTGTGGGGCCTGTTCCCGGCTTTCTTTCCGCTGCTCGATGCCGCCAGCCCCCTAGAAATCGTGGCCCACCGCGTGCTGTGGACCGCCGTGTTTGTCACCGGCTACCTGGTCTTTTCTGGTAGCTGGCGCGAGCTGGCCGCCCTGGATCGACGCTCCTGGGGTTGGCTGGCAGCAGCAGGGTTCTTTGTGACCATCAATTGGGGCACCTATGTGCTCACCGTTAACTCAGGCCATGTTGCCGATGCCTCTTTGGGCTACTACATCAACCCCTTGCTCTCCGTAGCCCTGGGAATGATCTTCCTCAAAGAGCGCCTGCGCCCCTGGCAGCTAGCCGCCGTGCTTATTGCCACTGCGGCCGTTGCCTACCTGACCTTCTTTACCGGCCAGGCGCCCTACTTGTCGCTAGCAATTGCGATGAGCTTTGGCATCTACGGGCTGCTGAAGAAGAAAATCTCCATTTCTGCGGCTGGCTCTGTGGCGGCAGAAACTCTGGTGATGCTCCCCTTCGCCTTGATCTATCTCACCTGGCTAGAACTGCGCGGAGAATCAACGTTCTACCACCTGGGTGCTAGCCACTCCCTGCTGCTGATTGCCTCTGGCATTGTCACCGCCACCCCCTTGTTGCTCTTTGCCCGGGGTGCGCGCGAGCTACCGCTGGCCACGGTGGGCATGTTGCAATACATCACGCCATGCATGTTGTTGCTGTGGTCCGTCTTCATTACCCACGAGCACTTCTCTACTCACCGCTGGATAGGCTTTGGCATCATCTTTGTTGCTGTGACCATCTACCTGGCTGACTTAGCGCGCGCCGGAGCTCGCCGACGCCGCGCCCAGCACCACGCAGGCCCGTAACGGCTCTACCACCCACGACACCCGCGCTCAGGCTTTTTTACTCAGGGCTTTTTGCGCAGGGCTTTAGTGTGGGCGCGAGCGCAGCTGTGCCCGGGCCTGCCGCGCCCGCTCGCGCGCCTGCTGCTCCTTTTCATGGTCCAGCGCCCAGCGCGGGGCCATAAACAACACCAGCGACGCATTAGCCACCACCACGGCAAAAAACACCACGTCCATTCCCATGCGTGCCTCGATCAGGCGCACCACCAGTCCCACCGCGCACAACACCAGGGCGATCCAGGAAGCAATGTAGCCGAACTTGTAGTTCGGCGCCCACTGGGACCACGGAACTTTCAAAGCCTTAGCTGCAGAACTCATGCGGCCCAGAATACAGATCGCGCTGACCCAGCGGTGGAGTCGGCCGAGCAGGCCCCACGGGATCAGCCGACCTGGGGGCGCACGGCGAAGTTGCCCCAGACGGCATCGGCAAGCCCAGGCTCCACCGCTGCCACCAAGGCATGCTTAGCCACCTGCTCCAACTGGGCGGGCGGGGCATAGACCACCACGGAGCTAATCCCCGGCGTTCCAGCACCGCCCATCGCCGCAGTCAGCCTCCCCAGTGCGGTGTCAAAGACCTCCGCGCGCTCGCGCCCGGCTACCGGCTCCGGCACGGGCACTGGGCCTGCGCCGCCCACCACCACAGCATTGACCCGCTGCAGCGGGCGCAGCGCTGCACTAGCCTGCTGCGCGTCTAGCGGATGGGCAAAAGTAACCAAGGCAAATCGCGACTGCGGATCACGCTGCTCTGTGCTGTCACGGGGTCCCGTGCTGTCTTGGCGCAACTGCTCCAACTGCCCGGCAGCAAAGTCCACATACTCTGCCCGGGTGCGCCCATCCGGGCCCAGCACATCGCCCTGGACGGGCACCGTAGGCACCGGGCCCAGCCAACCCGCAATGGCCAACACCACCACGCCCGCTCCCACCAGCGCCACCCCCCGCCGGACGCGGTATTTCAACTCCGGCCGCGGGAAACTCATCCGCGCAACACGCCCAACGCATGCTCCAAATCCTGCGGATAAGGCGCCGTTATCTCAAATGGCTTTCCCGTCCCGGGGTGGATAAACCCCAGGTTCACCGCGTGGAGCCACTGACGGTTAAGCCCCAGCCGCTTGGCCAGTTTAGGGTCACACCCATACATCGGATCCCCCACGCACGGGTGCCCCGTGGCCGACATATGCACCCGAATCTGGTGTGTACGCCCGGTTTCTAGGTGGACTTCAAGCAAACTGGCCTCGCGGAACGCCTCCAGCAAGGTGTAATGGGTAACGGCGTGCTTACCGCCATCAACCACGGCGAACTTCCACCCAGAAGAAGGGTGGCGCCCAATAGGGGCATCAATGGTGCCCACAATCGGATCCGGTAACCCCTGGACCACCGCGTGATAGGTCTTGGACACGCGCCGCTCTTTAAAAGCGTGCTTGAGCTGGGAGTAGGCGCGCTCGCTGGCAGCAACCACCATGACCCCGGAGGTGCCCACGTCCAAACGGTGCACAATGCCTTTGCGTTCGGTAGGCCCGGCATCGGCAAGCTGATAGCCCGCCGCGCGCAGACCCCCAATAACGGTGGCCCCCTCCCACCCTAAGGTGGGGTGGGCCGCCACGCCCACGGGCTTGTGCACGCAGATGATGTCCTCATCAGCGTGCAGGACATCCATGCCCTCTACCAATTCTTCCTTGGGAACCAGGGGCTCTTCCGGCGCAGGCATGACCACATCGATCCACCCACCTGCGCTAAGCCGCTCCGCCTTTCCCACCGCAACACCGTCGACCTCCACATCGCCGTCGTCGCAGGCCCTGGCGGCCTTGGCGCGGGAGATGCCCAGTAGCTTGGCCAAGGCGGCATCGGCCCGCATGCCTTCCAAACCCTCTGGAACCGGCAGCCTACGACTCTCCCTGACCACGCCCCCTCCTTTCTTCCAGGAACATGAAGACGATAAAGACCACCACTCCGCAGGTAATGGCGGCATCCGCCACGTTAAACACGGCAAAGCTGCCCACGGAAATGAAATCCACCACGTGACCGAACCAAAAGCCCGGCTCCCGGAACAACCTATCAATCAGATTGCCCAGGGCCCCACCGGCAATGAGCGCCAGGCCCACCACCTGCCCGCGATCACGCAGGTGCGGCACCGCCACCGCAGCGCCCAGCACAAAGAGCAACTGGATGGTGGTAAACAACCACGTGGAGGACTCCCCACCCATCGAAAACGCCGCGCCAGGGTTAAAAAGCAAATAGAAGCGGAACCAATCCCCCAGGACTGGCAGGGGCACCCCGGGCTCCAGGATGGACAACATCAGCGCCTTTGTGGCCTGGTCTATCACGGCCACCGCGCCCCCTACCGCCGCCAGGGCCCCCAGATTGCGCCGGGAGGTTGCCCCGGCAGGACTGCCGGACGCGGGTTTCGACTTAGGCTTGTGACTCACTCGTTCCATTGTAGAGAGTGCCCTCCGGTATTTTGGTATGCGTGAAACGTGTTGCTTCTCCCCGCGCCGCCCTAGCTCCCCTGGCCGCCGTCGCTCTTTTGGGCGCAGGCTCCTTGGCTGCGTGTTCTTACTCCCCTCCCGGTCCGCCGGTGGAGCAGGCTGTGGCCATCGGGGTCGATGCCCCCAGGGTCACCCTCCTTAACCCCGGCACCGGCGCCAAGCGAGTGTTGAATTATCAGGACATTGGCACTGAGCATTCTGCCACCGTGGAGGTCAGCGAGGGCTTTGCCCAGGACATTGTGGCCCAGGAGAAAGTGGCAGGCTTTACAGCCTCCCCGGAAACGTTTAACACCACGCTACCCCTGGAATTCAGTGTGGATGAGGCCTCGGAGCCAGCCGAAGGCCAGGCCCCGGCCACTAGAAACGTCTTCTTGACTGTGGGCGAGCCCGGTTTTAGCGGCCCGGAGGACCTCAGCTCTGCCGCTGGGTTTCAATTTGGCTGGCGCGCAGCCGATAGCGGACAGGTAAGCTCCGTGCGCCTGGCGGCCCCGCAGGCCGCCGGTGATAAAGCACGTGCCCTGACCGAGCAGGCAATCATGGCTGTGCTGGCTGCCCCGGTGGTCTTTCCCGCCGAGGAGGTCGGTGCCGGTGCCCAGTGGACCGTCGAGTCCCGCGTGGCGGGGCAAAGCACCATGCTGCGCACCACTACCTACACCATCACCTCTCTGGATGACTCCGGGGTGGACCTGGCGGTGCGCATTGAAGAAAGGCCCTCCCTGGGCGCGTTGTCCCTAGAAGGCCTGGGTCCTGTGGGCGTCGGTCCTGACGCGTCTGGCGCCGAAGGCTCTGGCTCTGCAGGTTCTGCCCAGTCTGCCGACGCCCCCTCTGGCACCCTGAATGTCCTCGAGTCCACCACCCGTAGCACCGGCAGCCTACGGGTGAGCTTCACCTCTCCCCTGCCTACCGGCCAGGTGGAGACAACCACCCGGGTGGTCTACGGCCAGGAGGACACTCAAGCCAGGGTGTTGCAGACCACGCAGCTGGCCTTAGATTTTGCGGACGCTAGTTAGCGGGGGCATCGGCAGGTGCATCTTCTGCCGAGTCCCCGCCGGGAGCCTGGGCGGCAGTGGGCTGCGCGTTACACATGGCCGGGATCTCCTCCGGGCTCACGGTGTTGGAGATCAGGGTGCACGCCCAGGATTGCGACAGCTTCCACTGGCCGTCTTCGTAGACAAACTCCACATTCTCTGCGATCTGCGGCTCGGGGCGCTCCGGCAGGCTAAACTGCACCGTCGTTAGCAAAGAGTCCGGGGTAAAGCCCGGCACCACCGGGTCCACGACCTCGAAAGTAGCGCCAGATTCCGCCTTGGACGCAGCCATGGTGTCAAAGAGCTCCGGGGCAATCTCCCCACCCTGGACGGTCTGCGTCTTTTCTTCCAGCGACGCCTCAGGGTCAGTGGCCTTAGCCAGGATCGCGTTGAGCTCAGCCGCCGTGGGCAAGGACTCCGGGGCGGTGGTGTCCCCGCCTGCCTGGGCAGAAGTAGGCGCGCTGGAGGTCGCGGACTCAGTCTTACCGTCCCCGCCAGAACACGCGGTCAGGGTCGTGGCAGCGGTCAGAGCCATCGCGGCCAGTGCCATCTTCGGGAAGTTCACTAATTCTCCTTATAGTCAGGTGTGACGGTGGTCAATATACTGTTTAGCTTCAGCCCCCGCGCATACCTTCCCGAGCCTACCGGGGACAAAATTCCAACCTCAAGTTTGAAACAGGGTTGTCAGGCAATTCACACACTTCCCCCAGTCCAGACACTGGCGCTACCCTAGGACACCATGACTACTTCCGCTCCTGCACCCACGGTCCTCATTAGCACCGGCGGGACCATCGCGTGTACCCAGGACGCCTCTGGGGCGTTGGTGCCCACGCTCACTGCAGCTGATCTGGCGGCCTACCTCCCGCAGGCCGATATTCGCGCCATCGATTATCGCCGCCTGGACTCCAGCGCCATCACCTTTGCGGATATCGATGGGCTTATCGCCCTGGTGGCGCAGGAGGCAGCTGCTGGCCCGGCGCGCATCATCATCACCCACGGCACGGATTCGCTAGAGGAGACTGCCTTGGCCTTGGCACTCTTCCACACCGGTGAGGTCCCGGTCATTCTCACCGGCGCACAGCGCAGCGCGGATGCCGCCGCCCCCGATGGCCCTGGCAACCTCGCTGATTGCCTGGACATCACCACCCCGGGGGTGTGGATTCGCTTTGGTGGGCGCACGGTGCCTGCCTGGGGTGCGCGCAAGCTGCACACCAGCGCCTTGGATGCTTTTGCCGCTGCCGATACCCCCGCACCCACCGCCGTGGTGCCCCTGCCGGTGGCTGCCTTAGCCTCCACTAAGGTTGCGGTCATTTCCGCCTACCCGGGCGCAACGCGAGAGCTTGTCGATGCCGCCTGCGCCGCCGGCTACCAGGGCCTGGTCATCGAGGCCTTGGGCTCTGGAAACATGGGCCCCGACATGGGAGCCGGGGTTGCGGCCGCCTTGGAGCAGGGGGTACGCGTGATTATTACCACCCGCGTGCCCGAGGGGGAGGTCTCCTTGGTCTATGGTGGCCAAGGCGGTGGCGCCACGCTTGCCGATGCCGGGGCCCTGGGCTCCGGCACCCTGCGCGCTGGCCAGTGCCGGGTGCTCCTGGCAGCAGCGCTGGCCACGGGCACTGATCCGGCGGCGTTATTGGGCTAGCGCTGGGACTGGTGGGCTAGCGCTGTGGCGGGATAAATTCGCTAGCTATCCAATCTGGCCAGTCCAAACTATCGAGGGGATCCCCGTGGCGCAGGTCGGGGTCATCGACTGCAAAGGAGCGCGTGGGCCCAGGGCCAGTGCTACGGGTCTCAAAACGCACGCTGACTACCCCGTGCCCGGTGCCCTGCACCCAGCCGTGGCCAAACTCGCTATGCACAATGTCTTGGGTGGGTTCCCACACTCGCTGCCCACTTACCGGTTCAACGCCCTGCCCGGTGTTGGCTGCTCCAGCGCCAGATCGGGTTCCTGGCACGGCGGCCACGCCGGGCTCGTACTCCCAGGAATCTGCCGTACGGTCCGGGGTGCGCACCACGGCGTCGAGTTCCGGAAACAGCACGTCCTGCTGCGCCGTCTCCAGCCCGGAGTAGCTCACCCCCACCAGGCGGATGGGCCCGAGTTCATCCGGGTAGCGGGCGAGGTTAAGGGCAGTGGCCAGGAGGGTATCGAGGGAATCGGTAGCATAGGCCAAGGTCTGCGAGCGGGACTCTATGTGGAAATCTGCCATGCGCAGCTTCAGGGTCACGGTGCGCGCCCCGCGGCCATCGCGCAACAGGCGGCGGTGGGCGCCCCGGGCGGCGCGGTCAATGGCGGCATCGACAGACTCCCGCGTGTGCAGATCCTGAGCATAGGTGTGCTCCTGGGAGATCTGCTTGGCCACCGCGCGCGGGGCCACCGGGCGTTCATCAATCCCCTGGGCCATGTGCCACAGCGCCACCCCCACCGTCGAGCCCAAAGTGATCTCGACTTCCTTGCGGGACATAGCTGCCAGATCCCCAATGCTGTCTATGCCCACCGCGCGCAGCTTTGCCGCCGTCACTGGGCCCACACCCCAAAGCTTATCCACCGGCAAGGGGTGCAGGATCTCCAGCTGGGTGGCGGCAGGAATGATGCACATGCCATCCGGCTTCGCCAGCCCGGAACCGATTTTGGCAAATTGCTTGCCCGAACCCGCACCAATGGACGCCGCCAAGCCCGTGTGCTGGCGGATGTCTGCGCGCAGCTGGGCGCACCACTGCTCCACTGCCGCGGGCTGCGCCCCATAGAGCTCTGGCGGTTCAAGGAAGGCCTCATCGATGCTAACCTTTTCGACGACATCCACAGCCTGCTCCAGGATTCCGAACACGCGCTGGGAGGCAGCGACGTACACCGTAGAGCGCGGGCGCACCACCACCCCGCGCATCCCCACCAACTGCTGGGCGCGAAACATGGGCATAGCAGAACGCGCACCGCGCTCCCGGGCTTCATAGGAAGCGCCCGCCACCACCCCGCGCCCGCTCATTCCACCCACCAAGACCGGGCGCCCGCGCAGGGTAGGCCGTGTCAGCTGCTCCACAGAAGCAAAGAAAGCATCCATGTCTATGTGTAGGACCCAGCGTTGCATGCCTACCATCCTAAATCCTCCGCCGCCCTCACTCTTGCGCAGCAGCGCGTGCAGCGTCTAGGGCTTGCGCAGTGCTAGCGCCGCGATAACCAACACGATGCCCACGACTTCACCCCCGCTAAGCCACTGGCGCAGCGCCACCGCTCCCACTAAGGCCGCCACCAAGGGCAAAACAGCCTGGACCACCGCGAAATAGCTAGGTCCGGCCATACGCAGCACCACCTGGTCCAGCGAATAGGGAATGGCCGCAGACAACAGCCCCAAGGCCACAGCGAGGGCAATGAGGTGGCCCGGGCCCATTCCCACCTCCTGCGGCCAGGCGAAGGCCACACATGGCAGCCCGGCAAGGCCCGCGTAGATAAATCCCACAGCCATGGTGGTGCGCGGGCTGGCGCCATCTTGTGCAATAGCTACCCGGGAACCTGCCATAATGTAGACCGCCCACAAGCCACCGGCAAGCAGAGCCCAGCCAATGCCATCGCTGCTATCGTGCCAGGTGGCCCCGGAAATTACCACCACGCCCGCGGCCGCCAACGCCAAGGCCAACCAGTCACGCAGATAACGCGAACCCCACGCCGCCACCAGCACCGGGCCCAAGAACTCTACCGCGACGGCAGTGCCCAAAGCCACGCTGTTGATCGCCTGGTAGAAGGCCATATTCATGCCCATCGTGGCCAGCCCATACACAGCAGCCTGAGCCCCCGCCCGCCCGCGGAAATGCCGGAGGCGCGGCCGGGCGATTAGCGCCAACAACACCCCGGCTGCGGACACCCGGAACCAGGCCACCACCAGCGGCGGAAACTGCTCAAACAAGCCCACCGCCACCGCCGCGCCCGCATAGAGCGACAGCCCAGAAAAGACCATGACGCCGGGGGCGCGCCATTGGGTAGCAAGGTGGGACAAGGAAGCTGGCATAAAAGAAACCTTAGCCCACGGCCGGTTTGCGACCATGCGCCACGGCCGCCACAATCTATTGCATGCCCGCGAAAACCCCCGCCGCCACCCGCGCTTATGACTTGGTCAAACTGCGGATCCTCCACGGCGTTTATGCCGATACCACGTTGCTCTCCGAAGGCGACGTGGCCACAGAGCTGGGGCTCAGCCGCACCCCGGTGCGCGAAGCCTTTCTCCGCTTAGAGGTCGAGGGATTCCTCAAACTCTACCCCAAACGCGGAGCCCTGGTGGTGCCCATTCCCCCGGAGGGCATACGGGAAGTCTATGAGGCCCGCGAGCTCATCGAATCCCACAGCGCCCGGCACATCTGCGCCCAGGACCAGGACTTTCGCGGGCAGGTCTGCGGGGAGCTCGAAGAACTCATCGGCGCGCAACTAGCCTGCCTGCGTGACGGCGACCTGCAAGAATACACCCGCTTGGATGCGGCGTTCCACCAGGTCATCATGGACCACGGAGGCAACAGTGTACTGGCCGCTGTGGGGCAGTCCTTAAGGGAGAAACAACAACGGTGCACCTCCACGGCCATCGGCCGAAATCTGGATACGGCCTACCATTTTGTAGAGGGGCACCGTCGTATAGTCCTCACGCTACGGGCCGGCGATACCGCCGCCTACGCCCGCGAAATCCACCAACACCTGGCAGATTCGCAGGCCCAGCTTTCAGCCCAGCGCTAGGCCTTCTCCCCGACCTTCTCCACGGTGGCAGTGACATCCTTGAGCACTGCATGCGTGGGGCCAGAGAGGGCATCGGCAGTGACGCGGAAGTCTGTGGCCAGGACCTCCGCAGCGATGTGGCTGGCGTGGCGCTGCGCCCACTCCTGGCGCGCTTGCGGCACGGACAGCTCGACACGGATGCGATCGGAAACCTCGAAACCAGATGCCTTACGGGCATCTTGCAGACCGCGGATCACATCCGCAGCCCAGCCTTCGGCCTCCAGCTCCTCGGTGACCTGGGTATCCAACACCACCAGGCCCGCCACCGTATTGCCCAAGTCCACCCGGGCAGTCGAGGCAGGATTGGCCGCCTGCAGACGCTCCGTGTACTCCTCAGGGCTAAGCGTGATGTCGCCATCGACTACCACCTGATCGCCGCGTCGCTGGTAATTGCCTGCCTTGAGGTTCTTAATCGCGCGCTGCACATCCTTGCCCAGACGCGGCCCGGCCACCTTAGCGTTGCACACCACCTCGAAGGTACCCACCGAATCCACATCATCGGTCAACAGCACCTCCTTGACGTTGACCTCATCGCGGATGATATCTGCAAACTCCGCCAGGCGCTGCGAGTCAGCCAAGGCCACAGTCAGCTTGGGCAGCGGCAGGCGGTTACGCAGCTTATTGGCCTTGCGTACTGACGATGCCGCCGAGGCCACCGCGCGGGTGGCATCCATGGCCTCCACCAGGGCGGCATCGGCAGGATAGTCTGCCGCCTGCGGGAAGCGAGCCAGGTGAACGGAACGCTTACCGGTCAGGCCCCGGTAGATAACCTCCGCCACGTGCGGCAGCAGCGGAGCCACCACGCGGGCAACGGTCTCCAGCACCGTGTAGAGCGTGTTGAAGGCCTCCGGGTGCGCATCCTCGCCCGCCCAGAAACGCTCGCGAGAACGGCGCACATACCAGTTAGTCAGGGCGTCTGCGAACAGGCGCACCTCCTCCGTGGCCGTGGCAATATCCGTATCTGCCAGCGCGGCATCCACCGCCGCCACCAAGTCATGGGTCTTAGCCAAGATATAGCGATCCAGCACATTAGTAGAGCTGACATCAAAGGAGGCCTCGCGCCCAGCGTAGAGCTGCAAGAAGGTGTAGGCATTCCAGATAGGCAAGATGGCCTGACGCACGCCCTCGCGGATCCCCTGCTCGGTGACAATGAGGTTGCCACCGCGCAGGATCGGCGAAGACATCAAGAACCAGCGCATGGCATCAGAGCCATCGCGATCAAAGACCTCATTGACGTTGGGGTAATTGCCCTTGGACTTCGACATCTTCTGGCCATCATTGCCCAGCACGATGCCGTGGGCGACCACCTTCTTGTACGCCGGGCGGTCAAAAAGCGCCGTAGAGAGCACGTGCATGACGTAGAACCAGCCGCGGGTCTGGCCGGAATACTCCACAATGAAGTCCGACGGCGAGTGGGTCTCAAACCACTCCTTGTTCTCAAAGGGGTAGTGCTTCTGTGCAAAAGGCATAGAGCCGGACTCGAACCAGCAGTCCAACACGTCTGGCACGCGCACCATCTTCGACTTGCCCGTCGGATCATCGGGGTTCGGGCGGGTGAGCTCGTCGATGTACGGGCGGTGCAAGCTGGTGGGCCGCACGCCGAAGTCGCGCTCGAGTTCATCCAGGGACCCGTAGACGTCCACACGGGGGTACTCCGGGTTATCGGACACCCAAGCCGGGATGGGCGCACCCCAATAGCGGGTGCGGGAGATGTTCCAGTCGCGCGCGCCTTCAAGCCACTTGCCAAATTGGCCATCGCGGATATGCGCCGGCAACCACTCGATCTCCTCACGGTTAAGCTGGACCATCCGGTCGCGGAAAGCAGAGACCTTGACAAACCACGCCGGCAGCGCCATGTAGATCAGCGGCTCGCCGGAGCGCCAGGAGTGCGGGTAAGAGTGCTCGATGGTCACGTGGCGCACCACGCGGCCGGCCTCCTTGAGGTCTTTGATGATGTTCTTGTTGGCATCAAAGACCAGCTGCCCCTGGTATGGCGGAACCTGCGCGGTGAACTCGCCGTTTTCATCGACCGGGATAACCAGCTCAATGTCATAGGCATTGCAGGAGTTCATATCGTCTTCACCAAAGGCCGGGGCCTGGTGGACCACACCGGTACCGTCTTCCGTGGTGACATAGTCCGCCTCAATGACCTGGAAGCCATTGCGCAGCTGCGGGAAGAAGTCAAAGATTGGCTGGTAGCTAAAGCCGGCTAGCTGGGAGCCGGTGAAGGTTTGGAGTACTTCGACCTCCCCTAACTCCTTGGCTAACGTGCCCACCAGGGCCTGGGCCATGATGAACGTGCGCCCCTCAAAGTCGCCCGCGGTGGCGCGGATGAGCGCATAGTCCACCTCTGGGTGCACGGCTAGCGCAGAGTTAGACGGCAGGGTCCAGGGCGTGGTGGTCCAGGCCAGGAAAGCCGCCTGGGCCAGCTCCGGGTGCTGGGCCAGCGTGGATTCTGCGTTGGTGCCTGGCAGGGCGCCAGTGACCGGGAAGGTCACTGTCAGGGTCGGATCCTGGCGCATCTTATACGAGTCATCCAGGCGGGTTTCCTGATTGGACAGCGACGTGTGCTCCGCCCAGGAGTAAGGCAACACCCGGAAACCTTGGTAGATAAGACCCTTGTCATAGAGTTCCTTGAAGGCCCACATGACAGACTCCATGAAGTTGATGTCCATCGTCTTGTAGCCGTTGTCAAAGTCCACCCAGCGGGCCTGGCGGTTAACGTAGGCCTCCCACTCGTGGGCGTACTCCATCACCGACTTTGCGCAATAATCATTGAACTTCTCTAGGCCCATCTCCTCGATCTGGCCCTTGTCCGTGATTCCCAGCTGCTTTTCTGCCTCCAGCTCCGCTGGCAAGCCGTGGGTGTCCCAACCGAATACGCGCGGCACATAGTTGCCCGCCATCGTGCGATAGCGCGGAACAATGTCCTTGACATAGCCCGTCAACAAGTGGCCATAGTGCGGCAGACCATTAGCAAAAGGCGGGCCATCATAAAAAATGTACTCCGGGCACTGCCGAGTCTGTTCCAAAGACGCCTGGAAAGTGTCATCATCCTTCCAGTACTGCTGGACCACCTGCTCCATATCCGGGAACCGACTGGAGCCTCCCGTCATATCTACCTTGGGATAGACGCTTCCCACCTGTGGGGTTTCGCTCATGCGCGTGCCTTCTTCCTTCACTAAGCGTTCATCTGTTGCAGGGACGCGCCTACCTGGCTCGCGGTACCACCCTGCTTGGGCCACTGCGGCCCCGCTTCATTGAGTGAAGGAGATATCGGTCCCACCCGTTTGGTTCTACTGACCGCTACCGCAGCGTTCTTCCAAAATGCTCCCCGGTGATGGCCGGATCACTGCATACCCGGCCAGTATAATACGCCCGCCTCCCCAAAGGAAAGCCCCCGCTAGACCACCAGCTCCTGCGCCGTGCCATGCCGTGCCGTGCCTTGCCGCTGCCCCCGGCCTAACGCGTCAGCTACCGTCGCGGTTTATCGCGCCGGTGTTTCGCCAACCAATCAGCGCCAAAGAGCACCAGACCCACCCCCGCCGCCACGAAGACCAGCCAGCTGGCCCATGTCGCGCCAGTGGCCACGAAAGCCACCAACGCCACGAAGGCAACCAGGGCGCACAATAGCGCAGCAATCAACATCGGGCTTCCTTTCACATTCTCACGATTGTGGAGTAACACAGCGGAGTAACACAGAGGAGTAACACAGCACAGCGCCCCGCGTGCGGTGTTCACGCGGGGCGCCACGGTGGAAACTTCTTCCCAGTTAGTTACGGTGCAGGCTAGCTATTTGCCTTAGTCGCGTCGCTATTTGGGGCAGCGGAGCCACGGGACTCCAGCTCCTCCAGCTGAGACTCCAGCAGGGTCTTCAAGCGGGTGCGGTACTCGCGCTCGAAGGTGCGCAGTTCTGCAATCCGGGTCTCCAGCGCGGCCTGCTGCTGCTTCACGGTGTTCATCACCTCGGTGTGCTTCTTTTCCGCATCGGCCTGCAGCGCGGCAGCCTTCTCCTCTGCCTGGCGAACCTGTGCCTCCGCACGAGACTTGGCATCAGACTCAGTCTGCTGTGCCTTCGACTCCGCGTCGGCCACCAGCTTCTGGGAGCGCGACTGGGCCTCAGCCAGCTGTGCGTCGGCCTCCTTCTGGGCCTGTGCCAACTGAGTCTTAGACCGCGAGTCGGCATCCGCGAGCTGCTTCTCAGCTGCCGTACGGGCCTCCGCCAGCATGGAGGCGGACTCGTCCTTGGCCTCGCTGGTCAAGCGGTCTGCCATCTCCTGAGCCAGGCCCAGCACCTTAGCGGCCTGCATGTGCGTATCTGCGGTGGCCATTCCTTGCGCGTCCCCCACCGGGGCAGCGGCAGCGGTCTTGGGCGCAGCAGCTGCGGCCTTCTTCAGGGCCTCGTTGTCCTTCTTGGCGGCGTCGAGCTCCTTCTTTACAGCCTCCAGCTCAGCCTTGGCACGGGAAGCATCCTCCTGCGCGGCCTTGAGCTCAGCACCCGCGGCGGGTGCGGCGGCAGGTGCCTTGGCGGCCTCGGCAGCACGGGCCTGGGCCTGCTTGGCGGCCTCCTGAGCCTGTGCGGCAGCGTCCTTGGCCTTAGCGGCCTCCGCCTTAGCGCCAGCGGCCTCCTGGTTCGCGGCGTTGAGCTTGGAGTCGTACTCCGCACGCAACTTGGACTCAATGTCCTTGCGCAGCGCCGCCTCATCTACAGAGTCGGTGGCTTTGCCAGCCGGGCTAACCGAGGAACCAGAGCCAGACTTGGCCTCCGCACGCAGCTGTTCTACCTGGGCGTTGAGGTCATCGTTTTCGTCCTGCAGCTGGGCAAGAGCGTCTTCAACCAGGTCAAGGAAAGTATCTACCTCATCCTCGTTGTAGCCGCGCTTACCAATCGGCGGCTTGCTGAAAGCGACGTTATGTACATCAGCGGGTGTCAGCGGCATTGACTTGTCTTCCCCTTCGAGTCGGTGCACCCAGGTCACAGCCCAGGACATTACGTTAGTGGCCTGCGCAGAAGGTCCCTTCCGCGCGGTTCCGGGTCTAAGGTCTAACTATTAAATTACCACCGTGCAGGTTGAGTAATTAGTACGGCTGGTCTCATTGTAGCCAAAATTCTCGGATAATGAACATTTACTTGAGGTTCATTGCCCGCGCATTGGCTCCACAGGAGGTCGCGTCGCACCAGCGCAACGCCCCCACAACGGTCAGATAAAAATGACCCCTACCAGCGCGGCCAACAGGTTGAGCAGCACAAAGAGCACCAGCACGGACACGTCCAGCGCCACCCCTCCTAGCTGCAGCGGCGGAATCGCGCGTCGCAGAAGGTGAATGGGTGGGTCAGTCACTTTGAAGATGGGCTCCGCAATCATGCTGAACCACCGCGGCGGGCTGAAACTGCGCGAAAATGAAGCAATCATCTCCACAACAACGCGGATAATGACCAACAACGTGTACAACTGGATTAATACATAAAGCGCTATGCCAATGTCATTCACGCCCATCGAGCCTATCCTAAAATTCCCTTTCCCGCCCAAGCCTGTGTTTGCGCCAGGCCCCAAGCACTGCTTGCCGATGCCCCCTCCCCGCCCCGTTGCTCCCCTGCAGGCGGGGCAGACGGGTGGCCGGAAGGGGCATCGGCAAGCTCACAGCAAGAAGGGCTCTAGCGCAGGTGGGCCATGCGCTGCAGCTCAGGGTCATCAATATCCACACCGGCGGGCAGCAGCGCAAAAACCTTGCGGGAGGTGTCCATCTCGCGCGTCAAATTACGCATCTTGGACCCGTCCACCGCGTAGGCCAAGCCAGCGGTGAAGTCCACAAGTCGCTTGGCGTGTCCGGGCTCTGCATCCGTAACCTCGAGGATCACCACATCGCCATCACGGAAAGAGTCGCCGATTTTCGGAGCCTCACGGTAATCACGCAGGGACAGCGGCACAATGGTGGGCTCATACGCTGGGCGGGCAGACTCGTAGCTCGGCGCGGGGGCGGTACGCGGCGCATAGGCGGCAGAGCCCTTGGACTCGTAGCGGGTTGCGTACTTCGCGTCACGGTCGGCGTCGTGGCCAGAGTCGTAGCGGGACTCTTGTGCGTAGTAGGCGTCCTCAGAATCCATGTCCATCGGCGCCAGGCCGAAGAACTCCTTGGTGCGGTCGATAAAGGACATGCGTCGTCTCCCTCTGTTCCCCACAATGGGATGTGTTTTCTCGGTGATATCTTGCACCCGCAACTCAAGCCTAAAGTCTTCATTGAGACTTCAGATCTATGCGTTGAGGTGCGCATTTGCGTTGTTCCTAAAGTATCGGCCGCGGTCCCATGATGCCGGTTCCGACACGCACAATATCCGTGCCAGATTCAATCGCAGCGCGCAGATCCGCGCTCATGCCTGCGGAGAGTTTCAACTCCCGTCCCAACCGCCCCGCCCACTCGTCGGTCAGGGCACGCGCTGCGCCAAAAACCGCCGCCGGGTCGGCATCGATCGGCGGTACCACCATGAAGCCCGCCAGGCGCAAATGTACGGAATCTTCAACCGCTTCCACCAGCTCGGCCACGGCCTGCGGCTGAGCCATGGGCACCCCGCCGCGGGCGGCATCACCATCTGCAGACAGTTGGATAAAGACGGGCAGGATAGCGGGGGCATCGCCAGACTCCCGCCGCTCCCCGCGCTCGACGGCCAAGGCAACACCACGGTCGAGGGCGCGGGCCAGCTTGAGCGAATCCACCGAATGCACGCTGGCCGCCCACCGCGCCACATGGTTAGCCTTCTTAGTCTGCACCTGGCCAATCATGTGAAAGCGCAGTTGCGGCAGCTCCTCGGCCTTGGCGCGAGCCTCCTGTTCCCGGTTTTCGGCGACATCCGTCACTCCCAACTCCGCGAGCAAGGCCACGTCCGCCGCCGGGTGAAACTTAGTCACCGGCAAAATCTCCGGCGCAGGCCTGCCAGCAGCCGCGGCCAACTGGGCCACCTGCTCGCGCGTTGTCTGCAGGCGGTGGGCTAGTTCATCCTTACGACTCATGACTGTTGCTCCTTGAGGGTTGCAGGGCTGTTTGCTGCGGGATTGAGCCACACCACCCCGGCCTGGCGGCCCGTGGTGCCCTCGCGGCGATAGGAAAAGAAGTCCTTGTCTTCGATAGTGCAGCGCGGGTCCGCCTCAATAGCGGTCACCCCCAGGCTCAGCAGCTGTCTGACGATCCCCGCCCGCAAGTCCAGGCCCACTGTCCCCTTCGCCGTGGTGGTGCGACTGCCCGGTAACTTGGCTTCCACATCGGCCGCCATCTCAGCCGGCACCTCATAGTTTCTTCCCGATGCCGCCGGGCCCAACACCGCCGTTATGGCACCGGGGCGTGCCCCCAGGCGCTCCATCTGGGCCACCGTTGCCGCCACGATGCCGTTACGCGCCCCCAGACGGCCCGCGTGTACGGCCGCGGCCACTCCTGCGCGATGGTCCGCCAGCAATACCGGGACGCAATCAGCCACCAGGACGGCCAGGGCGACGCCAGGGCGCGTGGTTACCAGGGCATCGGTAGCCTCAATGCGGGTGCTTGAGCCGTCAACGACGGTGACGGTATTGGTGTGGAGCTGCTCCATATACACCACCGTCTCCACACCGAGTATCCGCTGCAGGCGCTGGCGATTGGCCGCAACCGCAGCTGGGTCATCGCCCACGTGATCCCCCAGGTTGAAGGAGTCGTAGGGGGACGCCGAAGCCCCGCCGGCACGGGTGGTAAACACCATGCGGACGGGGCGGTGGCGCACATCAGGTGCGCCGGATTGTGCTTCCTCGTTTATTGGCATGCACTCCAGATTAGCGCTTCAGCGGAGAGTCCTAGCGCAGAAAGTCCGGCACGTCGAGATCGTCGTCGCTATCGCTGGCCGGGCGCTCGTCTGCTCGCTGCCGGGAGGTAAACAGCCCGGCTTCCTCGTTGCGGGGACCACGGTCGCGGCCGGCGTCATGGGTTGCGCCGCGGTCCGGCTCGCCCACGCGGTACTCGTGGCGCGGTTGGTAGCTCTGGCGCTCCCCTGCTGCGGCGGAGCGATCCTCGAAGGAGCGGTCTTCGAAGAGGGAGCCACGCTCGGCCTGTGGGGCCGGAGTGGCGGCCGGAGCTGCGGGCTCCTGGTGGTGCACCGGGGAGGGGTTTTCATGGGAGATAATCCCGGAGCGGCCGTCATCGTGGCGGTTCTTCTCCGCGTCGAAACCCGTGGCGATGATGGTCACGCGGATCTCGTCACCCAGCGAATCATCAATGATGTTGCCGAAGATAATGTTGGCGTCCGGGTCAGCGTGCTCATTGACCAAGGTAGCGGCCTGGTTAATCTCGTGAAGACCCAGGTCGGAGCCGCCAGCCACAGACAGCAGCACGCCCTTGGCGCCGTGCATAGTGGACTCCAGCAGCGGAGAATTAATAGCCTGCTCAGTAGCGACCAGGGCGCGGTTTTCACCACGGGCGTTACCAATGCCCATCAGGGCCGAGCCGGCATCAGCCATCACGGAGCGCACGTCCGCAAAGTCAACGTTGATCATGCCCGGGGTGGTAATCAGATCCGTGATGCCCTGCACACCGTTGTGCAGCACCTCGTCGGCCAGGCGGAAAGCCTCGACAATCGGCAGCTCCTCAGAAGAAAGCTGCAGCAGGCGCTCGTTCGGAATCACGATCAGGGTGTCACAGACCTCAGCCAAGGCGGCGATACCCTCTTCAGCCTGGCGGGTGCGGCGCTGGCCCTCGAACTTGAAGGGCTTGGTCACCACACCAACGGTGAGCGAACCCTGCTTCTTCGCAATGGAAGCCACCACCGGGGCGGCACCCGTACCGGTGCCACCGCCCTCACCGGCGGTAACGAAGACCATGTCGGCGCCACGCAGGTACTCTTCCAGCTCGGACTTGGAGTCCTCGGCCGCCTGGCGGCCCACCTCTGGGTTGGCACCGGCGCCCAGGCCGCGGGTAGCCTCCCGGCCGATATCTAGCTTGGAATCGGCATCACACAGCAGCAGCGCCTGCGCGTCGGTGTTGATCGCGACAAATTCGACGCCCTTGAGGCCTTCTTCGATCATGCGGTTGACGGCGTTGACGCCGCCGCCGCCGACACCGACGACCTTGATGTCTGCGAGGTTGTTATTGCTCGGGGTGGTCATGAGAGGGGATTTCGCCTTTCACCTGTGTGTCTAGCACCCGGCTGGGCACCAGACGCACGTCATGTTCTGGATAATGTCTAAACGAGGAAGCTCACTGCAACGGGGTGCGGGTGCACTCAATACCGCAGCGATGTAGCCCCCATTTTCATGGAGGGGGCGTGCTTTTTCGTGTTCATTTCTTGGCGTGTCGATACCCTCAACCTCAGGTTTAAGGATAGCAACCGCCCTGGCCAGCGGGTTTAACGGGACACCACCAACTCCGGATTAGAGATATTCCACCGTTGGCCTTCCATCTTCAACACGGTGGCAAAAGCGCGCGCCTTATCAGCGTTGTCTTCGTTAGCGCCCCACTCCACCACGCGGTCGTCATCTAAGTAGAAAACTAGGTTGAAGCGGTCCGCCACGTCCACACTCCTCGCTTGCGCCCGTAACTCCTCTGGCAGAGCTGCAAGCACCTCCACGGCATCGGCGAAATCATCCCCGCCGACAAGCTCCACCGCCTCTGCCGGTGGCACGTCGATGATGAACTCATAGCCGCGGTCATCTACCAGACGCGGACCCTCCGCGGATTCCACATAGGCAACCGCCTGGCGCTCTTCGACCCGAATATGAACCTCACGGGGAAGCACGCGGGCTACTGTCGCGCTGTGCACCCACGGCAGTTGCGCCACCTGGGCAGCAGCCTGCTGGGCATCAATCCGCATGAGGTTGTCCCCTACAACTATGCCGGCCGCTTGCTGCGCCTCCTCCTCAGTCACGTGGTCTAAGCCCTCGTACGTGAACTCCTCGACCTTGAGCAGCGGAAATGCGTAGACTGCCCCCACGGCCACAGCGCACACCGCCAGCACACAGGCAATGGTCGCAGCAATGGCTCCCCGGCTCATCGCGTGCTGTCCTCAGCGCCAGCACAGCCAGCACAGGCAGGACCGGCAGAGCTCGCGGCATCGGCAGGCTCCGCCGAGTCAGCATCCGTTGCCAAAATCTCGGCGGCCAGCATGGTCACAGACCCTGCGCCCATGGTCAACACCAGGTCGCCCGCGCGCGCACAATCACGAACCGTGCGGGGGGCTGCGGAAAAGTCCGGCTCGTAGACAGCCTTGCCTTGCGGCATCTTCTCCGTGATAATCCGGGAGGTCACCCCTTCAACCGGCTGTTCACGCGCACCGTAGATATCCAACACCACGGCCACATCTGCCAACGCCAAAGCCTGGGCAAACTCCTCCTGGAACTCAATGGTGCGCGAGTATAAGTGAGGCTGGAAACAGGCGATAATCCGCGCGCCGCTTCCCTCCGCCGCAATCTTTTCCCGGGCAGCACGCAAAACGGCGCGCACTTCGGTGGGATGGTGGGCGTAATCATCGTAGACGCGGATGCCATCCACCTCGCCCCGGTATTCGAAGCGTCGACGCACACCGGTAAATTCGCTCAGCCCTTCCGCTAGCTTGTCCACCTCACCGCCCAGCAGCGCGCCGGAAAGCAGTGCTGCCAGGGAGTTGAGCACCATGTGTTGCCCCGGAATCTGCAAAATATAGCGCACCTTTACCGCAGCGTGCTCAGGCAACGCCAAGGTCGCATGGACCACGGTGTATTCCCCCTGCAATTGCGTCGTATCTACCCGCGCAGCATGGGCAATCTCTGGGTAGCGGGCTGCAGCCTCTGCGGTGCCGTAACCTAGCACGCCGATGCCGCGCTGTACCGCCCGCACCCCTGTACGCGCAGCCTGGTCATCATCGAGACACACCACCAAGTGCCCACCCGGGCCCACGCGGTCCGCAAAATCATCAAAGACCTGGTAGTAAGCAGCAGCGCTGCCAAAGTAGTCCAGATGATCCGGCTCAATGTTGGTCACCACCGCCACCGTGGGGCTGTAGCGCAGCAGCGAGGCATCGGACTCGTCAGCCTCTGCCACAAAAGCACTGCCGGTGCCGTGGTGCGCGTTGGTGCCTGCGCGGTTGAGCTGCCCACCAATAGCAAAGGAGGGATCCATGCCCGCGGTCTGCATCGCGGCGACCGTCATCGAGGTCGTCGACGTCTTGCCGTGTGTGCCGGCCAAGAGCACCTGCTGCTGGCCTTCCATCAGCTCTGCCAGCAAATCCGACCGGCGAATCAGCGGAATACCCGCTTTACGGGCAGCCACCAGCTCCGGATTATCCTGCGGAATGGCAGCAAAGGAGGTCACCACCACGGTTGGTTCCTGCCCCAGCTGCTGCAGATTGTCCGCATGGTGGCCAACAGCAATAGCCGCGCCCATGGCCCGCAGAACCTCCACCGGGGTGGAATCTTTCACATCGGAGCCAGAAACTGCATGTCCTCGCGCCAGGAGGATGCGCGCCAGGCCAGACATGCCTGCCCCGCCAATGCCCACCATGTGAACGCGGCTTAAGTCATAGGAGCCCGGAGTGTGCGAGCTAGCGGAATGAGTGTGCACTGTAGTTACTTTCTGTTGACGTTGAATGCAGGCATGCGGACGAAGCCTCTACTTGCCTGGGCGGGCGCGGGTGACAATGCGCCGCGCAATGTTTTCTGCGGCACTTCCCTGTGCGCTAGCGGCGAGCGCGGTTCGCATGGCGTCATAGTTAATCGGCGTTCCCAGGGTTGCTTCCACCTGTTGGACCAGCACCGGCCCGCAGAAGTCCTCGTCACGCACCTGCACCGCTGCGCCATCGGCCACCAGCTGGGATGAGTTCAAAGCCTGTTCGCCGTTGCCATGTGGCAGTGGCACATAGATCGCTGGCAATCCAGCGGCTGAGACTTCGGCTACGGTCATCGCCCCGGAACGGCACACAGCCAAATCCGCTATTGCCAGCGCCCCGGCCATGTCCTCAATATACGGCACCGGCACGTATCCTGGCCGGGCCTTGGGGGCCTGATTCTTCTTGCCATAAGCGTGCAGCACCTGGTAGCGCGTGGTCAGCTCCTCGATAGCCTCCTCGACCGCAGCATTAATACTCGCAGCCCCCTGCGAGCCGCCGGTCACCAAAATGACTGGCCGGTCAGGCTCAAGTCCCCAGCGCTGCCGCGCCGCTGCCTCGTCTGCTACCTTGAGCTCGCGCACGGGTATGCCCACTACCTCACCCGGCATGCCGGAATCTGAATGAGCATTCATGCCGATTCCCCCTAGACGCACCCCTAGCTTATTTGCCAGGCCTGCCAGCGCATTGGTCTCCAGCACGAAGAAGGGAATCCCCAGCGTCTTCGCCGCCAGATAGGCAGGTGCCGCCACGTAGCCACCGGTACCAAAGACCGCGTCCGCGCCCACTTTCTTCAGCACAGCGCGTGTTTGTTTCACCGCAGTGACCAAGCGGAACGGCAGCTTCAGCAGTTCTACGCTGGGCTTGCGGGGAATGGGTACCGGCTGAATAAGCTCCAGGTCCACGCCGCGCGCAGGAATAATGTCAGACTCCAGGCCCTTAAGCGTCCCCAGTGCGGTGATGCGCGCACCATAATCGCGAGCCAACACCTCCCCGACTGCCAACGCTGGCTCAATGTGCCCAGCGGTTCCTCCACCAGCGATAACTACGGAAATTGGCTGCGAATCCATGCCCTCTAGGCTAGCAGTAGACCCCTGAAGCACGGCCTAGCCCCACCACCCAAGTCGCTAAATCTAGCTGGGTCCACCGTCTTCTCCCCTCTTAGCTTGCCGATGCCCTAACCTGCCGATGCCCCCTTTCCCGCACCCGCTACTGCCTACCGCCGGTCCAGACGGAGCCCGTTGCTCCCATGTTTCTCGCGCGCGCCGCAGTCCGCCCGTGCTTTCCACGCAACGCAGTTCGCGCCCCTCCCGCGTGCGCGCGCCATAATACTCTGGCATCTCACGCGGCGGCAACCACAGATACAGCCAGCCTGTGGATAACTCCCCATTCCCGCCACCAGTGTGGACAAGTTATCCACAGATTTCGAGTTTTTCCAAAATTCCCCTTGCACACGGTTGCACAATCGCCTTAGCGTCAAAACCATGAACGAGATCAACATAGCCGCCCTGCTAGGCAGCGTCATCGACGCACTGCCACAGCTAGAGCACGCCACCACCACAGACCTGGAGGGCCTAGGCGTTGCACCAGATACCGCAGAGTTCCTGGTGCGCCTCTACCGCCTGTACTGCGGGCCCGGCCAGCCTAGCCGTAGGCAAAGGAGTGCTGTTAAAGGCGCCCGCCGCCACGGACACGGGCTTATCGCCATGCAAGAAATAGAACGCGAAGTCACCAAAACCAAAACCACCCAACAATGGCGAATGCGCCACACCCGCAGGCCAGTTCACGACTGTGGCGCGTAAACTACGCCGGGAATGGAACCCAAAGGATGACACCCCAGTAGAAAAAGTCTCTATACGCCGCTACGCCAACGGCACAGCCACTATGTCCATTACTGCACGCGATGTCGACCTTACCGATGTCTACGATGCCATCGACCAATCCGCCCCGGCAGAAAGCTTCTTTAACCTGGTGCGTGGTGAAGGTGGAGCCGGGCGGTTGAACTACATCCCCATGATCACCCTGCAGCTGGATACCTTCGCCAAACTGCTCGCCGTCTCCGACTGCAACCACACCGGTACCACCGCAGGCGGCGCCGACCCCACGGGCAACACCCGCACCAGTGCCAGCGCAAGCAGCGCCAACGAAGGCAATGCCAACACTAGCGGTGCTAACGCAGGCGGTGTGGGGTCTGCGGGCGACATTATTGTTCGGGCGAATAATGGGGCGCGGATGACTGGGAAAGAACTAGCTGAGCGCATTTTGTTCAAGCATGGGTTTGTCGCGATCCTAAGTCGGGTGCATGGTCCGGTGGATGTCTACCGTATGGAGCGCTTTGCCACCGACAAGCAGCGTTTGCTGTTGGCCGCGGAGAGCCCTGAGTGTGCGTGGTTGGATTGTCACGTGCCGTTTGATAAGTGCCAAGTCCACCACATCAGGTCGTGGGCTGATGGTGGGGAAACCAACATAAAGAACCTCACGGTGCTATGCCCGCACCATAATGGTGCCAATGAAGACCACCCGCCGGGAGGAATACCCATCCACCGCGGCCGAATGGTAAGGATTGGTGGGCAGGTTGCCTGGCAGTCACCCGGTGGTGGTGTCCCGGTGCCGACTAGCCCCACCAACTAACCCCCGCGCCCGCAGCGCCGGCAGCACGGCAAGCGCGGCAAGACAGGTTGCGCAACGAGTAGCGCGGCAAGCAGCGCAGTGCTCAAGTCCGGCGCCGCGCAACACCCCCAGCCCCACGGCAGCCAAAAACAAGCAGCCGGAGGGGCTAGAAGCGCGGCCACAGAGTCCAATTGGGGGCGAGCAGCACGAACCGCCTGGCAACTCGCAGTGCAACCCCACGCAAACTAGCGCAGCACCCCAGCACCCACGGTGGCTGGAAATGGCTGATAGAGGGGCTAGCGGCGCGGGGTGGGAACCGAGTGTGGGTGGCCGCTGCGGCGTTGCGTCACGGCAGGGCCAAATTCCGGTTGGGGTCGGCTGGAGCGCGGGCGGCCGGTGCCATCGGCGCGGCGGCGCCCGCCCTTGGGACGCGGGGCGTCCTCGATGGGCTCAGGCTCCGGAATCCACAGCAAGCGGTCGAACAGCGGGCGGCCATAATTCTGCATAGCAGAGACCTGCTCCGGCTCATGGCGGGCAATGTTGCACAAGATACCCATCGCACCGATGGTTACCACGGCAGCTGAGCCACCGGCAGAAATCATCGGCAGCTGGATGCCGGTGACCGGCAGCAAGCCAATCACGTAGCTGATGTTAAAGAAAGCCTGCGAGACCACCGCAGTTGTCAGCGTGGCAGCGGCCAACGCCTGGAACTGGGTTTGGGCGCGCATGGCTGTGCGAATGCCAAACAGCAGTAACGCGGCAAAAAGCACGATGACCAAGAGCCCGCCCCACAGACCCAGCTCCTCGCCCACGATGGCAAAGACGAAGTCATTGCGCGCCTCGGGCAGGTAGGACCACTTAGCGCGGGACTGGCCAAGGCCAACGCCGGCCACGCCACCATCGGCAAGCGAGAGGAAACCTTGGTAGGTCTGGTAGCCGTCTTCTTGGGTATCGGCAATATGCCCGGTCAGGGCATCAAAGAAGGTGTGGAAACGCGCGGAGCGGAAGCCACCACTGCTAAAAACCCAAATCACGCCAGCCAGCACAAACGGCACCAGGATCAGAAACACTTTCGAGTTGATGCCAGCAAAAAACAGAGTAAAGCCCGCGACAATCGCAAAGGACGCGGCCATACCCATGTCCCCTTGGGCCACGATGAGGACCAACATCAGTGTCGCCACCGCGCTGTAGCGCACAAACGCATCCCGCCAACAACGCTGGAATGTCTGGAAGCCGTGCATGCCAAACCTTTGGCCGGCCAGCACCGCCGCCCCATACAGCGCAATGGCAATGCGGGCAATCTCTGAAGGCTGAATGCTCACCGGACCAAGGTCAATCCAGGACTGCGAGCCCACGGAGTCACGTCCCGTACCCAACGGAGTAAGCACCACGATCAGCAACACGATTGACAGCAGCAAAAACGCGCCGGAGTACTTGCGGATCACGCGCGGCGGGGTCCGCAAGGCTAGCCAGAACATCACCAAACCGAAAGCCACCATGACGACCTGGCGGATGGCCTCACCCCAAAACGTGCCACTTTCTGCTTGAGACGTCGCCATGGAGGCCGAAAAAGCCATCAGCACGCCAATGCCAATCAGACTGAAAATAACAATACGCAGCACCACGTAGTCCAGCCCTGGCGGGGAGTCGTTCGAGAGCATCCATCGGCGGAATCTGTACTTCACTGGGGCGCTCCTTTGCCTTGCATTAGCTAGCACAGGCAGCAGCGAAGAAGTCGCCGCGCTGCCCCATGCCGGTGTACATGTCCAACGATGCCGCAGCCGGTGCCAAAAGCACGGTATCCCCGGCCTCGGCGTGTTGCTGTGCCCAAGCTACCGCTTCGCGCATGGCCGCGGCGCCATCGGTGGATTCGACCTGGTGCACCGGGGTGTGCGGGGCGTGAAGGGCGAGCGCTTTGGCAAGCAACTGCCGGTCGACCCCCAGCAGAACTGCGGCCTTGATGCGGTGGGCGTGCTCGCGGACCAGGGGCTCCACATCGGCCCCCTTGAGTTGGCCGCCAGCGATCCACACCACGCGCTCTAGCCCGCGCAAGGAGGCGTCAGCCGCGTGCGGGTTGGTGGCCTTAGAGTTATCCACGTACGTCACCCCGTCCGCGCGGTGCACCACTGCACCGCGGTGCCCGGAGACGCGATAGCCTGCCAAGCCCGCAGCCACTGAGTCCGGGTGCGCACCGGCGAGGAGGGCAACGGCGGCGGCTGCGGCGGCATCGGCAATGCCGGCCGGACCGGCGGGTTCAATACCCTCCACGGCGCACAGCCGCACCGGCGTGCCCTCCAGGTTGGAGACTAGGTGGCCTTCGGCGACTCCCACTTGGCCCCCAGCCGGCGCGCTGCTGGTGAAGCCGTAGCATTTAGCTGGCGCATACGCGGCTAGCTGGGGATCATCACACCCAATAACCGCATGGGTCCCATCCAAAGCTTTCGCCTTCGCCGCGGCGTAATGGGCAAAAGATCCGTGCCAGTCCAGGTGGTCTTCAGCGATATTGAGTACCACGCCCACATCGGGGCGCAGCTGCGAGGTCCAGTGCAGTTGGAAAGAAGACATCTCCACCACCAGGATGTCTGCGCGGACCTGGGCCCCCAGCGCATCAAACACGGAGGCTCCGATGTTGCCCACTGCCACGGCGCGCAGTCCGGTGCGCGCGGCATCCTGGTCCATTATCGCGGCCAACATGCCGGTGGTAGTGGTCTTGCCATTGGTGCCGGTGACTACCAACCAGCGCCGCGGCGGGCCAAAAACACCTGCCCGGTCAAGCCGGTACGCCAACTCGCAGTCCCCTAGCACCTCAATGCCAGCGTCCGCCGCCGCAGTCAGCAGCTCCGAGTGCGGAGGCCAGCCCGGGGAGGTGACTACCAGGTTGTAGTCCGCCAGGTTGGCCAGGGCGGTTTCTACTGGCACAACTTGCGTGCCGATGCCCTCTGCCGCCGCCGGGTTGCCATCCGTTACTGTTAGCCGCGCACCTAGGCGCTGGAGCACTGCGGCGCAACCACGTCCGGACACCCCGGCGCCGGCGATGAGGATGTGTCCAGAAAACTCTGTGGGAAGCATGTTTTACCTGCCCATCCCGCTGGCCAGCAGCCATTCACCGTAAAATAGTGCCACGCCTGCAATGGCGGCCATACCGGCCAACAGCCAGAAGCGCACCACCACGGAGGTTTCCGGCCAGCCGCCGTTTTCGAAGTGGTGGTGGATGGGGGCCATGCGGAAGAAACGCTTGCCGGTGGTGCGGAAGACCACGATTTGGATTGCTACGGAGGCGACCTCAATAACGAACAGCGCGCCGACGATGATCATCAGCAGCTCCGTACGCGTGGTCACCGAAAGCCCGGCCACGAGGCCGCCCAGGGCCAGGGAGCCGGTATCGCCCATGAAGATCTTCGCGGGAGCAGCGTTCCACCATAAAAAGCCCAAGCAGCCGCCCACGCCGGCGGCGGCCAAAATGGCCAAGTCCAGCGGGTCACGAACTTCGTAGCACCCGGCGGAATAGGTGCCAGTGCAGGAGTTGCGGAATTGCCAGAAGGTAATGATTGCGTAGCCGCCCATGACAAATGCGGTTGTGCCCGCGGCCAGGCCGTCGAGGCCATCGGTGAGATTGACCGCGTTAGACCACGCTGCAATCAGGATGAACATGAACACCAAAAACAGCACGGTGCCCACCACAGCGGGGCCCACCTGGAAGTCGATGGTGTCGATGTCGCGCACGAAAGACAGGTGGGTCGAACCCGGCGTTAAGCCGTTGTCGTCTGGAAATTGCAACACCAATAGACCAAAGATGATGGCTACTGCTAGTTGGCTTACCAGCTTCGCGGTCTTATTCAACCCCAAGTTGCGCGACTTGAACAGTTTAATAAAGTCATCCGCAAACCCGACCGCGCCCAGGCCCAGGGTCAAAAACAGCACCAGGAGACCGGAGGCGGTAAAGCCATCATGGCCCGTGGTCAGGCCATACGCGCCCGCCACCACATAGCCCAGAGTGATCCCGGCCAATATCGCTATGCCGCCCATGGTGGGAGTGCCGCGCTTGCGCAAATGCGACTGCGGGCCGTCCTCGCGAATCTCTTGTCCCTTACCGGCGTTGGCGAAGTAGCGAATCAACACCGGCGTCAAGAAGATGGCGACGAGGAAGCTGACTGCTCCCGCGATAATTATCTGGGTCACGTCTGTCTCAAATCCTTTTGGCATCTAAGCGGATAGGTGGGCGGCGGCTAACCCCTGGCAGGGCCGTCCGCGACTAAGGCCTCGGCTACTCGCCACAATTGTTGGACGTTGGAGGCCTTAGTCAAGACCACATCCTTGGCTTCGCGGCTGGCCCAGTCGGCAACGCCTGCGGGCGCCTGGCGCAACAACTCCCGCACATGCTCGGTGGCTGCCGCCGAATCACCGGCAACTATTGTAGCCACGCCCTGGGTGCGTGCCGCGTTAGCCAGCGCCACACAATTGGGGCTCTCTCCCACCACCACCAGATGGTCCACATCGAACTTGGACAGCTCATGGGCCAATGCTGCGTGGGCGGCGGGGGCGTCTTCGCCCAGCTCACCCATCTCTCCCAGCACGGCAATGGATCGCGCGTCGGGGCGCGAGGCGGTGGTGTAGCCCAAAGCCGCAATCGCCGCGGCCATGGAGTCGGGGTTGGCGTTATAGGCGTCGTCGATAATCGTCACCCCGTCAGCGCGGGTGCGTACGTCCATCCGGTGCGCAGAGGCGTTAGTATGCCCCTCCAACGCGGCAACAATGTCTGCCAGCTCCATGCCGGATGCCCGAGCAGCCGCCACTGCGGCTAGCGCATTGGAGACCTGGTGGCGGCCAAAGACCCGCAGCCGCACCCGTGTGGGCGCTAAACCTGGGGCATGGAGAACGAAGGTGGGCCGGGCGACATCATCAAGCTCAATGTCCGTGGCCCGGTAGTCTGCCTCTTGATTGTCAACGCCAAAGGTGACCACCTGGGCGGGGGTCCGGGCGGCCATGGCGGCTACTAGGGCATCGTCGGCATTGAGCACTGCGGTGCCATTGGCGGGCAGAGCCTCCACCAGCTCGCCCTTCGCCTGGGCGATATTGGCCCGGGAACCAAACTCCCCCAGATGGGCAGAACCCACGTTGAGCACCACACCCACCCGCGGCGGGGCAATCCGGGCCAGGTGTGCAATGTGGCCGACGCCGCGCGCAGACAGTTCCGCCACCAAGTGGCGCGTGTCCTGGGTGCAGCGCAGCGCGGTGTAGGGATGACCAATCTCATTGTTAAAAGACCCCGGCGGAGCCACCGTGGGGCCATCGGCCCGCAGCGCCGTGGCAATCAAGTCCTTGGTAGAGGTCTTGCCTGCAGAACCAGTCACGCCCACCACATTGAGCTGCGGCAAGCGCTCCACCACTGCCTGCGCCAGGGCGGACAGTGCCCGCACCACCGCCGCAGCCGAACCATCGACGTCGTGGGCATAGATGTCCGCGTTGGCCTCCGCGCCGGTGGGCCGGCCCGTTGGCTCCACCACAATGGCTGGTATCCCCACTGGGCGCGCCGCCAACACCGCCACGGCCCCGGCAGCTACTGCCTGGGCAGCAAAATCGTGGCCGTCCACGCGGGCACCGGGGAAGGCTACAAACAGCCCGCCGGGGCGCACCTCGCGCGAATCAAACTCCACGCTAGCTGTCACGGTGGCTGAAGGGTCGGCCACGCAGTCCAGATACCCACCGGTAATCTGGGCTATGTCTTTCACGCTCAACTCAATCATCGCAACTCTTCCCTATTGTTTCGCCGCACCAGTCCGGGCGCGTACGGCGCGAGCCAGTTCCTCGCGGTCATCAAAATGAATGGTTTGCTCTCCCACAATTTGGCCTACCTCGTGGCCTTTACCCACCACGATGACGGCATCGCCGGGCTGCGCCCACGCCACCGCCGTGTCAATGGCCTGGGCGCGCGAGCCAATCTCCCGGATCTCGGCGGCTGTGCCCGCGTCTACCGCACCGGCAACCACTGCAGCACGGATGGCGGCGGGGTCCTCGCTGCGGGGGTTATCATCGGTGACTATCACCAAGTCCGCCCCACGGGCAGCACCGGCGCCCATGAGCGGGCGCTTGGCCGCGTCCCGATCTCCGCCGGCGCCCACCACCACGGCAATGCGGGCCTGCTTTCCTACCTGGCCGCGCAGGGTCTCTAGCACCGCACTCACCGCTGCCGGCTTGTGCGCGTAGTCCACCACTGCCAAAAAGTCCTGCCCCAGCTCAATGCGCTCCATGCGTCCTGGCACACGTACCTGCTCTATCCCGTGCACGAAGGCGTCGAGGTCCACTCCCACCGCGCTGGCTAGGCCGACGGCGACGGCGGCATTAGCAATGTTGAAGCGCCCGGGCAGGGGCAAGCGGAACTCCAGATCTGTGCCCGAAGTTACCCCGCGCAGCACCACCCGTTGGGCGCCGGTGGCCTCCACGTCCAGCTGGGTAGCGCACAGGTCTGCATCTGTGCTTGCCGATGCCACCGTGGTCAACGCCCCATCCACTCGCTCAGCCATGCGTTGCCCCCAGGATTCGTCGACGCACACAACGGCGTGCTGCGCGGAATCGGGACCGCTAAACAGCGTGGCCTTGGCGTCAAAATACTCCTCCATGGAGGAATGGAAATCCAGATGGTCCTGGCTCAGGTTGGTAAAGGCCCCGGCGGCAAAACGCACGCCTTGTACCCGGCCTAGGGCCAGCGCGTGGGAGGAGACCTCCATGACCACATGGGTAACCCCTTGGGCGCGCATGGTGGCAAAGAGCTCTTGCAGCCGCGGGGCTTCCGGGGTAGTCAGCTTGGTAGCTACCGGTTCCCGGTTAATCCGGGTGCCCGTGGTACCGATCAGGCCCACGGAATAGCCCGCGTGCAGCAAGCCCTCCTCCACCAAGTAACTCGTGGTGGTCTTCCCGGATGTTCCCGTAATGCCAATCACGGTCATATCCGCGGTGGGGTGCCCATAGATCTCTGCGGCTAGATGCCCCAACACAGCGCGCACATCATCGACGATGAGCACGGGGCGGGTCTCCCCTGCGGAGCTGAGCAGCTGGGCCCCGGCGGCATCGGAAAGTATGGCAGCGGCAGGAGTCTGGGCGGCAAACTGGGCGCCATGCACCCGCGTGCCTGGCAGCGCAGCGAACAACCCACCCGGGGCCACCGCAGCAGAATCCAGGGAGATGGAGCTTATCTGAATGGAGGAGGAATCAACAGCGCCGGAGAGCTGCGCTCCCGCCAGTTGCGCCAACCGGCCCAGGGACACAAACGAAGACGACGTCATAGTGGAGCTCACTTCCTATTCTGCCCGCAGCACCAAATGGTCTGCAGGTGGCGAGGTGGGGATATTATCGCGATCGATGAGCCACTGGGCAATGTCGCGGAACACAGGCGCCGCGGACTGGCCGCCGCTGCCGTCATCATTGACCCCTGACTGCGGGTTGTCCAGCATAATCGCCACGACAAAGCGCGGGTCATCAGCCGGGGCAATACCTGCAAAGGTAATCCAATAGTTGGAATTGGAGTACGCGCCGGTGTTTTTATCCACCTGCTGCGCGGTACCAGTCTTGCCCGAAAGCTGATAGCCCTCAATGCTATTGCCGCCAGCCGTACCGTTATTGATGCCCGCAGGATCCGCCTGGAAGACGGCCCGGAACATATTAACCACCTGGGCGGCAGTCTCCGGGGAGACCACCCGGGTGCGTGCCGGAGGATCAATATCCAGCTTTTGGCCCGCAGCGTCGGTGACCGAGGTGATGATGCGCGGTTCAATACGCTCACCGCCATTGGCCAAGGTCTGGTAAACACTGGCCATCTGCAGCGCAGTCCAGGACATACCCTGGCCGATAGGCAGGTTAGCGAAGGTGCCGCCAGACCACTGGGACTTATCGGGAACAATGCCTGCGGATTCATTGGGCAGCTCCACTCCCGTCACCCGGCCTAGACCAAAGGCGTTGAGGTACTCGGCGTACTTATCCTGGCCCAGCTTTTCTGCCAACATGAGGGTTCCCACGTTGGAGGACTTACCAAAAACACCGGTAGTGGTGTAGGGCTCCACGCCGTGGGACCAGGCATCAGAGACGGTCACGCCCGCCATGTCGATACTGCCGGGGACCTGGTGGACTTCCTCCGGGTGCGTGATGCCCTCTTCCAGCGTGGCAGCTGCGGTAACAATCTTGGCCACAGACCCCGGCTCGAAGGGGTGGGAAATGGAACGGTTTTCGAAATCCTTACCTTGCTTGAGCTGCTTGTCAATGTCTCCATTGGGGTCGATTGTCCCACTATTTGCCATGGCCAGCACCTCCCCAGTGGCGGCGTCAAGCACCACGGCCTCGCCAGACTTGGCCCGCGAATTAGCCACGGCCTTCTCCAGCTTCTGCTGTACAAAGGTTTGCAGGTCCAAGTCCAGGGTCAACTCAATGCGGTGGCCGTCGATGGCATCGCGCTCATCTCGCAGAGTGCCCGGGATGTGCTGGCCGTTGACGGAGACATCGCCGGTGGAGCGGCCATCGAGGCCGGACAAGAGGGCATCGGCAGCCGCTTCCAATCCAAACTGACCTGTGCCGTCCATGGAGACCTTACCCACCACATTCTCCGCAATAGCGCCGTTGGGATACTGCCGGATGGACTGGCGGTCCGGAGCCACACCATGGTAAGTGTCCGCGATTTCTTCCGCGACATCGGGGTCCACGTTGCGCACCAGAATCTCATACTGCGTATCTGCCTGCAGCTTGGCCAAAATTTCCTTGGAGTCCACGCCGTTGGTCTCGCGCCCGGCAGCCTTAATCTTCTCCGGAATCCCGCGGGCCATTTCCTTCAAGCGGCCTTCTACCCGGGCGTCCAGCTCCCGGTTAAAGTCGGCCTCGCCCCAATCAGATGGCGTGTCCTCGGCGTCGAGCTTGCGCTTTTCTTGCTCGCGGAGCTCATCGCGCAGACGCAGCGGGGACACGGTGAGGGACCGGGCATGCATGGTATACGCCAGAATCTGACCTTCGCGGTCCACGATAGCCCCACGACGTGCAGGATCCACGTACACCCGGGTGCGCTGCGCGCTAGCCTGCTGGGCCAAATCCGGGCCCCACACAATCTGCACCCACGCCAAACGCGCGCACATCACCATAACTACCGCTAACACCACGGCCAGCAGCTTAAACAGACGATCTTGCATCAGCGCGGCCTGCTGCTGCACCGGAGAGCCCTGACGGCGGCGCTGGGAGAAATCCGAAGAGAACTCCGGGGAGAATTTCGCGTCCCCACCTACGGGCGGACGCGCAGCAGGTTGGCGGCCCTGGTGCTGCAGGTGCGGCTGGGCGTGTTCGTGGGGGCGCGGCTGGGCTTGTTCCCGGCGACGGGGTTGGGCATGCTGCCGACCACGGGGCTGCCGCTGTGCCCGCGACTGCGCAGGAGTGTGCGCGCTGCGTCCCCGACGCCCGTGCGCGCCAGTGCCGCCGGCGGAGTTGTGCGGAGTCACCTGCCTAAGTCACCTGTCCTTGTATCTCTTGGCCCTGAGGCTACACATGGCTCCAGCTCGGTGCCGCGAGCCGATGCCCAGCTGGTTGATGCCCAGTTGGTTGGCACCTCTGCTGGTTCACACCTAGTTGGTTACCGGTCGGTGCGCGCAGCGTAGGGCATCTGACCGCGTCTTGCGGGATCGGGCCGGGCAATGCCTTGTTCACCCTGTGGCACCGCGTTGAGGTTGCCGGAAACATCCGCGACCTCCTTCGGATCGCTAGAGGCTTGGCCAGGACGAACCGGGGCACCATTGACATCGATAATAGATTCAGTTTCTGCGGTTGCCGGGCGGCGCTCGGCAATGTCGCCATTTTCTTGAACTTCTACAATGCCCGCCTGCACCGGCACCCCCATGGAGGCCTCGGCGGCGCGGCGTGCGACATCGGCAGAAGAGCGGACGTTTTCCAAGTCGCGGTGAAGGGTCTCTAACTGATTAGTCAGCATTGTTTCCTGCACCGACAGCTCCTGGATGTGAAAAGCCTGTTGGGTAGCCTGGCCGGAGAACCACATGGAACCACACACTCCAGCTATGAGCAGGCCCACGCCATAGGAGGCCAGCCTAAAGCGCTGCGATACCTGCCGCGCACTGCTGACGCGACGGCCGCGCTCGCTGACTACCTGGCGCGAACCCAGGCGTTGTGCCCGCTGGCCGCGCTGCGGAGTGCCCGTGTGGGAAGTTCGCCGTGGCGGCAGTCCTCGGCCCGGCGCCGAGGGCTCTTCGTAGCCGCGCTCCCGCAAGACGTCGACCTTGCTTGCGGCATAGCTCCCGGTACGGGAGATGGTCGCGGGTCGCGGTGTCGCCGAGCGCATATGCTCCGCTGGGCGCGCACCCGCAAAGGACACAGCGCGCGGCCGCTCAGCTAGGGCGGTGGTCAGCGAGTGGCCGTCGCCAAACTCGTTGCCAGAGGTGTAGTCCCTGCTTGCACCCATGCTCTGTTCCTTTCGTCCTGTTCGTCCTGCCTGTTGCCACCGGGCGCCACCGCGCCCACCACCAGGGGAGCTCATCGCGCTGCCTCCCGTGGGGCGTGAAACTCTACTTGCCCGTGCAAGCGCTCCACCGCACGCACCCTTACCGATGCCGCCCGGGGATTGTCTGCTACCTCCTCCGCGCTAGCCTTCTCTGCCCCGCGGGTGATCACCTTAAATGCGGCCGCCGTGCCGGGGAGGTCCATGGGCAAACCAGCCGGAGTGGTCGATGTCGACAGCTGCTTGAAAGCAGCCTTGACTATGCGGTCCTCAAGGGACTGATAGCTCATAAACACCGCCCGACCCCCGGGTGCTAGGGCGTCCGTTATCACCGGTAGCACCTGCTCTATAGCCTCTAGCTCCCGGTTGACCTCCACGCGCAATGCCTGGAACGTCCGCTTAGCAGGGTGTCCCCCGCTGCGACGTGTTGCTGCTGGGATCGTGGCATAGAGCAGCTCCACCAAACGGGCAGAGGACTCAAACGGTTCCACTTCCCTGGCTTTGAGAATTGCCGAGGCAATCTTGCCAGCAAAACGCTCATCTCCGTATTGCTTCAGGATGCGCGCCAGTTCCCCATGCGAGTAGGTGTTAAGGATGTCTGCTGCCGTCAGCGTCTGACTGGGATCCATTCGCATGTCCAGGGGAGCATCTGTCCGGTAGGCAAAGCCGCGCTCAAGCTGGTCCAACTGCATAGAAGACACACCCAGGTCAAACAGAGCCCCGGCCACGCCGTGCGTGCGCGCAAGCTCGAAGATGTCGCCCTCGCCGGTCGCGATAGCCGCGCCAACCTCGTCAAAGCGGCGCCCCACGGCCACAAAGCGCGGCGCCCAAGGGGTCAACCGCTGGCTCGCCTGCTCCAAGGAGCGCGAGTCCCGGTCCACACCAATAACCTTGGCCTTTGGGAAGGTGCGCAGGAAGTACTCCGTGTGCCCACCCGCACCCAGGGTGCCATCGACAATGACAGCATTCTCTCCCGCAGCCTCCACAGCAGGGGCTAGCAGCTGGGCCATGCGCTCACGCATAACCGGCACGTGACCGTGATTCGCCGCTACATCAAACGCGGTGTCCTCGTGTGTCATGTGCACCCCCTTTTGGGTAGAGCTCTGCGGATTCTGACCTCCCATACCAGCCCTTAGCTCAGCTAAGCCCAAGTCTGGGACAAATAAAGTGCGTATAGGGCCCTGTCCGAGGCAGGTTTCTGATATCGGGGAAGTACACCAGAGCATCCACCTCGGGCAGAGTCCATACACGCACTCGCGCTATAGAGTTTTAAAGCCACTTACAGCAGGCCAGCCAATACATCATCAGCATTGCCAGCCGAGTACGCGTCTTCAGTCTCAGCCTGGTACTCAGCCCACCGGGCTGCGTCCCAGATTTCCAAGAAGTCCACCGAACCGATGACAACACACTCCTTGCTCAGACCCGCATATTCGCGGTGCCCTGCAGACAAGGTGATGCGCCCATGACTATCGGGCCGCTGCTCGTCCGCACTCGCTGCGAGGTTACGGATAAACGCACGTGCCTCCGGGTTGGTGCGTGATACTGCCGCAGCCTTGCGGGCTCGCGCCGCGAACTCCTCCCGCGGATATACCGCCAAAGAGTGGTCCTGGCCCTTAGTCACCATCAACCCGCCAGCTAGTTCCTCACGGAACTTGGCTGGAAGAGTCAAACGTCCTTTGTCATCAAGCTTGGGAGTGTAGGTTCCCAGAAACATCCCGGGCCCACCTTCCTGACAGCTTGAGTTCGCCGGTCTCTTGTCAGCCGAGAAACAGAGGGGCACATACTCCCCTATCTCTCCACTGCGCCCCACTCTACCCCACTTCCACCCACTAAATACAGTCACGCGCCCGAAATTTTTCTCACCAGACCCAGAAACCCAAGGTCATGGTCATATTTTTTCGTGGGAGACCCTCCCATTCACACTCCATTTACCCCCACCATGACACCGTTAACACCAACCCCTTCAATCCCTCTAAGACCCACCAGCACGTCCCATACAGCCCGCACCACGCCACCGCGCCCCAATCACCTCCACTGCGACACCCTTTTGGCCCCACAGTGGGGCAAAGTGGGGAATCGGGTCCCGGGTGGGGCAAAGTGGGACCCGTCTCCCGCACCCCGCCACCCCAGAACTACCCGGGTCGCCACCTCAACACCCCAGGGCCATTCCGCCGCCCGGACCCGAAAACAAGTAATGGCCACCCGCACTGCGGATGACCATTAACTAAACAACCTTTACTGGGCACCAACCGTCGCTGCCTGAGCCGACCCACCCTGGTAAGGCCAAAGCCCCTTAACGACAATTGAGACTTAGTTACCCTCAAAGCGACGCCGGAAACTATCTTCCAAGTTGGAATTCGCCTTGGACTCTGACCGCGGCGCCCGCTGGCGCTTCGGTGCCGAGCCGGTGGCGGACACTGCCCCACCACCACGCAGCATCCATACCCCGGCACCGAACATCAGCAAGAAGCCCGCAATCGATAGCGTGACAAACCACAGCGACTGCTGTGCCAAGGCCACACCGCCAAGGAGAAGAAGAATACCGACCACCACCAAGGCCACGCCGCGCAAGTTCACTTGCGCGGCACCCGGGCCGGTGCCGGAGCCATGCCCCTGAGCCACGGCCGAGCCAAATTGCGGATCCTCAGCCAGCAGGGACTGCTCAATCTCTCGAAGAGCGCGCATTTCTTGCTCTGACAGTGACACGGGGCAACCTCCAGCGGTTAATGCTCCCCACCGAGACAATCAGGGGAACTGTAGACATTGTTCTAATTCTAATAACGCCCACTGTAGTCTTTTAGTTCCCGACTGAGCCTATATTAAGGCAACACTGTTGGACACAACACCCCCGCAGCGGACGAGCATTTAGGCCGCCCCGGCAAATTCAAGAGTATCTGTACCATCAACGCGTGCCAGGAAATCTCCGGCCAAAGCGATAAGCTCCAGTACAAGCTGGGCTTCTACGCAGTCATCCAAGCCACTCATCACTCGGGAGCGCGTAGTGCCATAAGCCCGGAAACGTTGCGCCCAGCCCTTCGCTTCGGCACCCACTAACGCCAGACGGTCCCACGCAGAGCTAGGCAGACGCTTGCGTTTAGCCACGGGGCTATCAGCCACCCAGGCACCCGCGGTTCGCAGCCCTGCCTGGTAGGCAAACTCTAGAGCCTGCGGCCAATCGCCTGCCGCAGCCTCCCGCCGCGCCTGAAACAACAAACCATGGGCTTGCGAGAGGAAGCGCTGCCGCTTAACAACCTGACCACGACCCATAAACTGTGCATTTGCGGAAATTACCTGTGCCATAATCTGGCTCCTTTCTGCCCTGGATGCTCCAGAAATAACGTTGTTCTTTACTAGTGATGTGAACTCTACTGCCCACCATGGACACTAAAGTCCAGTTTAGTCTATGTGTTCTATTTTCGCAATGGTTCCCGCAGAACACACGCCCCAGCACCGCACACAGTCCACCCCACATAAACCCGCGATGAATACCGCGGGGCCGTCCGCTAAACTCAGGCCCATGCACCTGCGCCACCTGCATCCCGCCGAGTTCAGCACTTGGGCCCCCACATTGGTCGAGATCTACATAGACGCCATGGGCTACGACCCGACAGTGAGCCCGCAACGGGTACGCACCTGGCGCCGCGACAGCACGGAGGTCGGCTTTCACGCCGTCGCAGCAGAAGATGAGTACGGCGTCCACGGTATTGCTTATGGTTTTCTCGGCGGCTCGCACACGTGGTGGGACCAACAGCTTCGTCGGGGCATTCGCCAACGCAATCGACAGCCCGGCCAGGCGGTTGGGGAGCTAAAACCTGAGGATCTAGAGCTGGTACGCAACTATTTTGAAATCGCCGAAATCCATGTGCACCCACGGTGCCAAGGCCGGGGTATCGGCACGCTTTTGCTGCGGGAGCTGGTCCATCTGGCGCCGGCACGCTTTGCCCTGCTCTCCACCCCGGAGGTCCCAGACGAAGATAATGGCGCTTTCCGGCTCTACCGCGCGCATGGTTTCTCTGACGTGCTGCGTAACTTCGCCTACCCCGGCGATGAGCGCCGGTTTGCGGTCCTGGCCGCGCAGCTGCCTTTGCGCCCTCCCGCCTGACCGTCTGTCCGACTGCTCCCCACAGAGGCCTAGGCGATTATGTCCAGGCAGGGCTGTATTCTTAATCCTTGTGAAGAACTCTGAGGCCTCTTTCCCCACCACGCCCTCCGCGCCGTCTGCCGCTGCAGCCCAGAAGGCACCCGAGCTTGCCGATGCCCTCCCCACCTTCGCCCAACTTCCCAGCGCCGTGCGTTCCCAGTTAGAGCTATTCATGCAGGCCCGGCGCGCGGACATCGCTGCGATTGGCGCCCCGGTTAGCGACGCGGTCGGCTACCTGGAGTCATTCGTGCTGGGAGGAGGCAAGCGGATTCGCCCGCTGTATGCCTGGGCTGGGTTTCTAGGCGGCGGGGGCCTCGAGCGGGGTGAGGAAGACCCCGCCGCGATGTTGCGTGCGGCCAGTTCGCTGGAGTTTATCCAGGCGTGTGCGCTCATCCATGACGATATTGCGGATGCCTCGGATACCCGCCGGGGTTTTCCCACGGTGCACCGGGCGCTGGAGTCACAGCATCGGGAGCAGCAGTGGTCTGGGGATGCCGCGCATTATGGCCAGTCCGCTGCGGTTCTGGTTGGCGACTTGGCGTTGGTGTGGGCAGAGGACATGTTCCAGGATTCAGGTTTGAGTGCCGCTGCCCATGCCCGGGCGCGTGCACCGTGGCGCGGGATGCGCACAGAGGTCATTGGTGGCCAATTGCTCGACATCAATCTGGAGGCTACTGCCTGCGAGTCGGTCGAGTTGGCTGATAGTGTCAATCGTTTCAAGACTGCTGCCTATACCATTGAGCGCCCGCTGCATATTGGCGCCGCTATTGCCGGTGCGACCAATAAGCTCATTGCGGCTTTCCGCGGCTACGGCCGCGACATCGGCATTGCCTACCAGCTGCGCGATGACGAGCTGGGAGTTTTTGGTGACCCGTCCGTTACTGGGAAGCCCGCCGGCGATGATCTGCGTGAGGGCAAGCGCACCGTGCTGTTGTCGCTAGCGCTCCAGCGTGCCGATGCCCAAGACCCCGCCGCCGCCGCCACCCTTCGCCGACTAGTGGGAGCCACCGATGACCCGGCGGACATCGCCCGCATGGCTACCATCATCGCCGACTCGGGTGCCCGTGAAGACCTCGAAGCGCGCATCGAGGCCCTCCGTAATTCCGGGCTACAGCACTTGCGCTCAGCGCAGGTTTCCGCAGAAGTCCTTGACATGCTCGAGTCGCTAGCCCTGACCTCTACCGCCCGCAAGGCTTAACCCCGTTTGGCCATGAGTATCACTTCCACCCGCTCCACAGCCCGCTCCACAGCCCACAGCGCAGCATCCAAGCTGCCTTCCTGGTTCTTTAACCCCCTGATCGTTGGCACGCTTGCCTCCGTGGTGCTTTTCTGCGCGTCTTTTGGTGGCGGGGCCACCCGCAACCGCGGCGGCACGCTGGAAGCCTTGGGATTGTCCTTTATTTCCTTTGGCCACGGCCGCAATGTGTCCATGTGGCTGTATTGGGTGGGAATCTTTGGCCTGGTGTGGGCCTGGGTACTGGCGGGACGCACGCTTGCCCTACCTGCATGGCGCGCAAAGGCCCGCACGGCAAACAGTGAGCAAACGGGGGCATCGGCAAGCTCTGCACACGCCTTTGCGCAGATGCGAAGGGCCTTGGTGTGGTGGCTTGTCCCGCTGCTGGGGGCAGCTCCCCTGGCCTCCCGGGACGTCTACTCCTACCTGATGCAAGGCGCCATGCTGCGCGATGGCTTCGACCCCTACACCCAGGGCGCAGCCGCGAATCCCGGGCCGTTTTTGCTAGAAGTTTCCCATGATTGGCGCAACACCACCACCCCTTATGGTCCACTGCATCTGTGGACTGGGGAGCTGATTACCAGACTGGTCGGCGATAATGTGGCGCTGGGAATTCTCGCATACAAGATGGTCTCAGTCCTAGGCTTTGCCGCGATTGCCTACGGCGTGGTGCTCATTGCGCGCTCGTTGGGAACCTCACCGACCTTCGCCCTATGGCTGGGCGTGGCTAACCCGGTCATGATCATCCACATGGTGGGCGGAATGCATAACGAGTCCGTCATGGTGGGGCTGGTGTCTCTGGGCCTAGCTTTGGTGCTGCGACGACAGGCGGTGCTGGGCATCGGCCTGATTGCTCTGGCGACATCGCTAAAGGTCACAGCGTTTTTGGCCATGCCGTTTGTGTTGTGGATTATCTGCCATCACTACAGTCCGCGCCCGCAATCTTCCTGGGTGCGACGCAGTGGTGTTTTCCTAGGTGGTGGGCTGCTAATCCTCGCGGAAACCATTGCCGTTATCGCGGCGGTGACCTGGGCCTCCGGGTCGTCTTGGGGCTGGCTATCTGAGATTACCGGCAACTCCAAGGTCATCAACCCCCTGGCCGGGCCCACGCTGCTCAGCGACGTACTCACTCCCCTGCTGCAGCTCTTTAGCACCGACATCACCTATAACGCGGTGCTCTCCGTTACCCGCACCGTGTCCATGGCCATCATGCTGCTGGGACTGGTAGCGGTGTGGTGCGTATCCTTCCGCTCCATCCGGACCGCGCTCTACGGGGCTGCGGGGGCCTACCAGGTGGCATTTGTGTTTAACTCGGTGACCTTGCCGTGGTACTACGCCTCCGTGCTTTCCCTGGTAGGCGCGGCCCAGCCACCGCTGTGGGTGCTCAAGATTGCCACCGGAGCGTCCATCGTGGTTGCAACAGGCTTTTCCGGCGACGGCAACCATCAGTTCTACACCTGGTGGTGGATACTCACCGCCGTGGCCGTGGCCTGGTGGGCTACCCAGTGGACTTATGCTGAGGCTACCGAGTCCACGGAGGCTACCCAAATCAGAATTTAGAAAGCCGCCGCCTGGGCGCGGCGAATAACTTCACGGGCGAGGTGGCCGTGGAGGGCGTCGATGGGGCGGCCAGGCAGGGAGTCGTCTTCGCTAAACAGGTAGGCGAAGATCTCGGCGTCGCTGTAGCCGCCGTCGGAAAGCACCGTGATGCACCCGGAGACGTACTTGGACACGGCGTCCTTGTCGTTAAACCTGACTTGGCTCATCAGGGTGTGATTAAATTAACCCTTGACACGTAGGCCTGCAGTTTTGGTCTTGCGGGGTCGGGTTTTTCCGCACTAAGGGGGTAGGGGGCGGGGTTGGTTGTAATGTGATTTTTGTGAGCCCGTATATTCGTACCGTTACCACCGCCTCAGGTGCTACTGCTGTGCAGGTGGTGTTAGAAGAACGTGCAGGTAAAAAGGCGATGAAGCATATCGGCTCTGCCCACGATGACTATGAGCTAGCGTTGTTGAAAGCTGAAGCTCAACGCGTGATTGATGGGGATCAACTCTGCCTCGATTTAGGGCTTGACGATAGGAATGCGCCTGCAGGTAGTGGGTCGAAAGACAATCCGTTACCGGTGAGTTCCCAAAAGGCTGGTGTCCTTTTAGAGTGCATTGACTCGTGCTACCAGCGGCTTGGATTTGATGTTGCCACTGGTGGCGACCAGGTTTTTGCCAATCTAGTTCGCGCGCGGATTATTCAGCCAGGTTCCAAGCTGGATTCGATTGAGACTTTGGCCGAAGTTGGCGTGGTAAGTGCCACTTATGCCACAATCAAACGGCATTTAGCCAGCTACGCTACAGAGTCATTTCGTGAGATTTTGTCTCAAGCCTTAGCTCGCCATGCTGGTATCGGTGCAGGAAGCTTCGTCTTATACGACGTGACCACGCTGTATTTCGAAACTGATACTCCAGATGACCTGCGTAAATCCGGCTTTTCGAAAGAACGCCGAGTCGAACCTCAAATCCTGGTAGGCCTGCTAACCGATGCCACGGGCTTCCCACTACATATCGGGGCCTATGAAGGCAACAAAGCCGAAACGCACACGTTGTTACCGATGATCCGGGCTTTTCAGTCTGCGTACAATCTCGACCGCGTCACGATTGTTGCTGATGCGGGCATGTTTTCAGCCGAGAACAAGACAGCTATCGTTGAGGCGGGGCTAGATTACATCCTTTCTACCAAAGTCCCCTCCCTGCCTGAGGTGATCACCCAGTGGAAACAGGAACATCCTGGCCAGGACTACACTCACGGGCAAATATGGTCCCAGCCTTCCTACACAGATCGACGCCATGCCACAACAGGCAAGCCGGATTCTGTTACTCACTTTCACTACTCCTACGATCGGGCTCGACGAACAGTGCGCGGCATCGACGAGCAGCTAGCCAAGGCTGCCCGAGCAGTAGAAGGCAAAGTAGCGATCAAACGTAATCGATACATAGATCTCAAAGCCCCAAATAAAAAGGTCAACTACGAACTGGCCACCAAACATAGGGCCTTAGCTGGGATTAAAGGCTACGAAACGACGCTCACATCGATGCCCGCACCCGAGGTGCTCCGCGCCTACAGACATCTGCTCAACATTGAAAAATCGTTCCGAATGTCAAAGTCCGATCTCAAAGCCCGCCCGATCTACGCGCGAACCGAAGACTCTATAAACGCCCACCTCAACATCGTCATGGCCGCTCTAGCAATCAGTCAGATGATGGAAACGGCCACAGGCAAAAGCATCAAACGCCTGGTACGAACCCTGAAAAAATACCGAACCTTCGAACTCAAACTCAACGGCACCACCATCCACGCCGCCACACCACTGCCCCCTGACGTCCAACAACTCCTCAACGCCATCACCCAAGCCTGACTTCCGCACTAAAATGAGCCAAGTCGGGTACCGAGTCCACGGAGGCTACCCAAATCAGAATTTAGAAAGCCGCCGCCTGGGCGCGGCGAATAACTTCACGGGCGAGGTGGCCGTGGAGGGCGTCGATGGGGCGGCCAGGCAGGGAGTCGTCTTCGCTAAACAGGTAGGCGAAGATCTCGGCGTCGCTGTAGCCGCCGTCGGAAAGCACCGTGATGCACCCGGAGACGTACTTGGACACGGCGTCCTTGTCGTTAAAAAACGCCGCCGGCACCTGGCGGATGCCCGCAGCATTACGCCAGGCCAGAATCTTACGGGCATGCAACAAGTCATGCACGCGGGTTACAGCAATGCCCAGCTTGGCTGCCACGTCCGGCAGGGTCAGCATCTCCTCGTTGGCCAGGAGTTCATTCACATCAGGAGTGTATGGAGCTTGGTTCGTCACAGACACCACCATAGACGGTGTGGCTAGCTGCGGGTGCATCAGCCATACTAGATGCCATGACTTCTTTGGCCGTGGGCGATATTATCGATAACCGCTACCGCATTGATAGACCAGTGGCGCGCGGCGGCATGTCAACGGTGTACCGCTGCGTGGACTTGCGCCTGGGGCGCGCCGTGGCCGCCAAGGTCCTCCATGATCACTTAAGCGCTGACCCGGTCTTTGTGCAACGCTTCCGCCGCGAGGCCCGCGCGATGGCCCAGCTAAGCCACCCCCACCTGGTGGGCATCCAGGATTTTAGCGCGGATGCGCAGCCAATGTTCCTCATCATGGACCTCATCACCGGCGGCACCTTGCGCGAGTTGCTGGCAGAACGCGGCCCCATGCCCCCGCACGCCACCGCCGCAGTTTTGCGGCAGGTCCTCACTGGATTGGAGGCCGTCCACGCCCGCGGGCTTATCCACCGCGACATCAAGCCGGACAATATCCTTATCGATGGGGACCACTCCATCAAGCTCGGCGATTTTGGTCTGGTGCGCGCTACCGCCAGCGGAGACACCACCACCAGCAATACCATCGTGGGCACCGTGTCCTACCTGGCTCCGGAGCAAGTCACCGGGGAGGAGCTCACCCCGGCAACGGATGTCTACTCCCTCGGCGTGGTCGCCTTTGAGCTGCTCACCGGAACGGTCCCCTTCCGGGGCGATACCCCGCTCAATCATGCTCTGGCGCGGCTCAGCGAGGATGTTCCGGCGCCGTCGTCGCGTATTGCCGGTGTGCCGCCGCTGTTCGATGAGCTCGTGGCCAATGCTTGTGCCCGGGACCCGCAGGCTCGGTTTGCCGATGCCGCCGAGTTCCACGCCGCCGTTGCCGACGTCGCCGCTGAGCTGGACTTGCCCGAGTTCCTGGTGCCCGTCCCCCGCGATTCTGCCGCTGGGCGCACCGCAGCGCAGCCCACGGACTTCAGCGGCCTCCGGGCTGATGACTTCGCTGCGACGTCGGTGCTCAGCACCGACTCGTCGGCACAAACGCTGGTTTCTCCCCCGGCTGAAACGCGCCCGACTGAGCCACGCCCACCTGAGCCAAGACCAGAGACTGCGCTATTGCCGCCCTATGAGCCTGCCGTAGAGACGCCTATAGCGCCCGCACAGTCCCCCCGTGAGTACTCCCCAGCGCAGGCGGGCTATAGCCCAGCAGCGGGGCCCAGTCCGTCGCTCAACCCACCGCACAGTCCAGAGCACATCCCCGAACTCCGCCCGGCATCAAATCCGGTAGCGGCACATTCCGCGCAGGAAGAGCCGCTGCCGAAGGTGCTAAGCAACCGCTCGCCACTACTGCTCATCGCGTGGATCCTCGCGGTCACAGCGCTGTGCACGGCATTGGCGGTCGGCGGCTGGTGGTTTGGCTCCGGCAATTATGAGATGTTGCCGCAGCTGTGGCGTTAGCGCCTAGCGCTTCTCGTTGCGCAGCATCCGCCTAGCGCTTCTGGTTGCGCAGCATCTCTGCAACCAGGAAGGCCAACTCCAGGGACTGCTGCGTGTTCAGGCGCGGATCCACTGCGGACTCGTAGCGGCCAGGCAGGTCCAGCTCGGAGATGTCCTCAGCGCCACCCAGGCACTCAGTAACGTCCTCACCAGTGAACTCCAGGTGAATGCCACCAGGGTGGGTACCCAATTCACGGTGCACCTCGAAGAAGCCCTGGACCTCATCAATGATCTTGTCAAAGTGGCGGGTCTTGTAGCCATTAGAGGCAGTAAAAGTATTGCCGTGCATCGGGTCAGACTGCCAGACCACCTTGTGTCCGGAGTCTTCGACTGCCTTGACAACCGGCGGCAGTACCGTGCGGATCTTGTCGTGGCCCATGCGCACGATCATGGTCAACCGGCCCGGCTCCCGATCTGGGTCGAGCTTTTCTGCATACTCCACGGCCTGCTCCGGGGTGACACCCGGGCCCAGCTTGATGCCTACCGGGTTGCCAATCAGCGCAGCAAAGTTGACATGGAAGTCTTCCAGGCCACGGGTGCGCTCCCCGATCCACAGCTGGTGAGCCGAAAGGTCATAGAGCTTGGTTGCCCCATTGGCATCCTTACCCAAGCGCAGCATGGAGCGCTCGTAGTCACGCAGCAAGGCCTCATGGGAGCAGTAAATTTCCGCAGAGCGCAGCGTGTGATCATCAACGCCGCAGGCGTTCATAAAGTGCAGGCCGGACTCAATTTCCTCTGCCAGCTGCTCATAGCGGGCACCCGCAGACGAGTTTGCCACGAACTCACGGTTCCACTCGTGTAGGCGGTACAAGTCCGCCGTGCCGGAAGAGGTCAGTGCACGGATCAGGTTCATGGCCGCAGAGGAGTTTGCATAGGCGCGAATCATGCGGGCCGGGTCATGCTTGCGGGCTTCCTCATTAGGCTCGACGCCGTTGACAATGTCCCCGCGGTAGCTCAGCAGGCCTTGTCCGTCGTAATCCGAGGAACGCGGCTTCGCATACTGGCCCGCAATACGGCCCAGCTTAACCACGGGGGTCGATGCCCCATAGGTCAGCACGACTGCCATTTGCAGCAGCGTTTTGATGTTGCCCCGAATGTGCGGTTCCGTGTTGGATTCAAAAGACTCCGCACAATCGCCGCCCTGCAGCAAGAAGGCCTTACCCAAAGCGACATCAGCTAGTTGCTTTTTAAGCTTTTCTACTTCCGGGGCCACGACAATTGGCGGTACGGACTCCAAAATCTTGCGGACGTTATCCGCCACGTCCTGGTCCCAGCTGGGCTGTTGCTTCGCATCACGCGCGATGACGTCCTGGAAGTGCTCTTCGATTCCCTCTGGCAAGGGCGGCAGGTCCGGCAGGGCGTCCTTAGGAATATCTACTGTCCAACTCACCCTGCCATTATGACATACCCAAATGCGCCCTATACCTATTGGGAACTAGATAAGTATTTCATTGCGGCTTCCCAGGGGTAATGCCTGCTCACAGGCACGAAACTTGGCCAGGTTGTGGCGTGCATCCACCAGGGCGTCGTGGTTTCCCGGTGGCACTGGGGGCAAGACGGGTCGGCCAGCGAACTCCCAATACTGTTTCAGCTCCCGGGTATAGCGCGGCATCTCCCGCGGCAATTGGGGCATGTCTCCCCACAGCTGCGCTACCACCACGTGGTCGTAGGCCCCTACCCACGCCCACAACTCAATGGGACCAGAATCCTGCCGGAGGAACTCCCACAACTCCTTGCGGATGCTTTCGCGCGAGCGCCAGGCCGGGTCCCCCGGGCTGGGAAGTTGGTTTAAGACATTCTCCCGCACCCACGCACCAGCCCGGGAGCTATCAAAGTCCGTGGACACCGCATAAAACTCACGGCCGTCTTCCGCCACGACGCCGATGGAGACTAACTCTATGGTCTCCCCATCTTCAATAAATTCGGTGTCATAAAAGTAGCGCACGGTTTCCTAGCTTACTTAGCTTGCCGATGCCCCTTCCTACTCACCCATGCCTAAGCCCGGGGTTGTGCACCCTGCGGGTAGCCCTGTCCTGCCGCCAAGGATGCCTTGACATCAGAGGCGTAGACATCAACGTAGTCACGGCGAGCCAGGGTGGCCAGGGTGCGCATGAGGGCATCAGTAAACTCGCGGGCCGTAGCGTGGTCCTGTGGGTCCAAGCCGCGCTGGCGAGCCCACTCATGCGGGTCAATGGGCTTAGCAATGCGCATCCCCACCCGCCGTGGGCGCAGAATCCAGGAACCAATCGGGTTGGCCTCCCGGGTACCCACCATCGCCACCGGAATCACCGGGTGGCCCGTAGCCATAGCCACCCGCGCCATACCCACCCGGCCCTTATACACGCGACCGTCGGGCGAACGCGTGCCCTCGGGGTAGATGCCAAAAAGATTGCCCTCATCCAAAATACGCTGGGCGGTGGCCAACATATCGGCCGCTGCGGACTCAGACGTGCGCGCCACCGGCTTTTGGCCTACCGCAGTAAAAAACCACGCCTGGGCGCGGCCCACCGGGCCGGGAGTGACAAAATACTCCTCCTTAGCCAAGAAGGTGATTTGGCGCGGGCACAGCAGTGGCAGGAAGAAAGAATCCATCACTGCCTGGTGATTAGAGGCCACGATAGCCGCGCCCTGCTCCGGGATGTTGTCCATCCCCTCTGACCATGGGCGGTTCCACACCCGCAGTAGTGGACCGAAGAAGATGTACTTAAAAGCCCAGTACCATTTGTTTCGCATGACGTTGCCATCTCCTCACGGTGAACTCCCCGCCAGGTGCGGCAGGCTGCTTAATGTAGCGCCAGGTGCGCCACGCCGATCATACCCGCCGCAGAGCCCAGCTCCGCGCAAGCCACACGCGCCACCGGGCGGTGTCCGGCGCCCACCACGTTGCTTTCTAAGACCTCGCGGGCGCCATCGAGGAATAAGTCGGCATCCGCAGCCACGCCGCCACCCAGCACAATCAGCTCCGGGTCAATAATATCCGCCACCATGGAGAGACCCTGGCCCAGCCACTGCGCGAAGTCCGCCATGACGGCCAGGGCCAAAGGGTCACCGCTGCGCGCAGCCTGGGTGATGGCCTCGCCGGCGGCATCGGCAGGCAAAGCACTCGGATATTGGCCGCGTAGCTGACGGCAGGTGTCTTCCAACGCCGTGCCAGAAGCGTAACGCTCCAGGCAGCCGCGCTTTCCGCACGAACAGGCCCGCCCCTGCGGGACCACCACCAGGTGGCCAAACTCCGGAGCTGTACCAAACGCACCCCGGTAGATCTCCCCATGGGCAAAAATGGTGGCGCCAATACCGGTGCCCACCGCAAAAAACACCCAGTCCTGGGTGCCACGGCCGGCCCCGAAACGCCACTCACCCCACGCCGCCGCATTCGCGTCGTGTTCCAACGTCACGTCCAGGCCCAGGCGCTCAGACAAGATGGCCTGCACAGGAGCATCACGCCAAGGCAAGTGCGGCGCAAAGCGCACAGTGGTGCACTCCGGGTCCAAAAATCCCGCTACCGCTAGGCCCACAGCGGAAATCTCATGACGTTGCCGCAGCTGCTGGACCATTCCCACAATGGCATCTTCCAACTCCGCAGCGGTAGCCGGGGTGGGCACCGCCAGCGAGTCTATAATCTCCCCCTCCTGCGTGACTACCCCAGCCCGCAGATTGGTGCCCCCAATGTCAAAGCCAACTGAACGCACCGGGCGGGCGGAGAAACTGTGCATGAGGTATAAGGATATACGCCGTAGATTTCACTCGCACATCTTGCGCCATCAACGCTCGTGCGCTGCGGTGGGCCTGCCGTGTTTACGCCAAAATATCACGCAGACGCTGCCCCATAATCCCCCACGTCCACTGCTGCTCCACATGCGCGCGCCCGGCCGCACCCATGCGTTGGCGTAGCTGCGGGTCACGCAGGAGCATATCCAGTGCTGCCAAGAGCTGACGCTCGTCGGTTCCGCTAACTACCACTCCGGTCTCCGGGGTCACCGTCTCCGGCGCACCTCCTGAATCGCCTGCCACCACCGCAACGCCGGCCGCCTGCGCTTCTAGGTAGACGATGCCCAAGCCTTCCACATCCAAACCCCCGCCGCGGGTGCGCGCGGGCATGGCGAAGACGTCCGCTGCGGTCAGAGCCCTGTGGAGTTCGGCAGAGCCAGCCGCCTCGTAGAACACGGTGCCCGGGAAATACCTTTGCGCCAATTGCTCCAGGGTGGTCCGGTACCTCCCGCGGCCCACTAGTAGCAGCTGTACTCCAGGGTGGCGCTGAGTAAGCTCCGGCATGACACGCAACAGCTGGTCTTGGCCCTTGCGAGGGACAAAACGGGAAATGCACACCACCACCGGACGCGCGGGGTCCAGCCCAAAATACTCCCGTGCCGCGGCCACATCCCCGCCCGGCCGAAACTGCTCTAGGCTCACCCCGCTAGGCAGGTGCGCCCAGCGCGGTCCAGACCCAAAGGCGCCGCGTAGACGGCCCAGGGTGTAGTACGAGATATAGGTCAGGACATCCACATGCTTGCCGATACCCCTTAGCACCTGCCGCGCACCCGGCAGCATGGCCCACCCGACCTCATGTCCATGCGTAGACGCGACAATCTTGCGCGCCCCTGCCTTACGTGCGGCGGGGGCTAATAAGGCCAAAGGCGCCGCAGCCCCGAACCACACCACATCGATGTTATGGCGCGTAATTGCCTCGCACATTGCCCGCCGGGTACCTGGAGTGGGCAACAACACCCGCTGCGGAAGGCGGATGACGGTATAGGGCACGGAGGCATCGTAAAGCTGTGCAGCTTGCGCGTCTTGCGTTGAGCACAGCACCACCACCTGCGACGGGTCCAAGGTGTCCACGAAGTCCCGCAAATAAGACTGGATGCCGCCAATGGTGGGCGGGAAGTCATTAGTCACTAGCAATACGCGCGGCATATCCACCACTCTACTGAGTCTCCCGTTTGCCGGTGCCTAGGGTGGCAAAAACGCCAAAAGCCCGGCCTTCAGCAGGAGAAGAACCGGGCGCTAGTTCGCGGGGCGAACTAGAAGCGAACTACGGAGTGGATGGGCATGTAGTGCAGCGGACGCTCACCCACGGTAGAACCGCTATTGAGGGCGTCGATGATAACGCCATTGCCGGCGTAGATGCCAACGTGGGAGGCACCACCGTAATAGGCCACGATGTCACCAGGCTGAATCTGATCCAGAGGCACGCGCTGGCCAGCAGCGGCCTGCGCCTGAGACGTACGCGGGATGGACTTACCCACCTGGGCATAAGCCCAGGAGGTCAGGCCAGAGCAGTCAAAAGAGCTAGGGCCAGCTGCACCCCAGCCGTAAGGCGCACCGATAGCGGAACGAGCGGCGGCGACCACGCGCTCACCCGCGGAGGAGCCCACAGCAGGTGCCGGAGCCGGAACAGTAACGTTCGCGGTGTAGTTGGTCTGGGCAGCACCCTGGCCAGCCAGGGAAGGAACATAAGCCTCGATGCCCGGCAGATTACGGATACCCGGGACGTTCTCTACACCCTGAATGTGCATAGAGAAATTGGTGTTGGGGATGACCACCTCAGCGCCTTGGGCAGTTGCCGGGACGGTTACTGCTGCGGTTGCAGCCAGTGCTGCGGTGGTGGCAACACGGCGGGTATTGCTGGTTGCCTGACGACGGTGCTTAGCCACGAATAAATCTCCAAATCTTCCTTCGCGCCCTGTCTCACAACTTTCCTCGATTCCGTCTTGCAGACCAGACAAGAAACGACACGAAACGAGGTTCGCAACGAGTTGGCGGCTCCCACTGATGGCCCGTCCGTGGACGAGTGCCTTGCGGGGGCCGGAACCACAATCCAACAACTTCCAGTGTTCTTCGACCGCCCTTTCTGAAGGGCCGTCTCCACCGAAGCTCACCCACGCGGGCGAGGATTGCAGTTAGGCGCTAATGTTCATTTTTCGATTGAGCGCTCATGGTCAGCGCTGCAATGTCTCAAACAGGTTACGAAATCATCACGAAGCCTGTCCACTCAGCGACCTGATCCAGTTCGTTATCTGGCCGTTATCATCCCGTGATAATTCAGAGATTCTCAGGATGTCAGTCTGAAGCTTCTTTACGCGACACCCGGAAAACCGCGACTAAGCTGCCAATATGGAATACCCGAGCGGGCCAACCAGGCCACCGCCGGACCTTAATGTCGCCTGAAGTTCTCAGCTTGTGAGCTTCAACACATTACTGTAACGTCTCCGCCGGGATAATCACACCAGCCCCAGGAACCACCTCGCAGCCTCTCGTATGGGGCACGTTGCAGCCCCCAGGCCGGACCTCCTGCCTTCGGTTGCCCGGCGGGCGGGAACCTGCGGCCAACCGCCGGGCAAGAACCTTCAGCCGACCAGCAGGCGGGAACCTTCGGACGACTGGCGGGCGCCTTCAACATTGTCAGCCCGAGTTGGCGCCTTCAACATTGTCAGCCCGAGTTGGCGCCTTTTAGTCCGGCACCTGGCCTACTACCAATAGCCCCGGCAGCTGATGGAACCCGTTGGTTCCAAGTTGGACCAACATAGTGCAGATGCTGGTTCTAGCATGCGTAGCAAACTAAACGAGCAGCTGAGCCGTCCTGGGAGTCAGTCCCCAATCTCCCGCGCAATACCTGTATATAAAACTGTCCCTCGATATATACAAGTAGCCACGAGCGCTCTGTGCGACCAGGGAAACGCAAGCGCCTGCGGGCCACCTGTATATGAAACAATCGGGCGATATATACAAGTAGAGCATATTCCGATGGCGCAGGGCGGCGCGCATTGTGAGTGCTTCCCCACGTACTGTCGCCCTCGCCTTCCCGGCACTGAGTCACCCGCTCCCGCCTACTGAGCATTAAGAAGACGTTGTCTTATCGCCCCCCCTTGACACACCTTCGAGCAGACCGATAACCCCATACCAAACTGGTGATAACAGCACTATGCCCCTTCCTCGTTGACGTTGGCGGCACGGTGATCACAAGTCAATCTGAGGCGCGCGGCAAAAGACGACACCGCCGCCGCCCCACTGTGGGGCGGCGGCGGTGCGGTGACAGTTTCAGTAAAGGGTGGACTACTTAGACGCGTCCGTTGTCCTGGTCGTCACGCCAGTTAGCCTCATTGAGACGGCGGAACATCTCGGCCTCTTCGGCCTGGTTCTCAGCGTGAATCTCGTGCACCTTATGCATCAGAGCTTCATCGTCCGGGGAGAAGATGCCCTGAGTCTCAGAGTCAGCCAGACCAAGATGGTTGAGCTGCTTCGGAACCACAGCACCGGCGTAAGGCAGCGGCACAGGGTGACCGTGCTCGTCCACAGGACCCAGCGGCTGGTGGATTTCAATGAAGGCACCATTCGGCAGCTGCTTAATCACACCGGTCTCGATACCGTGCTCCAGCACCTCGCGGTCGGAGCGCTGCAGGCCAACGCAGATCTTGTAGGTCAGGAAGTAAGCGATCGGCGGCACAACAATCAGACCGATACGGCCAACCCAGGTCATGGCGTTCAGCGAGATCTGGAAGAAGTGGGCCACGTGGTCGTTACCACCGGAAATGGTAACCAGCACGAAGAACGAGATGGCCATTGCGCCGATACCGGAGCGAACCGGAACATCGCGCGGACGCTGCAGCAAGTTGTGGTGGGCGTCGTCGCCGGTGACCTTCTTCTCGATGAAGGGGTAGGCCATCAACAGGACCACCATGGCGCCTGCAACCAACATCACCCAGAAAGCACCCGGGATGGTGTAGCCGAAGATGTAGAGCTCCCATGCGGGCATGACACGTGCCAGGCCGTCCGTCCACAGCATGTAGATATCCGGTTGAGAACCAGCGGAGACCTGGGACGGGTTGTAGGGACCAAGCAGCCAGATGGCGTTGATAGTCAGCAGACCAGACATCAGAGCCAGAACACCGGCCGTCATCAAGCCCATACCAATGGCCTTGGTGGCGAACACCGGCATAATGCGAACGCCTACAACGTTGTTCTCTGCACGACCGGGGCCGGGGAACTGAGTGTGCTTCTGGAACCACACGATGAGAACGTGAGCAGCAATCAGGGCCAGGATGATGCCCGGGATAACCAACACGTGCAGGATGTAGAAACGGTCCAGCATCAGGTCAGACGGGAAGTCGCCGTCGAAAATGGCCCAGTGCAACCAGGTACCGATCAGCGGCAGACCGAGGATGATGGCGGACATAATGCGCAGACCCACGCCGGAGAGCAGGTCGTCCGGCAGGGAGTAACCCAGGAAGCCTTCAATCATACCCAGCAGGATGAGGGTGCAGCCGATGATCCAGTTTGCCTCACGCGGACGACGGAAAGCGCCGGTGAAGAAGATGCGCAGCATGTGCGCCACCATGGACATCATGAACAGCAGGGCAGCCCAGTGGTGCATCTGGCGAACGAACAGACCACCGCGAACCTCGAAGGACAAGTCCAATGCCGATGCGTAGGCGGAGGACATCTCCACGCCGTTGAGCGGGGTGTAGGCACCGTCGTAGATCACCTTAGTGATAGACGGGTCGAAGAAGAGTGCCAGGTAGATACCGGTCAGCAGCAGGATGATGAAGCTGTACAGCGCCATCTCACCCAGCATGAAGGACCAGTGAGTCGGAAATACCTTGTTCAGCTGCGGGCGCAGAGCACCAGCGGCGCTGAAACGGCTGTCGACATTATTGCCGATCTTTGCGAGTTTAGTGCTCATTAGGATTCACGCTCCCAGAATGCAGGACCAACAGGCTCAATGAAGTTGCCCTTGGCGATGAGGTAGCCCTCTTCATCCACCGTGACCGGCAGCTGCGGAAGCGCGCGGGCAGCCGGGCCGAATACAGGCTTACCGTACTGCAGAGCATCGAACTGCGACTGGTGGCACGGGCACAGAATACGGTTGGTCTGTGCCTCATAGAGGGAGGTCGGGCAACCAATGTGCGTACAAATCTTGGAGTACGCGTAGTAGTCGCCGTAGTGGAAGTCTTCCTGACCCTCGCGCTCGATAACCTTCTTGGCATCAGAGTTACGCAGGCGGATCAGCATGACAGCGTTACGGTTGCCGTGGATGGAGTGCATGTGATTCTCATACACGTCCTTCTGCGGATCGTAGAGATCACCATCGTTGACGTCAGACTCGGCCAACGGGAATACGGTCTCCATACCGCCGGCAGCCAGATCCTCAGGACGCACGCGCACCAAACGGGTGACACCCTGGGTGGTGTAGTGCGTACCGGACTCACCGGCGTGCTTCTCAGCGATAGTACCGGTGTCACGGGCAAGATAGAGCTTGACGCCCTTTTCCACCAGAGTCCACCCGGAGGTCCACAGGGTGCCATCACCCATGTAGTTGAGCTCGTGGCGAACCTTCCACGGATTCTTAATGGCGCCACCCAACGGGGCAACCACAGTAAGACCGAAGACGACTGCCGCACCACCAAGCAAGCCCTGCAGCGCCTTGCGACGGCCCAGGGTGGACGTGCGCCAAGAGTCGTTCAGAAGGGCAGTCAGCGTGCGGCGATCCAATTCGTTGGAACCACCGTCATGACGGCGCTGTACAGAAATCTCTTCCGGCAGGATTCGCTTGACGTACTGCACAATGGCGATGCCGAAGGAAAGGATCGACAAACCAGAGAACAGGCCCAGCAGCGGGGTGTAGAAGAGGTGCCATGCCAGGCCCTCATCGCCGTGCGTCTTGAACTCCCACGGCCAGAACAGGTAGACGCCCAAGAATGCGATGCCGGAAACAATGGCAATTGTTGCCCACACGCCAACGTTGGTGGCGGCTCGCTTCTCCGCCGGGTCCCCTGCTACGGGGAAACGCTCCTTGCGGAAGGCAACAGTGACATCGTCAAGCTCTGCGCCCAGGGCGGTGAGCTCAGCATCGGTCATCTTGTTGAGCTCAGCTTCAGTGTAATTCTTATGTACGTTGCTCATTACTGACGCGATCCAATCCACATAGCGGCAGCACACAAAGCAGTGATGCCGATGATCCACATTGCGAGGCCTTCAGCGACGGGGCCGAGACCGCCGAGGTCCCAGCCTGCCGGAGAAGGAGTCTCGCCTGCAGACTTGATGAAAGCAATAATGTCCTTCTTCTCATCAGCGGTTAGCTGACGGTCAGAGAACTTAGGCATGTTCTGCGGGCCGGTGAGCATTGCCTGGTAAATCTCCTGCTCGTTGGCCGGAGCCAGCGGCGGGGCGTACTTACCGGAGGACAATGCACCACCCTTGCCGGTGAAGTTGTGGCAGGAAGCGCAGTTCATGCGGAAGAGCTCAGAACCCTTGGCCACGTCAGCAGCCTGGATCTGACCGTTGTAGTTGGCACCACGCAAGGACTCCTGCGCGATAGTGCCGTCCTCGTTATACACGATGTCTGGGCCACCGCCATTGGCAGCTACGTAAGCTGCCAAAGCCAGGGTCTGCTGCTCGGTGTAGCGCGGGGTCTTGCGCTCAGCCTGAGCGTCGTTGGACATCATCGGCATACGGCCGGAGTGCACCTGGAAGTACACGGAACCGGCACCAATACCCACCAAGGAAGGACCGCGGTCCTCGATTCCCTGCAGGTTAGCGCCGTGGCAGGTGATGCAGGCGACATCATAGATGTCCTTGCCCTCTTGGATCAGAGCTTGGTCATCCTTCTGGGCCGTTGCCACCTGAGCGTCCGGGCTCAGGGCGGACGCCAACACGCCAGCACCGGTCAAGCCAATGCTCAAGGCAAAAGCGCCCGCCAACGTGCGCTTCGCCTTGCGGCGGCGACGGGTCTTCTTGGCTGCCTCAGCCGTGGAGATGGACTCCACGGGGTTTACAGCGTTGTTCGGATTGGTATCCATCATTTTCCTTTGAAGTTACTGTTATTCGGAAATACATGGCTGTGGACCGAGAAGCTCTCGGAGGTCCTACGGCCTATTGGACGAGGTAGATGACGACGAAGACGCCGATCCAGACAACATCCACGAAGTGCCAGTAATAGGACACTGCCATCGCAGCGGTAGCTTGTGCCGGCGTGAACTTGGACTTGGAGATACGCAGCAAGATAACCATGAAGCTCAGCAAGCCTGCAGTAACGTGGGCCGCGTGGAAGCCGGTGAGAATGTAGAACACCGAGCCAAAGACGCTAGCCTGCGGGGTTACCCCGTGGTGCACCAACTCGAACCACTCGAAGGCCATGATGCCAAGGAAGACCAGGCCCAGGACCAGAGTTATCGAATACCAGAAACGCAGCTTATATACGTCACCCCTTTCAGCGGCGAAGACGCCGAACTGGGAGGTCACAGAAGACGACACCAGGACTGCGGTGATGATGAAGCCCATGGGGACGTTGATGTGCGCGGTTTGGTGCGCCCAGTCACCTTCTTGACCATTAGCACGCGAGGTGAACCACATCGCGAACAGTCCGGCGAAGAACATTAATTCCTGAGACAGGAACACAATGGTGCCGACGCTGACCATGTTGGGTCGGTTCAGCGCGGCAACACGTGGTGCTGCCATACCTTGATTTGAAACTGTGCTCGTCACGCCTATTAGTATGGCCCGTTAGCAGCCCTAAGTCATCTCAGTCCCCCCGCTTTTTGCAGGCGGTGCCCAGGTTTTTACAAGACCAATGTGTTCGAAACACCACTGACGGCCACACAAATATTCCTCAGCGCCTGACGGGAACTTTTCCCGGTTAAATCCGACTACTTATATGCGCAGGTGGGCGATTGTTTTCGCCAGTCAGCAATGCCTACACTCTCTCCACCCCCAACAAGAGACCACGGGTCGACCTCTTCCCGCAATATACCGCGCGAAAATCATATGAGAGATATATCACCACCCTACGCGTCCCATTCTCGGCCGGTTCAAACTTTCGGATGACCCCCGTATATCAACCGCTCTTGCCACCGCTACTCCCCCGGGCAATTTGGTGCACCAGCCCTTTTACCTGGACTTTTGCCTGCACCTCGGGGAACCCGAGTTGTGTACGGGCTGCTATAGGCGCTCTACGCCAGGACCCCCACCGCCACGGCCCTCCCCCGCCGCTAAAAATTTTTTGGAACTGCGGGAACTATTCGCGTCACCCATCCGACACGGGCACCATAGCTCTTCGCTGCCTACTTTAGAGACACCAAACCCCGGCCACCGCAAGGTGCCGGGGTTTGGTGTGTGGGCCAGGCGGACAGAGAGCCCAAAGGCTCTCTTCCCGAAGGCTGAAAGTTTAGTGCTTTTCCTTAGGCACACCGTACTGCAGGGACAGCTTAGTGGTGGACCACACCAGCATGGCAGCGCCGAGGACGATCAACCAGTAGTACAGGAAGATGACACCCAGGCCAAGGACGGCCACAGACATAGTCATCGCGAACGGCCAAATGGAGCCTGGGGAGAAGAAGCCCAGGATACCTGCGCCGTCCTCAGTCTCAGCCTCTTCCCAATCCTCCGGAGCCAGGTCAGTCCGGCTGTCGGTGAAGTGAAGGTAGACGCCCAGCATCACACAGAGCAGAATGGCCAAGCCCATACCGACAATGCCAACCCATTCCGGGCCGTAAAGGTAGCCGTCGTCACGAACCAGGTTTACACCGAAGATGTAGACCAGCTCGGAGACCAGAAGATAGATGGCGATTCCGTAAAAGACGTTTGCACCAGCACGCATAATTATTCTCCTTGAATCCTTGAGGTCCCTTTATGCGGCTTCTTCTTCAACGAAGTTCTGGCCGTCGCGAGTATCGCGCAGGGAGTTGAACGGCTGAGTGGTGACTGCGTACGGATCCTCACCAATGGCAGCCAGCGCCTCAGAGTTCGGGGCGTCCGGGTTAGCCAAACGGAACTGCATGTAGTCAGTGAACTTCTCCGGGGAGACGACACGAATCTCGAAGTTCATCATCGAGTGGTAGGTACCGCACATTTCCGCACAACGGCCGACAAAGGCACCTTCCTGCTCAATCTTCTCGATCTGGAAGCGGCGCTCCTGCTGGTTGTTCTCCGGGTGAGCGTAGACGTCGCGCTTAAACAGGAACTCCGGCACCCAGAAGGCGTGGGAGACGTCGCCGGAAGCGAGACGGAACTCGATCGCGGTCTGCGAAGGCAGCACCATCACAGGGATTTCCTCCGTGGAGCCCACGGTCTCAATCTTGTTGTAGTTCAAGTAGGAAAGGTCACCCATGGACTTACCGTGAATCGGGTTCGGGTACTTCATATCCTCCGGGTCAATGGCAGACTTCTCAGCCAGAGCGTGACGCTCCTCGTCGCGACCATCGTAGTCAGCACCAGTCGGGGACAGCTCGCCCGCTACGTTGGCGTAGCCGAACTTCCAGTTCCACTGGTAAGCGGTGACATCGACAGTGACCTTCGGGTCCTTATCCAGGGCCACTACCTTCTGCTGCGCCTGCACCGTAAAGAAGAACAAGCCCATGATGATGATGACCGGAACAACGGTCAGGCAAATTTCGAGCGGCACGTTGTACTGCAGCTGCTTGGGGAATTCACCCTTACCTTCCTTCTTGGCACGCTTTGCGCTCCAGCGGAAGATAGCAGTGAGGAACAGGCCCCACATCACGAAACCGATGAACCAGGCAACAACCCAGGTCCAAATCCAGAAGTTATACATCGACTCCGCCTCAGGGGTAATACCCTTAGGCCAGCCGAAACCGAGGATGTTTTCCACAGCCTCGGGTGCCTGCACATCACAGGCGGCTAGGGCGGTTGCACCTAGAGCAATAACGCCAGCTAGGCCCGCCTTGCGGGCAAAGTTGCGTTGCTTTCGCTGTCCCACGTGTGTTCTGCCTTTCTGTCCACACAAACTTCTCGAATACTCTCAGAGCATTCCTATCCATTCAGGATAGTCCATCCAGCAAGTGGCCCCACCCCGCCCCCAGAGGCAGAATCGGGCCAACTAGCACGATGGGCTGTAGTCCGTAGGGGATATTACAGTTCAACCTTGGAATTTACCCATTTGCGGCCTCCAAGCCATTAACATCACCGCTGGTACGCGTGTCTCAATTCACACGGAAAACTGTCAATACCATCCGAAAGTTTGAACCCCGCTAGGGGTCTACAGTGGCACTTGTGCCCCACCCGGCCACCAGGAACCCCGCAAGGAGATAGACGGCCTGCTGGGGAGGGCATCGGCAAGCTCAGCCCAAACTTGCCCCGCGCCGACGTTACACATTGCCAGCCAAGCGCCGTAAGGTGGGAGGGCAGACAAAAGCACCGCAACGCCACAGTCAAGGAGATTTACTAGATGTGCGGACTTCTTAGCATGCTGACCACCTCCGGCAACGCCGAGGACTACGTGCCAGCCCTCGAAGCTGCCCTACCCTGCATGCGCCACCGCGGGCCCGACGCGGCCGGAACCTGGCATGATGATGACGCCGCATTCGGTTTCAATCGCCTGGCAATCATCGATATTGAACATTCCGACCAGCCGCTTCGCTGGGGCCCTGCAGACAACCCGCAACGCTATGCCCTGACCTTCAACGGGGAAATCTATAACTACGTAGAACTGCGCGAAGAATTGCAAGCCGCCGGATATACCTTTAATACCGAAGGCGACGGCGAGCCAATTGTGGTGGGTTACCACCACTGGGGCGAAGACGTAGTCAACCACCTGCGCGGGATGTTCGGATTTGTCATCTGGGACAGCGAAACCCGCACCATGTTCGCCGCGCGCGACCAATTCGGTATTAAGCCGCTGTACTACGCCACCACGGCCGCCGGTACCGTCTTTGCATCGGAGATGAAGTGCATCCTGGAGATGGCCGACGCAATTGGTCTAGACCTGAGCCTTGATAAGCGCGCCATTGAGCATTACGTGGACCTGCAGTACGTACCCGAACCGGAGTCCCTGCACGCCAATATCCGGCGTGTGGAATCCGGATCCACCGTCACGTTGCGCCCAGGCGAGCAGGTCAGTTCGCAACGTTATTTCACGCCGCGCTTCCCCGTCCAACACGTGCCGACCGGCCAGGAACAGCAATTGTTCGACCGCATCGCTCGCGCACTGGAGGATTCGGTAGAAAAGCACATGCGCGCCGACGTTACTGTGGGCTCCTTCCTTTCCGGCGGCATTGATTCCACAGCTATCGCCGCTTTGGCTAAGCGCCACAACCCTAACCTCTTGACATTTACCACCGGGTTTGAACGGGAAGGCTACTCCGAAGTTGATGTTGCTGCTGAGTCCGCTGCGGCAATCGGCGTGGAGCACATTGTCAAAATCGTCTCCCCGGAGGAATACGCCGCGGCGATCCCGCGGATAATGTGGTACCTGGACAACCCAGTCGCAGACCCATCACTGGTGCCGCTGTACTTTGTGGCGCAGGAGGCCCGCAAGCACGTCAAGGTGGTGCTATCTGGCGAGGGAGCCGACGAGCTCTTCGGCGGCTATACGATCTATAAGGAACCGCTGTCGCTAGCTCCCTTTGACAAGGTGCCGGACCCGCTGCGCCGCGGCCTGGGCAAACTCTCCCAGGTTCTTCCGGACGGAATGAAAGGCAAGTCCCTACTCGAACGCGGCTCCATGACCATGGAAGAGCGCTACTACGGCAACGCCCGCTCCTTCAACTTTGAGCAGCTCCAGCGCGTCCTGCCGTGGGCCACGCGCGACTGGGACCACCGAGAAGTCACCGCCCCAATTTATGCCGAATCCCGGGACTTTGACCCAGTAGCGCGCATGCAGCACCTGGACTTGTTTACCTGGATGCGCGGCGACATCTTGGTCAAGGCGGACAAGATGAACATGGCCAACTCCCTGGAACTTCGCGTACCTTTCCTGGACAAGGAGGTATTCAAGGTAGCGGAGACTATCCCGCATGATCTAAAAATCTCCCACGGCACCACCAAGTACGCGCTGCGTAAGGCGATGGAGCAAATCGTTCCCCCACACGTCTTGCACCGCAAGAAGTTGGGATTCCCCGTGCCCATGCGCCACTGGCTTGCAGGCGATGAGCTCTTCAGCTGGGCCCAAGACACTATCAACGACTCCCAGACCGAAGATATTTTTAACAAACCCGAGGTCCTAGAGATGCTCAAGGAACACCGTGACGGAATCTCCGACCACTCCCGGCGCCTATGGACCGTGCTGGCGTTCATGGTCTGGCACGGGATCTTTGTCGAAGGCCGCATCGACCCCCAGATTGAGCAGCGGGACTACCCCGTGAAACTCTAGCGGCGTTTAGCAGTTTGCGGGCCTGAGGTTGCCTCCCCGAGCTTGCCTTCCGGACTTACGTCCCCGAGCTCGCCTTCCGGGCTCGCATCCTGTTTGGCCAACAGCCCCAGGCAATCTTTGTCCCGGCCCACTGCCCCGATGATCGCTACCCTTTAATCACCACATAATCACCACAGCCCGGTCTGTCTCTTCCTCTATCACTGGGAAGCAGACGGACCGGGCTTGCGGTTTCTTGGTGTTGCTTGTGGCTTTGTTATCGCACCCCCGGCCCCCGCGGTTATCGCACCACCCGGCTCCACGGGGCACCCACGGGACTGCGGTGCCCCGGGAATGGCCACACGTTTTAGTTACACCCTCTAGCTATGCGCCTTAGTTGAAGGAATCCCCACAAGCGCACGAGCCTCCGGCATTCGGATTATCAATGGTAAAGCCCTGGGACTCAATGGTGTCTGCGAAGTCAATTTTGGCGCCGGTCAAATAAGGAATGGACATCTTGTCTACCACCAGGTTAACGCCATCAATGTTGTCCACCTTGTCCCCATCCAGGGTGCGGTCGTCGAAGTACAGCTGGTAGCGCAATCCGGCGCAGCCACCAGGCTGGACAGCAATACGCAGGCTTAGGTCGGTGCGGCCTTCCTGCTCAAGCAGGGCCTTAGCCTTGGCGGCTGCGGCCTCGGTCAAAATTACGCCAGTTGCGGATGCTGGAGCGGTCATCTTGTTCTCCTTGAAGTCTTTTCCATCTGGAAGTGGGACAGCCAGGTTGCACGCGGCAAAACCTGTCAGAACCCGGCGGGCGTACCCGTAACCATTCCCACAATACGCGAAGACGCTGCGGGGGTTGCGCGGCACATGGAGGTCCACTGCACCTCGTAACGTCTCGCTCCCGTTGCTTATTCCCCGCCTCCTTCCGGGCGCCCTCATGCTGCGCCCCACCGGCGCGCCCTTGTACCCTGTACACGTGACTACATCGAGCGAAGACAAGCAAGCACAGGCTCCGCGCAAGGGTTATACCCCGCCGAAGGGTCGGCCCACCCCTACCCGCGCTGAGCAAGAAATTGCCCGTGGTGTGCGCCGCGACCCCCGCGGTATGTCGGATGCCCAGCGCTATCAGCACCGCAAGGAGCTGAAGAAGTCCATGTCCAAGCAGGAATGGAAGGAATACAAGCGGGAGGAACGCGCGGAGTCCCGTAAGCGCAACCAGGAAATCCAGGCACGGATGTCTGCGGGTGACGAGCGCTATCTGCTTCCGCGCGACAAGGGTGAGGTTCGTCGCTTTGTCCGCGACTGGGTGGACTCCCGCCGCTTTGTCAATGAGTTGGTCATGCCTGCAGCCATCGTCATGCTGGTCACGCTGTTTGTGGGCATGTACTCACCCTCATTTGCGCAGGTCTCCTCCATCGTCGCCATGGCTGTCATTGTCATTTTTGCTATCGAGGGCGTGTGGTTGGGCCGCAAGGCCAACAATGCGGTCCGTTTGAAGTTCCCCGGCACCACTGAAGCCGGTTTCGGCCTGGGGTTTTATGCGTATTCGCGCGCTTCCCAGCCTCGTAAGTGGCGTACTCCTAAGCCGCAGGTATCCCGCGGCGCGAAGGTTAGCTAGGGTCTGCGGGGCGTCATGGTTGAGTTCTTGCCGGTTCCGCTTCCCGATACCGCTGCGCGCAGCACTGTTGAGCAACAGTTGGCCTCCCATCCGCGCGGCGTTGCCTTGCAGGGCCTCGCGGCGCCAGCGCTGTGGTTGGCGGCCTGCCAGGGCCAAGCACCGGCGCAGCAGGTGCGCCACGTCCGCGCGTGCGTGTTTGTGGGCCAGCATGGTGTGGCCCATGCTCAGCTTCAGGGCACCGGTTTGTCAGCTTTTGCCCCGGAGGCCACCGCCCAGCAGGCGGAGCAGCTGCGCACACATTCCTCCCCCGCGCACACTGCCGCCCGGCTGCTGGCTGCCACTGGTTGTGAGGTAACCATTTCTGTGCAGGAATGTGCCCCCTCTGAGAGCATTGAGCTTGCCGATGCCCTCTCTTCCGCCGCCTTGGAACAAGCCCTTGAGCTGGGCACAGCGCAGGCTGACCGCGACATCGACGCGGGGGCAGATCTGCTCATCGCCGGCGATGTGGGCACTGGGAACACCACGGTAGCCGCTGCCGTGATGGGCCGATTGACGTTTACGGAACCGGTGGCCATTGTGGGCCCGGGGTCAGGAATTACTGCCGCGATGTGGAAAACCAAGGTGGCGGTGGTCCGCGATGCCATGTTCCGCACGCGCGGCATTGAGGATCCTCTGGAGATCATTCGCCGGGCTGGCGGGGCAGATGTGGCAGCATTGGTCGGCTACATTGCTCGCGCCGCTGCCCGGCGCACGCCGGTGCTCATAGATTCCCCGCTCACAGCGGTAGCGGCATTCGTGGCGCAGCGTTTGGCCCCCGGTGTCAAACACTGGCTGCTTGCTACCACTACCACGCGCGAGCCCGCGCACTCCCTGGCATTGGCAGCACTAGAGCTCAATCCGCTAGTAGACACGGTAACCACCATGGGCCAAGGCGTTGGTTCTCTAAGCACCCTGCCCTTGGTGTTCACCAGCATTGACCTGGTGGCGGAGGAATACGCGGCACTGCAACCAGCACCGCAGTCTTAAAACCCGACAGTCTTAAACCAGGCAGTGTTAAACCAGCTTGTACAGCCAGCCGTGGGTGTCTTCCACAGAACCGCGCTGAATGCCGGTAAGCCGCTCACGAAGCTCGAGTGTGGTGGCACCGGCCTCGTTGTTGTTGACATAGAAGTCCACCCCTTCGCCCATCACGTGGCCAACCGGGGTAATCACGGCGGCAGTACCGCAGGCAAAGGCTTCCACCATCGCGCCACTGGCAACGTCATCACGCCACTGCTGGTAGGTGATGCGCGCTTCCTCAACTTCCAGGCCCATATCCTGGGCTACCTGCAGCAACGAATCACGCGTAATGCCCGGAAGCAGTGAACCTGACAGTGCCGGGGTCACCAGCTTCTTCTTGTCGCCATCTTGGTAGATAAAGGCCAGGTTCATTCCGCCCATTTCCTCAATGTAGCGGCGCTCGATGGCGTCGAGCCACACCACCTGATCGCACCCCTTCTCCGCAGCTTGGGCTTGTGCCATCAGCGAGGCCGCGTAATTGCCGGCGAACTTGGCTGCGCCCGTGCCACCCGGTGCCGCGCGCACATACTCGGTCGATAGCCACACGGAAACCGGCTTGATGCCGCCACTGAAATACGCCCCCGCCGGAGAAGCGATGACCAGGTAGCGATAGGCACCTGCGGGGTGCACTCCTAGAGAGACTTCGGTGGAGATCATAAACGGGCGCAGGTACAGCGCCGCTTCTCCACCGGCAGCTGGAACCCAGTCTTTGTCCACAGCCACCAGCTGGCGCAGGGACTCCACAAAGAGCTCTTCCGGTAGCTCCGGCATGGCCAGGCGGCGGGCGGAGGCCTGCAGGCGCTGGGCGTTGGCTTCCGGCCGGAAAGTCACCACGGAGTCGTCTGCCTGACGGTAGGCCTTTATTCCTTCAAAGATGGCCTGCCCATAGTGGAATACGGTGCTGGCCGGGTCCATACTCAGCGGTGCGTAGGGCACCACTTGGGGGCTGTGCCAGCCTTTTTCTGCGGTCCAGTCGATGGTGACCATGTGGTCGGTAAAGTACTTGCCAAACCCGGGTTCAGCGAGGATCTTTTCAATCTCCTCCGGGGAGGTGCGCTGCGGGTTTTCCTGAACAGTGAGCGTCTCAGTAGCCATGCGGCCACCTTACTCCTTAACTATCGCTTGGCAGGCAACTACCCCCAACTCAGCCGCGCCGTCACGTGGGCCTGTCCCAGTCTGCCGCCCAGTCAACCGTCCTGGATAGCTGCGGGGCTAGAGTGGGTAGCCAGGCGTGCGGTCAAGACACCACTTGGCACCGTGCACGTTGCCCAATTTCACCCCAATTGAGGAGGTATTTCGTGGCTGACAACGCCCAGAATCCTAATACCGTACAGCCAGGACCCCTAGCTGGCACTGCCCCGACCGTTGAATTGCTCCCGGTACCGAAGGTGCGCGACATGGATGCAATGCTTATCACCGCCGTATGCTCTGAGGGCAAGCCGAGTTTGGATAGCTCACTGCTTACCCACGAAATCGCAGACGACGTCGCGAAATCTTTGGATGCTGTCGGCGCTACGGGCAAGGCTGGGGAGGTAACCCGGGTGCCCGCCCCGGATGCTAGTCCGGCAGCCAGCATTGTGGTTGTAGGCCTGGGCGCTGCAGAAGACGTTACTGCAGAGACCATCCGCCGCTCCTTTGGTGCAGCCGCGCGCAGTCTGGCTGGGGTGGGCACCGTGGTGGTTTCCTCTCCTGATCAGGAGTTGGGGGCTGCTGTTGAAGGCGTCATCCTCGGTGGCTATACGCACCGCGGCCTGCGAGCAGAGTCTGCCGATGCCCCCGCCAGCTTCATCTTCGTTTATAACGATGACGCAGAGTCTGCCGCCGCTGCGCAGGAGGCCTTCGCCCATGCCCGCATCACCGCAGAGGCCACCGTCACTGCCCGCGACCTGGTCAATACCCCCTCCAACCTGCTCTTCCCGCAGTCCTACGCTGACTACTTGAGTGCACTTGGTGCCGAGGTCGGCCTGGAGGTAGAGGTTGTGGATGAAGCAGCTCTAGCGGAGCAAGGATTTGGCGGCATCTTGTCGGTGGGCCAGGGTTCGGCCCGTCCGCCACGCCTGGTGCGCATGAGCTACACCCACCCGGAAGCCACCCACCGGGTGGCGTTGGTGGGCAAAGGCATCACCTTTGATACCGGTGGTATTTCCTTAAAGCCCGGTGCTGGCATGTGGGACATGATCTCTGATATGGGTGGCTCGGCTGCGGTAGCGGCTTCCATCGTTGCCGCCGCAAAGTTGGAGCTCAAGGTCAATGTCACCGCCACCATCCCGCTAGCTGAGAACATGCCCAGCGGCACTGCTACCCGCCCAGGCGATGTGATTACCCACTACGGTGGCATTACCTCCGAGGTTCTCAACACCGACGCCGAGGGCCGTCTGGTGCTTGCCGATGCCATCGCACGCGCCTGCGAGGACCAGCCAGATTACCTGATTGAAACAGCTACCCTGACCGGAGCCCAGCTAGTGGCTTTGGGTACCCGGACCGCGGGTGTGATGGGCTCGGAGGAGTTCCGTGACCGCGTGGCTGCCGTGGGTCGCAGCGTAGGTGAGAACGCTTGGGCAATGCCCCTTTTGGAGGAGCACGAGGAGTCCATCAAGTCTCCCGTTGCAGACATCCGCAATATCGATGGCAAGCGTGAAGGCGGTATGGAGTTTGCCGGAACCTACCTGAGCAAGTTCGTTGCCGATGGTGTCGAGTGGGCCCATATCGATGTCGCTGGCCCGTCCTGGAATGGCGGCGGCCCTTTCGGCTACACCCCCAAGCGCGCAACTGGTGCCCCGGTTCGCACCATTATCGCTACCCTGGCGGACATTGCCGCTAGCTAAGTCTGTCCTGCCAGAGCGCTTAGCTAGACGGCTTCCCCGGTTTCGGGGTTGCGGCCCTGGCTAAAGCGCTCGCGGCGCTGGCGCTGTTCTTCCCTGCGGCGCAGCACCCGCTCGCGTTCCATACGCTCGCGCATGCGCTGCGGGTATCCAGTTTCTTCGGCGTCAAAGACTGGGCAGCCTAAGAGTTTGGCTACGGCATCGATGCCTTTGGGTCCACCGATACGACGACGTATATAGTCGCCTTGCTCATCTACCACTACCACGGACATTTCATTGACTACCGTCTCGGGTTCAATGTAGGCCTCCACAAACTCACGCCCCTGTGCCCAGTCGCGCAGGGCGGCAGCATCTGCCTGGCGAATGGTATCCCCGGGCGCCCGGGGTGGGCGCAGCTGCGACTTGGAGGCGTTGCGGCGGAAGATATTGAACATAGGCACACAGTATATATAGGGCTTCTTCACTGCGGCAGGGCAGGGAGAACGCCGCAGTCTGGGCACGGTTCTCCCGAATTGGGGTACTAATTTGGCCCAATTGTGCACGCGCGGGGGGCTCAGGCGGTAGGATTGGGCGAAGAATTTACCAACGTCGATTTTTCGAGGAGTCTAAAACTCATGGCGCAATCCGTTGTGATGCCCGAACTGGGCGAATCCGTAACCGAAGGCACTATCACCCAGTGGCTGAAGTCCGTGGGAGATACCGTCGAGGTCGACGAACCCTTGCTGGAGGTCTCCACGGATAAGGTGGATACGGAAATCCCCTCCCCGGTGGCAGGCACCATCCTAGAGATCAAGGCTGATGAGGACGACACCATTGATGTCGGCGCGGTCATCGCCATCATTGGGGATGCTGACGAGTCAGCAGATTCCAGCTCCGAGTCCGAGGCTAAGTCTGAGTCCACGGACGAGGAAGACTCTGCGGAGTCCGCAGAGTCTGAGGGGAGCAAGGACGACTCCTCTGCATCCAAGGAGGAAGAGGAGAAATCTGCACCGGCTTCCGCCGGTTCCGGGTCCGGCACCGAAGTCGCTATGCCGGAGCTCGGCGAGTCCGTCACCGAAGGCACCATCACCCAGTGGCTAAAGTCCGTAGGCGACACCGTCGAGGTCGACGAACCTCTGCTGGAAGTCTCCACCGACAAGGTTGATACCGAAATCCCCTCCCCGGTGGCAGGCACCATCCTAGAAATCAAGGCCGAAGAAGACGAGACCATCGACGTCGGCGCAGTCATCGCAATTATCGGCGACGCTTCCGCCGCCAGCTCCTCCTCCAACAACATCGACGACTCCTCCGCATCCAAGGCAGAGAAGAACGAGAAGAAGGACTCCGCAGAAGCCAAGGAATCCGAAGACGCCAAGCACAGCAAGGACGACTCCTCTGCATCCAAGAACGAAGAGGAGAAGTCTGCACCGGATTCCGCCGGTTCCGGGTCCGGCACCGAAGTCGCTATGCCGGAGCTCGGCGAGTCCGTCACCGAAGGCACCATCACCCAGTGGCTAAAGTCCGTAGGCGACACCGTCGAGGTCGACGAACCTCTGCTGGAAGTCTCCACCGACAAGGTTGATACCGAAATCCCCTCCCCGGTGGCAGGCACCATCCTAGAAATCAAGGCCGAAGAAGACGAGACCATCGACGTCGGAGCAGTCATCGCAATTATCGGCGACGCTTCCGCCGCCAGCTCCTCCTCCAACAACAACGACGACTCCTCCGCATCCAAGGAAGAGAAGAACGAGGAAGATTCTGCGGATTCCGCAGCGTCTGAGAGCAAGGACGACTCCAAGGAAGAGGAGAAGCCAGCAGAAAAGACCGAGCAGAAGGCAAAGACGCAGGAATCCTCTGCCGCCACTGACTCCCCCGCTTCCACTGGCTCGACTAAGGTCAACAACGGCGACAATGTTCCCTACGTGACCCCGCTGGTGCGCAAGCTGGCAGAGAAGCACGGCGTGGACCTCAACGCCGTCTCCGGTACCGGTGTTGGTGGGCGTATCCGTAAGCAGGATGTTCTCGCCGCCGCTGGTGAGGGCGAGGCTCCCGCTGCAGCTGCTTCCAGCAAGGAAGACCCGCGTGCGCGCTGGTCCACCAAGTCCGTGGACCCGGAAAAGCAGGAGCTCATCGGCACCACCCAGAAGGTCAACCGCATCCGCGAGATCACGGCTACCAAGATGGTGGAGGCTCTGCAGATTTCTGCACAACTCACCCACGTCCAGGAAGTCGATATGACCGCTATCTGGGATCTGCGCAAGCAGTCCAAGCAGGCGTTCATCGACAAGTACGGTGCCAACCTGTCCTTCCTGCCGTTTATCGTGAAGGCAACGGCTGAGGCCCTGGTCTCCCACCCGAACGTTAACGCCTCCTACAACCCAGAGACGAAGGAGATGACCTACCACGCGGACGTCAACATCGCTATTGCGGTGGACACCCCGCGCGGACTGCTGACCCCGGTCATCCACAAGGCCCAGGATCTGAGCCTGCCAGAAATTGCTCAACAGATTGCGGAGCTCGCAGACAAGGCCCGCAATAACAAGCTCAAGCCGAATGACCTCACCGGTGCCACCTTCACTGTCACCAACATCGGCTCCGAGGGCGCGCTGCTGGATACCCCGATTCTGGTACCGCCACAGGCTGGCATTCTGGGCACCGCTGCTATTACCAAGCGCGCGGTTGTGGTCACCGAAGACGGCCAGGACGCCATTGCCATCCGCCAGATGTGCTACCTGCCGTTTACCTACGACCACCAGGTGGTCGATGGCGCCGACGCCGGCCGCTTCATCACCACCATCAAGGACCGCCTGGAGACTGCGGACTTCGCCGCAGACCTGGACATCTAAGTCCGCCTAGCTGCACAGAACTAGCCTGAGCCGCTAGATTGCGCCCCGTCCCCACCCGGACGGGGCGCTTTGCTGTACCTGATGCTGCACGGCCACGGCAGGAGGCATCGGCAAGATTGCAAAGAATTGTGAAACTTGCAGCACCATTTTGCCACGATTTGTGACTGCCAACACTAGACTGTTGTGCATGCTGACACAGGAATGGTTCAAAGTCGCGTTGGGAATGTACTTGGTGGCTTTTGGCGCGAACCTCTTTGCCCCGATGGTCCTGACGTACCAGATTCATGCGGGGTTGGGTGAACTGTCCACAACGTTCCTCTTCGGAGTCTATGCGGTGGGACTCATCGTCGCATTGTTCATTGGCGGGCCGGCATCCGACGCGCGCGGGAGACGCGCCATCATCCGGCCAGCGTTGTTGTGCACGGCGGCAGGCTCTGTCATCTTGTTGGCCGGATACGCGGGTAACCTCGCCGCGCTGTTAATTGGGCGGCTGACCATTGGCGTGGCCGTGGGGCTGGCGATGTCTGCGGGCGCGGCCTGGATGAAGGAGCTTAGCCCCACCGTGGGCATCGGCGCGCGGCGCTCCTCGCTGGCACTGACCCTCGGCTTTGCCACCGCGCCGCTGTTTTCTGGCCTGATGGCGCAGTTCTTACCGGGTCCCACGCTCGCCCCGTATGCGGCGCACCTGGCACTGGCGCTGGTTATTATTCCCCTGACATGGAACGCTCCGGCACGCCCGCCACAGGGTGGCCAACGTGCGTGGTTCCCGCGCAGCCTGCTCACCGCCCGCTTTCTACCCGTGGCCTGTTACGCCCCCTGGGTATTTGGCGCAGCCTCAACCTCTTTCGCCTTTTTGCCGGGTATGGTGCGGCAACACACCTCAGCCCCCATTGCGGTAGCCGGCTGCATAGCACTGCTCACCATGGGCACGGGCGCCGTGGTGCAGCGCTGGGCGCTGAACTGGTCTGCAGCGTTCGGCATGGTGGCCGGGGCGGTAGGCATGGGCATAGGGCTGATCATTGTCCTCAACCGGGAACACGCGTGGTCTATCTACCTGCTGCCGCTGAGCGCAATTGTGCTTGGCGTGTGCTACGGAACCAACATGGTCATTGGCTTGGCGCAAACTCAGGCATTAGCGCCGCCACATGAGCTGGGGGCGGCAACGGGGGTGTTCTACACGCTGACTTATTTGGGCTTCTTTGCCCCTTTTATTCTCAGTGCGGCCGGCCCGATTGTTGGGTATTCCACCACCTTTGTCGTGGGTATCGTAGCGGCGCTGTTGACAATGCTTTTCGCTGCATATTCTCAAAGGGGTAACGGGGCCTAAGAATTGGATCTATCGCCATATAATCAAAGGCGGTTAAGGCCACATACATCCCCCAAAGGAGTTTACGTTCATGGAATTCATCTCCCGTCACCTCGGGCCAGATGCTCCTGAGCAAGCCACTATGCTTGCCCAGGTTGGCTATGACAGCGTCGAAGCCCTGGTAGACGCCGCCATCCCTTCCTCAATCCGCGCCACAACAACACCGCAGTTGCCGCCGGCGCGCAGCGAAACGGAAGCGCAGGAGCGGCTGCGGGAACTCGCCTCGAAAAACACTGTGCTCAAGTCCTTCTACGGTCAGGGCTACTCGGACACCATTACCCCGCCAGTAATCCGTCGTGGACTGCTAGAAGACGCTGGCTGGTACACCGCCTACACCCCCTACCAGCCAGAGATTTCCCAGGGTCGCCTGGAGGCTTTGCTGAACTTCCAGACCTTGATCGAAGAGCTCACTGGCCTGCCTATTGCCAACGCGTCCCTGTTGGACGAGGCCTCTGCTGTGGCTGAGGCCGTGGGTCTGATGTCGCGTGCGGTGAAGAAGGGGCGCCGGGTAGTCCTGGACTCCCGACTGCACCCGCAGGTGCTGACGGTGGCTGCAGAGCGCGCCCGCGCCATCGAGCTGGAGGTTGATATTGCAGATTTGCGCGATGGCCTCGTAGGCGAGGACATCGTGGGCGTGGTTGCCGCCTACACCGGTACCACTGGCGATATTCTGGATCCCCGTACCCTAATCGAGGAGGTCCACACCCGTGGCGCCTTGGTAACGGTTGCGGCGGACCCGCTGTCCTTACTCCTGTTGGAGGGCCCGGGCCACCTGGGGGCCGATATTGTGGTTGGTTCCACCCAGCGCTTTGGCGTGCCGCTGTTCTTCGGTGGCCCGCACGCGGCCTACATGGCGGTGGCGGATAAGCTCAAGCGCCAGATGCCTGGCCGTTTGGTGGGCGTGTCTGTTGATGCCACCGGTGCCCCCGCCTACCGCCTGGCCCTGCAGACCCGCGAGCAGCATATTCGCCGCGAGCGCGCGACGTCTAACATTTGTACCGCCCAGGCGCTGCTGGCAAATGTTGCCTCCATGTACGCGGTCTACCACGGTCCGGCGGGCCTGAAGCGTATTGCGCAGCGCATCCATGCCCACGCGGTGGCTTTCGCCGAGGCCGTGCAGGCCGCTGGCAACACCGTCGTGTCTGCAGAGTTCTTTGACACCGTCACTGTCTCCGGGGTAGACGCTGCCGCGATCAAGGCCGAACTGCAATCCCGCGGCTACCTGGTGCGCGCCATTGGCACCGATCAGATTTCGGTGTCCTTCGGTGAGTCCGCTACGGCACAGGATGTAGCAGTCCTTGCCGCCGCCTTTGGCGCCCAGCCTGCCGATGTCCCGTCCGCTGACGCCGACTCCGCCGATGCCGCCGATGGCCAGTCTGCCGATACCCGCCTGCCGCAGGCCCTGCTGCGCACCACCCCGGCGCTGAGCCACCACATCTTCAATTCCATCCACTCTGAGACTCAGATGCTGCGCTACCTGCGCGAGCTCTCTGACAAGGATCTGGCTCTAGACCGCACGATGATCCCCCTGGGTTCGTGCACCATGAAGCTCAACCCAACTGCAGCCATGGAGCCTATCTCCTGGCCGGAGTTTGCCGGAATCCACCCCTACGCCCCGCAGGAAACCACTGCGGGTTGGCGGGAGTTGATTGAGGAGCTGGAAGAGTGGCTGGCCCAGATCACCGGCTACGCCAAGGTCTCCATCCAGCCCAACGCGGGTTCCCAGGGCGAGCTGGCCGGCCTGCTGGCCATCCGCCGCTACCACCTGGCCAACGGTGATCATGGGCGCGATGTGGTGCTGATTCCGGCATCGGCGCATGGCACCAACGCGGCATCGGCCACGCTAGCCAACCTGCGGGTAGTGGTAGTCAAGACCGCTACGGACGGTTCCATCGACTTGAGCGACCTGGATGCCAAGATTGAGCAGCACGCAGCACACCTGGCGGGCATCATGATCACCTACCCGTCTACTCACGGCGTGTTTGACCCGGAGGTGCGCGAGGTCTGCGAGAAGGTGCACGCTGCGGGCGGGCAGGTCTACATCGACGGCGCCAACATGAACGCCTTGTCCGGGTGGGCTCAGCCCGGCGAGTTCGGCGGCGATGTCAGCCACCTGAACTTGCACAAGACCTTCACCATTCCACATGGTGGCGGCGGACCCGGCGTTGGCCCGGTAGCCGTGGCCGAGCACTTGGTGCCGTTCTTGCCCACCAATGCCAATGACCCAGACCTGGACCCGGCCGTAGCCACCGCCATCAGCACCGGAGTGCCGATTACCGCCACCGAGTACGGCTCTGCTGGCGTTCTGCCAATTTCCTGGGCTTACCTGGCCATGGTGGGCGCCGATGGTCTGGCTGCGGCCACCGCACACGCCATCTTGGGCGCCAACTACCTGGCATCGCGCCTGGGCGAGGCCTTCTCCATCCTCTACACCGGCAATGCCGGCCTGGTCGCGCACGAGTGCATCCTAGATTTGCGTGAGCTTACTGATGCCTCCGGCGTCACGGCCACCGATGTGGCCAAGCGCCTCATCGACTATGGCTTCCACGCCCCCACCTTGGCTTTCCCCGTTGCGGGCACCTTGATGGTGGAGCCCACCGAGTCCGAGGACTTGGCAGAGCTGGATCGCTTTGTGGAGGCCATGCTCTCCATCCGGGCAGAAATCCAGGAGATCATCGATGGCAAGGTGGACTACGACAAGTCGGTTATCCACCACGCACCGTTTACCGCCGCTGCGGTCACCAGCGACGATTGGGACTATGAGTTCACCCGTCAGCAGGCCGCCTACCCTGTGGACTCCCTGCGTCGGGCCAAGTACTTCCCGCCAGTGCGCCGTCTGGATGAGGCCTATGGTGACCGTAACTTGGTCTGCTCCTGCCCGCCGCCGGAAGCATTCGACACCACTAACTAAGCCACCCGAGGGCTCAACAGCCCCGGGGCTCCCAGCCCTCCGGGAGCACCAACATTGACGAGGAGAATCACATGACTGAACTACTCAACTCCCCGCTGCACGCGGAGCATGAGAAACTCGGCGCTAGCTTCACCGCCTTCGGGCCGTGGAACATGCCGCTGAAGTACGCCAACGAACTCGAAGAGCACCGCGCAGTGCGCGAATCCGTGGGCCTTTTTGACCTGTCTCACATGGGTGAGATCTGGGTCAATGGCGCTGACGCTGCGGCGTTTTTGTCCTACAGCTTCATCTCTGACATCACCAATGTGGCCATTGGCAAGGCTAAGTACTCGATGATCACCGCTGAAGATGGCGGCATTATCGATGACCTGATCACCTATCGCCTGGGGGAAACCAAGTTCCTGGTGGTACCCAACGCCGGTAATGCAGACACGGTGTGGGAGGAGCTGAATAAGCGCGCAGAGGGCTTTGACGTTGACCTCAACAACGAGTCGCGCGATGTAGCCATGATTGCCGTCCAGGGCCCCAAGGCCGCCGAAGTACTGGTGCCGCTGGTAGAAGACAGCAAGCAAGAAGCCGTGTTTGGCCTGGACTACTACGCGGCAACCACGGGCAAAGTGGCGCGCAAGTACGCCTTCATTTGCCGCACCGGCTACACCGGGGAGGATGGCTTCGAGCTCATCGTCTACAACTCCGACGCCCCGGAGCTGTGGAACGAGCTGCTCAAGGCAGGCGAGGAGTACGGCATCAAGCCCTGTGGCCTGGCTGCGCGTGACTCTTTGCGCCTGGAGGCTGGCATGCCGCTCTACGGCAACGAGCTCACCCGGGACATCACCCCTGTGGAGGCCGGCATGGCTCGCGCCTTCGCCAAGAAGGAAGCCGACTTTGTGGGCGCCGAGGTCATGCGTGAGCGCGCAGCTGCCGGCCCGCAAATCCAAATCACCGGCCTGACCTCTTCCCAGCGCCGCGCTGCCCGCGCCGGTTCTGAGGTCTACGTGGGCGAGACCAAGGTGGGCACCGTGACCTCCGGTCAGCCCTCCCCCACCCTGGGCCACCCGGTGGCTATTGCCTTGATTGACACCTCAGCCAACCTCCAGCCAGGTGACGCCGTCGAGGTGGACATTCGCGGCAAGCGCTACCCCTTTGAGGTAGCTGCCCTCCCGTTCTACAAGCGGGCACGCTAAAATTCTGCGCAGGACTTTCCGCGCAAGATTGTCCCGCGGGATTTACCCGCAGGACTTTCCCACAGAACTCTCAATCTGAAAGGACCCCCATGACCACCCTGCCTTCCAACTTCTCCTACTCCGAGGACCACGAGTGGATCGCTGCCCCGGCTGCAGAGGTAGCTGGCCAGACCCTTCGCGTGGGCATCACTTCCGTGGCTGCTGACCGCCTGGGCGAGGTCGTCTTCGCCGAGCTGCCCGCCGTTGGTGACACCGTCACCGCTGGTGAAACCTGCGGCGAGATCGAGTCCACCAAGTCCGTCTCCGACCTGTACTCCCCGGTCACCGGCACCGTCACCGCTGTCAACGAAGCGGTCCATGATGACTACGCCGTGGTCAATAATGACCCCTTCGGCGAAGGCTGGCTCTTCGAGGTCGAGGTCACCGAAGCCGGTGAGCTGATGACCGCCGAGGAATACGCTTCCGCCAACGGCGTCTAAGCTCACAGGCCCTGCACAAGGCACGCGGCACCCCAACGGAGCCGCACCTGGCACGCGGCACCCCCAACGGAGCCGCACCTGGCACGCGGCACCCCCAACGGAGCCGCACCTGGCACGCGGCTCCCCCAACGGGAGCTGCGTGCCTTTGGCTTTGCGCCGGAGTGGGGTAGAACTAACAACTATGACCGCACCCCGCGACCCCTTCTTTCCCGCAGACCGCTCCATCCGTGCCGACTCCACCACAACCCTCGACATACGCAACCTGGGCCGCATGGACTACCAAGCCGCTTGGGACCTCCAGGCCGAACTCGCCGCTGCCCGTGCAGCAGGCGACATTGGCGATACCATCTTGGTAGTCGAGCACCCCAACATCTACACCGCCGGCAAACGCACCCAGCCAGAAGACATGCCGACCAATGGGCTTCCCGTCATCACAGTGGACCGCGGAGGGCGAATCACCTGGCACGGCGAAGGCCAACTGGTGGTCTACCCCATCATCCGCCTCGCAGAGCCCGTTGATGTCGTCGACTACGTCCGCCGCCTCGAAGAGGCAACCATCCATACCGTGCGCCAACTGGGCGTAAGCACTGCCGGGCGCATAGACGGACGCTCCGGGGTGTGGGTGCCCTCCACCACCACCGCAGCAGACCCCAGCGCTCCCACCCGTGACCGCAAGATCGCCGCACTAGGAATCCGCATCACCCGCGGGGTCACCATGCACGGCCTGGCGCTGAACTGCACCAACACCCTAGAGTATTACGACCACATTGTGGCCTGCGGAATTGATGATGCCGACGTCACCACGTTAAGCCTCGAACTCGGCCGGCCCATTAGCATCGAAGAGGCCACCGCCCCACTACTGGCAGCCCTGGAGGAAACCCTATCGGGGCGCATGACCGTTGCAGACCATACTTTCGGCTCCGCACCCGACCCCACCAAGCTCACCAATCAGAAACGCCGACAAGCACGGGCACAAGGGCAAGGGTGAGGGCGAGGAGCGGCGGCATCGGCAAGCTAAGGGAATAGCCGAAGCACAGCCACGGTTGTAGGCAACAGAGTTTAAACAACCACCACCAACAACGTAGGGTAGACGACGTGACTGATAAGCATGAAGGACGCAGGCTGCTTCGGATCGAGGCCAAAAACTCCGAGGTGCCCATCGAGCAAAAGCCCCGGTGGATCCGCAACCAGGTGCGCACCGGCCCCGGCTACGAAGACATCAAGAAGAAGGTACAAGGCGCCTCGCTGCACACCGTGTGCCAGGAAGCCGGCTGCCCCAACATCCACGAATGCTGGGAATCACGCGAAGCCACCTTCCTCATCGGCGGCGACCAATGCACCCGCCGCTGCGACTTCTGCGACATCAAAACGGGCAAGCCCGGCGCCCTCGACCGCGGGGAACCACAACGCGTGGCCGAAGAAGTCCGCAGCATGGAGCTAAACTACTCCACTATCACTGGTGTCACCCGCGATGACCTTCCCGATGAAGGCGCTTGGCTCTACGCCGAAGTTGTGCGCAAGATTCACGAACTCAACCCCACCACCGGCGTAGAAAACCTCACCCCAGACTTCTCCGGCAAGCCCGACTTGCTGCAAGAGGTCTTCGAAGCCCGGCCGGAGGTCTTTGCCCACAACCTGGAGACGGTACCGCGCATTTTCAAGCGCATCCGCCCTGCGTTTCGCTACGAGCGTTCCCTGGACGTCATTCGCCAGGCCCACGACTTCGGCCTGATTACCAAGTCCAACCTAATCCTGGGCATGGGCGAGACAAAGGAAGAAATCGAAGAGGCGCTGCGCGACCTGCGCTCCGCCGGATGCGACATCATCACCATCACCCAGTACCTGCGCCCTGGGCCGCGGTTCCACCCCATCGAGCGGTGGGTACGCCCAGAAGAGTTTGTCGAACACTCCAACCTAGCCAAGGAACTCGGCTTCGGCGGAGTTATGTCTGGCCCGCTCGTGCGCTCTTCATACCGTGCTGGCCGCCTCTACGTCCAGGCGATGGAAGCTCGCGGCTTCGACCTGCCAGAAAACCTCAAACACCTGGCAGAGACCTCCGAGGGCGCCACTGCCCAGGAAGCCTCCACGCTGCTGCAAAAGTACGGTCCGTCCGAAGAAACGCCCGTCACCACGCGCATGGTCAAAGCACCCGCCGCGGTGGGCTCCACTATCCGCTAGCGAGCACCCGGGCTCTCTAGCACGGACCGAGCTCGCTAAACCGGGGTCTCGCGCGCACGCGAGACCCCCTTTTTCGTTTTCCCACCTTTGCCTTTAAAGTAGGAGCCATGGCACAAGCTGACGATAAAGCAGCCCTCAAAGCTGCGAAAAAGCAAGAACGCGCGGCAAAGCGCGCACAGCGCAAACAGACTCGCTCGCAGATGTGGCAAGTCTTCCAGATGCAGCGCAAGCAGGACAAAGCACTGGTGCCAATCATGCTGTTGGCCATCCTTGGCGTTGGCCTTGCCTTCTTCCTTCTTGGTTTGCTGTTTAACGGCCAGTGGTTCATGCTCATTGTCGGCCTTGGCTTCGGCTTTGTGCTGGCGATGTGGCTCTTTACCCGCCGCGTCGAACGAGACATGTACAAAAAGGTCGAAGACCAACCAGGCGTGGCAGGCTGGGCGCTCGAACAGCAGCTGCGCAACACAATGGGCATAGTGTGGTCTGTCAAGCCAGGCATCGCCGCCACCCGCCAACAGGACCTGGTCCACCGCGTAATTGGCAATGCCGGCGTCGTACTCGTGGCTGAAGGCAACCGCAAGCGCTTGGCGCCGACGATTGGGCAGTTGAAGAAGCGCATCGATAAATTGGCCGCCGGTGTGCCCGTCTACGAGGTCTACGTTGGCGACGGCGAAGACGAAGTGCCCGTGGCAAAGCTGCGCACCCACGTGATGAAGCTGCCGCGCAACTTCAACAAAGAGGAGACCTACGCGAACATCCGCAAGATTGAGGCCATGGACTCCATGCCTGGCATCATGCCCGGCATGCCCAAAGGTCCCGTGCCGCACCAGGCGCAAAACATGGCCGGCATGAACCGCCGCATGCGCCGTGCCGCTGAACGCAAGGGCCGCTAGTCTGTTTAAGGCGGTCACCCCTTGAAACCGCTCGCTCCTTAAGACCGCCGGGGTTATGTGGGTTTCTGGCTCTTGGCGGGCTCAGGCTACCGTGGCGGCACCGCTCCCACCCCACCCGCAGTTCCCCACTTTTGGGACTGCGGTTTTCTTGTGCTTCTTGCGCGTCAGCGGCCGCGGCCGCGCTTGTAGCCCCTCCGGCGGTCCATTTCTGGTTGCCGTGGGGCTGTTGCGCTTCCTGGGCGCGGTTGAGCAGCGGCGCGTGTGGCTGCTCGCTGTGTGCGGGGGCGGGTTAGTTGGTGGGGCTGGTGGGTACCGGTGGCCCGCCACCGGGGCCTTGCCAAGCCACCCGGCCTTTAACGCGCACCATCCGCCCGCGACTTTGCGGGATCCCACCGGGAGGACTGTCCTCATTGACTCCATTGTGGTACTCGCACAACACCGCCAAATTCCTGATGTTCGTCTGCCCACCAGCAACCCACGGGGTCAGGTGGTGAATCTGGCACTTATCAAACGCGACATTACAGTGCAGCCAATTACACCCCGGACCCTCAGCGGCTAACAAGGCACGCTGCTTATCAGAAGCAAAGCGCTCAAAGCGGTACAAGTCCAACGGACCATGCTCGCGGCTGACAAGGGCTATCATCCCACGGTCGAGAAAGACCCGCTGAAGCAGCTCTGCGCCACTCATGCGCACCCCGTTGGTCGCGCGCACGATAACATCAGCATCCGAAGGATTACCCTCCGCCACATAACCACCCGTGCCAGTATCAGAGCCGACATCAGCGCCGGGGAAGGCGTCAACACCGGCCGCATCTGTGGCGTTTGCATGGACGCTTCTAACAGCGCCAAGAGCGCCGGTGCTTTCGCTGGTGGCGCCAGCGCCTTCGTTGGCGGCGGTGCAGGCTGCGGCCTGGGCGCGCCCGTGCAAGGCGGCGAAGTCATCGAGTTGGACTACGACCTGGGCGTGGTAGTGGGTCTGGGACAGCCCGCCTTTGCCGCGGGTTAGGTCGAGGAAGCTCTGGTCGGGGCTGTTTTGGTCGATACTGTTAAAAACCTCTGTAAACTCCACGTCCCTACCAGTGATAGTCAGTGTGGCGTTGCCGTTGGCGTGCCGGGTCAAGGTGGCTTTAGGCTGCGGTTGGGCGCGTGGTTTACGCCAGGTGGCTAAGCGTTTCTTGGCTACCTTGTCAATCTTGGCCGAAGGGGTTGCGCAGAGTTCTTCGCGTAGCAGCCAGCTGCGCTGTTCGCGCTTGGTGGTGCCGACTTTAGCAACGTAGTCTTCGATCAGCATCAGCTCGAACAGGCCGTGGCCTTGGGTGCGGGCTGCGGTAATCGAGCGCCTGCGTCGTCCGGTAAAACTGGTGCCGGTGTAGTAGACGCCGTAGAGGTGCTCGATGTGGCTTGCTGCCTGCGGGGAGGCGCCGCGGGCAGCAAGGTCCGCAGCGCTGCACCCTGCGGCTAGCGCGAGGTGGTCTATCGCGGTGCCGTGTGCGGCAAGGAAAGTATCGAGGTTCATGCCGCTTACGCTAAACGCGTGGTGTCAAGGCCCGCAAGGAGAGTTTTTCCTGCCTGTGGATAACTTAGCCTGGTTGCACACTAGAGTAGGCATTTCGTCACGGACCTGTGGATAACTCTCGCGCAGCAAGCCCAATAAATATAGAGCAAAATTCGTGACATAACGTCCCCATCAACGCTATTTCCCCGATACTGCGGTCCTTCACTGTCACTGCGTTGGCGGCGCAGCAGCGCTATCGCGGTGCCATCGCGGGGTGGTATTTGGGGCTGCGGGGCGTTGCAATGGTGCTGTGGGCGGTGGCGGATGCCGTGCGGCAGCGGGCTATACCGCGTGGTGGCAATTGGGGCTGCGGGGCATTGGCGGACTATGGTCGCAGAAGTGCGAGAAATGCCCTAGGTAAAAGATGCCGCAGGTGGAAAAGGCCGTAGATGAAACGGTCCGTGGGTGCAAAGGCCGTGGGTGAGTAAATGCTCAGGGTGAGGAGAGGGGGCATCGGCAAGCTAAGAATAAATAACCACAGTGCCGGTGCCGCGATCATGCATACCGCGGCCATCCATATCCACCATCGCAGCCGGGAAGATAAACGCCGTCAGCAGTGTGCGCGCCACAGCCCGCCACAGCCCCACACGCTCACCCGGGACATCCAGACGGGCCACCCCAATACCGCGCAGCGCCATGCCGGGAGTCCGCGCAAACAGCCACCCGCCGATAATGCCAATAAGCGCCCACACCACATACATCACCAAGGCAGGGCCACCGAAGACGTGCGTGACCTGGGTAATCAAGATTGCAATGGCATAAGCGAGCAGCCAGTCAATAGCCACAGCACCCGCCCGGCGCGACACCGGCGCCAAAGCCCCCGGCCCCCGCTCCGGCAGCCCCAGCTTTTCCCCAGGCCAACGGCCAGGAGCATCAAAGTCATTTTCCCCCGGAATAGTAGGTCCATCCAGCCAGGTCTTCTTATTAGCCATGGGCACTAATCTACGTGGCACAGGCAGCGAAGAGAAATAGATACGCGGGTGATTCACACCCCTCGTTGCGCCCATACTGGAAGGCTGCACTAGACTATAGCCCGTTAGGAATCCCTAGTCCGCCTAACCGAGCGCAGTTAAGGCGCCGGGCCCACAAGCCCGGAACAATGTGAGGAGACATACATGGCCTTCCAATCCATCACGGACATCGTGGCGTTTATCGAGAAAGAAGACGTAAAATTCGTCGACATCCGGTTTACCGATGTCCCCGGCGCTGAACACCACTTCAGCATCCCGGCCAGCGAGTTCACAGAAGAGACCGCCGCCGAAGGTCTAGCCTTCGACGGATCCTCCATCCGTGGCTTTACCACCATCGACGAGTCTGACATGACGCTGCTGCCGGACCCCGCCACCGCGCACATCGATCCCTTCCGGTCCGCGAAGACACTCAACATCAAGTTCTTCGTCCACGACCCGTTTACCCACGAGCCCTTTACCCGCGACCCGCGCAACATCGCCCGCAAAGCCGAAGAATACCTGGCATCCACCGGCATCGCAGACACTTGCAACTTTGGCGCCGAAGCCGAGTTCTACCTCTTCGACTCCGTACGTTATTCCACCGACGTGGAGCACGCCTTTTACGAAGTAGACAGCGACGAAGGCTGGTGGAACCGCGGACAAGATAGCAACTTCGATGGCTCCCCCAACACCGGGTTCAAAACCCGCATCAAGGGCGGCTACTTCCCCACCGCACCTGTGGACAAGCACGGCGAAGTCCGCGACGCCATGGTAGCCAACCTGCAGAAGGTCGGCTTCCAGGTTGAGCGCTTCCACCACGAAGTCGGCGGCGCACAAAACGAAATCAACTACCGCTTCAACTCCATGCTGCACGCGGCCGATGATATTCAGACCTTCAAGTACATCATCAAGAACACCGCCCTGCAGTTTGGGAAGTCCGCCACCTTCATGCCCAAGCCGCTAGCCGGCGACAACGGCTCCGGCATGCACGCCCACATGTCCCTGTGGAAAGACGGCGCCCCCTTGTTCTACGACGAAGCCGGCTACGGCGGGCTGTCCGACATCGCCCGCTACTACATTGGCGGCATCTTGCACCACGCGGGTGCTGTACTGGCCTTTACCAACCCCACACTGAACTCCTACCACCGCCTAGTCCCGGGCTTTGAAGCGCCCATCAACCTGGTTTACTCCCAGCGCAACCGCTCCGCGGCCATCCGCATCCCGATCACAGGTGCCAACGCGAAGGCAAAGCGCATCGAGTTCCGCGCCCCGGACCCCTCCGGCAACCCCTACTTCGGCTTCGCAGCCATGATGATGGCCGGCCTAGACGGCATCAAGAACCGCATTGAGCCGCATGCCCCGGTGGACAAGGACCTCTACGAACTGCCCCCGGCAGAAGCCGCGTCTATCCCGCAGGCCCCCACCACCCTCGAGGCCTCCCTGGAAGCCCTGCGTGGCGACACCGACTTCCTCACCGAAGGCGACGTGTTCACCGAGGACCTCATCGACACCTACATCCAGTACAAGTACGACAAGGAAATCACCCCGAACCGCATGCGGCCCACCCCGCAGGAGTTCGAGATGTACTACGACTGCTAAAGCACCAATTATTCTGGTCCGCCATGCGGAAACCCGGGCTCCGGCCCGGGTTTTCGCCTCTATGCGGGCTTAGTTGCTTCCGGGGTTCATCCGGCGTGGCCATGTGGAGCGCGACAGAGCTAAGTCTCGCGGAAAGGCCCGGCCTCTGCAGAAAAGGCGTAGTTGTGCGAAGCCCGGAACGGTGTGGCGGGTGCGCAAGGGCTGTGTGAGTGCTAAGCGCCGCGGGCGCGCAGCAACGCGTGGACCAGGTCCAAAGTGGGGGTGCCCACGGCAGACATGCGGCGGATAGCCCCAAGCTGGGCATCAAGCTCGTTGGGGAGGCCCGCGGCGATGTCGCGGTGCATGGAGCTGGTGGCCTCGGCATATTGGGTGTCACAAAACTCCAGCGTCGCGTCGACCACGTTTGCGGGCAGCGCCACACCGCGACTGTGAGCAGCAGCCTCTACCTCTGTCATCATCGTGCGCAGCGCGAATCGCAGCTGCGTGCGCAGATAGCCCATCGGCTGGTTCGCCAGCGCCCCCAGGGCACCAGCCACAGCCACGAACATGGCCTTTGACCACACATCAACCATGATGTCGCGCTCACTGCCGTAATTGTCGCACTCTACGCCACCAGCGCGTAGGGCCTGCGCCAACTGCTCAGCTGCCGCCAGCGTGTGAGGGCTAGGCTCAGTCCCAGGCAACGGGCCGAAGTTAAACGACAACGGCCCCGGATTAAGGCGAATCTCGGCCGGGCCCAGTCGGGTAAGGTAGGCCCGAATCACGCCAGCCAGCACGCGCTGCGCGCCTAGAAGCTCGGCCGCCGCATAATGTGTCTCCACTGAATTGTGTGTGATGACCACCGGGGTAGTGGAGGGCAACAAGTCCACATCGCCAAAGGGTGGATGTCCGGGAAGCGCTTTGGTCGCCACAATCGCCACGTCCACCCCACCTAAAAGGTCCACCAACGCGGGAGAGGAGGTGGTGGCGAGGGCGGCAACGGTGCGGGTGCCGGTGGCATCGGCAAGCTGTAGCCCCCTGGTATGCAGGGCCTCCAGGGTGGCGCCACGGGCGACGAAACCGACCTGATGTCCCGCTGATTGCAGCGCCCCGCCGTAGTAACCGCCCACGGCGCCTGCGCCCAAAATCACAATTTTCATACGCACATACTAACGCCTGCGCTTAGCAAACCCCACCCGTGGTTGAAATCCGGCGGGGTGTTTGAGCTGCGCGACGGCATCTGCAATCATCAGCCGATGCGCCGCGCCCACCGACTGCGGCAGCTGTGCCACGGAGAACCACGCAACTTCCGTGTTCTCAGAGTCGCCCAGGGTCGGGGTGGCGTCGGCAGGCACCGAGCACCGCAACGCGGTGTCCATAAAAATGCACTGGTCCCCGTTGGGGTACTCCACCGGCCCCATCTGCCCGACGCCCAGCAGCGCCTCCACGCGGGCTTCCAGCCCCACCTCCTCGCGTACCTCTCGAACGGCGGTGTGGCTGGGCTCTTCCCCCGGCTCGCAAATCCCGCAAATTGGCGCCCACGCACCCGTATCCGCGCGGCGGGCCAGCAGCACCGTGGGGACCTCAAAAATAGACGCGCCAGCGGGGACGTCGCGGACAATAATGGCGGTGGCGCCGGGCAGGAACAGCTGCGCGTGGCCAATGTGCTCACGCAGCGCCAGGATGTAGTCGGGGGTGGCCATGGCTAGTCCTGTTGGCCAGAATCTTCCGATGCCGCACCTTCCGATGCCACCTCTGCCGCCGCGTCCGTGTCCCGCTTGCGCTGCAAATCCTGGAAAAACTTCTCCGGGTCAAATTCGGTGAAGTACTCTGGGCCGGCGAATTGCTCCTGAGCCATGTGCTAGACCTCCGTGGTGTCGATGGAACGAGTGATGAAGTCCTTGACTGCCGCTACGTCATTGGGCAGGTCGGTAACGTGGCGCGGGGCGTCCATGATTCCCGCAAAGCGTTCTGGAATAGCCGGGGCTTCGCCTAGGGCTTCTGCGATGGTGTCTGCGAACTTCACTGGCAGGGCCGTTTCCAGGCACACGATTGGGGTGCGGACACCATCGGCAGCCTGGGCGTCACGTGCGGCCTTGATACCATCGGCGGTGTGCGGATCCACCAGGTAGCCGTAGCGTTGCTGGACATCCCGAATGGTCTCCAAGCGGTCGGCGTGCGTGGAGCGCGCCGAGGTGAAGCCAAATTCTTCACGCGCGCGGGCCAGGTCAGCTGCCTCAATCACAAAACCACCTTCCTTGACCTTCGCGCCAAAGAGATCCGCGGTACGCTCGGCGTCGCGGCCTACCAGGTCGAAGATGAAGCGCTCGAAGTTGGAAGCGCGCGAGATGTCCATGGACGGCGAGGACGTCGCCAGGGTCTGCTCCGCGGGGCGCGGGCGGTAGTTGCCGGTGCGGAAGAACTCATCCAGGACGTCATTCTCATTGGTTGCCACGATGAGTCGGTCGATCGGCACGCCCATCTGCCGGGCAATGTGGCCAGCGCAGATGTCGCCGAAGTTGCCCGTGGGCACAGAGAAAGAAACCTGCTGTTCATTGGACGTGGTCACCTTGAGCCAGCAATTGACGTAATAGATCACCTGGGCCATCAGGCGCGCCCAGTTGATGGAATTAACGGCGCCGATGCGGTAGCGGGACTTAAAGGCGGCATCGGCAGACACTGCCTTGACCACGTCCTGGCAATCATCAAACACACCATCCAGGGCGATGTTGAAGATGTTCGGATCGTCTAGACCAAACATTTGCGCCTGTTGGAAGGGGGTCATCCGCCCCGCGGGGGTGAGCATAAACACCCGCACCCCAGCGCGCCCGCGCATGGCGTATTCCGCAGAAGAGCCGGTATCTCCGGACGTTGCGCCCAAAATGTTGAGAGTTTCGCCGCGGCGGGCGAGTTCATATTCAAACAGCTCACCCAGCAGCTGCATAGCCATGTCCTTAAAGGCGGCGGTGGGACCTTCAGAGAGGTGCCCCACGTAGAGGCCATCGCCCAGTTCGGTTACCGGCACAATCTCTGGGGAGGCAAAGTTCTGGGTGTTATAAGCGCGGGCAGCGATGTCACGCAGGTCCTGGGCGGGGATGTCATCAACAAAAAGCGCCAGCACTTCCCCCGCCAGTGCAGCGTAGCCGTCTTGGTCCAAGATGGTGCGCCAGCGGCTCAACGTGGCCCCATCTACCTGGGGGTAGTGTTGCGGCAGGTAGAGCCCGCCATCGGGGGCGAGCCCGCCTAGAAGAATGTCCGTAAAGGTCGCGGGGGTGGCGTTTGGGGTGCGCGTTGAGATATATTCCACCCCACACACCTTAGTGCCCCGGATTCGTCTACGGCAATAAGTTTGGCTGCGCGTTGATGTCTACGAGCCCCAGCTGGTAGGCGCGATAAATGGCTGCAGCATCTTCTTGAGTCAGTAGTCCTTGCGCGATGGCCTCTTTGAGGACGGTGACTTCCGGCGGCTCGATGTCACTTTCTGGCGTGCCCTTTGGGATGTATTCCAGGGATAGGTGGTCTGCGTTGAGCCCTAGGGCTTCCAAGATGCGTCCCACATTAGCGTTGCCGTGGAGGTATTCCAGGGGGTCTTCTTCAGTGGTGTGGGCCATTTCCGCCACAGCTTGACCAACGGTGCGCGCGTTGACTGGTTGATGCCGGTCTGCCGTCAGCCACATGGCCACCGTGGATAACACCGCCAGCGCGGCCACTCCGGCTATCACTGAGATGAACTTGGCCCGCAGTTTATTCACGGTGGTTTCCCTTTGCTAGCAGGTCAACGACAGTGCGCAGCGCGCTCTCCCCTACCGGGCCCAGCTGCGGTTGGTTGTGGCTGGCCGGGGGCTGTTCCGGCTGCGTTTGCGTTGGTGTTGCGGTGGGGTTGGTGGCGGTAATTTCTAGGTGGTTATCGTGCAGGGTCACCGCGCTGTGCTTGCCGATACCCCCTGCCCGCGCCGCCGCCAGTAGCGCTTCCAGGTCTGCCACCGTGGCGTTGTTCAGGTCAAGGCGTAGGGACAAAGTCATGGGGTCTCCTCTGGTGGATACGGTAAAACATTGTGCAGCAAAACGTTGTGCAGCAAGGGCGCTTGTGCAGCAAGGGCGCTTGTGCAGCAAGGGCGCTTGTGCAGCAAGGGCAGTTGTCGATGTCGTAGCACGCGGGTGCCTGGGTCTGGCGCCAGTCTAGCAGCGCGGAGATAACCGCGTTCCGGCTCGACGCTTCGCCGCAGGCATACGCTCCAGGCCACGGCTACGCTACTGGCTAGGGGTGTTCGAAGGATTCAGCTTCTCCCCAGAAGACCTCGTCAACCACCCGGCGGGCATGCCGGGTGACTTTAAGGTAGGCCTCCAGGAACTCTTGATTGTCCTCCGGCGCCCAACCCGCCGCCCCAGCAACTTGGGCCAATTGCGGGCCCGGCGTGGGTAGCTGGTCTACGCGCTTGCCGCGCACCAATACCAACGCATTGCGGGCATCGGTGGCGAAGCACCAGGCCTGACGCAGCGCCTCAACATCTGTAGCCGACAGCAATTGGTGTTGCTCTAAAGCCTCCAGGGTGCGCAGAGTTGAGGATTCATGGAGGTCCTCGCAGGTATGGGCGTGCATCATCGTGAGCAGCTGCACGGTCCACTCAATGTCACTGAGCGCTCCGCGACCGAGTTTGGTGTGGGTATTGCGGTCTGCTCCGCGGGGAAGACGCTCGTTATCAACTCGCGCCTTCATCCGTCGAATATCGCGAAGCGTGGCCTGGCTGGCTCCACCGGCCGGGTAGCGAAATTCCTCGATCATATCGAGAAATTCTTGCCCCACCTCGACATCGCCTGCGACAAAGTCTGCTCGCAGCAGGGCTTGCTTTTCCCAGGACTCGCCCCATTGCCGGTAGTAGTGTTCATATGATGCCACGGTGCGCACCACCGGCCCCGATCGTCCCTCCGGCCGTAAGCCCAAGTCCACTTCCAGTGGCGGATCACCGGAAGGCTTGGACAAACGCCGACGCATTCCATCAGTAATCTCGATAGCCCACTTGATGGCCTCGGACGTTTCGATACCCAACGCTGGCTCGGCGACTACCATCACATCGGCATCCGATCCAAAACCCAGTTCCATGCCTCCGAGTCTGCCCATCCCGATCACGGCGATGCGCGCCAGTGGTTGCGGGAACTCCGCGGCAGAACCGTTGATGGGACCGGCGCCACTGGCGGGCTCAGCACCGGCACGCACGGCGGCGTCGGCAAGCTCAGCATCGCGGCGTCGCGTTTGCCACCCGCGCACCTCCGCTCGCAAAGCCGCCTCCAGCACTGTATTCCACACGGTGGATAGCTGGAAACAGACTTCTTCCACCGGCATCAGGCCCAGAAGATCCGCTGCGGCAATCCGAGCCAACTCCACCCGCCGTAGAGAGCGTGCCACCGCCACCGCCTTATCCGGATCCGCATGGCGTTGCGTGGAGCGAATCAGCGCACTAGAGACCTGCTCCGCGGTGGTTTCTAGCAGCTTCGGCCCGGTGGCACCGTCGGAAAGCAACTTGACCACTTCGGGTGCCGAAATTATAAGCTCTGCCGTATAGGGAGAAGTACCCAGAATCCGCATGAGCCGCTGGCCCACCACGCCTTCGTCGCGCAACATCCGCAGAAACCACGTGGCAGAAAACGCAGCCTCCGACAGGCGGCGATAATTCAACAGCCCGGCATCCGGGTCCGCAGTCGAAGCCAGCCACCCCATCAAGGTCGGCAACAAAATGGATTGGATCCGTGCCTTGCGCGTGGAGCCGCTAGCCAAAGAGGTCAGATGCTCATAGGCCCGGTCCGGGAAACGATAGCCAAGGGCTGCCAGCTGGAGCTTGGCGGCGTCGGCAGACAGCTTCAGTGTATCCGAATCCAGGTTGACCACAGAGTGCAGCAGAGGCCGGTAGAACAAGCGCGAATGCAGGTCCTGGACCATGACCCGCTGGGTTTTGAGCCGACGCTCCAGCATTTGCGCCGCCGAGTATTTCCCGTCGGAGAAGAACCCCGCCGTGCGCGCCAACCACTTCCAGGCTCGTTCATCATCCTGCGCCGGAAGCACGTGCGTGCGCCGAAAACGCTCCAGCTGCAGCCGGTGCTCCAAAAGCCGCAAAAACTCATAAGCCTCTATCAGCTGCTGGCCATCTTCGCGGCCTACGTACCCTGCCCCAATCAACGCCTCCAAGGCCTCCACCGTGTTGAGCACCCGCAGCGACTCATCCGAACGCCCATGCACCATCTGCAACAACTGGACCGCAAACTCCACGTCACGCAATCCCCCCACGCCCAGCTTCAGCTCGCGATGCTTTAACTCCGGCGCCACATTATCCAACACCCGGCGCCGCATGGCCTGCACATCATCCACAAATGATTCTCGCTGCGAAGCCTCCCACACCAGCGGATTAATCGCATTCACATAGTCCTGCCCCAACGGCATATACCCCGTCAACGGTCGGGCTTTAAGCTGAGCTTGGAACTCCCAGGTTTCTGCCCAACGGCTGTAATAGCTAACGTGTGAGTCCAGCGTACGCACTAACGCCCCTGACTTCCCCTCCGGGCGCAAGTTTGCATCCACCTCAAAAAAGCACGCTGAACCCATGCGATTGAACTCCGCCGCCAGGCGCGTCAGACTTGCCTGCGCGTGTGAGCCTACGAAGACTACGTCCACATCACTGATGTAGTTGAGCTCTTGCGCCCCGCACTTGCCCATGGCTATGACAGCCAACTGGCCATCTAGCGGCCGTCCCCCGAAGGTGGCACGTGCGGCAGCGGCTAAGGCTGCGGTGAGGGCGGCATCGGCAAGCGCGGTAGTCAGCCGGGTCACGCTGCGAAAACCCAGGTGCGGCTGCGGAGCAGTCTGCCCCTTGCGGGAGACGAACGTACCCGCCAAGTCATAGGCAGCCAGCCGCATCATCAACGTGCGGTACGTCTTCTTCAACGCCGCCTGGTGCTGGCCCGGGCGCTCCTCCGGCACCGCCACATAGGTGCCCGGTCCTTCCAAACTTACCGATGCCGTGTCCGCCCTCTCTGGATCCTGGGCATACTCCGCAGGCTCCGCGCCCACCGCCGTCAACAACTCCCGGTAAAGCTCCTCCGGCTGCGGCAACGGCTTAGCCAGCTCCTTCCACAATTGAGGGTTGGCTGCCAAGTGATCTCCCAGCGCCGAGGAACCACCCAACAGCGCCAGAGTGCGCACCCGCAGGTCCTCATCCTGGTCCATCGCCGCCACCAGCTCTGGGGCAGTAGCGTGAATGCGCATCAACGTATTCAATGCCGCGTCGCTATCGCCTACAGCGGCCAAGGTCCACAGCTGCGCGGAGGCTTCCGGGGTATTCCACCCCAACGCGTCCAAATCAGCAGCTGCGGTGGGACGGCTAAGCCCCAATGTCGCCGGGGAGGGAACGGATACACGCACGGGAACCACCTTTAAAAGTCCAGGTTATTGCGCAGTTCTACTGCCGTAATCTGCTCTTGGTACTGGTGCCACTCATCCCACTTTGAGCGCAAGAAAAACTCGAAGACATGCTCGCCCAGGACCTCTGCCATGAACTCGGAGCGCTCAAAAATCCGCAACGCCTGGTCTAATGAGGACGGCAAATCTCGATAACCCATCGCACGGCGCTCCCGGCGAGTCAACTGCTGAACATCATCCTCGGCTGGATCACCTAACTCATAGCCTTCGCGGATACCTTTAAGACCCGCGGCCAAAATCGCCGAATACCCCAGGTACGGGTTCATCAGCGCATCGACAGAACGAATCTCCACCCGACGCGACTCTGGCTTGCTCAACCGATAGGTAGGCACGCGGACCAGAGCGGAACGGTTGGAAACTCCCCACGTGGCCGAGCCCGGGGCCTCATTGCCAAAAATTAGGCGCTTATAAGAGTTGGTCCACTGGTTGACCACGGCAGACATCTCATGTGAGTGCTCCAAAATTCCGGCGATAAACTGCTTGGCGGTAGCCGAAAGCGCGAACTCATCATCCGGATCGTGGAAAGCATTAACCTCCCCCTCAAACAGGGACAGATGCGTATGCATACCATTCCCGGAGTATTCCTGGAAGGGCTTCGGCATAAACGTGGCCCGGATGCCCTGCTCTGTGGCTACCCGCTTAATTACAAAGCGGAAGGTCATAATGTGGTCCGCCATGGTTAACAAGTCCGCGTGCCGCAGGTCAATTTCCTGTTGCCCCGGGGCTGTTTCATGGTGACTCATCTCTGTAGCAATGCCCATCTCCTCCAGTGCCAACATCGCGTAGGAGCGGAAGCGCGGAGCGGTGTTTTGCGAGGCCTGGTCGAAGTAGCCGCCGTTATCCGTTGGCTTGAGCTTTCCAGAATCCTTAATTTCTTTGACCAGGAAGAACTCAATTTCAGGTGAGGCCTTTACCGTAAACCCATCCGCCGCAGCCTCTGCCACCTGGCGGCGCAGAATCTGACGGGGGTCCACCAGGGAGGCTTGCCCGTCCGGCTGGACGATGTCGCAAAACATGCGGGCAGACTGTAGCTGCGGATCATCCTTGTCAAAGGGCAAAATCTGGAAAGTAGACGGGTCCGGCAAAGCGATGGTGTCGGACTCGGAGATACGGGTGAGCCCCTCAACCGAGGAACCGTCAAACCCCACCCCCTCTTCGAACGCGGATTCCAGCTCCGAAGGGCTGATAACCACCGATTTCAGAGCACCTAAAATGTCCGTGAACCACAGTCGGATGAAATGGATGTCGCGCTCTTCAACCGTGCGCAGGACGAATTCGTGTTGGCTATTCATGCCTCCATACTGTACTCCAGGTCAAGGACACAGATCAGAAGCCCTCATTTTGCGCACTACAGTAGACAGCCAAGCCGCGGGCGTTTGCGCAGGATGGATCGGGATCGCGGGGGTAAGTGACGGGGGCAAGGGCTTGAACGGCTGCCCCAAGCCTGTGCCATGCTGGGGACACAAATTTTCGAACCCTCTGGATGCTTAAGGAAGGATTTATCCCATGTCCCACTCACGCCGCCGCATGTCTGACTTTGTCGACACTTCAACTGTCACCTGGAACCATTTAGCCCATCTGGTAGGAGCTGCTGCTATCGCGGGCTGGCTGCCCGATGACATTCGGCATATCTTGGGCCCGCGCTGTGAGGCCCTGCTCCACCGCGCCGCCTCGCTCATTCCCTCTTCCCTTCCACCCGGGCCAGTGCGCACCGCATGGTTACAGGTATCGCCGCCTGCCGATCCATCGTTGCCGCGGGAGGAGCTGACGAGTTGGTTGGACCAGTTGGGCCGTTGCGGACGCTTTGCCGATGCCCCGATAGTCTCACCTGCTGATGTCTCCGCCGCAACGGGGGCATCGGGACACCGGGGCAGCGGACGCGACAGTGACCCGCAGGATAAAATTCGCCGGAAGGTCGAAGCCTTGCTGCGCAAGGCGGAGTCCACAGAATATGAGGAAGAAGCCCAGGCTTTGGTTGCCCGTGCGCAGGCCCTCCAACAAGCCCACCGCCTACACGTGGCGGGTAGCGAGGCTCACCTGAGCGCGGAAGAGCTGGGCAAGCGCATTATCTCCCAACGGGCTTACGTGCACGGGCCATACATTAACCACAAGTGCGTCCTTCTCAGCGCCATCGCTAACGCCAATGGTGTCTGCGCTCTGCTGATGGACCCCCGCGGCATCGTGGTGCTCATTGGCACTCCGGAGGACACCGCGCATGTGGCGGATCTATTTGCCAGCCTTTCGCGGCAGTGCGAATACTTCTTGGAATACTCTCCTGGCGCGCGCCAGGCCAAGCAACAGCGCCGCACCGCGCCGTATCGGCGCAGTTTCCGGTTATCCTTCGCACAACGGATTGCGCAGCTGCTCCAAGAAGCCAATACCACCGCCGCCGAGGACGACACTGTAGGCGGCACTGCAGCTGCTAGCGATTCTGCTGCCGTCTCCACCGCACAACCTGCCACCGGAGCCGCGATAAACTCACCGTCTTCCGCCGTGGAACTACTCAATCGCCGGGCGGAAGCGGCAGAGCTAGTCACGGACCAGATTTTCCCGGGTCGGCGCAATATGCAAATGAGTAGCACAGACGCACACGGGTACGCCGACGGCGCCAAGGCTGCTGAGCGTTCCCACCTGCGCGGTGATTCCGCTGGCGTGGAAACCGGCCGGCGGGCGCTTACTGCATAGTAGTTCCCGCGCAGGATGCCGTCGCTTCCTGCACAGGATGACGTCGCTTCCCGCATTGCAGTGTCCGCAGAGGATGCCGGACAGCTACCGCATAGGCCATCTTGCGCGACCGCGCCAGCCATGACAGGCTTTCGACATGACCACCAGCTCTCTGGAAATCGAAATGAAGTTCTCTGTTGGTTCCACCGCAGACGTGCCCTCGCTATGCGGCGTAACCCCAGCGCTGTCCGCGGTGTTGGGCGAGCAGCACCATAGTCTGCGTGCCCTCTACTTTGACACCCCGGATCTGCGTCTTACCCGAGCAAAGGTCACTCTGCGCCGACGCACCGGCGGCGGGGACGCTGGTTGGCACATCAAATTACCGGCCACTACCGGACGTCAGGAGATCCATGCGCCTTTAGAAGACCACAACCAGCACAACAACCAGCCCGCTGTGCCTTCCCCCGGCACGGCAGGCAGCGCTACCGAGGTGCCCACTGAATTGTTGCAGCACGTTAGGCACCTAGTTGGCTCTCAGCGGCTCATTCCCATTGCCCAAGTAGACAATGAGCGCACCGAGATCACCTACGGGGACTCCTCCGGGGCGCCCACTGTGTTTCTGTGTGATGACCATGTCTGCGCGCGGTCTCTGCTCAGCGAGAACAACACGCGCCAGTGGCGCGAGTGGGAACTTGAGCTGGCAGCCGGGGTGGAGAAGCGACACGCAGACACCGACGCGATCATGCAGGAATGTGCCGCACGACTACGCGCCGCAGGGGCCACACCGGCAGATTCCCCGTCAAAGCTGGTAACCGCGCTGGGTTCGGATCATCCATCGGCTCACCGCTAGGGTCTTCACACAAACCGAGACGGCCTACTTGTCCCAAGAAGCAGGCTGGCCCCAGTCGTCCTCATCTTCTTCATCAGCAGCCGCGTTGCGTTCTGCAGCAGTGGCCAGGGCATTTTGGGCTTCTTCCCGGGTGGCATAAGGACCCATTCGGTTCGCCCAGCTTGATTCTGGCCCCTGGGTCACCTCCCCGGTAGTGGGATTGAAATACCAGTCTTTGTCCTCTTGAGCCACGGTTAAGCGTCCTTTCTACTCTCGGGTCTAGCCAATGGATTCCAGGCTACCGCGAAGTGGGAGGCGGGGGCGCGCTAGACTATTTCACGTTATTCTTTGCGGTCGGCTTTTAACAGTACGGCCGCGGCCCCACCGGTGGTGTGAGGCCGGAAGCACTGCATCGGGCGCACTGCGCCGGTAGCTGTGCGCCGCCGATACGCCGCTGGGGTCTCTGCCACTTGCAATCAGGAATCGGGAGAACTCATGGCCTTGTGGACGTCACCGACCACCCCTTTGACGCAGCGCGTGCAGGAGGTCCACCAACAAGCCTTCGGGGTCCCGGACCAGTGCGTGGCCACTGCACCGGCTACCTGGATGGTAATTGGGGAACACATTGATCACTTCGGCGGCATCGTCATAGCAGGGCTAGCGGACTTGGAAGCCGCAGCGGCTATCTCCCCCCGCACGGATGGAGTGGTGGCGGTTCACATTGTGGAGCCACACGGCACCGCCATTGCCCAAGTTTCGCTCGACGAACTCGCCCAGCGGGCAGCTGCCCAGCAACCCACGGTGGACGAGGAAGGCCAGCCGGTGATCCCACCGGCACCGGATGGGGATATACGCATCCGTGTGGCAGGCATGGTGTGGATGTTGATCAACCGCCAGCTGCTCTCACGCGAAACAGCGGGAATGAATATCGCGGTGGTCTCCGACATTCCGGCCCATGCTGGCCTGGGCGCCCACAGTGCCATCGACGTTGCGGTGGCGCTAGCGCTGGTGGGCCAGGCTGAAGACGCTCCCATGCGGGCGCGTTTGGCCGAGGTCTGCAGTCAAGCCGTGACAGTGTTTTCGCTCGTTCCCCCACTGCGAGCACGGCACACTGCGGCCTTGCGCGGTAGCGACGATGCCGTGGCGATTATCGACTATTCAGATAATTCTGTCACCCAGGCCCCGCACCCATTTGGCCGCGACATGGTGGGCTTTGCCCTTGCGGTGCCTGGGGAAGCCGATATCTCTTCGGCTGTGGCCAGCATTGTGCAGCGGCAGCGCTTTGTTCAGGATGCCTGTCACGCTTTTGGTACGGAATCATTGCGTGCGTTGCCGGATGCGTCCCAGCGCGTTCTGGACTGGTTGTCTGCGGTGCATGACGTCCACGGCCCGGAAGGCCGCCCCACTATCGGCGAGGCCTCCGATTGGCTGCGTTTTTACGAAGAAGAGACCCAGCGGGCGGCCACCATGGCACGGGTTTTGCGGTCGCGGCGCGGCGCCGCGTTGTTCCAGGCGCTTCAGGAGTCGCAGCGGGACGTGGAATTGGTCTATGGCATGGATGCGGCGGCCCAGTTGGCAGAGTTGGCCCGCTTGCGTGGCGTTGCCGGCGTGCGGGCGGCGGCCGCGGGTACGGCGCACGCAGTCATCGCCTACGTACCGGCTGCTCAGGCTGAGTCTTTTGCCGCCGATACCGCCGCCGATGGCCTCGATGTCATCCCCCTGCGCCCCGGCACCATCGCGGAGGCCTCAAACTAAGGCCAGGCTCGGGCACTACCACGGCTGAATTACAACTGCACTATGGCACGCGACCGCTGAACTACGGCTGGCGCTGAACTGCGGCTGTACTAAAGCCATAGGGCGAAAAGCGGCGAATGAGTCAGCCTATAAGCCGGATTCTGTGACACCCGCACACAGTGCGCGGGCCGGTAAACATCCATCTAGACCCACCGTCGCCGGTGGGTTCCAGCAGCTACCTCCAGGCTTCGACGAGCAGCCTACTAGCGCCTGATCCGGTCCGCGCCGTGGCGGACCCTTTTGCCTTGCTCCCGGTGGGGTTTACCCAGCCACCGCCATCACTGACGGTGCTGGTGCGCTCTTAACGCACCGTTTCACCCTTACCCAGCGCGCTGGGCGGTCTGCTTTCTGTTGCACTTTCCCGCGGGTTGCCCCGGGTTGCTGTTAGCAACCACCGTGCTCTATGGAGTCCGGACTTTCCTCGAAGGACCGCTTTCCCTGCGTTAAGCAGGGCAGTTCGGTGCCCTCGCGTTTACCCAGCTGGCTCATTCGCGCCACTTAGTCTAGCGCAGATGCGACGTATCGTTAACTCCGCGCACTAGGGCTCCGCCATCCCAAAACTCCACCACGGATATGGAGGCAGAATCCAGGTGCATGCGCCGCGTGCACACCGGTCCGGCGTCGAGCGCTTGGCGTACCAAGGACTTGATGGGGTTGACGTGGCTAACCAACAGCAGGGTTTGGCCGGGATGGTCGGCCTCTAGGCGTCGGCGCAGGGCGCGCACCCGCCGGTGGAGCTGCTGCAGGGACTCCCCCTCCGGTGGGGCTGCGGCAGCATCCTCCATCCACTGCGCGTGCGCTTGCGGGTCGCGCTGCTGGGCCTGGGCTAAGGTCAACCCTTCCCAGGCGCCAAAATCGAGCTCAATCAGGTCAGGCTCGGTCACCACGTCTGGGGCACTTCCCGCGGCCACCAGAGCGTCACGCACCGCCTGGGCAGTGTCCTGGCAGCGCTGCAGTGGGGAGGTCACTATCTTGTCGATGCTCCCCCACCGCCCTGCCGCCAGTTCCCTTCCCGCTGCCTGGGCTTGCCGGTGGCCCAGCTCAGTCAGCTCGACATCCGTGCGCCCGGAATAGGCCTGGCGGGTATTCGGCTCGGTTTGGCCGTGGCGCAACAGGATTAGCCGCAGGACGGCACCGCGCTCCCCCAGCCAGCCCGGGTTGGCTGCTGCCTTGCTTGCCGATGCCCCGGCATCGGCAGACTCGGCCGGCGGTGCGGCATCGGCAGACTCGGCCGGAGCTGCCTCGACAGCACCGACAATGCCCACGGGGTGCCCACTGGCGCACGCATCCATGGCGTCATTGGATAAGGCGTCGGCAACCTTGTTTCGCGCTCGCGGAACCCAAGAAATGCTAAAGGTCTCAAAATTAGCAATGACCCCGCGCGCCTGCACAGCCAGCTTCTGCATGTCCGGGTGCTTGATTTTCCAGCGTCCGCTCATCTGCTCGACCACCAGCTTAGAATCCATGTGGACTTCGACCTCGGTGGCCCCCAACTGGGCGGCGGCCTCCACGCCGCGCAGCAATCCGTGATATTCCGCCACATTATTAGTCGCAGAGGTACCCACCACGTAGACAATCTCGCGCAACACCGTGGTGCCATCGGCGGCGTAGACCACGGTGCCGGAACCGGCCACGCCGGGGTTACCCCGGGATCCACCGTCGGCAAAGATGATGACCTTCATTGTCCTGTGCTCCCCTTGTTTGTGTCAGTCCGCGTAGGTTTAGCGCACCAGCAGCGCGCCGCAATCGGTGCACTCAGGCAGCTGCGCCGGCGCCGCCCCACGAATGGCGTTGACTGCCGCCGGGGGCAGCTGAATATGGCAGCTTCCACAGACGCGATTGTTAAAGGATGCCGCGCCCACGCCGTTTTCTAGGCGGATGCGGTCGTATTCTTCCAGCACATCGGTGGGCAAAAGTTCACGCAGCTGCGCCACGCGCACGGTGGTCTCCGGGCGGTTGGCGTGGGCTTCTTCGGCGGCATCGGCAGCGCGGCGAGCAACCTCGGCCTGGCGCTGGGCCTCAGACAACTGCGCGCCGTGGACCTCAACGTTATTGCGCAGGGCATGGATTTCATTGTGCGCCTCTTGCAGCTCGCTCATCAGGTCTGCAATGCGGGACTTGGCCGCGTACAAGTCATGCTCGAGGTCCTTGCGGCGCTCCGGGTCCACTTCGGCACCCAGTTGGGCTTTATCATCGCGTTCCCGCTGGCGCAGCTTGCGCTCATCTGCCTGAATGCGCAAGATCTCGTTTTCCATGTCGTCGACAGCCATCTGGGCAGATCCAGCGGCGTTGCGCAAACGCAGCACCTTGGCTTCGGCCTCGCGCGCCGCGATGGTCTCCGGCAATTCGGCTGCTACCTCTACACCCTGGGAACGCTCCAGGGTGGCCAACTCCAGCAATACCGGGTGTAGGTGCGGGTCCAGCTTCATCTCTTTTAGTTCTCCTTCTTGGCGTGCACCGTCCAGGGGTCCGTGCGCAGCTCTATAATCTCTGTCTCCAGGCCGGTTTGTGCACTCACAATATCGCGCACCTGGCGCGTCCACGGAAATTCCGACGCCCAGTGTGCCGTATCTATCACCGCAGGCCCGCCGGCGCGCAGGTGCTCATCCACCGGGTGGTGGCGCAGGTCGCTGGTCAGGTACACATCGGCGCCCAGTGCTGCAGCGGTCTCCAGGAAGCTATCCCCAGATCCGGAGCTCACTGCCACGGTGCGCACCAGCTGGTCTGGGTCGCCTGCTGCGCGCACGCCCCATTCGGTTTCCGGCAGCGCGTTTGCCACCCGCTGGGTAAACTCCCGCAGCGTTATAGCCTCTGGCAGCTGCCCCAGCCTGCCCAACCCGGGGGCCTTCGCCAGGGCTGGAGCGTCCTGCGCACAGGCGTCCCCCGCGGCATCCTTAGCCGGCGTATCCTGTGCCAGGGCTGGATCTGCGGGCACCAGGGGCCTGCCCGGGGCAATCCCCACCAGCTCCGCGAGCACATCATTGACCCCCGGGCGGGCCTTATCTGCGTTGGTGTGTGCGGCCATGAGCGCCACGCCACCGCGGATGAGCGTGTGGATCACCTTGCCCTTGGGGGTATCCGCGGCCACGGAGGTCACCCCGCGCATAAGCAGTGGGTGGTGCACCACCAGCATCTGCGCCCCAATGTCCACGGCGCGTTGCGCCACGGCTTGGGTGCAGTCAAGGGCAAACGCCACTTTGGATACGCTCACGGCGGGGTCCCCGCAGATGAGTCCCACCGCATCCCAGTCTTCAGCCAGGTGCGGCGGGTAGGCGCGTTCAATTACTTCCCGGACATCATTGACGGTAGCCATGCTCTCGCTTTCAACTTTTGGACTAGCTCACACTATCCTAGACGCCATGTTGAACCCTGAGGAGCATGCGGACCAACAGCCATCCGCGGAGGCAGACTCCCGCCTCCACGTCGTCTTTGTATGCACGGGCAATATCTGCCGCTCTCCCATGGCGGAAGTTATTGTCCACGATGCAATGGAAAACGGGATGCTGGACCTGGTGGCGCGGACGTCGTCATGCGGGCTGGGCGGCTGGCATGTTGGCCAGGGCGCAGATGAGCGCGCTATCGCAGAGCTTCGCCGCGCAGGCCATGACGGTGCCGCTCATCGAGCAGCCCAGTTGGGCCCGGAGCACATGGATGCTGATTTATTTATCGCTATGGATTCCGGCCACCAGGAGGAACTCCTTGAACTGGGCATTGCCCCAGACCGCGTGCGTCTGTTGCGCTCTTTTGATCCGCAAGCGGATTCCCAGGATGTGGCAGATCCTTATTACGGTGACGAGTCTGGTTTCACCCACACCCGGGAAGTTATTGAGGCTGCCGTTCCGGGCGTGCTGGAGTGGATTCGCGCCAACGCCTAACTGCACCTACACTGGGCTTTTGTGTGGAAAGCGTTCTTGAAACCTCAGTGGGTCCTGCTGACCATTTTCGTGGTGGCCTTCTCATATTTTGCTTTTACCCTTCTGGCGCCGTGGCAGTTGGGCAAGGACCACGACATCGTAGAGCGTAATGAACACATCCACGCCGCTTTTGAGGCGGATCCGGTGCCGCTGCAGGATGCCGTGGATGCCCATGGTGTCATCGCGGACAAGGAGTGGACCCGCGTGGAGCTGCACGGCCACTATCTTCCGGATAAAGAAGTGCTGTTGCGTCTGCGTCCGGTGGAGTCCGGCCCCACGTACCAGTCTTTGGTGCCGTTTCGCACCGATACCGGGCTGACTATTTTGGTCAACCGCGGCTGGATGGTGGCCGGGGAGGCCAATACAGTCCCGGAGTTTTCCCCGGCGCCTTCCGGCCATTCCACCGTGGTGGCTATGTTGCGTCGGGCGGAGGGCCAGCGCGACACTGCCCCCATTGAGCAGGAGGGCTACCAGCAGGTCTATACCATCACTCCGTCCCAGATTGGCCCGCTCATTGGGCTAGAGTTAGCCACGGACTACGCCCAAATTTCTCATGAAGGCGAGCCTGGGGTGTTGGCTCCCATTCCGTTGCCACAGCTCGAACGCGGCTCCCACCTGTCCTATGGTTTCCAGTGGATTGCTTTTGGCATCATGGCCCCGTTGGGGTTGGCATACTTTGTTTTTGCTGAGGTCCGCGAGCGCCGCCGTCTGCGCGAGGAGCAGGCCCAGCTGGCCACCCAAGGCTCTGAGCTTGCCGATGCCCCCACCCCCACCGAGTCTGCCCCCGCTCAGCCTGCGCCCAACCCTGCTCGACGCAGCCGTTCGCGCTATGGTGACGCCAAGCCGGACCATTATCAGAAGTTCACCAGTAGGGGACGCGAGCGTTTTTAGCCCGGGTTTGGACCCAATGCGGGGTTATGCTGGGTTCACTTGCGGCTGCGTGCTGGCCGCCTGAGTCCCTGAGTCAGTCAAGGAAGCGAGTCCACACCATGCCCACACCCTCCCCGCGCTCTGGTCTCCGTGCCACGTGGATGCGCCGTGGTGGATTGCGGGTGGCTTGTGGTGTGGCCGCTACCGTGGCGCTGGGCCTGGCCATTGATACCTCCGTGGCGGCCCCTCCGGGCGTGGAGGAGGACTTCATCGCCGCAACTCCCCAGCCGCTGGTTGCCGCCGCTCCTGCCGAGGACACTGCGGCACCCGAGGCTGACTCTGAGCCTAACTCTGAGTCTGCCCATGCCCCCACCCCCGACTCCTTCGCCCCTTCCGCAGCGCCGTCAGCTCCCGGTGTCCCGGACACCCAGCCAGACCCGACAGAGCCAAACGCAACAGAGCCAAACCCGGCAGAGCCAAACCCGACGGCTGCCCCGGCGCTGCCCAACGATGGTACAGGAGAAACTCCGCAGGGTGCGCTGTCGTTTCCACCTTCGCCCGCGGTCGAAATGTATATCCCTTCCATCAATGTCCGCGCGGAGTTTGAGTCCAAACCCTGCCACACCAACGGCGGGGCTATCGACCCAGTGACCATGAATAAGGCCTGCACTTATACCGCGCCAGACCGCCCCTATTCCTTGCCGGGAACCTCCGCCACAGACGTGGTGGTTATCGCCGGGCACACTGGCGCCGGCGTACCCGGGGTATTCAATGCCCTCTATGATGGCGCGCGCGATGAACACCAAGTCTCAGCTGGTGACAAGCTCTATGTGCGCACGGAAGCCACCGGTAATGCCTGGTTGGTCTACATGGCCACAGACTTGCATGCTCCTGAAAAGTCTTCCCTGGCCCAGAACTCGGAGGTGTGGGGCACGCACGCCACGCCGGGGCGTTTGTTGACCATTAGCTGTATCCAGCCGTCGAATCCCCTGGCCTCTGCCGTGCGTAACGCGGTGGTGGGGTGGCAGTTGGTGGGCATTAGCGGGGCATCGGCAAGCTCAGGCGGGGCGCGCCCATGACGCAAACCTATGCTGGCCGCGCGGTGCTTGCGCACGCACTCTTGTTGTTGCTGGCGGGGTTGTTCGTGTTTAGCTCGCTGCTGCCAGTGTGGGCGGCGGGCGCCATCGCTGTGGCGGTGGTGGCGCTGATGCTGCTCGATGGGCTGCGGCGCATCTTTGCGCCGGAACAAGCCGCCACGCGCACTCTGCGTTTGGTATCGCTGGGCGCGGGTGCGGTCCACGCAGTGGGTTGGGGCATGTGCCTGGTTATTTTCGGCAGCTATTCCGCAGTGAGTTCCACTGCGTATTCCAGCGCGTTTATTGCTCTCTATGCAGGCATGCTGCTCAACATCCTGGGTCTTTACGTGGCCTTGTCCGGCAGTCGCGCCAGCCGCGCGGGGCTGCACAACACGGACCGCGAGCCGCAGCGCACTACCGTCCGCACGCCACAACGGCGTCCGCGCAGGTCGCAGGGGCCCGACACGCCAGGCCACCCCCGCTAAATACCCCCGCCCACTCGGCGCCAGCAGCGCCGCCCGCACATACAGCGATATTTAAGCTTTTCTTCATCTTTTGCCCCGCGTCACGAGCGCGCCACCAGGTAAATGTCTACCTCTGGCGGCGGACGCGGGGCCTCTTGAGGCGTACCCGCCCGCACCCCGCACGCCCGGAACCCTGCCCCGCGTCCTACAGTGCGCTCCAGAAGAATTTCTGCCAAACGCACATTTCGCGCGTGTCGCAAGTTATTTCTGTGACTAATGGGGTTTAAGTTATCCATGTTGCCGTCATCGAGGATGTCGGCCCCACCAAACCGATATCCCCCGAGGAGAAAAACATGATGCGTCTTCGAAAGACCCTGACCGCAGTCGCCGTGTCCGGCGCGCTTGCTTTCGCAGTAGCCCCGGTAGCACAGGCTCAGTCTTCCTACGCCTTTTCCACTGGAGACATCTACTACCAGCACACCTCCGGCGGCTGGGTAGAGTCCTCCTCCCGCGCCACCAACCCGGCCCCGCTAAACAATGCGGAGCTAGAGCAGTCTGACCGCATCCGCAAGATGATCGAGAATGACCAGCGCGCCCGCGGCGCTGCAGGTAGCTCTTCCCAAAACATCACCGGGGCTGACACTGCTGCGCGAGCTACCACCGATGCCAGCGCGGGCGGCAATGCCAGCTTGTCCGTGGAAGGCAACGCCACCCGCGAAACTACGGGAGGGGCAAACGGTGGGGTCGACATCAACATTGACGGCAACACCGACGGAAATACCGGCGGCAATAACGCCGGAAACACTGGCGGAAACGCCACCGGAACCAGCTCCATGGTCAATGACGCAGCCTCGCAGGCAGCTTCTGCCGCCACTGCCCTCAACGGCCTGTCTTCCGTAAACACCCCCAACGTCCCGAACTCGGGTACCGGCAACGGCAATGGTGGCTCCAGCCTAACCGGCAACACCTCTGCGACCGGCGGCAATACTGGTGGCAACGGTGGCGGCAACCTTAATGGCGGATCCTCCGTGAGCCCGGAGCTTGCCGGAATCATCTTGCCGGGCATCCTGATCCTGGGCGGCCTGACCTGGTACCTGAACCAGGATGGCCAGACGTACATGTCCAGCCAGGACCGCGTCCACGAGACCCCGACCCGCGAGGAGAAGGCCACCTCTAGCGCCCTACTCTCTTCCAATGCCGGCTCCGTTCGCGAGCAGGCTATCCAGCAAACTTCTGCCGAATCCGAGCGTGGAGTATCGGCAGAGACCGGCGACAACACCGTGGCTCGCGCCATGTTCGCTCTTTTGGTTATGAGCGTCCTGGGTGCTGCCGGCGTGTTCACCCGCCGCAAGTTCGCCTAGGCGAACGCCGTCAGCCCAGCGCTGGCACTCGGTATAACAGACAGCGAAAACTCCCAACCTTTACCTTGGCTCCGCGCCAAGATGAAGGTTGGGAGTTTTTGCTTTTCCCAGTCTGGCCCACTCCCCCGGCACGCCACACCCCCAGCTTGCGCAACCTTCGTGCCACGGTCCGGAACAAGAATCTGGCATACCAGACACTTGGCCTTTTTGTGCACTAGCACACAGCACCAAAAGCTAGTTATCTAGGACATACACCGTGATGGGCGCTACATCGAGAGCGACTGCCACGTTTCCTAGTACGCCACGCAGAAAGGATCCGACTATGATTCAGGGCAAATACCCCGAAGGCGATTTCCTCGGCTACGAGGCCGACCTTCCGCAGGAAGAACTCGACATCTTGCTCAAGGTGCGTCGTTGGGCGCAAACTTCCGTCAAGCCGCGTGCGGCAGAGTTCTGGGACCGCGCTGAGTTTCCGCACCATTTGATTCCAGAGATCGCACAGCTGGGCATCATCAGCCTGGCCCGCGGTCAGCAGCGCTCGCACCTGCTGGCAGGGTTGGTCGCTGCAGAAATCCACCGTGCCGATGCCTCCGTGGGCACCTTCTTTTCCGGTCAGGACGGGCTGTTTACCGGAAGCATCGAGCTGCTCGGCTCCCCAGAGCAAAAAGAACGCCTTTTGCCAGACCTGTATTCTCTGGACAAGACCGGCGTGCTGGCTATCACCGAGCCCACTGCCGGTTCAGACGTGGCCCGCGGGATGAGCACCACAGCGCAGAAAGTCGATGGTGGCTGGCGCATTAACGGCTCCAAGATCTGGATTGGCAACGCAACGTTCTCCGACTATGTTGCCGTCTACGCCCGCGATGTCGCCGACGGTGAATGCAAGGGCTTCATCGTGGATACCTCGACGGAGGGCTACCGCGCAGAGCTGATGACGGGGCGCACCGCCATCCGTGCGGTACAAAACGCCGAAATTACCTTGGACAACGTCTTTGTCCCAGATGAGAACAAGCTAGCCGGAGCCAATGCCTTCCGTGATTTAAACCAGGTCTTCCGCTCGGCGCGCGCAGTCGTGGGTTGGCAGGCTGTGGGCCTGCAAATGGCCACCCTCGATACGGTGTTGGCCTATGTCAGCGAACGGGAGCAATTCGGCCAGCCGCTGATGAGCTTCCAGCTCATCCAAGACAAGTTGGCCACTATCCAGGGCAACCTGTCCCTCTCTCAGGCCACTATGGTGCGTATTGCCCAGCTGCAAGACCGCGGTACTCTCCAAACGGAGCACTCGGCCATGGCCAAAGCCCACGTCACGCGTCTCACCCGCCAGACCGTGGCGCTGGGCCGCGAAATGATGGGCGGCAACGGCACGCTCAGCCACCGGCACATGGGCAAGATTTTCTGCGACGCTGAGGCCCTCTACACCTACGAAGGCACCTTTGACATCAACCAACTCCTGGTCGGACGCTCCCTGACCGGCCAATCCGCGTTTGTCTAGGGCGCACGTATCTTTCAACCGCATACCCCCTTCGACTGCAGGCCCCTTCGACTGCAGATGTACGTTCTCAAGGAGACACCATGCATGAAGAACACTCAACCCCCGCCCCACTAGAGGGCGTGCGGGTGCTGGACCTCTCCAGAATCCTCGCCGGACCTTTTTGCGCCATGATGTTGGCAGACCTGGGCGCGGAAGTAATCAAGATTGAAACGCCCTGGGGCGATGACTCCCGCGAGTTTGGCCCCTTCTGGAACGGCGACTCCGCCTACTACCGGCTGTTTAACCGCTCGAAGCAGGGAATCACCCTCGATCTGAAGAACCCCACAGACGTGGAGACCTTCACCGAGCTAGCCCGGCGCGCCGACGTGGTGGTAGAAAACTTCCGCCCCGGGGTGATGGACAGGCTAGGTATCGGCCCGCAGGAATTGCTCAAAGCTAACCCCTCGCTGATTATCACCAGCATTAGCGGCTTTGGCCAACAGGGCAGCTTCCGCGAACTACCTGCCTACGACCTGGTGGCCCAGGCACTCAGTGGCCTGATGTCAGTTACCGGTCCGGTGGGTGGGCCCGCGACTCGCACTGGCGTGAGCCTAGGCGATCTGGTCCCGGGGCTGTATGCCACCATCGCCACCCTGGCTGCCTTGCGCCAGCGCGAGGCCACGGGCCGCGGCCAGCACATCGACATTGCCATGTACGACTCCCTGGTCTCCATCTTGGAGTCGGTAGCTATGCGCTCGCTGCATACTGATGAAGACATCACGGCCGTGGGCAATGACCACGCGATGACAGTGCCTTTTAGCACCTACCGCGTCTCCGACGGCGACGTGGTCATCGCGGTATCCAACGCCAAGCTCTTCGAGCGCCTGGCACCCGCCATTGGCATTGAATACATGCTAGAAGACTCCCGCTACGCCACCAACGAGGCCCGCGTGGCCCGGCGTGAGGAAGTCCGCCAGCTAATCGAGCAAGCCATAGCCAACGAAACCGTCGCCAGTCTGACCGCCAAACTGCAACAAGCAGGAGTCCCCTGCGCACACGTGGCCAGCGTGGACGAGGCCCTCCACGGCCCCCTAGGCCAGGAGCGCAGCGTGTTGGCTACTGAGGCAGACGGGTTTGTCACCTTGGCCTCTCCGCTCAAGATCCATGGGATGCGCCCGCCCACCCCGGCGCCACAGCTGGGGCAGCACAACGGGGGCATCGGCAAGCTGTTGGCACAGCCGCCCAAAGAATAAAACCTCCATTCCTGCTCATCAAAGGACAGATTCCGATGACTACCAACAACTCCCCCGCAGTCCACAGCGCTGCGGCTGCGCCGGGCACGCAACCGGCCACTGGTTCCTGGCGCTTCTTTGTCTACAGCGCCATTGGTATTTTTGCTTTCTTTGTCCCGTTTACCGTCGGGGAAACCAACTCCATTCTGCTGGATCACCTGGTCAAGTGGATTAGCGCCCTGCTGGGCAGTGCTACCCCGTGGGTGGTCTACGCGATTCTGGTAGCCGGCACGGTGTATCCGTTTGTTACCGGGCGCTTCCGCAAATCCCCGGCCCGCCTGGCCTTCGCACTCCTGGGCGTGGCGGGCCTGGTGGTGGCCACCATGCTCATGTTCAACTTCGGTCCGGCGCTGGTCTTTGAGGACCGCATTGGCCCCTTCCTGTATAACAAGCTGGTGATCCCCGTCGGCCTCCTGGTGCCAGTAGGCGCGATCTTCCTGGCCTTTTTGGTTAGCTTCGGCCTCATGGAATTCGTGGGCGTGCTGGTGCAAAAGTTCATGCGCCCGGTCTTCCACACCCCTGGCCGTTCCGCCATTGACGCCGTCGCCTCCTTCGTAGGCAGCTACTCGCTGGGCCTGCTGGTCACTGACCGCACCTACAAGTCTGGCGGCTACACCGCGCGGGAAGCTGCCATTATTGCCGCGGGCTTCTCCACGGCCTCCGCGACGTTCATGGTGGTCATCGCACGCACCCTGGACTTGATGCCTATTTGGGGGCCGTACTTCTTTACCACGCTCATCGTGTGCTTCTTAGTCTCAGCCATCATCGTGCGCATTCCCCCGCTCTCACGCATTCCTGACGATCCTTACCCCGGCGTGGAACTTCAAGCCGAAGAGGTCGTGAGCAGCAACCGCATCCAAGCCGCGTGGCGCGAAGCCACCAAGACCCTCAATTCCTGCCCGCCGCTGTGGCGTGTGCTGTGGGAGAACCTGCGCGATGGCTTCCAGATGACCATGCAGATCCTTCCCGGCATCATGTCCGTGGGCTTTTTAGGCCTAGTCCTGGCCTACTACACTCCGCTGTTTAAGATCCTGGGCTTCGTCTTTTGGCCTGTCACCCACCTGCTGGGTCTGCCGGAGCCGCAGTTGGCGCAAGAAGCCCTCGCCATCGGCCTGTCGGAGTTGTTCCTGCCCGCGACCCTGGTGGCCGATTCTGGCTCAGAGATGCTCCGCTTCCTCATCGCGGTGGTCTCTGTCTCCCAGGTGTTCTTCTTCTCCTCCATGGTCCCAGCCGTTCTGGCCACCGAGATTCCGCTAAAGATCTGGCACATGGTGGTGATTTGGTTCCTGCGCGTGGTGCTGAGCTTGGTGCTAGCCTTCCCCTTTGCTCTGGTGTTCACGAGCTAGTCTGCCGATGCCCCCGCCCGGACCGCCCTGCCCGCCCCCCGAGCAAGGGTTCCCCGCAGGGGGGTCTATGCCCCCGGGCGGCCCCGCACCGCCGGGGCCGCCCGGTCAGACTACTTACTGAACTGCTCGATTAGGGAATCCAGCAATACGTTGGCAGAGAAGTAATCCAGGCGGAAGGTATCAGCCGGGGTGTGGAAGACCTTGCCATTCTTTACTGCCGGGGAGGTATTGAAGGCCGGTTCGTTAGCGATGGCGGCCTTGGACTTATCGTCGGAGGCGATGACTACCCAGTTATCGCCGGGCAGGCCCTTCTGAATGTTTTCCATGGACAGTTTGACGATGTCCCCACGGTCCTTACCCATGGAGGTATCGCCCTTCACCTCTTCCGGGATCTCGGCCAGGTTAAAGCCCAGCCGGGCCAGGATCTGCGACTGCGGAGCCTCCTTGGTCAGGGCTGCGGCGCCGGAGCCATCCGGGAAAATGATGAACGGGGAGGTGGTGCCTTCCGGAATTGCGAGGTTCTTCTTGGCCGCGTCCACCCGGGAGTCGAACTCGGCGATGATTTCCTTGGCCTTGGCCTCATAGCCGGTGGCCTCGCCAATCTTGGTGGTCACATCCTGCCAGGAGGAATCCGAGTAGTCCACCACCAAAACCGGGGCAATCTTGCGCAGCTTTTCTACCTGGTCAAAGACGGAGTCGCCGGAGTTCTTGGACACGATGATGAGATCGGCATCATACTCCGTGGCCTTCTCAATGTCCGGGGAGCCGTTTTGCCACAGCTTCTCCACACCGGCGGCCTTGGCCTGCTCGGACCATTGGTTGAAGAAGCCTTGATCGTCAGACAGGCCCGGAACGTTGGGCGCGGAGGTGCCGGTGGCCACCACGGGAGCGCCAACTGCCAGCAGCGCGCCGGTCAGGGTGGTGGAGGTGGAGACAATGCGCTTGGGCTGCGCTTCAAGGGTCAGCTCTCCATCGTCGGTGGAAATGGTACGCGGCCACTGGCCGGCCTCGGCATCGGCAGAAGCCTCGGCGGACATGGCGCCAGAGGCATCGGCAGACATAGCTGCGGACGTTGCGGAAGAGGCTGCGGAGGTGGAGGCATCCTCGGAGGAGCAGGCCACCAGGCCCACCGCCATGGTGCCAGTGAGCAGGGCAGCAAAAGCGGTCGTGCGGGCGGTCTTGTGAGACATGGAAGTCCTTTCTATATATATGGAATGGATGGGAGATGTCGGCCAGGCAAGCTACTTGTCCGGCCGACGGGGAATAACCAAGGGGGTCTTGGTCACTGGGTCCTCAATCACCAGGGATGGCAAGTTGAAGACCTGGTCCATCAGGGATTCGGTCATGACCTCGTTAGGGTGGCCATGGGCGACAATGGCGCCATCCTTCATCACCACCAGATGGGTGGCGTAGCGGGTAGCCAAGTTCAGGTCGTGGAGCACCGCGACCACGGTGCGGCGCTGCTTCTGGTACATGCGCTGGCACAGCTCCAGGATGTCAATTTGGTGCGCCAAGTCCAGGTAGGTAGTGGGCTCGTCTAATAGCACCGTCGGCGTGTCCTGGGCCAGCACCAATGCCAGCCACACGCGCTGGCGTTGGCCACCGGAAAGCTCATCCACGCTGCGGTCCGCAATGTGGGCAATGTTGGTCAGCTCCATGGCCTGCTCCACTGCCTGGTGGTCCTGCGTGCTCCACTGGCGGAACAATCCCTGGTGCGGAGAGCGGCCGCGGGCAACTAGATCGCGCACCCGCATCTTCTCCGGGGCGATGGCAGACTGCGGCAAAAGACCCAACTGCTGTGCCAACTCCTTGGGCTTGATGGAGTTGGTGTCCTTACCATCAAGCACAATGGAACCTTGGGCTTGCTTGTGAATTTTGGCAATAGCCCGCAGCAGGGTGGATTTACCGCAGGCGTTGGGGCCGATGATGACACTAAACCCGCCCTCGGGGATCTCCACACTCAGATCGGAAGAGATCACGCGAGTGTCATAGCTGGTGGTGAGGTTGCGCACAGCAATGCGCGGTTGGTTGTTGCTCATACGCTCTTTCTCGATTCCACAACTAGTAATCCCATGAAGTAGACCCCGCCCACCGCGGCGGTGACGACACCCACGGGCATGGACTCCAACAGGGCCTGGCTGGCAATATCAGCGGCCAGGAGCAGCACCGCCCCAGATAAGCCGGAGGCCACCAGTGGGGCGCGGGAGGACTGGGACATCATGCGCGCCAAGTGCGGAGCCACCAGGGCAATAAACCCAATGGGCCCGGCGGCTGTGGTGGCAATCGCCACCAACGCGGTGCCCAAAAGGACTAACGCTGCTTGGGCGCGCTGCGTGTGGGTCCCCAGGCCGGCGGCGAGGTCCTGGCCCAATTCCAGGTTGCGCAGATCCCGGGCACAGGCCGTAATCAATCCCAACACCACCAGCGTGGCCACCAGCGCGAAGCTGGTCACCTGCCATTCCGCAGCCGCCAGGGTGCCAGTGACTGCTTTGAGCGCGGCATAAGCGGTATCGGAATCCGCTTTGACTATCAGCCAGCGGTTAAAAGAGCCCACCATGGCGGAGATGGCAATGCCGGCCAAAATCAGGCGCAGCCCGCCAAAGCCGCCCTTGAAAGAGACCACAAAAATCACCGCACCACAGGCAATGCCTCCTAGCAACGCTGCAAAGGACACCACCGCCAATGAACTGCCCAACAGCACAATGGCCACCAAAACGCCAGCCTGGGCGCCCATGGTAAAGCCAATAATGTCCGGGCTGCCCAAGGGGTTTCGGGTAATGGTCTGGAAGATAGCTCCGGCCACTGCCAGCGCGGCACCGATGATCACCGCCAGGAGTATGCGCGGCAGGCGCCACTCCACGATGACCAGCCGTTGGCTAGCAGTGCCGTGGCCAGTGAGCACGGCCCAGGCATCCGCGTAGCTCAAGGAGGACCCGCCGACACCGATAGCTGCAAACATCAGCACCAGGCACACTGCCATCAACGCTAGGGTCACCACGAGGCTGCGCCGGTTGAGCAACAGCGAATATCCGCGGGCGCGCAGGAGCAACTGGCCCGCCGGGGCGGGGGCTAAGGGCTGTGGGTTCATCGGCCATCACCCCGCATGCGGTGGACCATCAGCAACAGCATGGGCGCTCCCACAAATGCGGTGAGCAGACCCACCCCCATCTCCGAAGGCCGCGCCAACAACCGGCCTGCAATATCGGCGGCCAGCACCAGGCAGGGCCCCAGGACTACACACAAGGCCAGGATCCAGCCGCGGTGTGGTCCCATTAGCCACTGCGCCACAATCGGCACCACCAAACCCACATAGCTCAGCGGTCCCGCGGCCGCAGTGGCAGCCGCGCACAATACGGTAATGGCCACCAGCGCCACGCCACGGGTGAGCACCACGTTGGTCCCCAAGGCCGCAGCCACATCATCACCCAAAGCAATGTTGGATAAGCTACGCAGCAGCGCCACGGCCAGAACTACGCCGACGGCAATTGGCCCCCACAACATAGCCAGGGGGACATCCATGCGGGTCAGCGCGCCGACTTCCCAAAAGCGGAAAGAATCAAAAACCTGCGGCTTAGCCAACTGCACGGCTCCAATAATCCCGCCCGCGGCTGCGGAGAAAGCCACCCCAGCCAGGATCAGGCGCACGGGCGAGGCCCCGCCACCGCCGGCCGCGCCCACGGCGTAGACAAACACCGTAGCCAACAGTGCGCCCACCACGGCGGCAAAGAATTGCCCCCGCGCAGAAGTCAGTCCCAGGTAGGCAGTCGCTAGCACGATGGCCAGCGATGCCCCAGAGTTCACTCCCAGCAGCCCCGGATCCGCCAGCGGGTTGCGGGTAATCGCTTGCATGATAGCTCCGGCTACCGCCAGGGCTACACCCACTGCCAGCCCAATGATGGTGCGCGTGCCGCGCAGCCCGTTGATGTTGTAGCTATCCACCGAGTCATCCGGGTAACGCAGGTAGTGCCACACATCCGCCAGCGGGATGTGGGAGGAGCCCCAGACCATTGAGGCCACGCAGGTGGCCACGAGCACCACAAGCGCGATCAGCACGATCATGCCGCGCGAGACCACTGCAGGCGCGCCTGCCTGCAAGAACACCCTTTGTCGGGCGTGCGAAGACGCCCGCAGGTGGGCGTGCGACGCCGCTGCGGGGTACTCCGTGGTGGTGGATTTGGTCTTACCCATAGTCGCAAAAGTATAGTAAAGCTAGCCTTAGCCAGAAAACCCTAACCTAAATCAGGGTTTTCGCCCCAATCCTGAGCCTCCAAGGAGACCATTCGTGCCGCCCGCACACCTGCGCTACCCCATGCTGCCCATCCCGGCCCTGCCGCAGCACAGTCCACTCCCCGCCGGCCTGACTGAGCAGGACCTCCTGGCTTTGACCCGCACTCCCCACATACAGCCCGCCGCTACCCCGGATCACCTCACGCTAAGCGTCGCCGTAGCCGATTGTCCCGCCGGCTACACTCCGGTGCTCTACCTCGACAGCCATACCCACATCCAGCGCGAGCACCTGTCCCACTTCGCCTTGCAGCCATATATCCCCGCAGGCCCGGCCGCTCACCGCTGGCATGCAGGCAGCTTTGAGCTTCCCCAAGGCTTGAACACCGCCGTGGGCATCCTCCGCGCCAATCCCGCCACCGACTTCTGCCTCCACCCCGACGACCGCCAAGCCTGGATTGCCCTGCGCGATACCGGCCAACCCGCCTGGGCCAAAGGAGAGATCATCGGCAGTGGTCAAGGCCGCTTTAACGCCTTGGTGGACATGGCCCCGCTGGCAGAGTTCCCCGCCGGGATCACTCCCGCGCACTCCACCACCATCGACGCCGGCGTCCCCTGCCAGGTGTGGCTGCACCTGTCTGCCGGTTCAACTTCCCGCGAGATCCTCTTGGTTACCGATGGCGACATCTACGTCCGCCACGTCCCCCTCCTACCAGCTTTGACACAGCTTGCCGATGCCCCTTCCGCCACCATCTTCCTCGCCCCCACCGTCCCAGAGCGACGCATGGATTTGCTGGGAAATCCTGAACTACTGGCACACACCGCCCGCGCCGCCTTAACCTGGGCCCGGAACACTGCACGCGCCCAGGGCCACCATCTAGATACCGACGCGCAGCGGGTAACCATCGCCGGCGGCTCTCTGGGCGGATATGCCGCCACCTCCATGGTTCTGCACTTCCCAGATATTGCCCGCAACGCCATTACCCAATCGGTATCGTTATGGTGGCCCGGGCCCTCCAACCAGCCTTACGCCCTACTCGACCAGCCGCTGCCCCAGGCCACCGACTCCCCGCGAACCATCTTCCACGAGGTCGGCGAGTTCGACATCCACCTCTACGTGGAAAACAAGCTCCTAGCGGGCTAATGGTCAAAATGTGTTGGTGAATTTGTCTGTTTCTGTGCTCCGTGCTGGTGGTATTAGGAATGATTTACTGTTCTGGGGTAAATGAGCGGTCAATGCACTGAAATCCCACAGGCCACCGACCAAGTGTGATATGGGGGCGTAGACGATGAGGGGATGAGTACTAAACATCCCCCATGCCCGGTGTGCGCCGGGCGAAGTATCAAGCATGGAACGACTACGAGTAGCCGCCAGCGTTGGCGCTGCAAGGAGTGCGGGCACACCTTTACCCGTTGCCACGACGACGCCGGCCAAGCGATGTGGTTTAGAGTCTTCGTTGACTGGCTCACCAGCGGAATTTCACTAAACACGCTGGCCAAGATACACAACGTGAGCGTATCGACACTCCAACGCCGCTTCGCCACCTTCTGGTACGTGCAACCACCAATGCCAGCAGACCCCCACCGGGTCTATGACCAGGTCTTTATCGATGGGACATACTTCAACACAAAATGCCTGCTTGTCCTAGCCGACTGCGACCATGTCATCTCATGGTTCTGGGGATACACCGAAGATTCCTGGGCCTACGGCCGATTACTCGACACTATTGCCCCGCCACTGATTGCAACGACAGATGGCCATAAAGGCTCAGCAAAAGCCATCCGAAACACCTGGCCTGAGACCAAAATCCAACGCTGCCTCGTCCACGTCAAACGAAATATCCAAACCGCTACAGGTCTTCATCCCACATCAGCAATGGGCAAGGCACTACGCCGACTATCCCTAGAGCTACTGCACATAGACGATCTCGACCCGCCGACTGGACGATAAAGCTGCAGAAGTTCGGCCAAACCTTCAACACGCAGCTCAATGAGAAAAGCTACGTCAAAGACACCCCGCTTGAGCAGATCCCGAAATCGAAGCGACACAACAAAAGATGGTGGTACACCCACTACACCCACCGAGCCGCCTACATGCAGCTGGTGCGACTTTCCAAGGCCGGTCACTTGTTTACCTACCTGACCGAAAAGCAGGGCACCATCGCCTATAAAAGCACCACCAACAGCCTAGAAGGTGGCATCAACTCCCCGATAAAAAGCCTCCTGCACGCCCACAGAGGCCTCAGAGATGAACATCAACGCATCGCCTGCGACTGGTGGCTCTACACCCACACACAACACCCACGCGACCCCGTAGACATCGCCAGAGAACAAAATTGGGGCAAGGACGCAACCGCCAAAGCCACGATCCTTGCCCACCACGAGCGCCAAACCGCCAACGGTCACGACGACGGGCGGCCCGCACTCCTCGACAACGCCATCGACGCTGACTACAACCACAGTATGGGAATCAGGAAAGGCACCATCCACTAACCCCCACCAACACATTCTGACCATTAAGACGACACGCCGAAAAACAACACATTTTGACCATTAGGCCCTCCTAGCAGATAAACTAGCCCGCGCCGCTGACTCCGGGGTGGGTTATACAGTGAACCACCGGGTCTTTCGCGGTGGGCATGACTACCTCAATTGGCGCCGCGGCATCATCGAGGGCTTCACCTGGATCCTCCACAACCGCCCCACAACAGGCAGCTCCGCTCCCTCAACACGGGTCTAGCAGTCTAGCCCTACTGCCCTGGGCGGCGGTCCGATACAGCGCACCACCAAAACCCATGGTCTTCCTCCGCATATGCCAAAGAATCCTCCCCGTTATCCGAAGGAGGATTCTGTTTCGTGCGGCCTGAGGGGCTCGAACCCCCGACCTATTGGGTGTAAACCAATTGCTCTCCCAGCTGAGCTAAAGCCGCGCGGTGCTCTAAAGCACTCAGAAAACTATAGCCGAGCGCCAGCGAACCTACCAAACTTCCAGGTATGCGCTACTTTTTGGTGTTTCCGCGCGGGACCAAGCAGCTTCCCTGCCACTGGCCCAGACGCTCCGCCTTGGTCTGCACCAGCCCGGCCAACTGTGCGGACTCTGAAATCTCGCCCGGGGCTACGGTCCCCGGTTGGCCAGTGCCGGGGGTTAGCAGCCACACGCGGCCATTATCCCCCAGGGGGCGCACGGCATCCACCAGGCCATCAACCAAGTCCCCGTCCTCCTCGCGCCACCACAGCACTACGGCATCACACAGATCATCAGTTTCCTCATCCAGAAAGTCCTCCCCCAGCACTTCCTCAATGGCCTCGGAGATCTCCGGATCGCTATCCTCGTCCCAGCCAAGCTCCAGAGCCACCTGCCCCGGTTGGATGCCCAGCTTACGTGCATAATCCTCCAAATGAGTGGTCATAGCCCCGGATTTTACCTGCCCTAAGCTCATTTTTCTTCTTATAGCTTGCCGATGCCCCCTCTTCCCCCGCCCCGCCGCGGCACTCCACCTTTGCAAGATTCCCTGCTTCCAGGAAACCCTCAGGGCACAGCGGCCACTTAATGCAGGACAGAGGGCTTTGCAGCGCTTCACAACCATAAGGGCGTATTCTGTACAGAAACAATTCTGATGCCTATTTCTGGAGGAACATCCCATGGCAGACCTGGAATCGCTAGCTGGCGACTCTAACTTCCCGCTCATCCGCGACGGCGTCGCATCCTATCTCTACGACACGGACCCAGAGGAAACCCAAGAGTGGATGGACTCCTTGGACGGTCTGTTGGAGGACACTTCCCCGGAGCGGGCCCGGTACCTCATGCTGAGGCTGCTAGAGAGGGCATCGGCAAAGCGAGTGCCCATGCCGGCGCTGACCTCCACAGACTTTGTCAACACCATCCCCACCGACTTGGAGCCAGAATTCCCGGGTGATGAGGAACTCGAGAAACGCTACCGCCGGTGGATCCGCTGGAACGCCGCCATCATGGTCCACCGCGCCCAGCGCCCCGGAATTGGCGTGGGCGGCCACATCTCCACCTACGCAGGCGCCGCTCCGCTCTACGAGGTGGGCTTCAACCACTTCTTCAAGGGCAAGGACCACCCCTCTGGCGGCGACCAAGTCTTCTTCCAAGGCCACGCCTCCCCCGGCATCTATGCCCGCGCCTTTATGGAAGGTCGCCTGAGCGAAGAGGACCTAGACGGGTTCCGCCAGGAGCACTCCCGCGGTGAGGGCGAAGGCCTGCCGTCCTACCCGCACCCGCGCGGCCTGCCCTGGTTCTGGGAATTCCCCACCGTGTCCATGGGCTTGGGACCAATTAACGCTATCTACCAGGCCCGCTTTAACAAGTACTTGGAGCAACGTGGCATCAAGGACACCTCCGGCCAGCATGTCTGGGCCTTCTTGGGCGACGGCGAAATGGATGAGCCCGAGTCCCGCGGCCTCATTCAGATGGCGCCGCTCTACGGCCTGGACAATCTGACTTTCGTGGTCAACTGCAACCTGCAGCGCCTGGACGGTCCGGTACGCGGTAACACCCAGATCATCCAGGAGCTGGAGTCCTTCTTCCTCGGCGCAGGCTGGGACGTGATCAAGATCATCTGGGGCCGCGAGTGGGACCGCCTGATCGAAGCAGACAAGGAAGGCGCCCTAGTCCACATCATGAACACCACCCCGGACGGGGACTACCAGACCTTTAAGGCCAACGATGGCGCCTATGTGCGCGAGCACTTCTTCGGCCGCGATGAGCGCACCCTCAAGCTGGTCGAGGACCTCTCCGACGATGAAATCTGGGCGCTACGCCGCGGCGGCCACGACTACCGCAAGATCTACGCCGCCTACGCCAAGGCGCTAGAAAACCGTGGCACGGGCAAGCCCACCCTGATCCTGGCCCACACCATCAAGGGCTACGGCCTGGGCCACAACTTCGAGGGCCGCAATGCTACCCACCAGATGAAGAAGCTCACGCTAGAAGACTTGAAGCTCTTCCGCGACAAGCAGGGCATCCCCATCTCCGACGAGGTCCTTGAGGCGGACCCGTACAACCCGCCCTACTACCACCCGGGCAACAACGCCCCGGAAATCAAGTACATGCTGGAGCGCCGCAAAGAACTCGGCGGCTTCCTGCCGGAGCGCCGTGCGGACTTTGAACGGCTGCACGTGCAAGACATCGACAAGCTCCGGTCTGTGCGCAAGGGCTCGGGCAAGCAGAAGGTGGCCACCACCATGGCCTTGGTGCGTACCTTTAAAGAGATCATGCGCGACAAGGAAATTGGCAAGCGCATTGTGCCCATGATCCCGGACGAGGCCCGCACCTTCGGCCTGGACTCCTGGTTCCCCACCCTCAAGATCTGGAACCCCTCCGGTCAGAACTACGTCCCGGTGGACCACGACCTGATGCTGTCCTACCGTGAGGCGACCGATGGTCAAATCATGGCCGAGGGCCTCACGGAAGCCGGCGCCACAGCGTCGTTTACGGCGGCATCGACGTCGTATGCGACCCAGGGCGTGGCGATGATCCCGCTGTACATCTTCTACTCCATGTTCGGCTTCCAGCGCACCGGCGACGCCTTCTGGGCAGCGGCCGACCAGATGGGGCGCGGCTTCATCATCGGCGCCACCGCCGGGCGCACCACGCTAACCGGCGAGGGCCTGCAGCACATGGACGGCCACTCCCAGATCCTGGCCTCCACCAACCCGGCGGTAGTCTCCTACGACCCGGCCTTCTCCTATGAGATCGCCCACCTGGTCCACCGCGGTATTGACCGCATGTACGGCGACAACGATGAGGCGATCATGTACTACATGACCGTCTACAACGAGCCCGTCCACCAGCCCGCTGAGCCGGAAAACCTGGACGTCGAAGGCCTGCACCGCGGCATTTACCACTACAACACCGCCGAGTCCGGCAGCATCCCAGCCAACATCCTCGCCTCCGGCGTGGGCGTCCATGAGGCCCTACGCGCCCAAGAGCTGCTGGCGGAGAAGTACGACGTCAAGGCCTCCATCTTCTCCGTGACCTCCTGGGTGGAGCTGGCTCGCGACGGTGCAGCCAAGAACAAGGCGGCTCTGCAAAAAGGTCAGGAGCCGGAAGAGGCCTTTGCCACCTCACAGCTCAAGGGCTTCGAGGGCCCCTTCGTGGGCGTGTCCGACTTCACCACGGACCTGCAGGAGCAAATCCGTCCCTACGTCCCGGGCACCTACATTGCCTTGGGTACCGACGGCTTCGGCTTCTCCGACACCCGCGCCGCTGCCCGCCGCTTCTTCAACTCCGATGCCGAGTCCATCGCCGTAGCCGTGCTCTCCGCCCTGGCCACCGATGGCAAGATTGAGCGCTCCGTGGTAGAGAAGGCCGCCGCCGAGCTGCACTTGGATGACCCAACCAAGACCACCGGCTCCACCGAGGACGAAGACTAGTCCTCACCTCACAAACCGTTCAGCCCGCCTCGGCTGCTGGATTCTCCACTACGAGTATCCAGCAGCCGCGAGTGGGCTGGATTTCCATCTAACTAGCCAGGTGGCTGCCACGTGAGGGCTACTGGGCGGCATCGACAAGCTGCGAGAGGGCGGCAGCGACATCGGCAGGCTCCTCGAGGATGACCATGTGCCCGGCGCCGGGAACCACAATGAGCTCGGCGCCGGGCCACTGCTTACACAGCATCTCCGACTGGGACTTGGGTGTAACAATGTCTAGCCCACCCACCATGACTATGCCTGGCACATCCGCCAGCCGCGCGGCAGCACCATATTCGGCGTGGTCAATGAGGTCATCGAAGAACCCCACGAAGGAATCCAGTGGGGTGTCCAGCAGCATCTCCACGTGAAATTGTAGGCGCTCCATTTGCGGGAAACCCGTCACCAGCGCGGCAAAAATGGGCGCGGCCACGCGGGCGAACCCACGGCGGGCACGGTTCACGCGGGCGGGCAAGTGCTGCGCGGCGTTGTATAGCCCCTCTGCCAGCGAGGACTGCAGCAGCGCAGCCGCGCCGGTTTCCGCAAACGGCCGCATGGACGTCGAAATCAGCAAAGCGGACTCGATACGCTGATAAACCAGGCTCGGCGCGCGGCGAATGACGTTCTGCGCCACCATGCCGCCTAGCGAGTGCCCGACGATGATTAGCTGGCCACTGGGCGCGCGCTCAGCAATGATGCTCAGCACATCATCACCGGCGTCATCAATAGTGCAGTCACTGGCTGGCACCTGCTGGGATTGGCCGTGCCCGCGCAGGTCCATCAGCAAACTACGCACGTGTGGATAATGCTCGCGCAGGTACTCAACCTGGTCATAAAAGCTCTCCGCAGACAGCCCGTAGCCGTGGATTAAGACCACGGTGAGGGCGGCATCCGTGGGGCCGACTTCGTACCACCGCAGCCGCTCATGGTCCCCGGTGGCGCTCAGCTGCGTCAGCCCCGGCGGGTGCTCCGGGTCGTGCAGCAGGTCCATCTGCACATGGCTGGTCCAGTTGCGCAGGACGGAGGACACGCGACGTCGTCTTTTCATAACGCAACCATCCTACCTAGGATGGGCCCCATGGCTAATGATTCCCGCTCCTCCGACCTGGCCGCGCAGCTGCGCGCTGCGTTGGGCTCTCCTGCCGATACCCCCACTGCCGATGTCCCCCAGGATGTCTACGGTCAGCTGGCGTTACTGATTGCCCGAATCTGCGGCGCCGATGTTGAGCGGGATACCCAGCTTGCCGATGCCCCCGTGGACTCCCTCGACCTCATCGAACTGGTGGTGCGTTGTGAGCAGACCTTCGGGGTGCGCATAGACGCCGAAGCCGCCCGCGGTTGGGTAACCGTGGGCGACGTGGCGGACTATATTGAGACCCGGGCGGTAAAGCAGTAGGCCTCACTGAGCTTGGCCAACCGGTGCGCCAGGTCCCGGAATTCCTCCGGGGTGCCGGTGAGCACCTGGTGGCAGCCAATGCCCGCGGGCACCGGCAGGTCCCCCGCCGCAAAGGCGGCGAGGTCCGTACTGGGCCAGTCCTTGTACCAGCGAGTACACCACTGTGCGAACAGTGGGTCCTCCCCGGGGACTTCCCAGATGGATTCGCTGCGCAGGCAGTCCACCATGAGGTCTTCCACAGTGGGCCGCAAGGCAGCGGGCATGCCGTCAATTTCCAGCACGCCGTGGATAACTGCGCCGGAACCAGAAGATTCGACCGCAGTATCATTTACGCATGTATCCATGGCCGAATACCTTTCGTGTTCACACAAGACGAGCCTCGTCTTCCCCAACGAACTAATCTGTGCGACAAAGCCTCCCGGCGCGCGGGCCAGCGGGCTTCTCCTACGAATTACATCGGATGTAATTAACGTGCGTAACGTCACCTATTTTGTTCCCCATTCGCCACATCGGCAACTCTCAACCACCGCTTCAACCCCCGTTTACTCAAGTTACACTTGAGGTTCAGCCCCACTCCCCACCTCGCAGCCGAAGAACCAGCGACTCGCGCAACACACAGGCCGCCAGGAAACTCGGCCCCCGACCGATCTGCAGGCGCCTGGCCAGCGAGCGTCCGCGCAGCAAAACTCGCAGGCAATGAACCCTCAGCACAGCACAGTGGCCACAGTCCCAAAAATCACACCAGTAACTCTTGGCAACAGGCGTAACATCCCGTAATCTTTCTCCTCATGACCGCAACGAAACTCGCCGCCATCACGGCCAGCCTCACTTTGGCCATCACTGCGCTCGCCCCCGCGGCAAATGCGCAGTCTTCCGTACCCCAACTCAGCTCCAATCCAGCTGGCAGCTCTGCGGCCTTCAAGGACATCGCAGATGCGCTGAACGGTCTCGCAGGCGGCATCGGCAATGCAGGCAGTACCCATCGCACCACCCGCACCATCAACGTGCCCGGCCAGGGCCAGCGCTCCTACCTGCTGAGCCTACCGGCAGGCCACAACGGCATCTCCCCCACCCCAGTGCTCTTCGGCTTCTCCGGCTGGACCCACAGCGCTGAGCAAGGCGCCGGCTACATGAACCTTGAGCGCGCTGCTGGCAACGAGGCCATCGTGGTTTACCCGCAGCCGCGCGCTAACGCCTCCGGCACGCTCGGCTGGGAAGGGCCCTCCTACGCCCCCACCCGTCGCGGCGAAGACGTCGACTTCGCCCGCGCCATCGTGGACCAGCTCAACCGCGACTACGCCATTGACCGCTCCCGCATCTACGCCACCGGCTTGTCTAACGGCGGCGGCATGGCACTCAATCTCGCTTGCCAAGCGCCCGAGACCTTTGCCGCCGTCGCCGGAGTAGCGACCGCTTCTTACACCCCCATCTTCGACGGCTGCCGCGGCCAAGTACCCACGCTGCTTATCCACGGCACCAATGACGACATTGCGCGCTACGCCAACGACGGCATCGGCCAAGGCGGGCCCTACTACTCCACCCGCGAGGCATGGCGCCGCATCGGCGAACGCAACCTGTGCAACACCACCAACAACCTGCGCGTGAGCCAAGGCAACGGCTACGAATCCTTCGCCTACTCCAACTGCCTGGCTGATACGGTCCTCTACCGCGTCAACGGCGGCACACACACCTGGTTCGCCTCCAACCCCGCCGCCACACAGGAAGTGTGGAACTTCTTGCGCACCCGCTAGCGCGCCCGCCTGCTAAGCGAGGCCGAGCTCGCGCGCCACCCGCGCGTTGACCTCCGCCCACAGCGGCTTAGCCCAGTCCCCAAAGTCGCGGTTAGACAACATAACCATCGCGGCTTGGGCCTCGGGCACCATCCACAGATAGGTCCCGGACATGCCAAAGTGGCCCACGGCATCGGCAGGCAACTTAGACATCCAGTGCTCCCGGCCGCCATCGCGGCCCTTGGACCCATGGACCTCGAAGCCCAAGCCCCAAGTATTGTCCCCAAAAGGCCCATAGCCGGGAACAATCCCCCGCAGGCCCGCGAACTGCACTCGGACCATCTCCGCCAGCGTGCTGGGATCCAACAGCCGCGGTTGCATCACCTCTTGGGAAAAGCGCACCAGATCATCCACGGTGGTTTCTAGGCCGTGGCCTGCGGGCCCCCGCAGGGCCGTGTTCTCCATCCCCAACGGCGCAAACACGCCCTCCGCCAGATAACTCGCAAACGACATGCCCGTGGCCTCTTCGACCACCTCCGCAGCCCACTCATAGCCCGCTGAGGAATAAATCCGCCGCTGCTCCACCGGCCGTTCCGGCTCGCGGCTATCAAACCCCACACCTGAGGCGTGCGCCAGGAGATGCCGCAGGCTCGCCCCCTCTGGACCGGCCGGTTGGTCCAGCTCCACCGCGCCTTCCTCCACGGCCATCATCACCCCGTAGGCCACCACGGGTTTAGTCACGGAGGCCACCGCAAACTGCGCGGCTGTATCCCCCACGGCCCGCACCTGGTCGTGGCTGATCAGGGCGCCGGCCACGGCATCGGCAGGAAACTCCGGCAGCACCTGGGCAATATAGTCAGCAGCAGTGTCAAAAGCGCTCATGCTCCCACATCCTACCGGCGCGCCCCCTTACTAGCCCGCACCCTTAGTCATCGCGTTGTTCAAACTTCTTGCTCAGCTCATCTACGAACTCGTCGGCCAAGGACTCGTCGGAAAGGATCATATCCAGCACGTCATTGTGGTCGGGGCCTTCACTGTGGCCCTCCTGCGGCGCGTAGTCCTCGTAGGAGTCGCCGCGCACGTCCACGCCAAAGCCCCATTCGGAATCCGTGGCAGACGGCGCCTGCTGTCCGTTCGGCTTCACCGCCGGGAATTGGCCGGTGACATGTTGGTCCATCTGCGACATCTCACTGCGGAACGAGTCCATAAACTGGCTGGCATCCGCCACTGCCTGCGCACGGCGCTTGCCGGCCCGCACTTCCTTTTCAATGCGCCTCTGCAGTGCCTTTTCCATCTGCCGATGCCGCCAGGACCGCACCTTCGTCGGCTCCAGCCTGCGGCCTACCGCACGCCCCCGCTGCTCGGCGCGGCGAGCCATAACGGCCATCTGCACGGCGGTGTCGTTGATGGGCGCCCAGTCGGCATCGGTACGCACACGCCAGCCGGTCCAGTAAGCGGTAAGGGTTATCACAATGCTAATCACCGGGCCAATGAGCATGCCCCAGGCCAGGGCACCAAAATGCTGCGAGACCAGGACCGTCACGCTGCAGGCAATCGCCGGGATGACGGTGGGCAGGTTATCACCAAACACGGCTGGCTCACGCCCCATGGACACATCCCGGATCATTGACCCACCCGTCGCGGTAAACACTCCCATCATGATGCACGGCACCGGCGGCAGCCCATACGTCAGCGCTTTCACCGCGCCGGTAGCCGCCCACAGGCCCGAGACCACTGCATCACCATGAGTATGGAACAGCTCCCACGTGCGCCCCTTGAAGTACACAAAGCGCGCAATCAGCGCCCCCGTAAACGCCAAATACAGGTACTCCGGCTCCGACATTGCCGCCACCGTGCCGCGGTTGATCAGCACGTCGCGGATCATACCCCCACCTAGCGCGGAAAACATCGCGATAAAGAAAAACCCGATGATGTCATAGCCGCGCTGGCGCGCAATCGTCCCGCCGATAATCCCCATCAGCAGCACACCACTGACATCGGACCACCGGTACAGCGTCTCAATGAGTGGGTCCACGTCCATAACTGTCATGCGGACAATACTAAGCCAGGCTCCGTCAGCAACTCGCGTACTGGCGGGGCCTGGCAGCTATGGCGTCGCTGTCTCCGAGGCTTCCTCCACTGGAGCGTTCTCCGTGGGTGTTGCGTCCGCGGTAGGCGTGGTGGGCGTGGTGGGCGTGGGCGCCACAGTGTCTTCTTCGGTGCTCTGGCGCCGGGTGGTGGTCGCTGGGGCTTGTTCGCCGGTGGTGTGCTGCTCCGTCACGGCGGTGTCTGCCTCGCTGCCTGGTGCATCGGCTGGGGTGGTGGTGGCGGGGGCATCGGCAGGCACTGGGGCGTCGGCAGTGGCGGAGGGGGCAGGGGTGGGTTCAGAGGGGGTATCGGCAGACTCGGTCCTGTCGCGCCAGTAGCTGGGCGCCAGCCAGCCGGCATTGGCGTCCTCCGGGTCCGACGATGCCACCAGCAACATCCCCACCACCAGCAGCGCCACCAGCAGCGAGGTTGTCGAGCTGCGCACGCGCCCGCCCCAGGTCCACAGGCGCTGGAAGCGCGTCGCGGGCTCCTCAGGTTCTGGCTGCGCAGAGTCTGCCGATGCCCCCGGACCATCATCCTTGACCTCTACCGCAGCTTCATCCGGGGCTGTGGCTGGCATGACCTGAGTGGGATCTGCCGGGGTTTCCTCCACCTGAGCGTCGGCGGTGGTCTCTGGGTGGCCGGGGACCTCCAGGCCCAGGTTGTAGTGGTCCCAAAAAGCCGCGACCAATGCGGAGCGAATGCAGCGCTCGACCGCCCACTGGCGCGCCGGATTGACCACCACCAGGATGCGGAAGCGCACCTGCCACGGTTGGCCCGCGGCTGTGGGGGCCTGCAAGCCGGTGGCCGGAAGAACGTCGAGTTCGCCGACGACATCGGAGGCAATGGCTTCATCCGCAATCGCTTTACGGGAGACACTTTCGACCCGGCGGGCGATGTCGCTGAGGGTCTCCCCCGCCTGCACCGGCACCTCCAAATCCACGACGGCACGGGCCCAATCCTGCGAATAGTTAGTCACCACGCCAGCCGAACCGTTGGGGATGATCACCACCTCCCCCTTCGGGGTGCGCACCTTGGTGGTGCGTAGCGTCAGGGCCACCACCGTGCCCTCCACCCCGCTAGGGCCGTCGAAGCTGACGTAATCACCGACACCGAATTGCTTTTCCGACAGGATGAAGAAACCCGCCAAGAAATCGCCGATAATCGCCTGTGCGCCAAAGCCCACTGCGGCTGAGATGACCGTCGCGGGAATCGCCGCACCTAGCGGGGGCACACCCAAGTTAGTCAGCGCGGCGATGGCCAGCAAGAAGTACGCCACCACCTGGACCACATAAACCAATGCGCCTACCAGCGCCAGCCGCGCCTTGGTGGCTTCTTCTTCCTCCGGCAAGCGCTGTTCAATAATGCGCACCACCAGCCGGCCCACCCGCGGGACCAGCATAGCCAGCAATAGTAACGCCAACAGCGGCAGCCCGTGGTCCACCACTAACTGCCAGAGCTCAAAGAGGTAGTGCCGCAGAAGATTCATAGTCCTTCAGCATAGGCAGCTGCGGTGTCAGCGCGCTGGGGTTTGCCTGGCAATTCTCGCGGCTCAATCCAGTAGGCCGCTTAGCCCGCACGTCTAGCCCCTCCGGCTGCCGGTTTTCGGCTGCCGTGGGGCTGGATTCTTGCGCTGAGTTACGTTGGGTTGCGCCGCTAGCTTGGAGCGCTACGCCGACTATTGCACTGAGCCCGCACCTGTAGCCCCTCCGGCGGCCTGTTTTCGGCTGCCGTGGGGCTGGGGTGTTGCGCAGCCTGCCGTGTCGCGCTTGCCGTGCTGCCGCCGCTGCGGGCGCGGGGGTTAGTTGGTGGGGCTAGTAGGCACCGGGACACCACCACCAGGTGACTGCCACGCCACCTGCCCACCAACCCTTACCATCCGGCCGCGGTGGATGGGTATTCCTCCCGGCGGGTGGTCTTCATTGGCACCATTATGGTGCGGGCATAACACCGTGAGATTCTTTATGTTGGTTTCCCCACCATCAGCCCACGACGTGATGTGGTGGATCTGGCACTTATCAAACGGCACATGACAATCCAACCACGCACATTCAGGGCTCTCCGCGGCAAGCAGGAGGCGCTGCTTGTCGGTAGCAAAGCGCTCCTGAGGTTTGGTCATCGCTAGCCAATGTTCTACTGCTTGCCCTACGGTGGGAACTTTAACCTCAGCGGTCCTAACCGCCGGAGGTTGCCACGTACCTAGGTCTATCTCTCTACGCACTCCTGCAAGCCACGCTAGCGCGTCTAGCTTGTCTCTGAACGTGGTTGGTGCCGTGTAGCGCCGGTTATCCGGTGCAAGGTATCCGGCTTGCCATCTTCCACTAGGAAGGCGGCGGGTTGAACCCCACGAATTTCGTGCCATAAACGTGCAACATCTCCCCCGGCGCGCATACGCGGGCGGGGTACACGCCCCGGTAATCATGTAGTATCGAAATTGCCCTAAGCAGGGCAGACACGAAAAACGACCACAGGCCAAACCCCCAAAAAGGGGGCCTGACCTGGTGTTTTGTGGGGCCACCGGGGCTCGAACCCGGGACCAGCGGATTATGAGTCCGCGGCTCTAACCGACTGAGCTATAGCCCCACGCGCCAAACGCGCCTTACTATCATGCACTATCGCAGGGGTTGGGGGCAAAGTCCACATTTCCGCACCCCGGGTACGAGTCACCTTGCGGCATGTCTCCGACTCCCTACTCGCCAAGGCCCTGACCACGTAGCAGGACGCATCGCCTTTGGATACGTGTTGGAGCTACTGGAGGCAGATTCAAATCAACGCATATCCTCGGGTTTGTCTGATTTCTAGCGAGATTGTCTCACCCCTGCAACACCTGCTAGATTTCAAGTCATGTCAGCTCAACGCGAACCGCTACCGCCAAGTTCCTCCCACATCATCACAGACAATGACGCCGCCAGCTATCTTGCCGCTCTGGATATTTCAGTAGAGGACTTAAGAGACTCTCTTCTTGATGCTTTCGACGCGGCCAACAACCGTGATTCCAAGTACTGGCCAAACACATCCCAGGGCTACGAGTTTTGGGCCCAACTTGTTCACGGGGTCCGTAGTCGGCTAGATAAGAGTGAGCACTGGGAAGTTGATAACCCTGACAACCGCCCCGTCATGTTGCGGGAAGGAAAGAGGTATGAGCTCGCTTTCGCCCGCGGCGACGCAGCTACCGGCAACCCTGATGCCGAGCCGAACTTCGCACGCAAAGCTGGCCCGGCTACGATTAGCGCCGCTAACCGCTTTCTCGACCCAGACCAATTCGCCCTCATCAGCCTGGCTAATCTTATTACTGCAGAAGAGTCTTCAGGCCCCAGCTCTCACCCGGCGGGTACATGGATTGTGCTTTACCGATACCGGGAGGGGACAATCAACTGTGAGGTATCTATTCCTGCACGCATCGATAACAATGGATTTGTTGACAGCTGGTGGGTTCGTGTTCTCTTGCCCCCCATAACCGATTTCCCGAATGTTGACCATCCTGAGCTCCCTGATTCATTGAACGACGATGACCTCAATTTCTCCATTATTTGACTCCCACAACCTCGAATTGGCACGTGAATTAGCTGGGAAAACCAAGGCGGAAGCCGCAGCGCTACTAAAAGTTACACCGCGCATGTATTCCCGATACCTCTTGCGGGGTTTTCCCGCTACTCGTGCAGCGGACGCAGCACACGCGTTTGCAGTGCCGATTGAGTTTTTAACAGCGCCGGAACCCGCGGGCCTAGACATCTCCACCGTAAATTTCCGGGCCGGACGTAAAGCCCAGGCGGTTCATCGCCGAGCAGCGATCGCCAATGGTCGCATACTCCTGGGCTTGGACGACTGGCTCAAGGAGAACTTTCGGATCCCTAAGCTCAATCTCCCCGATTTGCAAGGTGAAGACCCGACACTGGCGGCAGAGATTCTCCGGGAAGCCTGGGGCATGGGAACCAAACCAGCTCAGAACATGGTCCAGCTCTGTGAATCAAAGGGAATTGGTGTCTATGGATTGTCAACTGTTGCCGAAGACGTAGACGCCTTCTCTGCTTGGCACAACAGCCTACCGCTCATATTCATCTCCCGACGCAAAACTCCTGAGCGCTCACGGTTTGATATAGCCCACGAACTCGGGCACCTGGTCCTCCACCATGGAGGCTGCTGTGACGCCAAAGCGGTCCAAGAAAAGGAGGCCGACCAATTTGCCTCCGCGTTCTTAATCCCCCGTTCCGCTATGCGACAGTACTTGCCCAAGCTCCCGAGCCTAGAACACATTTTGGAGTTCAAGTCTGTCTACCATGTCTCTGCTATGGCAGTCACTGTCTCACTGCACCGGGCGGGGATGCTCACCGATGCCTCTTACAAACGCCGCTGCGCCGTGCTGAACTCCCGCGGCTACCGAAGTGGAGAACCGGAAGGAATCCAGCAGTACGAGCACTCCCGGATTTTTGAGCAGGTTTTTGACTCGCAGCGACCAAATCCAATCACCCGCCGACAACTGGCGGATTTGCTCCACCTCTCCCCCGCGGTGGTACGGGAAGCAACCTTGGCTACTCCCCTGCAGACAATCTAACCCGCGTGGATTACTCGCAAGCTTCACTGGCACTGTCTCGGCTTGACTCGGCTCAGTAGCCCGGTGCGCCGCGGAGAGTAATCGCACCACACGGGCCAAATAATCCCGCCTTCATCACGCTCGGGCCATAAATCACCCCTCCACTGGCCCTATAATTGGTGCCAATGACTGACGACGCCCGCATCCACTACCTCGAGCAGCGCATTAGCGCCCTCGAGGAGCACGTCGCGCAGCTTTTGGCGACTCTCAACCAGCAGAGCCTCTCGTCCGCCCCGCCACCGGCTGACCCCGAATCCCTTCCCCAGCAATCAGAGCTGTCCCCAACGGAAAAAATCGCCCTGTTCATGGAGTATTTTGTGGGCCGTACGGATGTGTTTGCTAGGGCATCGACCACCAAGAAGTCCTGGTATCCCGCCACAGTCAGCTATAACGACCGCACGCTCATCCCGCTGACTCAGCGTGACATCGAGCAGCACCTGCGCCGGGACAATAACGCTCATGTGGGGCTGTATCCAATGTTGCCGGATGATACCTGCAGGCTATTGGCCTGCGATTTCGATGATGCCGACTTCGCCCACGCCGCCGTACGCTACGCCAAGACCTGCCGGGAGCATGGTCTGAGTCCTCTCATCGAGGTCTCGCGTTCGGGCTCCGGTGCCCACGTTTGGCTCTTCTTCACCGAGCCTGTCCCCGCACGCCTGGCACGTTCAGTTGGCTTATCGCTTCTCACGAAGGCCAGTCCCACCGCGGTGTTCACCAGCTTTGACCGCTTCTTCCCCTCCCAGGACACTTTGCCCACAAAGTCTAAGTCCTTCGGCAACCTCATTGCCTTGCCTCTCGCTGGTCACCACCGTGCAAACAACACCACGGTCTTCGTCAACGACGCCTTCGAGCCCTTTGCGGATCAGTTTGCCGCTCTTAGCAACGCTACAAAGGCCACCCCCAGTCAGCTCAAGCAGGTCTACGCGCAACTCCAGCCTGACCCAGAAACAGATCTTCCAGTCGCTCCCACAACAGCGCAGCTCAAGGCGCTAAGAAAATCAGGGACGGTCAAGGTCACCCACGACTCCCACGTCCACATCGATCTCAGCGGCATCGACTCCACCACAGCCACCGCCTTGCGCCACCTCGGCGCTATCCCAAACCCGCAGTTCTACATCAAGCAAGCCCAGCGGTTTTCCACGTTCGGCACGCCCCGGCTCATTGTCCGCTTCACAGAAAAGGACAACCAGCTCACGCTTGATAGGGGCACACTTGACAGCGTCTTATCTATCCTCACCACCGCCGGCTACACCGTCACCCGCCGTGGGCACACCCCGAAGCCACGCAAGGTGGACATGGCGTTCGTCGGCGAACTATACCCACAGCAAAAGAAGGCGATCAAGGACGTCACCGCCCACAAAACCGGGATGCTTATCGCCCCACCGGGCGCAGGCAAGACTGTCATGGCGTGTTACATCATTGCTCAGCGGTGCGTACCGACGGCCATCATCGTGCCAAATGCGGAGCTACTAAACCAATGGCGCCGCAGCTTTGAAGAATTCCTCCCCGGCACCCCGGTGGGCCAGTACTCGGGAAAGAAAAAGAAGCTTAGCGGCGTAGTTGATCTCATCACTGCGCAATCGATCAGCCGGGTGGATTCGCGCACTGACTTCCTTGCTGACTATGGTCACATCATCGTTGATGAGTGCCACCGCGTCGGCGCCGCCGGTCTGACCCACACTCTGGCGGGCCTCAATGTGCGCTTCTTCTTGGGGCTGACTGCTACTCCGTTCCGCTCGGACGGCCTGGACAAGCTCCTCCCCATGATCTGTGGGCCCATCCGTCACACCATGGAACTCAACCGTCCTGGCCCTAAGCATTACCACGTCCATGAGACTTCCTTTGCTTACGATGCCCCCTATCTCTTCTGGCCGGACTTGGATACTGCTTTGGCTGCCGATGCCGCCCGCAACCAGCTCATCGCCTCCGTCACCGTCGCTGTCGCAGGTGCCGACCACAACGTCGTCGTCCTGGTGAAACGCCGCGAACACCTTGCCCACCTACAAAAGTTCATTGAAAAGTCTGAGCCGAAGGTTCCTATTTTCAAGCTCCACGGCGGTCTGTCAGCCAAAGAGCGCTCCGCGACCCTAGATAAGCTCACAGCGTCCTCGAGCTTCATCTTGCTTGCGATGTCCCAAATTGCAGGAGAAGGCTTAGATCTCCCCAGCCTGGATACTCTCGTCCTGGCCGCACCCGTGGCATTCCACGGCAACATCATCCAACAGGTTGGTCGCATCACCCGTGATGCCACGGGCGAATGCTCCTCAGCCGCCACCGTCCACGATTTCTTGGACAAGGACGTTCCAGCCCTCGCCGCGGCATTCCGCAAGCGACAATCAACGCTCAAAAAGGAAGGATTCAGCCCCGCAATCTTCCATGCGGTTGACCAACTCCCGAATTAAGCAATTGCTTCTCGCACCGCCAACCCAGGCCTCTAGCGGATGCGCCACACTTGTTTACGCGCCGCGCCCACAAAGTCAACGGCACCGCACCGTTCAAGGCGAGACAACAATTCATTCATCGTTACTTGAGGGTTCTTCAGAGCCAGGCGTTGACACTCCAAGCAGCCCATGACTTCTTCAGGATCAAGGTCCAATTGATTAATCAAGAACTCATCGGGTGACTGCACGTCCAGCCCCAACCCATCTAAGGTCTGAAGTGGAAAATCCTTTAAATTCGACGTCACAATAACATCAGCGCGCCCTCTTAACGCGGCGGCTACGACATGCACATCATTAGGATCCGGTAGCGTGATCCCCTCTGTAAGCCCCTCCCAACCTTCAATGCAGGCATCATCAAAGAACCGGTTCATAGTCTCCACTCGACCCAGTGCTCCACCAGATTCTTTAAGTCTTGGATGAACTCTCTCTATAGCCAGCCTCACTTCATCCAGGATTCTCTGGCTCCACAACGGACGATATAAGCCTGCCTCTGCCAGACTTAGTAATGTATCGGCCTGTGCGATTGGGACCAAGGTACAGGCGTCAAGCAATGCAGTAAATCTACTCACAGCAGTCAGTCTTTCGGCAAAGTCCGCCGGGCCTCACGGAGTGCTTCCTTGTAGACGTTCGCATCCATGTCGTAGAGTCCGTCCTGCTCAGCACTAAAAGTTAATTCATCCAGTGCCTTCCGCCGCTCAATTCTTTGGCGCTCTTGATACTCAAGAACATCCACCAACCGGATCCTGCGATGCCGTCGGCCTGCAGGAAGCTCGTACGGAATTTCCTGCGCGTCCAACTTCTTCACAAGTGTTGGCCGGCTAATCCCCAGGAAGTCAGCCGCTTGCTGGGTGGTCAGCTTTTGGTCTACCGGGGCTACCGTAATCGCCTTACCAAACCGCATCGCTTCTACAACGCTCTTGAGCACACGGAATGCCTCTTCAGGCAAATCGACGCTTTGCCCCTCCGGTCCCACGATCACCGCAGGACCATCCATACCGTTCAAAAACTTCGCCACATCCAGCATCTTGTCCAGATCTTCTGGCGGCAATGTAGTGCTGTTGCTCTCTTTCAGTCCCTGCATGCGCCCCACAATAGTGCAATTCGAAAAAATCGAAAAAATGGTTACCCCCGACCCCGCCGTCTCTAAACCTCCATCAAGTCAACACCCCCACCCTGCACCGCTACCGAAATCATGGTTCAATAGATGGGAACTATCTCCCGTCTCTCAAAGGAAGCTCAAATTGTCTCAGCACGGCAACAAGCCCAAGATCATGACCGTCTACGGCACGCGCCCGGAGGCCATTAAGGTCGCGCCGGTTATCAAGGCCTTGGAGGCTGATGAGCGCTTTGAGTCCGTGGCGGTGTCCACGGGCCAACATAAGGAAATGCTGGACCAGGTCAACGCCATGTTCGGTATCAAGCCACGCCATGACTTGCAGCTGATGAAGCAGGGCCAGGGCCTCAACGAGCTGGTTTCGCGGGCGCTCGCGGGCCTGGATGCCGTCATCGAGCAGGAAGCCCCGGACGCGATTATTGCCCAGGGGGATACCTCGACGGCTATGGCAGCGGCTCTGGCTGGCTTTCACCGTGGGGTGAAGATTATCCACCTGGAGGCTGGCTTGCGCACGGGCGATATCTACTCGCCTTTCCCGGAGGAGGCCAACCGCAAGATTATTGGCCAGGTCGCACAGCTGCATCTAGCCCCTACGCAGGGCGCAATGGAGAACCTGCGCAAGGAGGATTTCCGTTCCAAGGACATTGTGGTCACGGGCAATACGGTCATTGATGCGCTGCTGGAGGCCGCCTCTTGGGACACCACGTTTGCCGATGCACGCCTGCAGAAGCTTGTGTCTGCCGATGCCCCCGTGGTCCTGGTTACCACTCATCGCCGGGAGAACTTGCACGCCATGCGCGAGATTGGCGGGGCGGTCCATGACTTGGCCACTGAATACCCAGGCATCGTGTTTGTGCTGCCGCTGCACTTGAACCCGCTGGTGCGCCAGGCCGTGTTGCCGGAGATTGAGCACTTGCCTAACGTGATTATCACGGACCCGCAGCCTTATGACCAGTTCACGCAGCTGCTCAAGCTCGCAACCATTGTGCTGACTGATTCTGGCGGAGTCCAGGAGGAGGCTCCGGCGCTGGGCAAGCCGGTGTTGGTCATGCGGGAGAATACCGAACGTCCGGAGGCTGTCATTGCGGGCACGGTCAAGCTTGTGGGCACCGACCGGGCCCGCATTGTGGCAGAGTCTAAGCTGTTGCTTGATGATGCCGCCGCATACTCAGCCATGGCCAACGCCGTCAATCCCTACGGAGACGGACGCGCCGCTGAGCGCAGCGTGGCTGCCATAGCAGAGCTCTTTGGCCGCGGATCCCGGCTGGAGGACTTCCAGGCTAAAATCTAGGGGAAATCGTCACCCGAATTAGCGAGCGGGATATAATCCGATACACGTCACAAACCCACATTCAATGTAGTCAAATGAGGGAGCTGCGGTGCCGAAGAACCTTGAATACATCCGGATTGGCGAAAGCGCCGACGGACTCTATCTGTCCGATCCGGTACCGACAGACGAGCAAATCTCCCACTATCTCCAATTCCAGCGCGACCCCGTCATCGGCTCGCAGACAGGGTTGTGCAAATTTGAGGAGACTGACGAAGAATGGACTCTCGTCGCGATTCTTCCGATCTCACTCGCAATTGCCAAGGAACCCACTTCTTTAAGCATTGATTGGGAGCAACTGCAGGAATCCGAAGCTCAGGGCAACGCCCTGTGGAAATACTCCGTTGGCTTTCTCCCTACCCTACTGGAAGCTTCTTCTTCCCCCGATCTCGTCACCGCAGTTCTTGACAGTTTGTGGGCTTATACGCAAACGGCGGAATGGGAGGAACGCGCCAAGTGGATGACCTCCCTTGATCATTGTCTTGCAGTAAGGCTAAGAGCCCTGTGCACTCTGTTCATGCAATACAGCCAACAGAGCTTTCCAGTACCCACAAGTCTGTACTCCTTGCTGGTTAATGACGTACACACTTTGGTGAAGGGTGGGAATAGCTACTTCCCCATCAATAATCATGGTGCTATGGCTGCTATAGCACTTATACACTGCTGTGCGGTATTCCCCCGGAGCATGGCCGAACTCAGCAAACTAACTGAGCCTCCAGTCCCAACAGTGGGCGCTGCAAACTTAGAACGGATCATCAACGAGATCTTTGATCACCATGGCATTGCCGCTGAGAATAGTCCAGAATATCAACGATACTGGCTGACCTTACTCAGGCCTCTTCAGGGTTTATTTGAAAGCTTCCCAGCACTAGCCGAAGAGCTTCAGAGATTCTTCGAAGCCCTCGATATCGAGCATCTCCTACACAACATTGAGCAGGCGCTGTTAATGTTCACCGACCTCGAAGGCCGCCTGATCCCCATTGGCGACTCGCGTCCGCGGAAACTAAGCGCTCCTGGACCAGATGAAGCGATCCTCATCTCAGAGGAAATGGGCTTTGCCGTTTACAGAGGCCAGGGAACAGTTTTCACGTTCAATGCGGGTTCCACAAATTATGCGCACAAGCACTGCGATGATACCTCGATTACCCTCTCCCACGGCGGTAAGAATATTATCCTCGACTCGGGATACTATTCACACGACTGGAACGACGAACGAACAATCTTCACCAAGTCACAGTCCGCACATTCAGGCCTTTTCCTGACGGGTCTGGATGATCTTCACCCCGGAAAGTTGTACTGGCCGGGGAAGGAGCGAATTAAAGCACAGTTGAAACGGCTCCACCCCAGTGAATTCCACGTAGAGGGAGTGGTGGAAATTGATGGCGTAGCTTGCCTGCGCCGAGAAGTGAAAGTGCAATCAGGCAAACGTGTCGACATTGTGGATAGTTCAACGGGAAGTCTTGATGCGTACGGAAATCTCTTACGTCGGCTCATTCTACCCGCTGGTTGCAGTGTTTCCATCAGCCATGGTCTCGTTAGCATTGCGATTGATGATGTCACGCTGCAGATTTTCCTCTCCGACAGTACCCTCTTGGAGGCCGTCACCGCGACAACCGCGAAGGAGACTTCCCCAATACGGGGATGGATCTCCCCAGAACTCAATACACTGAGTGCTGCGACTTGTCTCGAAATTCCAGTGGCGCTGCATCAACCCTCGATTATGCGCCTCGTTCTCTCATAAACGCCCAATTCCCCACTGCAAAGGCACCCAACACCACTTCTCCCTGGACATGAGGCGTTAACCGGGGCATAAAGGGTCGTCAGTTTTCTCAACCAACGACCTCCCCCTATGTCGCCATCAGAATGAAACTCCTCCAGCCTCACTGGGAGCGTCCCCGAAGCGATCGACTACCGCTTGCTCCAGAATTTTTAGTGCCGCTGCCTGATTTCCGACCGGGCTTCGGTAGTCCAGCTCCTGCATAGACAAGGGGCTGCCTTCATCGACGAGTCCCCAAATTTTAGCGCCCGAGCCACGGTAGTCAGACAGCTTGGACGGTAGGAACGGGTTTATCGCAAAGTCCTCTGCGCGCTGGATGTCATTAACTACCAGGACATCCAGGAGCGTCGATGCATTGAGGAACTCCATATAGGGAAGGTAGGGGCGGACGGAGACCACATCACTTAGTCCCATGCGCGCGACCTCAGTACGAGCATCGTCAACCTTATTGCAGAAGACGTGGAAGATGAGCCGCGATCGATAACGGTGCCCCAAATTGGTGGCTGCGGCAAAGATTTCCTGCAAGCCGCGGTTTTCGTAGAACGAGCCAAAGTATGCCAGGTTCACCTTTCCCTCGACAGGCTGGAATCTACTCTCGACTGCCTGATACGCTGCAGCGCTTGGCGAAGGGTGCGGGCGTACGCGGCTCTTCGCCGTCACGATTTCCCGTAGATGCTCCGGATAGTCCTGAAGCATAAACTCACGCTGATTCTCGTTCGTAAAAATCAGCTCGTCGGCCAGAGCGAATGTAGCATACTCAGTTAGGTCGAATAGAGTCGTCACCTTCATTTCGCCGAATGGGGAGGTGCGAACAATCCGCCGCAGAATGTTCGCGATGTCATTGCTTTCCAACTCCCCCGGACGCGGCTTGCCGTCAACGCCGAAGCGGAGCGGGTCAGAAAACTCTGCTGACCACGTAACGCTGCGGTTACGGTCCTTGTAGAGGACACCAGCCACGTGGCTGCCAATCCACACTGCCCGGGTGTAGAGCGTCGTGTAGTCACGGCCTTCAGACATGTTGCGCTCAGCTTCGAGGAGAGCCTGCTGGGCGAAATCACAAATTGGCTTCCAACCGGAAAAAGACGGAGGTGCTGTGACCATCCTGTGGCGGTCGATCCACCGCGATGACAAGACCTTCAAGGAGGGGTCCATGCTGCGAACCTTTGAAATGTCGTTGGAAATGAGGTCTACGACAATCTGCCGTTCTGCAATCGCCTTACCCGCAACCGTCGCAGAGGTGTCTGCGAAAGGTGCGAAACAATAAGAAATTGCAAGACCTGTGGCCTTGTTCCTATTTATTTGGTTCCAGGGGAAATCGAAATAGTGGCGTCGGGCGACTTCTTCTTCCAACCGATCCGTAGCCTCAGGGTGATTCTCCAGATAGCGGGAAATGAAACCGCATTGCGCTGAGATCAACTGTCCTTGGGCGGTCTTATTATTCGGTGCTACAGAAAGGTGCTCCAACGCCTGCATGCAAGCCATGCGCTCAAGGACATTAAAGGAGAATGACTCTGGTTGGCGTGACACCGACGCCTCTGTCAGCCGCCGGAAATAGGCGGTTTCATCGCAAATCTCCGTGGCCTGGACTTTTACGTGAGCGTGGGCTAATAACCCTGCGAAGTAGACCAAGTCTTCACCACTGCGCAGGTCTTCATCGTAGTATCGACCCTCAATTAACGAATGGTGAACTAGCTTGCACGCATTGAACCCCAAGGCCCAGGGCAGCTCCCCAACTGGTACGGCATCCGTGCCGAGCGCAGAAATCCTCTCCGCCAGCGTTGTATGGCGGTCAATTTCACCGTTGTCGACATTGAAGATAGGGCTTAATGCGACCACCGAGGGGGAAGCGTTAGCGAATGCTTCAGCGAGAAACTGCGGACCAACAAAGTCATCAGCGTCAACGAACGTAATGTATTCGTGGCGTGCCAGCCGTAATCCAAAATTCCTCGCATGACCTGCGCTAGCAACATCGCTCTCAAACACCCTGATGTTGAGGCGTTCTACGTTACCGACCTCATCGACTATCACCTGGTGCGTGCCATCATCTGGGCCGTTAAGAACAATGATAACCTCGAAAAATTCCGGGTCGAGTGATTGCTGCACAAGCGATGCAACGGTGTCACGGATCGTATCTACCGCGCGGTATGACGGAATGATTACGGAAATACCCGGCTTACGTGTCTTCCGCGTTGCCACAGGCCTAGCCGTGGCTTTGGACAGATTGTCGATGGCGCTGTCGATCTGCTGAAGTATTGAATCAATCTCAATCACTACGCCCGACCTATCTTTATTAGGCATCTTTCCTCCTCAGCTTCCAGTACTTCAACGTCAAGGCGCCAAGTGTCGAATGTGAAAGGCTGTCGTAATTCTTCTCGGTGATTTCGAGTTTGTGGGTGAGGCGCTGGTTCTCTTCAATGAGCTCGGCAAATCGCGCATCCATGGCTGGCTCAGGGGCGGCGTTCTGCGACTCAGTTGGCTCCCCTCCCCCACTATCATCAGCTATCGGTTGCGTCTCGGCCTCTTCCCGTAAGTCGACAAGAAATGGCCTCAGCCTCTCAAGAGAGGAGACAACATCGTGGACGGCTGTGCGCGGCATCGGAAGGCTACCAGTACCTAGCCGTTCTAGATGAATAGCAGAGTCCCTCCAGGGCTCCATTCCGTAATCATAGGAAGCTTCGAGTAGAGGATTAATCTGGATTTCCACAAGTCCGCCAGGGTGATAAACCAGACGGCTGTAGCTCGCTCCATCCAGCGCGCTAAGCGAGGCTGGCAAGCGACCATCGCGGGCGTAGATGTTGTAGAAGAAGCTCACCTGGGCAATCTCGCATTCCCGGGCAATGCTAATCGCCTCTTGGAGTACATCTAGGTCTTCGGTGAGAAGCACTAGGCGCTGCGTAGCTCCCTCTCGGAGTGAAGTCAAGTCCGAAATCAAACGGACATCAGTCTCTAGGAAGCTTATATCGAGCCAGTCCAAAGGACCGTTCGCGTACGCTACCGTATTGAACCTCATCGTATTACTCCGACACTTCTTCGGCTCGCTGGCGCCAGATTCCACGAGTATCAACGACTTTCTGAGCAGAAAGACGGGCTGGCCGCTGCGTACCGAATTCCTTGTGATCGACCAATAAGACCGTGATGGCATCTTCCCTCAAATCGCTGGGGAACGTTCCTAGCTTCACGTTCGGATGACCCCGAAGCACATCCGGAAGTGCACTGATGTTGGGCTCTATGACGGTGAAGTTGACCTCCGGAAGTTCCTTGAGCAGGCGCTGGGCGATAGCCAGTGCGGGTGATTCCCTAAGGTCGTCGATATCGGCCTTGAATGCCAGCCCCAGTAATGCGACTTCTGTTGCCTTGTGGACACTCACACGTTCCTTAATAGCGTTGATTACCCACTCGGGTTTCCCATCGTTTACTTCGCGGGCTGTACGAATCAGACGTGAATTCTCCGGGTCAGAAGAGACGATAAACCAGGGATCAACTGCAATGCAGTGTCCTCCAACGCCGGGGCCGGGCTGAAGGATATTGACGCGCGGATGATGGTTTGCCAGCCCGATAAGCTCCCAGACATCAATGTCCAACCCATCCGCAATCAGCGATAGCTCATTGGCGAAGGCGATATTAACGTCGCGGTAAGCATTCTCTGCAAGTTTGCTCAATTCAGCTGTGCGGTCATTGGTCTCCAAGAGCTGACCCTGGCAGAAAGTCTGGTATAGCTCCTTGGCTCGCTGGGTTGCCTCTGGAGTCATTCCCCCGATAATGCGGTCATTGGTGACCAGTTCCTCCAGCGCCCGGCCTGGGAGGATACGTTCAGGGCAGTGGGCAAATAGTACCCGCTTCGATTGGTGCGTATCGCCCTGCGCTTTACCTGTAGTATCTAGGTCCTCCCGCAGCTCGGCAATCCTGGCAGCGAGCTTCGCTGTTGTCAGCGGAGGGGAAGTCGACTCCAAGATAATTAGCTCATCACCTGTCAGAAACGGAGCAATAGTCTCAGCTGCTGAATAGATAAAGCGCATGTCGCACTCATAGCCATTCGTGAATGGAGTTGGGACGGCAATGACATAGGTTTTGGCAGGAACTGGTTCTGTGGACGCCCTGAATCGCCCTCCGCGCAAGGCTGTTCCAAGGGCTTCTTCCAGGCCGGGTTCCACGATCGTGACTTTCCCCCGATTAATCTGTTCCACCGCAGAGGCGTTGATGTCGAAGCCAACCACGTTCACCCCAGCGTTAGCCATCACCACGGCAGTAGGAAGCCCAATGTATCCGAGTCCCACAAAACACACGTCTGTCTTTTCCATCAAATCCTCCGTTAAAGCCAATTAGCACTGTAATGACCTACAGACTCTAGCACCTTTCGAAGCTCCATATTGCGAAAATGTCTACCCCATTTTGGGGCACTCAGGTATGGCTGTCGAGCAAAATCCGCGGCGCGACATAGCTAGCGCGCTGGCGCTGAATAAAGCGCGCGGCCTCAGTGCTCTTGCCGCTGCCCTCAAGAGACGTCCACTCTTTGTAGACTGGCGCAACCTCAGAGGTGGCGCCGTCTGCTATGACTTCACCGCCATGTAGCCAGATGGCGCGAGTGCAGTTTCGCTCGATGACTTCGGGCGCATGGGAAACGAGAAAAAGGTTACCTGCATTTTTAAGGAGCTCCTGCATACGCTGGTTCGCTTTCTCCGCAAAGGCCGCGTCGCCCGTGGATAGCGCCTCATCGACCAACAGAATCTCCGGTTGAATCGCAGTTGAAATTGCAAAGCTTAGCCGTGCGCTCATTCCGGAGGAATAAGTGTTCATAGGCCGTTCCAGTGCGGGACCAATGTCCGTCCACTCAGCGATTGCGGGCAAAGCCTCACTAGCCCGCTCCTTACTCATACCAATCGCGAGGCAGCCTAAATAGATATTCTGCCTCCCCGTCAAGTAGGTTTGGAGTGCCGGAGTTACCCCTAGCAGGGTGGGCTGCGACTTTACCAACACCTCGCCGGAGGAGGGCGCTTCACCTCCGGAAATCAAGCGGAGCAATGTGGACTTGCCAGACCCATTCCTCCCCAGCAGCCCCACCGACTCACCTTTGTTCACGGCAAAGTTGATACCCCTGAGTGCCTTAACCGTGACCGTTTTCTTCCGACGACGCCCCCCTTCTTCGTCTTCGCTCACGTCGCGGACCTTATAATTCTTTCGCAGGTTCCGAGCTACAACGACCGGCTGCTCGATGTATTCAATCTCTCCCGTATAGTTCCGAAATTCATCAAGATCCGAGGATTCCTTTGCCATACCGGAATTGTTACGCGACTCGTGCATACTTCTCCTCTGCTCGCCAAAAGAACAGCATACCCGCCAGTAGCGCGCCAATTGCCCAAGCGAGCATTAGGCCCCATTGCTTTAAATCAGGAGCCTGCCCATCAAGAACGGCGGTACGCAATGCATCGATGTAGATGTGGCCCGGATTGGCGCTCATCACTGCATGAACTGTGGGGTGTGTTGCAAAACGGTCAATTGAATAAAAAATTCCCGTAGCAAAGAACCAGGCTTTGTTGAGTATCTCCAGAATCGCCTTCGCATCCGGTACGAAAGCCGTGATCCGTACAACAAACAGCATCAAGCCTGTGGCAAAGAAGAACATCAGTACGGTTATTGGAAGTACAGCCAGCAAAGAGATTCCGGGAAGGTTATCTAATTGCATCACGATACTCGCTGTGACGGACACCAGCAACGCAGGCAGGGCGTCATATAGGTAGCGGATTGACACTGACCACACCAAGGCAGCTCGCGGGAAATCAAAGGCCCGCAGCAAATTGCGTGAGCTTCGAATGAGGCCAGCACCGGACATCACAATCTTTGACATAAAGTTGAAGAAAGTGATTCCGATGAGCAAAAACCCAATATAGTTGTCAATGCCCCGGGAGGTTTGCAGCAAGAGCCCGAAGCACAGCCCGTACATGAGGGCATCGAGTAGCGGCTGAGCAACAACCCAGAATTTCCACAAGCGATAATCTCTGGTAGTCCGAAATGCTCGAAACCGGGCATCGGTAGCAATGAAGTGCCTGCGCGCCCATAGTGTTGACAGGTACTGCGCAAAAGTGGGCCTGACGTCGAGCTTCTTTAGCCTCCTGCCGTCAACCACCAACAACAACTGATCCGACTTTTCGGTGTCCGTTGGCTCCACGCGGTCCTCCTCATCAACTACGGCGTTAGCCCATCGAGCATACCGCGCATCTTACCGGCCGAGGTCACTCAGCACTCGCTTTAGCTCCGCAGAGACTGACTGCCGCGAGGAAATGTCGGACTTGTAGTGCACGTTGGCAGCATCTAAGGGGGATCCCTTCTCGACTATTGCCCAAATCCGTGCACGCGAGCCCCGGTAATCGGAGAACTTCGATGGCAAGAAGGGATTTTGCGGGTATGCACCCGAAGAGTTGGTGTCAAGCACCAACAAGACATCACACTGGTCAAGCTCCTGCAGATAGTCCAAGAATGCTAATGGGCTATGGGGCACCACGAAGTCCGGAAGATCGTCGGGGAGCCGCTGAGCTGAGTAGACGTGCAATTGGAAGTTCGCTGTCACCTCCCCCAAAGCCTCACTCATGGCAGCGACAATGTCACCTATCCCGCGGTTGGCGTAGAAGCTCCCAAAATACCCCAGCCTGACTGGCCGTGAACGCCCTGGAGGGAGTTGTTGCCCGGGCTCAATTCCAGGACCGGCTAGTTCATACCATTGCCTTTCGAGTACAGGTTGCTGCGCAATGGTCGACTTGCGATTCAGCTGCTCCCGGCATTGTTGGGGCACCCGCGACAGCATCACCTCCATCTGATTCTTGTTGGTAAAAACCAGCTGGTCGGCTAATGCATAAGTCGCTAGCTCGGTGAGCTCAAAGTGCGTGAGCCCGTCCAAGCCACCGATGTGGTCATTGAGGAAGGAATCGCGGATAGCCCGCTTCAGCTCGCGCGAAACTCGCCCCGTAGCGCGCGTACCTGTCCGCAGTTCCCCTTGCGAATCCGTGGACAACGGGTCCGAAAACTCCGCTGTCCATTCGACATGCGGCAGTTTTCGCTTAATCAGACACCCCGCTACATGCGAAGCCGACCACAAAGCCCGCGTATGCAATTCCCGATAGTGCCGAGTCCGGTGATCCCGCGCCGCAATCTTCAGTGCTTCAGCGGCGAACTGCGCGATAGCGGCCCAGTCGGAAAAATAGTTCGGCGCCTTCAAGACTTCAACGTTGCCCAGCCACGGTTCAACGAGCCAGTTTAGTGATGCATCGCTACTGCGCACCTCCGACATATCATTGCAGATGACGTCTGTCACCGTTTGGCTACGCCACATGCGCTTTGCCAGCACAGCAGCAGCTGCGTCTGCTGCCGGAGGAAAACAATAGGATACGGTCAGTCTTTGCACAGGAGGGGACGGCACATCGCTCCAAGGGAATGTCTCCAGCTTCCGGCGCGCCACCTCAACAGCGATCGATTGACGTTCTTCCTGGTGGTTTTCCACATAACGGGCAACAAATCCAGCTTGCGCACGAATCAAACTAGCAACCGCTTGAGCTGCGGGCTCTGCACCGGTGTCATGGAGCACATGCTCAAGGCTCGCAATGCAATCGAGCCGTTCCACAACGTTGAATTCGTATCCACCCGCTCTACGGGACACGGAATCAGGCGTGAGATGCCGCTGATAGCGCGAGTCCTTCACCTGGTTTGCGACCCGAACGCTTAGTCCTGGTTTCGCTAGGATTCTTCCCCAGAAGGCAACGTCCTCTCCAGACTTTAGGCACTCGTCAAACAAGTGGCCCCCGAGCACCGTTCGAGAAACCGCCTTGCAAGCATTAAAGCCGAACAGCCAAGGAAGGGCCGTCGCGGGACTATCCTGACCACGCACGCCTAGCAGTCGCGTAGACAACGTGCTTCTGGTCTCCCTTCCACGATCAATATCAATCATGTGTGCGACGCCGATGACATCTTCTTCTACAACGTCCAACAAGGTCTCTAGGAATTTCGGCTCTAGTTCATCGTCATCGTCGACGAAGGTAATAAACTGGCGTTTTCCCATGGCGATACCAATGTTGCGCGCCCGCGAAGCGCTAGGACGCTGCGAAGCAAAGAAGCTCAGTGAGAGTGACGGGAACTCTTCTAAAAGATTCGCGATAGATTCTCGCTCCTTAACCGCTTGCCCGTTGAGGACCACAATGACTGTAAAGCGCTGCTTTGCCAGACTCTGGCGTTCTAGGGAAATCAGTAGCCTCCGCAGCCTCGAGCGGTCTCCAAGAGTGGGAACAATTACGTCAATACCGGCTGTCATGTGAGTTTTCTCCAAACCTTAAGTGAGTAGCGGAGAAACCACGATGGGAGCAGGTTTCCGAATCGCACATAGGCCTTCCGCAGCAATGGCTCTACCTGGCGAACTACACCACTGCCTTTTATCCCCTGTGGAGGCCGCGCGCCCTGTAACTGCATTGAGCGTGCTGCAGCCAGCGACCTACCTTCCGCCGCGATATATACTGAGGCCCTGCCCAGCTCATAAGCCAACGAAACGGCCTGCCCGGCTTCCCCACCCACGCCAGGTTCGACGACCCAAGCGTAGGCGCTAGTGCATTGCTTGCAGACTTTCCCTCCATGGTGGAGCCACTCCACGAAAGAGTCAAGTAAGGCGGCATCGGACAAGTCCAACCCGATAAGTAACCTGCTAAACGGGCTGGAGCTGAAGAGCGAGTCAAAATCCGTTACACCATGCGGAAAGTACAGTAACGTCCCAAAATCTCCGCGCACTTCGACCCCCGCGCGGTTCGCCCCCTCTAGGAACAGTGATCCAGAAGGCAGCGCGGGAACGCACTGAACAGACACCCCAGGCTCCAACACCACGCACACGGGTTCGCCATTACTCAACCCTGGCATCGGTACCTCCGGTATTACTCTGGCCAAACTGAGCGACAGTCCGAAGGAGCGTATCTACTGCCCTTACCCGCTCTACTTCCAATGCGGCAGCGAACTCCTTCTTCACGTCAAGCGAGCTCTGACGTGCCAACGCAATCCACTCCTTAGCGAGTTGCTCAGGATCGGCTGGCGGGACAACAACGCCAACACCTTGCCCTTCAACCAGGCTGCGGACCTCTCCCTCAGCTACCACCGTCAGAAAAAGGCCCAGGGAGGCGAGCTCGTAGGTCTTTGATGGGACTGCACGCTCCAAGGCTTTCCAGTCCGTCAGATGAACCAGTGCAGTGTCGGCCCAGGAATAGTATTCGACCAATTCCGCAGCATCGACTCTTTCAATGAGCTCACACTGAGCCAGCCCACTACTATGAATAGCTCTGGACAAGGCATCATACGCCGCACCCCCTCCAACGAACTTCATATTGATAGCAACACCGCTATCTTGAGCTATTTGGGCAGCATAGACGGCATTTTGAAGGTTTTGAGCTCGCCCAATGGTACCGGCGTATAAGACGTTGAGCTCTCCCGCCACTTTCGCATGTGGCGATAAATCGTCAGGAGAGATTGCGGGAGGGAATAGATTCCGTACGGTCACCACCGAGCCACTGGCTAAATCTTGCGCACACAAGGAGTCAGAGAGCCACTCCGAAGTAGTGGTGATAGCGCTAGCGCTGCGCAATGACCGCTCCAAAAATCGCGCAACTATGCGCGATCCTGCCTTCACCGCCGACTTCGTAGCGAGAGTGCTGATGTTGAATCGGCCTTTGTCCAGGGCATCATCCCATCGCTGAGATTCGAAAAGTAGTTCCGGCCAGGCATCCCGGAGATCGATCAGATATGGAATGCCGTACGCTTTTGCCGCAAATTGCGTTACCACTGCCGTGGGCAAGCCAGGAACGGTACCGATTACTAGGTCAGGACGCCAATTGCGCAGAGGTCCTCCACGTCGAAGTGCGAAGTAAAGCGACGCAGCCGCGACGAAAAACTGATTCGAAGCTTTACCCACTACCGAATTGCCGAAAGGTAAAAACCGGGTACGGATCACTCTCTCGCCAACCGGTCCGTGCTCTATAAGCTCGTGATGTCCACGGACTCTGCCCGCTTCCTTAAGCCACGTCTTTAGTTGGGTGTCGCGTGCGTAGTGTGGCTGCGGCGCTATGACCACCACTTCGTGTCCGGCGTCTACTAGGGCCTTAGTTAGCCATTGCCAGCGTCGCTGCGGAACACCATTTTCGGGGTGCCAGTATTGCGAGAACAGGAGAATTCTCAAGCGCTCCTCCTCACGTAAAATCTCCAGGCAGCTTGTTACCCGAGGGCTAACTATACCCGACAGATTCGCCCCGCCGTAACTCTAACGGTGCCCGAAATGCAAGAAAACCACCCGCTAGCTTGCAGTTTGCACAGTCGCAGGGGCGGCTATATAGTTACTAACCGTTGCAGCGAGCAGAGCGCAAGCAAAGCGGAGCAGCAATGAGCCTTCCTCCATAGCTCAGTTGGCAGAGCATTCGACTGTTAATCGAAGGGTCGCTGGTTCGAGCCCAGCTGGAGGAGCAGACAGAAACCGCCTGATAACAGGCGGTTTCTTGCTATCTGGCGACTTCGCCCCGCAGTCCAGGTAGTCTGGTTACCCAGAACCTTGCAATCGAGTGTGACTAGGGAGAGATATGATTCAGTTCGTCGTCGGAGCGGCGGCAGGCTACGTCTTCGGCACCAAGGCCGGGCGCAAGCGCTACCACCAGTTGAAGGGCGCGTACGAAAAGGCGATCAACTCCCCCGTGACCAAGTCCGCGGTGACTTCTGCGCGCCGCGCGGTGGCCAACCGGCTGGACCCGGAGCCGCGGATGCGCGAAGTCAAGGACCTTCGCGGGAAGCGCTCCCGCAGCAAGCAGGTAGAAGACCGCCTCTACGAGCCGGATACTGACTAGCGGGTAACATCGCCGCGGAAGGCGCGATCATTGAGCTCCCGGCGCGCCTGCTCCAGGGCTACTAGGTCGGCGAAGACAGCGTTGTAGATGGCAGGGTCATCGGCAGGGCGCATACGCCCCAGCTGGGCCTTGAGGTGGGCAATCTGGTCGCCCACCCGGGTTTCTTGGAGGCGGGAGAGCACCGAGTCTGCATAGGCCTCCACGGAGATGTCCACCGGCAAGATGGCCTCCACGGTGAGTTCTGCAACGAAACTGCGGGCGTTTAGATCCGGAAGGTGGTCGCTGACTTGGGCCACCCACTCGGCGGGGCTAAGCTCCTGGGCGCGGGTCGTGCCGCCGGCGGCGGTGATGGCCTCCCGGACGGTGCGGTAGGCCGGATTGGTGTAGGCATCGGCAGTAATGCCATCGAAGTAGGCCCCAGCCTCCTGGGGGTATTGCAGCGCCAGTTTGAGAGCCTCACGCTGGGGCCACAAGACGGGGTTCTTGGCGTCCGGGATGTGAAAGAAGGCGGCGTCTTGGCGCACGGGGGCCATGTCTTCAAAGCGGCGCAAGCCTCGCTGCTGTTTCTTGGGGGCCCGGGCGGCGTTATCGACTTGGTGGAGAACCTCCATGGGGTCGGGCCAGCCCACCCAGTCCGCCAGGCGGCGGGCATACTCGTCCCGCAGGGGCTTGTCGCGAATATCAGCCACCACGGGCACTGCCCGGCGCAGTGCCTGCAGGCGGCCTTCTGCGGTATCGGTGCGGTAGCTGCCGATGATGGTCTGGATAACAAACTCGAACATCGGGATGCGGTCGGCAACCAGGTCGCGCACGGCGGCATCGCCCCGCTTGAGCCGCAAGTCGCACGGGTCCATGCCGTCTGGGGCTACGGCCACAAAGGATTGCCCGCTGAACTTTTGTTCCCCGGCAAAGGCGCGCATAGCGGCCTTCTGGCCGGCCTCGTCGCCGTCAAAGGTATAGATCAGCTCGCCGTTAAAGTAGGAATCATCCAACATCAGGCGGCGAATGACCTGCAGGTGTTCCTCGCCGAAGGCGGTGCCGCAGGAGGCCACCGCAGTGCGCACCCCCGCGGCGTACATGGCCATCACGTCGGTGTAGCCCTCCACCACCACGGCCTGGTGCTGTTGGGCAATGTTCTTCTTTGCCAGGTCCAGGCCGAAGAGCACCTTTTGCTTCTTATAGAGCATGGTCTCCCGGGTGTTCATGTACTTACCCATGGTGTCATCCTCAAAAAGCTTGCGTGCCCCAAAGCCAATGACGTTGCCGCTTAAGTCCTTAATGGGCCACAGCAGGCGACGGTGGAACATGTCTATGGGCCCACGCTTGCCCATCTTGGCCAGCCCGGCGGCTTCTAGCTCTTCATAGTCAAAGCCCATGCGCAGCAGGTGCTTGGTCAGTGTGTCCCAGCCTTCCGGGGCATAGCCGCAGCCAAACTCATAGATGAGCTCCTGGCTAAAGCCGCGCTCAAGCAAGAAGTCCCGGGCGGGCTGGGCCTGCGGGGTTTCTAGCTGGCCGCGGTAGAACTCATGGGCGGCTTTGTTGGCCTGGATCAGGCGCTGGCGCAGGCCTGGCTTATCGTCGCGCGCCCCGGAGCCCTGGTAGTTAATCTGGTAGCCAATCTTTTGGGCCACGGCCTCGACTGCCTCCGGGAAGGACAGCTGTTCCATTTCCATGAGGAAGTTGAAGACATCGCCGCCCTTGCCGGTAGAAAAGCAGTGATAATAGCCACGTTGCGGGCGCACGTGGAACGAGGGCGTCTTCTCATCCTTGAAAGGACTCAAGCCCTTCATAGAGTCATAGCCTGCGGGTTTCAGGGAGACGTACTCGCCCACAATTTCTTCAATGGGCGCGCGTTCGCGGATCGCTTGGATGTCGCTATCCGGGATTCTGCCTCGAGCCATAGCAGCTACCCTACCCGGCGCGCCCGGCACGATTTCGCAACGGGGGTACCCGTTTGCCATGATGTGGGCTATGCCCAAAGCGCCCCGCCACTTCCCTACCCTAAAACCCGCCGTCGGCTCAGCACTCGTTGCAGGCTTGCTGCTGGCTGTGCCTTTAGGTGGTTGCGAGTTTGCCGATGCCCCCACTGCCTCCACTGCCCCCAGCGCCACCCCGGCCAGCGGTTCCTTTGAGGGGGCATCGGCAAGCTCTGGGGCGGTGCCACCTTGCGAGGAGCTGCCGCCGGAGGTAGAGGACACGGTGGCCGACATCCTGGCCGGAGGGCCGTTTGCGTACCCGGACAATGACAATGCACGCTTTGGAAACTATGAGGGCGTGCTGCCGGAACAAGCACGCAACTACTACCGGGAATACACGGTGGACACCCCGGGGCTGCGCCACCGGGGTGCGCGGCGGATAGTCACCGGCGGGCCGGCACCCACCGCTCCGCAAGTGTGGTATTACACCGCAGACCACTACCACAGCTTTTGCCAGATTCCGAGCCACGTTACGGAGCGATAACTATGACGCGAGTACTGATTACAGAACCCGTGCGCACCCGCCAGGACCTGTACCGGGCACTTGGCGCTGTGCACTGTTGCGGGGAGTGTGTGGCGCCGAGCAATTTGGATGGCTTGGCTGATTTCTTGCGGGAGCACCGCATCCGCACCATCATTGCTGCGGACCTGGCCATGGAGCTGGCAGACTATGCGACGCTCAAGCGCGTGCTCGACGATGTCGGGGTGGCGTTGCTGCGCTAGTCCAGGAAGCCGGAGAGCCCGGCGGTTTTGCGGGCCAGGCGCTCTAGGCGCGACTCCGTCATGGACGCGATTTGGTCTATGATGACGCGGTCGCGTTCCAGGTCGGTGTCTGCTTGGAGCCACCAGCCGTGGAACATGGCGTCCAGGGTTCCCGGCGCGCCGGCGCTGAGGTAGTCGTAGACGCGGAAGATGCGCTCGCGCTGGCGGTCCTGGCGGGCGAGGTGGGCGGGCTCATCCATGACGTAGAGCACGGCGATGGTTTTCAGTAGCTTGACCTCCGCGCGGGCGAGCTCCGGCACGGCCAGCTCGCCGTGTACGCGGCCCAGGGTGCCAGTGGCAAAGAGTCCCGCATTGGCGGCGCGCGTTGCGGCGACTGTGGCGCCTACGTAGCGCCCCACCAGCTCCGAGGTCATGCGCTTGAGCGTGGTATAGGAGCGCAGGGAGTAATCGAAGGTGCCGATGGCGTTGATAATGTCTAGGCGGCGCAGGCTATCGGCGGCCTCTAGCAGCTCGTTGGCATCCCCGCCGAAGGCCTTGGCTCCCTTGTTAGCCAGGGTGGCCAGCTCCACCAAATCCCAGAGCACGCCCAGGGAAATACGCTGGGAGATGATGCCATCTTCAACATCGTGGACCGAATAAGCGATATCGTCCGCCCAGTCCATCACTTGGGCTTCTAGGGGTGGGCGGTTATCTGTGTGCCCCTGGCGCAGCCACTGCAGCACGGCGGCGTCTTCCGCATAGGCGCCGTACTTACGGTTGGTGCTGCCATCTGGGTTGGTGGGCAGCACAGGGTACTTACAAGCGGCATCGAGGCTGGCGCGGGTGAGGTTGAGCCCATAGGAGCGCAGCTGGCCACCGTCTTCGCGCACCACCTTCGGCTCAAGGCGGGTGAGGATACGCAGGGTCTGCGCATTGCCCTCGAAGCCGCCCAGGCTGACCTCATTGAGCGCGGTTTCCCCATTGTGCCCATAGGGCGGGTGCCCGATGTCATGGGTCAGCCCCGCCATATCGCATAGGTCCGGGTCCAGGCCTACCCCACTGCCGATACCACGGGCAATCTGGCCCACCTCCAGCGAATGAGTCAGCCGGGTGCGCGGGGTATCACCATCGCGCGGGCCCACCACCTGTGTCTTATCCGCCAGCCTGCGCAGGGCTGCGGAGTGCAGCACGCGGGCGCGGTCCCGGGCGAAGACCGCGCGGCCATCGGCAGACTCGCTCAGCTGTGAGCCTTTAGGGGTCTCTTCTGCAAGGCGCTGCATGTCGTGGCGGGAATACTGGTACATGCTGGACCAGCATACGGGCAACCCCGGCGAGTATGGTGGTGGGCATGAGTTTTCCCCAGACTTCTTTGCGGCAGACTACTTCCCGGCTGGGCGTGGCGGCGGGTATTGCGGGCGCGTGCATTTTTGGCGCAGCCCTGGCGGGGTCGCCGCTGGGTGCCCCACCGGCGGCTCTAGCCCAGCCCGCCCCAGCATCTATTACGGCAAAGGTCACGGATACCACTGGCACGTTGGATGAGTCCACCAAGGCCGCAGTCGAAGAACAGATTGCCACCCTGCAGCGCGAGCGCCAGCTGCTGCTCTACATCATCTACGACGGCGAGGTGGGCACGAATACGGAAAGCTACGCCAATTCTGTGGTGGAATCCCGGGGCGGCAATACCGCCGCGGTGGTCATCGACCCCGTCAACCGGCAGCTGGGGGTCTGGGCCGGGCGGGAGTGGCCCAGTGGGGCTACCGATGCCCTCTATGAGGCCGCCTACGGGCAGTTGGTTGGTGATGACTTCCCCGGTGCCGCCAGCGCCGTGGCCGCTACCGCCCTGAATTTGGGCGCCGGGGGTCCCGCTGGGGCTTCTGGGGGCGACGGCGACGACGCCGGGGCACTCTGGCTGGGTGCTGCGGGCTTAGCCGCCGTGGGTGCCGGCGGCGGATTGTGGGCGGCATCCACACGCCGCCGCAAGAAGGACACCGCCGCCACGCTGGAGCAGGCCCGGGGCATTGATCCGAAGGACACCAGCTCCCTGCAGGCGCTGCCGCTGGACATCCTCGAGGACTTAGCGCAAGAAGAGCTGGTGTCTACCGATGAGTCCATCCGCCGCGGCAAGCAGGAACTAGACTTAGCGGTCGCGGAGTTTGGCCCGGAGCGTGCCCGCCCATTTACCGCCGCCATGAACCACTCCACCCGGACGCTGCAGCATGCCTTTGCCCAGAAGCAACAGATTGACTCTGCGGGCCAGTCGATGGCCGCCCAACAGCGCCGGGGCCTGCTGGTAGATATTGTCTCCAAGTGCGGCCAAGCAGATGATGCCCTCGATGCCCAAGCCGCCGAATTTGCGCAGATGCGCGATCTGCTGCTCAATGCCGGAACCAAGCTGGACCAGCTGACCCAGCAGCTGGTGGACGCCCGCGCGCGGGTGCCCCAAGCGCGCGCCACCCTAGAGGCGCTGCGGACAGACTTTGCCGCTGACATGCTCTCTTCCATCACCGACAATGTGGACATGGCCCAGGTCTCCCTGGAGGAAGCCGACAAGACTCTAAGCCGCGGCCGGGAGTTGGCGGGGTTGCCCGCCGGGCAACAAGGCGGCGTGGTGGCCGCTATTCGCGACTCCGAGCACGCCCTCCATATTGCAGACCGCCTGTTGGCGGCCATCGAGAATGCCCGCACCGCTATTGCCGCAGCCCAGGAGAACCTGCCTGGGCTTATCACAGAAGTCGAAGGGGAATTGGCGGAGGCCGCCGAGCTGACCGCGCGCGGACAAGCCCAGGGCACGAAGGCGAACTGGCAGACCTTAGAAGACGTCTGCGCTCGCGCCCGCCAGGCGGTGGCCGCCGCACAATCCGGGGCGCAGACGGATCCGCTGCGCCACTACACGGCCTTGACGGGAATTGATGGGGAGCTCGACACCATTTTGGACGAGGTACGCGAAAACACCGCCACCCACGCGCGGCAGCTACAGTTGCTGGCCCAGCAGCTTGATGTCGCCGCCTCCGGCATCCAAGCCGCTGAGGACTTGATTTCTGCCCGCGGCCGGGTGATCAAGGCCGACGCCCGCACCGCGCTTGCCGATGCCAAACGCCTCCACGCCCAGGCCCTCAACACCCGCGACCACGACACACGTGCTGCCCTGGAACTAGCCCGCCAGGCCGCGGCGGCAGCCGACGAGGCCCGCCGCCGCGCGGACAAAGATATCAACTCCTACCAGCGGCGCCAGCAAAGCAGCAGCGCCGGGGACATCCTCACCGGCATGGTCATTGGCCAAATGCTGGGCGGGGGCTCCAGTCACCGTGGCGGCTACGGGGGCGGCTTTGGCGGGGGCTTCAGCGGCGGCGCTGGCGGCTCCGGACGCTCCGGGGCCTTCTAGCCCCAACTCGGGCTACATGCGCTGGATGCGCTGCGGGTTATCCACCTGCCAGGCGCACCAGCTCAAAAACACCAGGTCCAGCGTCAGCGGGCCTGTGCCGGAAAGCTCTAGGCCCGCCCCGCGCGGACGGGTGCGGGCTAGCTCGGTGCCGTGGGCATCAAGAATCACCCGCTCCCGCCCGAAACGGCGGGTGCGCGGCAGCCGGTAGGCGCGCAGGCCGCACTGCGCGTGCAGGTGATGCACGCTAAACCCCGCCTGGCGCAGGGTAAAGACCTCCCCTAGGGAGGTGGTACCGCGGATGGTCAAGGAGCCCTCATCCGTATCCCGCTCCACCAATACGTGGCCACCGCCAAAGTGCAGCACCTGCTCGTGATACTGCGCCACCTGGCGCCCGGCGGAATCGCACAACCACTGGCCCTCCCACATCCACGCAGCGGACATGGGCTAACCCACGAAGATTGCTACCAGCGCCACCAGGCTGGCTAGCACCAGGGTCAGGATGGACGCCGAGGACGCAGCGCGCGTGCGCCCATCCATAATAAGCCGCGCAAACCAGCTCAGGCCGGCGGCTTCTTCCACGCTCAAACCGACTTCGGTTGCCTGGCCCTCAAATTCCACGATGGCCTGGCGCACTCCCCGGTTCTTAGTGGTAAACTGCGCCACCTTTTTGCCTGCGGCGTCCTCCACAATCCAGTTGCCGGACTCCTCTAGCACAAAGGCAAAGTCGCGCCCATCTAGCGAAGCCTGCAGCCGCTTGGAACGGCCGGGGTTGCCGGTGAGGGTGAAACGGCGGGAATCGGCAAGCTGTGCCTGCGCCCCCTGGGCACTGACCTCGAGGTCCCAGGCCTGCTCGCCCACCACGGCCTGTGCGGCGCCAAAAGTCCCCAAGACCTGGGGGCCGGCCTCATGCAGCAGCACCGGCTCTTCCCGGTTGCTGCGATCCCAGCTGGTGTAGTGCATGATTAGCAGCCAATCAGCCGGGCAGCCAAGTAGGACTCCAGCTCAGCGATTTTGACGCGCTCCTGCTGCATGGAGTCACGCTCACGCACAGTCACCGAGTCGTCTTCCAAGGAGTCAAAGTCATAGGTGATGCAGAATGGGGTACCAATTTCATCCTGGCGGCGGTAGCGGCGGCCAATCGCACCAGAGACGTCGAAGTCCACGTTCCAGTGGGCGCGCAGCTTAGCTGCCAGTTCACGGGCCGGGGTAGACAGCTCCTCCTTCTTAGACAGCGGCAAAACCGCCACCTTCACCGGCGCCAGACGGCGGTCCAGGCGCAACACCACGCGCTTATCCGTCCCGCCCTTGGCGTTAGGGACCTCCTCTTCGTCATAGGCGTCCACCAGGAAAGCCATCATAGAACGGCCCAACCCAGCGGCTGGCTCGATGACGTACGGGATCCAGCGGGACTCCGTGGTCTGGTCGAAGTAGGACAGGTCCTCGCCCGAGCCCTCCGCGTGCACTCGCAAATCGTAATCCGTACGGTTGGCCACGCCCTCAAGCTCCCCCCACTTGGAGCCAGTAAAGCCGAAAGCGTACTCCACGTCCACAGTGCGCTTAGAGTAGTGCGAGAGCTTTTCTTGCGGGTGCTCATACAGGCGCAGGTTTTCTTCCTTGATGCCAAGGTCCACATACCAGTTGTAGCGGTCTTCGATCCAGTACTGGTGCCACTGCTCGTCCGTGCCGGGCTCGACGAAGAACTCCATCTCCATCTGCTCGAACTCGCGGGTACGGAAAATGAAATTACCCGGGGTGATCTCATTGCGGAAGGACTTACCAATGTTGGCAATGCCAAACGGTGGCTTCATACGCGCCGAGGTCATCACATTCTTGAAGTTGACAAAGATGCCCTGGGCGGTCTCCGGGCGCAGGTAGTGCAGGCCTTCTTCATCATCCACCGGGCCCAGGAAGGTCTTCAGCAGACCGGAGAAAGCCTTAGGCTCCGTCCAGTTACCCGGCTGGCCGGTTTCCGGGTCATTGATGTCCGCCAGGCCATTTGCCGGCGGGTGGCCGTGCTTTTCCTCGTAGGCCTCCAGCAGGTGGTCTGCGCGGTAGCGCTTGTGAGTGTAGAGCGACTCCACCAGCGGATCCGTAAAGACTTCCACGTGCCCGGAGGACACCCACACCTGGCGCGGCTGGATCACGGACGTATCCACACCCACTACATCCTCGCGGGATTGCACCATGTGACGCCACCACTGGCGCTTGATGTTTTCCTTCAGCTCCACGCCCAGCGGACCGTAATCCCAGGCCGAGCGTGAACCTCCGTAAATCTCCCCGGCCTGGTAAACCAGGCCACGACGCTTACACAAGCTAACGACGGTATCAATTTTGTTTGCCATGGGCAGTTCGGACTCCTCTGGTAGGGGACAGTCTGTGAAAAATGGACAGGCTACAGTCTAGCCTGCACGGCACACCAGCGGAGGCACCCGGCCTATTGGTTTGGCCAAGCCCCCTGCATCTGGGATATGACGCATTAAATGGTCTATTGCTATACTTGCTTCGATAAATTGCCGTACTAGGAGTTATCAGGAGCTTTCCCGTGCCATCCTCTTACCCTACCGCTGTTGAGCTAGAAGCCGCTGAGGAAGTCTTTTCCGCGCTCGATAGCCCCTTAAGATTGCGTCTCGCCGTCCTCCTGTCCGAGCGCGGGCATTACGTCCACGAGCTAGTAGACAAGCTGGGTAAATCCCAGCCGCTGATTAGCCAGCACTTACGGGTACTCAAAAACGCCGGCCTAGTACAATCTGAGCGCTCTGGCCGCGAAGTTATCTACACAATGGCCTCCCCTAAGGCCCTAAAACTCATCACCGCCGCCGCCGCGTTACATAAGGCCACCCACCCGCCCGCGTAGCTACACACACCACTTTATTAGCCTCGGGGTTTAACAAAAGTCTAGATATTTAAGCGGTTGCTAAGATGTCCGGTATGACCCTCAATTCCACCATTCCCAAATTAGGGGCCCGCAACACCAAACAGCGCACCGCTGTGGTGGAGGTCTTGCGGGACATGGACAAGTTTGCCTCCGTCAAGGAGATCTTCGGCGAACTCCAGCAGCGCAAGGAGAAAGTGGGCCTGACCACCGTTTATCGCACCCTGCAATCGCTGGCAGAAATTCCTGACTTGGCTCATCAGGGTGTGATTAAATTAACCCTTGACACGTAGGCCTGCAGTTTTGGTCTTGCGGGGTCGGGTTTTTCCGCACTAAGGGGGTAGGGGGCGGGGTTGGTTGTAATGTGATTTTTGTGAGCCCGTATATTCGTACCGTTACCACCGCCTCAGGTGCTACTGCTGTGCAGGTGGTGTTAGAAGAACGTGCAGGTAAAAAGGCGATGAAGCATATCGGCTCTGCCCACGATGACTATGAGCTAGCGTTGTTGAAAGCTGAAGCTCAACGCGTGATTGATGGGGATCAACTCTGCCTCGATTTAGGGCTTGACGATAGGAATGCGCCTGCAGGTAGTGGGTCGAAAGACAATCCGTTACCGGTGAGTTCCCAAAAGGCTGGTGTCCTTTTAGAGTGCATTGACTCGTGCTACCAGCGGCTTGGATTTGATGTTGCCACTGGTGGCGACCAGGTTTTTGCCAATCTAGTTCGCGCGCGGATTATTCAGCCAGGTTCCAAGCTGGATTCGATTGAGACTTTGGCCGAAGTTGGCGTGGTAAGTGCCACTTATGCCACAATCAAACGGCATTTAGCCAGCTACGCTACAGAGTCATTTCGTGAGATTTTGTCTCAAGCCTTAGCTCGCCATGCTGGTATCGGTGCAGGAAGCTTCGTCTTATACGACGTGACCACGCTGTATTTCGAAACTGATACTCCAGATGACCTGCGTAAATCCGGCTTTTCGAAAGAACGCCGAGTCGAACCTCAAATCCTGGTAGGCCTGCTAACCGATGCCACGGGCTTCCCACTACATATCGGGGCCTATGAAGGCAACAAAGCCGAAACGCACACGTTGTTACCGATGATCCGGGCTTTTCAGTCTGCGTACAATCTCGACCGCGTCACGATTGTTGCTGATGCGGGCATGTTTTCAGCCGAGAACAAGACAGCTATCGTTGAGGCGGGGCTAGATTACATCCTTTCTACCAAAGTCCCCTCCCTGCCTGAGGTGATCACCCAGTGGAAACAGGAACATCCTGGCCAGGACTACACTCACGGGCAAATATGGTCCCAGCCTTCCTACACAGATCGACGCCATGCCACAACAGGCAAGCCGGATTCTGTTACTCACTTTCACTACTCCTACGATCGGGCTCGACGAACAGTGCGCGGCATCGACGAGCAGCTAGCCAAGGCTGCCCGAGCAGTAGAAGGCAAAGTAGCGATCAAACGTAATCGATACATCGATCTCAAAGCCCCAAATAAAAAGGTCAACTACGAACTGGCCACCAAACATAGGGCCTTAGCTGGGATTAAAGGCTACGAAACGACGCTCACATCGATGCCCGCACCCGAGGTGCTCCGCGCCTACAGACATCTGCTCAACATTGAAAAATCGTTCCGAATGTCAAAGTCCGATCTCAAAGCCCGCCCGATCTACGCGCGAACCGAAGACTCTATAAACGCCCACCTCAACATCGTCATGGCCGCTCTAGCAATCAGTCAGATGATGGAAACGGCCACAGGCAAAAGCATCAAACGCCTGGTACGAACCCTGAAAAAATACCGAACCTTCGAACTCAAACTCAACGGCACCACCATCCACGCCGCCACACCACTGCCCCCTGACGTCCAACAACTCCTCAACGCCATCACCCAAGCCTGACTTCCGCACTAAAATGAGCCAAGTCGGGTAAGATGTCCGGTATGACCCTCAATTCCACCATTCCCAAATTAGGGGCCCGCAACACCAAACAGCGCACCGCTGTGGTGGAGGTCTTGCGGGACATGGACAAGTTTGCCTCCGTCAAGGAGATCTTCGGCGAACTCCAGCAGCGCAAGGAGAAAGTGGGCCTGACCACCGTTTATCGCACCCTGCAATCGCTGGCAGAAATTGATGCTGTTGATGCCCTGCACATGCCCGGCGGGGAAACCCTCTACCGCCACTGCGACAGCGAAAAGCACCACCACCACCTGGTGTGCACCCAATGCGGCAAGACCAAAGAAATTGATGGCGGGCCCATCGAGTCCTGGGCCAAGCAGATAGCCAGCCAGCACGGCTTCGAGCTCACAGGCCATGACGCCGAAGTCTTCGGCGTGTGCCCCGACTGTCGGGGTTAAGGCTTAAATCTAAGCCTTACCGAAGCGGCGATCCCGGCGGGCGTACTCCTCCACCGCAGCGAAGAGGTCCTCCGGGCTGAAGTCCGGGAAGAGCTTGTCCTGGTAAATCATCTCCGCGTACGCAGATTGCCACAGCAAGAAATTCGAGGTCCGCTTCTCCCCGGACGGGCGGAGAAACAGGTCCACGTCCGGCATATCCGGGTCATAGAGGTGCTGTCCAATCAGCTCCTCATCAATCGCTGCGGGCGACAGCTGGCCGGCAGCCACCTTGGCGGCAATTTCGCGCACGCCGTCCACCAATTCCGCGCGCCCGCCGTAGTTGACGCACATGACCAAGGTCATGGCGGTGTTATCCTTGGTCAGCTCCTCTGCGGCTTCTAGCTCCTTAATAACGGAACGCCACAGGCGCGGCCGGTGGCCCGCCCACACCACGCGCACCCCGCGCTCGTGCAGCCACTGACGTTGGCGGCGCAGCACGTCGCGGTTAAAGCCCATCAAAAAGCGCACCTCCTGGGGGCTACGCCGCCAGTTCTCCGTGGAGAAGGCATAGGCCGACAGGTACGGGATACCCAGCGCCAGGCAAGCATCCACCACGTCGAGCAGCACGGCCTCTCCCCGCTTGTGCCCCTCCGTTCGCTCCATGCCGCGCTCCTGGGCCCAACGGCCATTGCCGTCCATCACTAGGGCCACGTGGCGGGGCAAAAACTCCACCGGGATCTGCGGCGGATGAAGAACACGATTGGGATCAGGCGTAGTCACGCCTGCCCATCTTACTGCCTTCATGCTCCAACACACTCAGCGCAGCCACCTTAGACTCAATGTGCCACTGCAGATGCGCCCTAGCTAGCCTGTGTCCCTGCGTCACCTGCTCTGGCGTCGCCTGCGAGTGGTAGCCCTGCAACAGCAGCCACAGGTGGTGGAGAGTCTCCGGGTCCACCTCCGCTGCCCCTGGGGGCCGACACTGCACGCACGCGGCCCCACCGACAGCCGGGTGGAAGGCGTGGTGCGGACCCGGGGCCTGGCAAGCCGCACACTCAAAGAGCTGCGGCGCCCAGCCGGCATGGCGCATGGACTGTAAAAGGAAGCGATCCAGGACCTGGGTGGGATCCTGGCGCTGGAAGGCAGCAAGGGCGGCCACGAGGGCATCGTAAAGATAGGGATCCTCATCAGCCTCCATCCCGCTGAGCTTTTCTGCAATCTCCAGGGCCGCGCAAGCGCAGGCGTAGCGGTCATAGTCTTCAATAATGCCCGCCCCAAAGTAGGCCAGCGTGTCCGCCTGGGTAATCGTGTGCAAGTTACGGCCCTGGTAGAACTGGACGTCCAGCTCCACAAAGTACTGCAGCCGGGAGCCAAAACGTGACTTGGCCCGGCGCACACCCTTGGCCACCGCACGCACCACACCGTGGGCGCGGGTGAGCAAGACGATCACGCGATCGGCCTCGCCAAAGTCATAGCTGCGAATGACCACGGCCCGGTCGCGGAAACTATCCCTGGCCACCGGCTTCTAGAACCCCAGGCGGCCTAAGAACTTCGGGTCCGACTGCCAGTTCTTTAACACCTTGATGCGCAGGTCCAAGTACACGTTTTGCCCCAGCAGGGCCATGATCTCCTTGCGAGCATTGCCCACTATGCGCCGGAAACGGCGGCCGTCCTTGCCCTCAATAATGCGCTGCTGGCCGGGGCGCTCCAAGTACATGATCGCGTGGATATTAAGCACTCCCGGGCGGTCCTCATCCGGGAGCATCTCATCAATATCCACCGCCACCGAGTGCGGCAGCTCGTCCTTCAACCCCGCCAAAGCTGCTTCACGGATAAGCTCTGCAATACGCTTTTCTACGTCCTCATCCGTGACGTGATCATCTGGGTAGAACTTAGGCCCCTCCGGCAGGGCGTCGCGGATAACGCCCACCAGCTCTTCTAACTGCACCTGCTCCACGGCGGAGACCGGGATGACCACCGCGTCTTCATCGTGAGAGCTAAGCAGCTGGTGCAGCTCCAGCAGCTGGGCACCCACCTGGTCCCGGGTGCCCTTATCCAACTTGGTCACAATCCCAATAATTTTGGTCTTGGGCGCGACCTGGCGCACGTTTTCTAAAATCCACCGGTCACCGGGCCCAATCTTTTCATCCGCGGGAATGGTCAACCCAATGACGTCAACATCCGCGTAGGTTTCCTTGACCACGGCGTTAAGGCGCTCGCCCAGCAAAGTGCGCGGGCGGTGCAGGCCCGGGGTATCCACCACCACGATCTGGCAGTCATCCCGGTGCACCAGGCCACGGATAGTGTGGCGGGTGGTCTCCGGCTGGTCCGCTGTAATGGCAATCTTTTGCCCCACCAGCGCATTAGTCAGAGTGGACTTGCCGGTGTTGGGGCGTCCGACAAAGGAAACGAAACCGGAGCGGAAGCCCTCCGGGGTATCAAGGAAACTATGCGAATTCATTAGGCCTTAGCTTACCCCAGCTCTTGGACCTCAAACTGCAGGCGCGGGGAGGCAAAGTACTCTTGCGACTCAATCAGAGCCAGCTCAGTGGCCTCTGCCTCATAGGTCAGCTGCAGCAGGTCAAAGATGGAGGAGGCAGTGCGCGCCAGCGCCAGCTGAGCGTCGCGGGTGGCGGTGTAGTGGCCGGTAAACAACGCAGCGGTCACATCCCCGGAGCCATTGCGCTTAAACGGCAGGCGCGGGGTGGCCACCAGGTAGGCACGCTGGCCATCTACCGCCAGCATCTCAATGGAATCCTCCGGGGTCTGCGGGCGCAGCACCGAGGTCACCAACACCGTGCGCGGGCCAATCTCCTGGGCCGCGCGGACGGCCTCTAAGGTTTGCTCCAGGGTGGTGGTCTCCTGGCCCGTCAAGAAACCCAGCTCAAACTGGTTGGGGGTGATGATGTCTGCAACCGGCACCACCTTATCGCGCAGCAGCGGCGGGATTTCATCTGAAACAAAACAGCCAGACTTGGCGTTGCCCATCACCGGATCGCAAGCATAGAGAGCATTCGGATTAGCCTCCTTGACGCGACGCACGGTCTCCACAATCGCCCCAGCAATATCCGCACCACCCTGGTAGCCAGACAGCACCGCGTCCACCTGCTCCAGCGCCCCGCGGCGCTCAAGGCCATCGACAATCGCCGTGACCTCACTGGCCGGGGTCAGCGGCCCGCCCCAGTCGCCGTAACCGGTGTGATTAGAAAAATTGACGGTGTGGATGGGCCACACCTCATGGCCTGCTCGTTGCAGCGGAAAGACGGCGGCCGAGTTGCCCACGTGGCCAAAAGTCACGTGCGACTGGATGGAAAGGATATTCATGGCGCTTATCTTCCTACGCCTGCCCTGGTTGCTGCAAGCTCTCCCCCAACGCGGGGATCCCCCCGCCGGGGACCTGCTTGTCTAACTCGGCACGCTCGGCGGCATCAGGGAAAGCCTTTGGCCCGCTGGGCTTAGGCTGGTAACTTACCCCCCGCGCCGCGAGGTCATCATACCAATCCGCCAGCAGCTCATTCTGCAGGCCGAACATCTCCTTCTCCTCCGCCGGGGTGACATGGTCATAGCCCAAAAGATGCAGACAACCATGCACCGTCAGCAGCGCCAGCTCATGGCCCAAGGAATGCCCGGCGGCCTCTGCCTGGCGCAGGGCAAACTCGGGGCACAGCACAATATCGCCCAACATGGCAGGGCCGGGCTCGGGGGTATCGGGACGCCCCGCCCCAGACATGCCCGGGGTGAGCTCATCCATGGGGAAACTCATCACGTCCGTGGGGCCTTCCAAGTCCATCCACCGCACGTGCAGATCCGCCATGGTCTCCACGTCCACCGCGGTAATGGTGCACTCAGCATCCGGGTGGACGTCCATGCGCCCAAAAGCAAAGGAGGCGACATCAATCAGCATCTCCTCATTGACGCCCCCAAAACCGCACTCGTTAAGAAACTCAATGCTCATCGTCTAGTCCTTCCCAGCTTCCTCAACTGCCCGGGCCTGCTCGGCCGCGTCATACGCGCTGACAATCCGGCTGACCAATCCGTGGCGCACCACGTCCGCAGAGCCCAAGTCCGCAAAATGTATATCCGGTATCCCCTCTAAAATCCGGCGCACTGCTTTGAGCCCAGAGACTTGACCGCGCGGCAAATCCACCTGAGAGACATCCCCGGTTACCACCATCGTGGTGCCAAAACCCAGACGGGTGAGGAACATCTTCATCTGCGCGGCGGTGGTGTTTTGGGCCTCATCCAAGATCACAAAGGCATCATTGAGCGTGCGCCCGCGCATATACGCCAGCGGGGCGACCTCAATGATCCCGGATTCCATCAGCTTCGGGATCATCTCCGGATCCAGCATGTCCCGCAGGGCATCATACAGCGGGCGCAAATAGGGGTCGATCTTATCGCCCAAAGTACCGGGCAAAAAGCCCAGCTTCTCCCCAGCCTCAACCGCCGGACGGGTCAGAATAATGCGGCTGACCTGCTTGGCCTGCAAAGCCTGCACCGCCTTGGCTACCGCCAGGTACGTCTTGCCCGTACCGGCTGGGCCCACCCCGAAAACCACCGTGTGCTCATCAATCGCCTGCACATACTGCGCCTGGCCCAGCGTCTTCGGACGCACCGCCTTGCCGCGGCGGGTCACAATGTCCGCCGCCAGGCGCGCGGAAACAGATTCCGGAGCCTCCACGCTGACCAGCTCCACCGTGTGTTTAACCGCCTGCGCAGAGACCGCGTGCCCGCGGCGGGCCAGGGACTCCAGCTCTTCTACCGCGCGCACCGCCCGGGCGACCTCAAAATCAGGGCCCGTGATGGACACAGTGGTCCCGCGGGCAAAAAGATCGGCATCTAGCACATTGTTTAGTACTCGGAGGTTCTCATCCGCCGTGCCCAGCACGGTGGCCACGTGGGCGGGGTTGAGCTCAACATTTCTGCTAATAATTGGCACGGCTACCAATCTACCAGCGGGTTGTCCGCACCCCAATCGCCGCCAGGGCCACCATGGCCGCCGCTGCGGTGCGCACCACCTGCGGGCCCAACTTCACCGCCTGCCCCGGCAAGGCCGCAAGCTCATCACTGCCGATGCCCCCTTCCGGGCCCACCACCAGTACCACCACGTCCGCATCCAGGTCCACGTCCTTGATGCCTTGAGTGGCTTCCTCATGAAGCACATAGACCACCGCGCCCTCATCACAGCGGCACTGCAACTCCTGAGCCAACTGCGCGGTAGTCAACGGCCCGGATACCTCCGGCACCCGCGCCCGTCGCGCCTGCTTAGCAGCAGCCTGGGCCGCAGCCTGCCACTTGGCTAGGGCCTTCGGAGCCTTCTTGGCATCCCACTTGGCCACGCAACGCTGCGCCTGCCAGGCAATAATCTCATCCGCCCCGGCCTGCGTGGCCAGATCCACGGCCAGCTCGGCACGCTCTGACTTCGGTATTGCCTGGACCACCACCACCTGCGGCCGTGGCAGCTCCTCGTGGGCTACCTCCTCCACGGTGCCCACCAGCACATCCTTGCCCCGGACCTCGGTGACGCTAACAGTGGCGGTGCGCCCGGCGGAATCGGCAAACTGCACCTGCTCGCCCGGAGCAATGCGCTTGACGGTTACCGCGTGGCGGCCCTCTGCCCCATCAATGCCCACCGGCTGGCCAGGCTGCGCGCCACGTAAATCCGGGTGGCGGAACACCGGCAGGCTCATCGGCGGAACTTCGCGCGAATCCGGTCGAAGAAGGACTCTTCTTCGTCTTCCGTATGCACCGCCGCACCATGCTGGGAGACCTTGCGCACCTGCTCCAACAACTCGCGGGTGGTGGCGTCAAGCTCCGTGGGCACCTGCACATCAACGTGGGCATAAAGGGTACCCCGGCCTTGGGAACGCACGCGGGTAAAGCCGGCATCGGCAAGCTCAATGGCCTGGCCTGGCTGGGTGCCTGGAGCGATCTCGATGGTCAGCTCCTCGCCGTCCAAATGCTGCAGGGTCAAGCTGGTGCCCAGGGCGGCATCCACCATGGGCACACGGATGGTCACATGCAGATCATCCCCATCGCGCTCAAAGACGCGGTGGCGCTGGGTATGGACCTCCACATACAGATCGCCGGCAGGCCCGCCGCCGTGGCCAACCTCACCCTGGGAGGCCATGCGGATGCGCATGCCATCGCGGATACCGGCCGGGATATTAATGGTCAGATCACGGCGCTTCTTCACCCGGCCATCCCCACCGCACTGGGGGCAAGGATTAGGGATGGTCTCCCCAAAACCCTGGCACTGCGGGCAATCATGGGTGGTCATCACATTGCCCAGGAAGGAGCGTTGCACAGACTGCACCTGGCCGGCGCCCCCGCAACCGGAACACGTCACCGGCTTGGAACCATCAGCCGAGCCCGCCCCATGGCAGTTATCGCACAGCACCGCCGTGTCCACGGTGACAGAGCGCTTCACACCACTAAACGCCTCCTCCAGAGTCACCGCGGTACGCAACAGCGCGTCGCTGCCCGGCTGCACCCGCGACCGCGGACCCCGAGTGCCCGCCCCGCCACCGCCGAAGAACTCCGCAAAAATATCACCCAACCCCCCGGAACCAAAGCCGGAGAAACCGCCCGCGCCCTGCTGGTCTAGCGGATCCCCACCCTGGTCCACAATTGCGCGCTTATCCGGGTCCAGCAGCACCTCCTGCGCCACGGAAATCTCCCGGAACTTCTCTGCCGCCTCCTCATCTCCCGGGTTGACGTCGGGGTGGTATTTGCGGGCCAGCTTGCGGTAGGCCTTCTTAATCTGCTGCTCCGTGGCGTCCTTTTCTACGCCCAGGATGCCATAGTAATCACGTGCCACTGTGAAAAATCAGTCCTTTTGCTCGAAAATCTAGTGGTGAATTCTAGTGTTGAGAACTAGTGAGGAATTAAAGCTTAAAGCAGTCTACTCGCCGGCGGGGCTAGATTATTCACCGGCCACAATATCGCCCACGTACCGTGCAACAGCACTGACCTTAGAAATTGTTCCCGGGTAGTCCATAAATGTCGGCCCCACCACCGCCATGCCGCCCAAAGGCCTAGCGCTGCCATACGCAGTGGCCACCACGGAGGAACTACGCAGCCGGTCCTCTTCGTGTTCCTCGCCGATAACCACGGAGACATTACCCAACTCCGGCAAGTTGCTCAGCAGCTTAAGCACCACTACCTGCTCCTCCATGGCCTCGATGATGCCGGGCAGGCCCTGCAAGAAATCCTGGGTTACCCGGGTCAGGTTGGAAGCTCCGGCGATAATCAGCCTGTCTGAGGGCTGCTCCACCAAGGTGTGCATGAGGGTAGTGGCACATTTGAGCACGTGGCGGGCGATGTCCGGGGGTGCTTGTTCCATCAGGGAGGTCAACTCCACGGAGGCCTGCACCATGGTCTTTCCCACCAAGGCGTTATTGAGCACCTCGCGCAGGTGGTGGACCTGCTCGACATCAATGAGGGCGTCTAGTTCCACGTTGCGCTGGTCTACCCGGCCATTGTCCGTAATCAGCACCAGCAGCAGGCGCACGGGAGATAGCGCCACCACCTCGCAGTGGCGCACCCGGGAGACCTCCAAATTGGGCAGGGCCACCACTGCGGCCTGCTTGGTCAGCTGTGCCAACAAGCGCACGGAGCGGCGCAGAATATCTTCGAGGTCAACGCCTTCTTCCAAAAAGGAGATAATGGCAGCGCGCTCGGCGCGGCTTAGCGGCTTGACGTCTTCGATATTATCCACGAACTGCCGGTAGCCGGCCTGCGTGGGGACGCGGCCAGAAGACGAGTGCGGCTGGGCAATGAGGCCTGCTTCCTCCAAGACCGCCATGTCATTGCGAATGGTCGCGCTGGAAACACCCAGTTGGTGGCGCTCCAGCAACGCCTTGGACCCCACCGGGGCCTGGCTAGCGATAAAGTCCGAGACAATGGCGCGCAGGACTTCCTTACGGCGGGCTTCGGTAGTGCTAGACATGGCCTCTACTCTACGCAGTTGGCGTTGCGTGCGGAGATTCTTCCGCCAGGAGCAGGTCTGTGATGATGCCGTCCGCCAGCAGCCTGCCCGGCTTGGTCAGCCGCAGGTGGCCTTGCTCCAGCTCCAGCAGGCCGCGGGCAATGTAGTGACGTTGCGTGTCTGCCGATGCCCCATCCAGCCACCCCTGCGGAATCCCTTCGCGCAGGCGGAGGCCCAGCATGATTTTTTCCGTATGGCGGTCGGTAGCGGTGAGGGTTTCTTCCTCCGCGATGGGCAGCTGCCCCGCGGCCAGGGTCTCGATGTAGCGACGCGGGTGCTTAAGGTTAAAGAAACGCCGTTGGCCCAGGTGGGAGTGGGCGCCGGGTCCAGCGCCCCACCAGTCGCCATCTTGCCAGTAGATGCGGTTGTGTTCACAGCGCCCGCCCTCGAGGGCCCAATTGGAGACCTCATACCACTGGTAGCCGTGGCCCTCCAGGCGCTGGGCTATGAGCTCATAACGCCGGGCCAGCACGTCTTCATCCGGGGCGGGTAGCAGTCCCTTATGCACTTTGCGGGCCATGCGGGTGCCGTCTTCGACAATGAGCGAGTAGGCAGAAACGTGGTCTACCCCGGAGTCTAAGACCAGGTCTAGGGTGTGGTGGACATCGGCATCACTTTCACCTGGGGTGCCGTAGATCATGTCCAAGTTCACGTGGTCAAAGCCCGCTTCCCGCGCCTGGCGCACAGCCGCAAAGGCGCGCCCCGGGGTATGGGCGCGCTCTAACACGGCAAGGACATGGCTAGCGGCAGACTGCATGCCCAGGGAGATGCGGGTGAATCCGGCTTCCCGCAGGCCTGCAAAAAACTCTGGGGAGGTTGATTCCGGGTTGGATTCGGTGGTGACTTCCGCGTCTGGGGCCAGGCCAATGGTGCGGCGGGCGGTGGACAGTATGCGTGCCAGACCTTGCGCACCCAGCAGTGACGGAGTGCCACCGCCTATGAACACTGTCTGGGCTTGGCGCCCGTCCACCTGCGCAGCTGCCAATTCGAGTTCCCTATCCAGAGCGTCGAGGTAGCCAGAAACTAAGTCCTGGCCACCGAGTTCCCCCGGGGTATAAGTGTTAAAGTCGCAATATCCGCAGCGCGTGGCGCAGAAAGGGACGTGGATATACAGCCCAAAGTCAGCGGTCATAGCAAAACACCCTAGCGTGCGTGTACTGTGTTTCTCATCTTTTATCGTTTCTCACCTTCTACTTCCCCATACGTTATCTGAATGAAAGGCACTGCCCCGGTGGAACCTCCGAGTCGAAGTCCCCGTTTCTCCGCCCACACGCACCCGCTTTTGGCGCGAAACGGGGAATAACTTATGTGGTCTGCAGTACTCATGATTGCGGCGGGCGTCGCCGTGATCGCGCTCATCATCGTGGCCAACGCCTACTTCGTGGCCCAAGAATTTGCCTTCATGTCCGTGGACCGTGCCACCTTGCGCACCATGGCAGCCCAAGGGGACAAGCAAGCCCAGCGCGCCCTGGGCATCACCAAGCGAACGTCCTTCATGCTCTCCGGGGCACAACTGGGCATCACGGTCACCGGCCTGTTGATTGGCTACGTGGCCGAGCCACTGGTGGGTCAGGGACTGGGCACCCTGCTGGGCGGGGTGGGAGTTCCCGCCACCATTTCGGTTACCGTGGGCACCGTATTGGCCCTGGCGTTTTCCACAGTGGCCACCATGATCTTTGCGGAACTCTTTCCGAAGAACTACACCATCGCCGCCCCCACAAAGTCAGCGCTCTTCCTCGCCGGCTCCACACAGTGGTACCTGAAAATTTTTGGTCCGCTGATCCACTTCTTTGAGTACTCCTCCAACGCGCTGCTGCGGCTGGTGGGCATTGAACCAGTAGAGGACGTAGATTCTTCCGCGACCACAGATGACTTGGAGTCCATCGTGGACGCCTCCCATGAAACGGGTGACTTGGATGAGGAAACCTACATGGTGCTCGACCGCCTACTGGATTTTCCGGACCATGACACCGGCCACGCGATGATCCCGCGCTCCCGGGTCGATGTGGTAGACCCTGAGACCACCATTGAGCAGGTACGCCAGCTCATGGCCACTAGCCACACTCGCTATCCCGTTATTGATGGAGAGCACAATCCCATTGGTGTGGTGCACCTCTATGACGTGCTCGAAACTGAGTTAGAACCCAGCCGTCCGGTAACTGAGCTGATGCAAGAACCAGTGGTGGTCCCCGAGCTGATGTCCCTACCAGATACGGTGCGTCAGCTGCGCGAATCCGGCTCGAAGCTAGCGTGCGTGATTGATGAATACGGCGGCTTCGTGGGCATTGTCACCATGGAGGACTTGGCCGAGGAGATCCTGGGCGATGTCACAGACGAACATGACTTGGAAGAATCTGAGGAGATCACCGAGCAAGACGAGTCGCACTGGATAGTCGATGGCGATACGCCCATCGATGAGATAGAGCGTGCCATTGGCCACGACCTGCCTGCGGGAGACTACGAGACCGTGGCGGGCCTACTCATCGCCCACTCCTCTTCCCTACCGGAAGAAGGCGAGGAGCACGTCATCGACCTGGAGGCGGAGCCGGAGGATTGGGTGGAAGGCGATGAGGCCCCCTTGCGCAAGCTGCGCGTGCGCGTGGAAGAAATAGACCGGCATGTGCCCTCCTCCCTGGCACTAGAGCTGGTAGAAGTAGACCGCGACGAGGAGGCCAACCATGACTAATCTGCTGCTTACCATCCTCATCATTATTGCCTCCGCGTTCTTTGTGGTCATCGAGTTTTCCCTGATGGGTGCAAAACGCAACCGGCTGGAAGAAACCGCGGAAACCTCCCGGGCTTCCCGTGCCGGCCTGCGCTCCCTCAACGAGTTGACCATCATGCTTGCCGGTGCCCAGTTGGGCATTACCGCGGCTACATTCCTGTTGGGCGCGGTAACCAAGCCGTGGGTACACCACTTACTCATGGGCCCACTAGAAGCCATTGGGTTGCCGGTGGCTATCGCCGATGTGGCCTCCTTCATCCTGGCGCTCTTCATTGTCACCTTCTTGCACCTGGTTATCGGAGAGATGGCGCCTAAGTCCTGGGCCATTGCCCACCCAGAGACCGCCCTGCAAGTCATTGCGGTGCCCGCTCGCGGCTTTATCTGGCTCTTCCGCCCCTTGCTGGTGTGGATCAACACCGTGGCCAATCGCATGGTGCGCCGTGCGGGCGAGGAACCGGTAGACCGGGCGGGGGCTGGCGGCTATGACGTCAATACTCTGCGGTCCCTGGTGGAGCACTCGCGCCTAACCGGGGCTATGGATGATGATTCCGCCAACCAGATCACCGGCGTGATTAATTTAGAGAACTCCACGGCCGGGGCCTTGGCCCGCGAGCATGGCTCTGAGATTGTGCCCTTGCCTTCCGATGCCACTGTGGCCGACCTCCAGGACCTGGTGCGCCGCAAGCACATCATGCGAGTGCTGATTTTTGCCAAGGGTTCGCGCATTCCGCGCACGGTGCATGTACGCGATACGCTGCTGGCGCCGCCAAATGCGCGCGCCCTGGATTTTAGCCGCCCAGCCCTGTCGGTGGCTGGCTCCACCACGGTGGCCCATACCCTCGACCACATGCGCGCTCGCGGCGAGCAACTGGTGGTCGTTGGCCGCGCAGAGAAGGATAATGCCGTGTGGATTTTGACGTGGGATGACATCATGGGCCAGTTGTGGCCGCAAATTACGCAGCAGCTCGATCAGGCGGGCAGCTAGGAAGAATCTAGGCCGTCTGGCCCTTCTTGCGGGCGGCGGCACGCTTGGCTGCCACCTTGGCCACGATGGCATTGATACGGGCACGCTCCTCCAGGAACGGCGGCGGGTTATGCCCGCGCATGGTGCGCACATACGCCGGGTTGGAGCGTGCCACAGTGTGCAGCCACCCCTCCACGGCAACCACCACGGACTGCCCGGAGCGGCGGTAGAGCTGGGGCAAGGAGATCATGTCCAGGTTGCGGGCCACGGCATCGGTCTGCTCAAGCACGTAGTCCACCATTTCGCGCAGATACGTCAGCACGGTGTCTGTGCGCCCGCGCAGCGCGTAGGCCAGCTCCGAAATCACCTGCGGGCCTTCCAAGGGGAACTTCAGCTCCAGGGTGCGGGCGGTGACATCGCGCGGGGGCTCAATATCGAACTCCCCTGTCACCGCGGCTGAAATGGTGCCGGCGCGGACCCCGGACACCAGGGCTTGGCGCAAGCCAATGAGCTCGCCCACCACGCGGCCGGAATCCCGGCGGGCGTCATCGACAATCTCCCCCAGTTCCGCCAGGCAGTCAATCGCTAGCTCGGCATCCCAGTCCTCAATGGCTTCGATGAGGTGCTCGATGTATTCAACTACTTCATCGCCGATGTTGTAGATCTCTTGGGTGAGCTCGCGGTGGCGTAGCTCGGCGGCTAGTTTGTGCACCCCGTGGGCTCCTTCCTGAAAGAGATCAGCAACTAGCCCCAACCTGAACTTCAGGTTGAGACTTTGTGTAACGGAATGCAACTCTATGCCACGTTGAGCCCGTGCCCCGGATGACACTCCGAAGCTTTTCACAGGAATGTTGCGCACCCCACCGCAGCAGCAGGAGCTAGCCCCGCTTGTAGAGGTGATTGATGGCGCTGGCGTAGCGTTGCGCCACCACGTTGCGCTTGACCTTCATGGTGGGGGTGAGCTCGTTTTCCTCCTCCGTCAAGTCGGTTTCTAGAATGTAGAACTTCTTAATGCCCTCCGCCTGCGACACGGTGGCATTGACCTGGTTGACGGCGTCTTGGATTTCTGCCCGCAGGGCGGCATCCGTGGCCAGCTCTTTGAGCGAACGCGACTCCGGAATGTTGTGGTCCAAACGCCAGCGCCTGAGCGCTTCCTCATCCAAAGTCACCAGCAGCCCGATAAATGGCTTGCCGTCACCGACCACCATGGCCTGAGAAATCAGGGGGTGCCCGCGCAAAATGTCCTCCATGGGGCCAGGAGAGACATTCTTGCCACCGGCGGTGACAATCAAGTCCTTCTTGCGCCCGGTAATAATCAGCTTGCCGTCATCATCTAGCTCGCCTAAGTCTCCGGTGTTATACCAGCCATCTTCCATGGCCTCCGCAGTGGCCTCTGGGTTATTCCAGTAGCCATCGAAGACAATATCGCCTTTGATCAGAATCTCGCCGTCTTCATTAATGCGGATGGTCACTCCCTCCAGCGGCGGGCCCACAGTGCCAATGCTCTGATCAACGAAGTCCACACAGGCTGCTGCCGCAACCTCAGTGAGCCCATAGCCTTCATAGATGGGCACCCCGATGCCGCGGAACCAGTGCAGCAGGTCCTTGCTCATGGCCGATCCGCCGGTGATGCAATACTTCACCGAACCGCCCACCCCGGCGCGAATCTTGGAGTAGACCAGGCGGTCAAAGACCTTGTGGCGGGCCACAAGCGTCTTCGAGGGGCCATCCGGGGTATCCAGGGCCTTGGAGTACTCAATTGCAGTGGCTTCGGCAGCAGCAAACATGCCGCGCTTGATGGCCCCGCCATCGGCTGCCTTAGCGGCCGCAGAGTTGCGGACCTTTTCAAACACGCGCGGCACGCCCAAAATCAGGTTCGGCCGCGAGCGGGCGAACTCGATGGAAATGGTAGAAAAGTCTGACCAGTGGTTCTGGGAGGCCCCGCCCACGGTAACCGCCAGGGACACCGCCCGCGCCAGGACGTGGGCCAGGGGCAGGAATGTCAGCACATGCGCCCCCGGAACGGCAATGGCACCAATGGGGTTGGTTAGCAGGCCACGCACCTGGGCCAGCCAGTTGCGGTGGGTAATCATGCAGCCCTTGGGTCGGCCGGTGGTACCGGAGGTATAGACCAGGGAGGCCAGGTCTTCGGTGGTGGTGGAGTCAATCCGCTCCCACACCTGCTCATCGCTAACCTCGCGCCCCTCGAACTTCAGGGTGTCCACGGCGGAGGAATTAATCTCTAGGATCCGGCGCAACTTCGACGGCGACCCTTTAATGCCGGGCTCGCCGTCTTCGCCCACCACCAGGTGGCGCATGAGTTCAGAGTGATCCCGGGTTTCCGTGATCGCCAGCACCGTGCCGGAATCTTCGATAATCCACTGGATTTGCGACAGCGAAGAAGAGGGATAAATGGGCACCGACACCGCCCCGGCGGCCCAGATGGCGTAGTCGAACAGCGTCCACTCATAGCGCGTGGCAGCCAGCAGCGCCACGCGGTCGCCCTTGCCCACGCCAGCGGAAATAATGCCCTTGGCCACGTCGAATACTTCTGCCACAAATTCTTTGGCGGTGACATTGACCCATTCATAGTTAGCCGGGCGGGTAAACATCACCCCGTGCGGGCGGGCTTTGGCGGTATCCATCATGGCGGTGAGGCAGGTTTCTCCTGGCTCAATGTCAAATGGCGCGGGGGTATGGGATTCCTGCAAGCTCATGGGAACCGTCCTTTCACAGCTTCAGGTATGACTTGTTCAGGCATAGCTTTTCTACACACCTTAGCAAGGACGCCTGCGCCCCCCGAACGGCAATTCACCGGACAAGTTGGCTGCCGTGGCACAATACCGTGGCACAATACGAGGGGTGACCAATGTTGATTTGATCTCCCAGCTCGCCTCCCGTTACGGCGTGGCCACCGGCTATACTTCCGCCGGCGGCGAGTACATGACCACCCCCATGTCCTCGCTCCTGTTTACCCTCAACGCCCTGGGAGTGCCGGTCAGTTCCCAGCCCAGTGATGAGGAGCTGACCGGGCTGCTCTACGCGGAGTACCTAGAGCGCTCCTCTACTCCACTGCCTGCGTGCGTGGTGGCCCAAGAAGGCGTGGCCAAGGAGTTCGCCGTCCATGTCCACCACGGGGATCCTGCCCGGCTGCGTATTGCGCTCGAAGGCGGCGGGGAGGCCTTTCCAGTGCAGGGGACTAACGATGCCCCTCCGGCCGATGTCGCAGGCACGCTGTGGGGGGAGGCAACCTTCGCCCTGCCTACCGACCTGCCGCTGGGTTACCACACCCTGCATCTAGATTCCCCTGGCACCGGCACGCAGTCCTGCCCGCTGATTATCACGCCTCAGCGCCTGAGTACTACTGCCAGCCTGCTGGAGCACCCGCGCTCCGGAGTGATGGCGCAGCTGTATTCAGTGCGCTCGCGGCAGTCTTGGGGCATGGGAGACTTCCACGATCTGGGCGAGCTTGCCGCCACCACCGCGCAGGCAGGCGCGGACTTCCTGCTAATTAACCCGCTCCACGCTGCGCAGGCAGTCCCGCCGGTGGAAGACTCGCCCTACCTGCCTACCTCGCGGCGCTACATCAACCCGATCTACTTGTGCATTGAGGACATCCCGGAGCTCGCGCAGCTGAGCGCTACAGACCGGGCCACCGTCACCTCCCTGGCGGCCTCCATGCGCCGGCGCAATCGCAGCGCGGACCACATTGACCGGGCGGAGATTTACGCAGCAAAGCTCCAGGCCCTGCATCTACTCTTCGCGGTGGACTTTAGCCCGGAGCGGGCGCAGGCTTTTGGCCAGTATTGTGCCCGGGAGGGCCAGGCCTTGCATGACTTTGCGCGGTGGTGTGCCGAGGCCGCAGGGGCCCAGTCTGCCGATGCCCTCGATTACCTCACCAGCTTCTACCAGTGGTTGCAGTTCCTCTGCGACGAGCAATTGGCCGCCGCGCAGTCGCAGGCGAAAGAGGCTGGCATGTCCATTGGACTCATGACGGACCTCGCGGTAGGGATCCACCCGGGCGGGGCAGAGTCGGTGAGCCTGGCTGATTACCTGGCCCCGGCGGCATCGGTAGGCGCCCCACCGGATGAGTACAACCAACTAGGCCAAGACTGGTCGCAACCACCGTGGCACCCGCGCCGCCTGGCAGAAGCCGGCTACCAGCCGTGGCGGGAGCTCATCGCCACCGTGCTGCGCAACGCGGGCGGGGTGCGCGTGGACCACATCTTGGGGCTGTTCCGCCTGTTTTGGATCCCACGGGGCCGTACCCCCGCTGCGGGCGCATATGTCTCCTATGACTGGGAGGCGCTGCTAGGAGTGCTCACACTGGAGGCTGAGCGCGCCGGCGCCGTGCTGGTGGGTGAGGACCTGGGCACCCTGGAGCCGTGGGTACTTGATGCTTTGGCCTCCCGTGGGGTGCTGGGCACTGCGGTGTTGTGGTTTGAGCACGCCGCTGACCACTCCCAGCCCCTAGCGCAGCAAGATTACCGTGCCCTCGCCCTGGGATCTGCGGGCACACACGATCTGCCCCCCACGCTAGCCTATCTGGCCGGGGAGCACATTACCCTGCGTGCCGCGCTCGGCCTGCTGGCCCGCCCGGCGCAAGAAGAACTTGCCGCCGAGCGCCAGTGGATGGACCGGGTGCTCGCGCTGGCAGCCGCAGGCGCCACGGAGCCGGAGGAGCAGTTGGTGGAGATCCACCGCTTCATTGCCGGCACGCCGTGTGCGCTCACGTGCACCAATCTGGTGGACCTGGTGGGGGATCGCCGCGCGCAGAATATGCCGGGTACTACCCATGAGCTCTACCCCAATTGGTGCGTGCCGCTGACCGATGCCGCCGGCCAGCCGGTGCTCCTCGAGGATCTGCCGGGGTTGCGCCTGTGGCAGAAGGTGGCCCAGGCCTCTAGGCGATAAGCCCCACCAGGGCGGCGATGAGGATCAGTGCAAACATCGCCCACAGGGTCAGCGATACTCGGGATTTAGGCAGGGCGCGCTTGCGGGGCTGCGCGGGGCGCTGCGGGTCCCACAGCCCTTCACGGGGATCACTGTGCATGGTGGTCCATCTTACGCCGGTGGGCAGCGACCTTATCGACGGCCCACATCAACACCCAGGCCAGCGCGATGAGCACCGGCACCAGGGTGAGCAGCACGACCGCCATTTGCACCACCGCGGGGGCTTGCACCAACCATTCCATGCCGGCCATTCTAACTGGCCGTATATTTTTAAGGCATGGATTGCCCCACACAGCCAGTGACCGTAACCGCCCCCGGCGGCACTTTTCATGGCACAGTTAACCAAGACTCAGTTAACCAAGACTCAGTTAACCAAGCCACGGCGACCTTTCATTCCCTGCGCTATAGCCACATCCCGGATCCCTTCACCGCGCCGGCCCCGCTGGATTATTCCGGTGAGGTAGACGCCACCACCCCGCGTCCCGATGATGTCGCTTTGAGCATCCGCACGCCCTATCCGCTGCGCCAGGAGCTGCCGGTTATGGTCTACATTCACGGTGGGCGTTTTGAAACCGGCACCCACGCGGATCTACCTCAGCTGGCCGGGGACTACGTGCTGGTTAAAATTGGGTACCGGGTGGGACTGCCCGGTCTGCTGCGCTTTTCTTCCAGCGCCCCAGAGGACAACTACTTCCGCTACCGCGCCATTGATGATGTTGCCCAAGGCCTCGAGTGGGTCCAGCGCAACATCGAGTCCTTTGGTGGGGACCCCACCAATGTCACCGTCATCGGCCAGTCCGCCGGTGCCACCATCGCGCTATGGTTGTGCCGCCGGGACCACTACCGTGGCGCCTTTCGCCGGGTACTGGCGCTGTCCCCCTGTTTTCCCCGGGATCCTTTTGAGGCCCGCGCAGCCACCCTGCGCGCAGCCCTGGGGATTCCACTGACCCGCGAGAGCCTGCGCGCGCTACCCCCACAGCGCCTAGCGCGCGGATATGCCGCACTGCGCAAGAAATACCGTTTTGATATAGCCCTTGGCCCCTACCCGCTAAACCCGGAGGATTTCGCGAACATTCCCATCGTGGTGACCTCGACCCGCCAGGAGTTTGCCAACCTCGGCGCACGCTATGACGCCAGCCCTGCCCGCTACCCGCTGGCCTACCTCCTGGCCCCGCGTTTTGGCATGCGACGCCAGGCGGTGCGCACCTGGGCCAACTTCGCGCAACCCGGGGTGGTGGGCCAGCTCATTAGCGACTCCTGCATTCGCCGCTGGGTCCAACAGGTCGCAGTAGGCGCCCCCGGGCCCACCTGGATGCTCGAGTTTGTCCGCCAGGGTCAGCCCGCGCTGCACTGCCAGGAACTGGACCCCCTATTTGCACCGGGTCCGCTCAATGACTGGCTCCAAGAATTCGCCCGCACCGGCCAGCCAGGATTTACCCCGTTTGGCCCTGAGCATGCGGTGCTGCGCTGGGACCTGGATACCGCCACCGCCACCCTCACCCACGGCGCCTTGGACTACGTGGAACAGGCGTTTAGCGAAGACTAAAGTCCCAGGCGCCCCCGCAACTGCGGCAGGGCCAATTCCTCCACCAGCCACGGGCTAAAGGCAAAGGGGGTGGCCTCTACCGCGCGGACGAGCGCCGAAATGGGGGCCCACGCATAAGAGTCCACCTCTGCCGGGTTCGGCCGCAGCTGCGCGTCCGGGAGCAGTTGGGCAACATAGACCGGGCAGATTTCGTGTTCTACTATGCCGCTTGAATCCACCGCGCGGTAGGAAAAATCAGCAACCACCAGCTCGGGTGAGCTCAGGGCGGCATCGTCCAAGCCCAGCTCAAAGTCCGCGCGGCGCAGCAAGGCCGCCACCGGATCCTCACCAGGGCCGGGGTGGCCACAAAAGGCATTCGTCCACACGCCCGGCCACGTCTGTTTGCTCACCGCCCGGCGGGTAAGCAGCACCTGCTCTCCGCGCAGCACCCAGCAGGAAAAAGCGAAATGCAGTGGGGTGTCATGCGTGTGCACCTGGGCCTTCGGCGCGGTGCCCACAGGCTGGCCGTCGGGACCAGCCAGGACCACCAGCTCCGTCACAGGTTCAAATCCCCTATCCAGGTGACATTGCCTATGCTCAGTCGGGCATTCCACAGCCCGCCTGGTGCCGCCCCAATGCGGTACTGCAAGTTTGTCGATGCCCCGCTGCCCAAAGGCTCGTCCAACCCTGGCGGCATGACGTCGGTGTTAACCGCCGGGTCGTAGCCCAACAGCGGCACCGCGGTCCACCCACCATTGCCGTCGGCGACCTCGACTACTGGATCCCCGATGGCGTCCACCGGCAGCGGCAGCTCGTTGGTGTTTTTGACCAAGATGGTAAGCACACTGCCCTGGTAGCTGTCCGCATAAACCCCCTGCAGGCGCCACTCCACGCCCAGGCCCTTATCGCTAACCGGGGCGCGCAGGTTGGAGGTGACCTCCTGATTCGGAGTGTCCTTCGGCTGGTATTCCGGGGTCTGCGAGGTAGTCACCGCAATCTCCTCACCGGGGTTGAGCCCTTGCTCCTCCGGTTGGAGAATTGAACAGCCGGTAGCCACCAGTGCGCTGCACGCTGCAGCCGCAACGTAGATCTTTTTGCTCACAGTCTTACCCTTAGAAATCGCTTGCCTTTAGAAATCGCTGGAAATATGCCAACTCTAACCCATCGCAGGCGGCCTGGCATAGTAACAGGGTGAGATGAAACCACTGATTTCCATTATGCGCAGCGCGCGTGCGCTGTGGCCGTACTACCTTGCCGTTTTTGCCTGCGCCACTGCCGTGGCCGCGTTGGCCTTGGTCTCGCCCTTCTTGGTGCGCGAGGCCACCGACCTAATTATCGATGCCCTCCGCGGCAATGGCTCCGACCACCTCCCGGCGGTGCTATGGCTGGCCGTCGCGCTTTTTGCTGCCGATGCCCTCCGGGGCCTGCTCCAAAACGTGGGCGGCTACTACGGCGATGTCATGGTCGCCCGCCTGCGCCAGGTGCTCTCCACCCGCTACTACGCACAACTGCTGGCGCTGCCGCAGCGCTACTTCGACTCGCAAGTCACCGGCACCATCATCGCCCGGTTGGACCGTTCCATCATGAACATCTCCAACTTCTTGCAGTCTTTGGCCAATAACTTCTTCTCGATGATTCTCCAGATCATCGCCGTGCTGGTGATTACCACCTACTATTACTGGCCACTCACGGTGCTGCTAGTGGTGCTCTTTCCGCTGTACTTCTGGCTCACCACCGCCACCTCCGGGCGCTGGCAGGCCTTTGAGAAGACGAAGAATGAGCACATCGACATCGCCAATGGCCGCTTCGCAGAAGTCATTGGCCAAGTCAAGGTGACCAAGTCCTTTGTGGCCGAGGCCCGCGAGCTGGATTCCTTTGCCACCCACTACCGGGACGTCGTGGACGTGACCAAGCCCCAATCCCGCTGGTGGCACACCATGGATGTGTGGCGCCAGCTGGCCATGGCCGCGGCCTTCTTCGGCATCCACTGCGTCATCTTCTGGCGCACGCTAGAAGGCCACTTCAGCATTGGAGAAATGGTCATGCTCATGCAACTAGTGGCCATGGCCAAGCAACCAGTGTCCATGCTCAGCTGGATAGTGGACTCCGCCCAGCGCGCCATCGCCGGCTCCCGGGACTACTACCGCGTGATGGACCAGGCCCCGGAACCCACCGCCAACCCAGAGGTGGTGGCTGCAACGGGGGCATCGGACAAGCCCGCCTTGCGTACCGATGCCCTGCCCGCCCTGCCCGTACCCGCTTCCGGGCCGGTCTTTGCCTTCCGGGACGTCAGCTTTGCCTACGAAGAAGGCGAGTCGGTGGTAGAAGACATCACGTTTGCTGCCACAGAAGGTCAAACCATTGCCTTGGTCGGAGAGTCCGGGGGCGGCAAGTCCACCCTGGTTAACCTGCTATTGGGGCTCTACCGGCCAGCGGCAGGAACGCTGGAGGTCCTCGGCCACGACATCGGCAAGCTCACCGCCGCGCAAGTGCGCGCCTCCGTGGGCGTGGTGTTCCAGGAGCCCTACCTGTTTTCTGGGACCATCGCCGAAAACATCGCCTATGCCAACCCCACCGCCACCCGCGCGCAGATCCACAACGTTGCCCGGCGCGCCGGGGCGCATGAGTTCATCTGTGCCTTCCCCGACGGCTACGACACCATCATTGGCGAGCGCGGCCTGCGGCTTTCTGGCGGGCAGAAACAACGCGTGGCGGTCGCGCGCGCCATGCTCAAAGACGCGCCCATCCTGGTCTTGGATGAGGCCACCTCGGCGCTCGACACCAAATCGGAGCGGGTGGTGCAGGCCGGGTTGGAAGAATTGATGAAGAACCGCACCACGCTGATTATCGCTCATCGGCTGTCCACCATTGCCTCGGTAGATACCATCATCACCTTGGATCAAGGGCGGATAGCAGAGGTGGGCTCGCCTGCCCAGCTGGCCACCACCGGCGGTATTTACTCGCAACTGCTAGCGCTGACCCAATCCGGCACCGCAGCCGACCGGGAGCTGCTCAAGCGCTTTGGCATTAGGGGCGCTAGGCTTGGGGGCCATGATTGATTTTCCCACTCCCCAACAGTTGCGTGCCCGCGGTACCCGCAAGTGGACCGCCTATGACTCGGACGTTCTCCCCCTGTGGATCGCAGAGTCCGACTTCCCCACTCCCGCTCCCGTGCTCCAAGCGGTGCGCGAGGCCGTAGCACAAGAAACCCTGGGCTATACCCCCGCCCCGCACGCCAGCGGCCTTAATGCCGCACTAGCGCAGTTCTATGCGCAACGCTTTGGCTGGCGCCCGGAAGAAAAGAACATCTTCTGGATTGGAGATGTCGTGCGCGGCATGCTCCTGGGTGTGCAGTACTTCACCCGCCCGGATAGCGCGGTCATTGTCCCGGTGCCTTCCTATCCGCCGCTGCTGGAAATCCCCGCCACTGCCGGACGGGAGAAGATTGAAACCAGCTTGGACCTAGACGAGATCGAAGCCGCTTTTGCCGCAGGCGCTGGCTCCATCTTGCTGGCTAACCCCTTTAACCCGCTGGGCCGGGTCTTTGACCGCGACTTCCTCCAAGCGCTAGTGGATATGGCGCGGCGCTACAATGCGCGCATCCTCTCGGATGAAATTCACGCAGGCATCGTCTTCGAGGGCACCCACATTCCCATTGCCTCCCTGGGCCCCGATGTCGCGCTGACGGTGACGGCCACCTCCAAGGCCTTTAATGTTGCCGGGCTCAAGTGCGCCCAAATCATCTTCAGCAATGACGCAGACCGGCGCACCTTCCAGGGGCTTAGCGGCGTGGCCAAGGATGGCACCGGCACCCTGGGCGTGCTGGCCGCAGAAGCCGCCTATCGCGACGGCGGCCCCTTCCTTGACGCTCAGGTGGACTACTTGCGCCAGACCCGCGACTGGCTGGTTCCCCTCCTGCGCGAGCGCCTGCCCGGGGTCGAGGTGACCAACCCCCAGGCCACCTACTTGCTGTGGCTGGATTTTAGGGGTACTGGCCTGGACAAACCCGCGGCATGGCTGTTGGAGCACGCCCGGGTCGCGCTCAACGAGGGCACCACCTTTGCCGCACCAGGGCACGCACGGCTGAATTTTGCCACCAGCACCGAGATCCTCACGGAGGCCGTCGATCACATGGCGGCGGCTTTGCTAACCTCTGACAGGTAAATAATTCCGTCAGAAAAGGACTTTCCATGGCGCGAGCCTCTTCGGCCTCCACCGTCATTATCGCCGCCCTGATGCTGTTTTCGATGTTCTTCGGGGCCGGCAACCTCATCTTTCCACCCATGGTGGGCGTGCTCTCCGGCACCAACTTCTGGCCGGCCATCCTGGGCTTCCTCACCGCAGGCGTGGCCCTACCGGTGCTCGCCGTGGTGGCGGTAGCCATCTCCGGGCGCTCCGTGCGCGATATTGGCAATCACGGCGGGTGGCTTTTTGGCATCGTCTTCTCCGCGATGGCTTATCTGGCCATCGGTGCCTTCTACGCCCTGCCACGCACGGGCGCGGTAGCCATGGAAACCGCCATTACCCCGCTGCTGGGGTGGGAATCTGGCGGCCTGTTTAACCTGGGGTTCTTCCTAGTGGCCCTGGCGTTGTCCTGGAAACCGAATTCCATTATTGATACCCTCGGCCGCTTCCTTACCCCGGCGCTAGTGGGCCTGCTGGTGCTGCTCATCGCGCTGGCCAGCCTGCGCGGCACCCGCAACCCGGGAGCCCCCTCTGCTGAATACGCCTCCAACCCTATGGTCACCGGCCTTTTTGAAGGCTATAACACCATGGACGCCATTGCAGGCTTGGCTTTTTCCATCGTCATTGTCTCCTCCCTGCGCACCAAAGGTTTTGGCCCTGGCGCCCCGGTGATCAAGGCCACCATCACCGCAGCCAGCATTGCCGGCGTGCTGCTGGCGGGAATCTACCTGGGGTTGGGCTACATCGCCCAAACCGTGCCCAACCAGCAGTCCTATGACTCCGGGGCACTCTTGCTTGCCGATACCGCCTCTGCCACCATGGGCACCGCCGGGCAGGTGGTCTTTTCCACCATCGTCATACTGGCCTGCATGACTACCGCCGTGGGGCTTATCACCGCGACGTCGGAATTCTTCGAGTCCTTGGTGCCGCGCACCAGCTACCACTTCTGGGCCGTCCTCTTTACCGCGTTATCCATCGCCTTTGCCTTCCAAGGCCTAGAGACGGTGTTGAGTATCGCCGTGCCCTTCATCCTCTTCCTCTACCCGCCGGCCATCACGCTGATCTTCTCCACGCTGCTCCAACCGTTGGTGGCGCGCTTCCTCCGCTTCTACTGGGCCTACCGCCTGAGCCTGTGGGTGTCCGTGGCGTGGTCTGCGGCCAGTGTGCTGGAGCTAGGCGCCTGGCTGGAATACTCCCCCGGCCAAGACGTTGGACTGGGGTGGGTGGCCCCCACGGCGCTGGCTTTCATTATCGGCGCGGTGATAGATGCCACAAGCACAAAGACTAAAAACTAGGAGACCCTCATGACCCCGCGCGCCCGCCTGTCCATCCTCGATTTCTGCCGCATCTACGAAGGCCAAACTCCCGGGGAGTCCATGGCCAATTCCGTAGAACTAGCCCAGCAGGCAGAGGCCCAAGGGGTCCACCGGGTGTGGTACACAGAGCACCACAACATGCCGAATATCACCAGTTCTTCCCCGGCGGTGCTCATCGCCCACATCGCGGCACACACCACCAGCATTCGCTTAGGCGCCGGGGGCATCATGCTGCCCAACCACGCCCCTTATGTGATTGCGGAGCAATTTGGCACTCTGGCTGAACTACACCCGGGCCGCATTGACCTAGGCCTGGGCCGTGCGCCGGGCACTGACCAGAACACCTTGGGCCGGGCGCTGCGCCGTGACGGCCAAGCCGCCGAGCGTTTTCCCGAAGACATCCGCGAGCTCCAGGGTTATTTCTCCGGCCGCTCGCTGATCCCGGGTGTGCAGGCCATTCCGGGGCGGGGCACCAATGTCCCGCTGTATGTGTTGGGTTCTTCGCTCTTTGGCGCTTCCCTGGCTGCTAAGTACGGCCTGCCCTACGCTTTCGCCTCGCACTTTGCCCCCACCCACCTGGAGGCCGCCACGGCGTATTACCGCGAGCACTTCGAGCCCTCGGAGTACCTCGATGCCCCCTATATCATCGCGGGGGTCAATGTGCTCGCTAGCCACAGCGCTGAGAGTGCCGCCGCCGAGTGGGAACGCGTTCGCTTCAACTGGGTCAAGGGCTTTGTGGGCCGCGACCGCTACCTAACCGACTCCCAGGTAACCCAGATCATGGCGTCCTACCAAGGCCAGCAGATCCTAGATATGCTGCAATACTCCGCCGTGGGTACGGGCGCGCAGGTAGCAGAATACCTCGACGGCATCGAAAAGCTCTCCGGCGCAGACGAGCTGATGATTTCCCTGCAGGCCACCCACCACGCGGGTGTACTTGATAGCCTGCAACTACTTACTGAGGCTTGGGCTGTATAGCTAACGCTTGGGCTGTATAGTGTAGGCGTCCCCTTTTCCTGTGAGCGAAGGTGCAAAGTGACCACTCGTCGAGAGCCTCAACGCTATCTAAAGATTGCCGATTTCTTACGTGAAGAGATCCTTTCTGGCCGCTTGGCCGTAGGCAAGCCTCTGCCCAGTGAATCTGAGCTGTGCGAGCTTTTCTCCACCTCCCGCGGGCCGGTGCGCCAAGCCATTGCTACTCTGCGCGGCGAAGGGCGGATTTCTTCCGGCCGGGGCCGGCGCTCCGTGGTGTTGGGAGACTTCCGCGCGGAACGTTTCGAGTCCACCTACTCCGTGTACTCGCGCTTCCAGGAAGCCGGAATCGAGGTCCAGCAAAAGATCCTCCAGGTCTCCCGTCAGCCTGCCGATGCCACTGTGGCCGCAGCATTGCACTGCGAGATCGACACCCCCGTTATCTACCTGCACCGCCAGCGTCTAATCAATGGAATCAACCGTGTAATCCAGCACCACTTCTTTCCCTATGAGATTGGGCGTTGCCTCCTGGAATACGATGAGACCACCGGGTCACTGCACCGCATGCTCACCAGCCGCGGTGTTCACTTTGATAACGTTTACCGGCTGGTCAACATCGAATTTGCAGAGCCCGAAGACGCCAGGGCCCTCGACGTCACAGAGGGCTTCCCGCTCTGGCACTCGGAACAGCGCATCCATAGTCACAGCAGCAAACCGGTGGAGTTTTCCATCTTCAAATTCCGCGCAGATCGCATGAGTATTTCGATGTCGAGTGTTCGCGGCACGCGCTCTCCATTGCAAATTTCGCTAGCTGAAACAGTCAGTTCATAGAAGTCAATCAAGAAAGCAATATATAACCAGAAATATATATAACCCTGGCACGGTTATAGGCTAAGATTACTGCCTATGTTTTCCCGCACCCCTCGCGGACTAGCGGCCGGCGTGCTAGCCAGCCTCAGTCTTACGGCCTGTTCCGCCGGGCACACAGCCACCGTGGCTGATACCGACTCCCCCGCGGTGGTGCTGGCCACCACCAGCGCGGCCACCTCTCTAGACTTCACCTCCACCGGCGGCGCCGCCATCACCAGCGCGCTCATGGGAAATGTCTTCGAAACCCTGGTGCAGGTGGACTCCGGGGAGATTGTCCCCGGCCTGGCCCACCGGTGGGAGGTCTCCCCCGACGCCCGCACCTACACCTTCCACCTCCGGGAAGGAATTACCTTTAGTGATGGCGCCGCCTTCAACGCAGACACCGCCGCTTTTTCCATCGACTACGTGCGCAACCACTGGACTAACGGCATATCCTCCCAAATGGACGCCGTAGAATCCGCCACCGCCATCGCACCCCACACCCTGCAGGTACGCCTGGCCCAACCCTCCCAGCGTTGGCTGTGGTCCATGGCCACGGCGGTGGGGGCCATGATGCACCCAGGGGGCATCGGCAATCTCGCACACCAGCCGATTGGCACCGGGCCGTTCCGGGTAGCCAGGTTCTCCCCCAGCGAGTTCGTGGAACTAGCTGCCAGGCCGGACTACTGGGGCACACCGGCGGCATCGGACGTGACCATCCGCTACTTCCCAGACACGCTGTCTTCCGTCAATGCCCTCCAATCCGGCTCCGTGGACGTGGTCTGGGCCGTACAAAACCCGGAACTTCTAGGCAACCTGCCCGACGACATCGGCGTGGAAGTGGGCTCCACGCACGGCGAAATTTTAGTCTCCATGAATAACCGCGCCGCTCCCTTTAACGATCCCCGCGTGCGCCGGGCCGTAGCCCTGGGCGTGGACCGCGAGGGGCTCAACCAGGTGCTCTTCGATGGCCTGGCCACTGACACCGGTGGCGCACCCATAGCCCCAAGTGACCCATGGTTTAGCGAAAAAGACTACGCCCCCTATGACCCGCAGGCCGCCCGCGCCCTCATGGAGGAAGCAGGTGCCGTGGGCACGCCTTTGCGTCTGACCGTGCCCACTCTTCCCTATACCCAAACCCTGGCCGAGGCCCTCTATTCGCAGCTGCGCGACCTGGGATTTGCAGTCGAGCTGGAGTCCGCAGAATTCCCCGCCCTGTGGCTGGGGCAAGTCATGGGCGCCAAGGACTATCAAATGTCCATGATCGCGCACGTAGAGCCGCGCGACATCACCACCATCTTTGGCAACCCCGACTATTACGTGGGCTACGATGACCCGGAAACTCGCGAGCTTTTTGCCGCCGCAGACCGCGCCCCCACCCGCGAAGAAAACGCGCAGCTCATGCAGCAGGCCGTGGAGCGCATCATGGACAACGCCGGCTCGCTGACTATAGCCAATATGCCCAATATCGTGCTCACCGCCCCCGGGGTGGAAGGTGTGCACCCGGACATGGTCAGCGATGGCCTCATCCTCCGCGACCTCAAGGAGGCCCAATGATCCGCATGCTGACTGGAGTACTAGGCCGCTTTGCGCTCACCCTGTTCGCGGCCTCGGTGATCATTTTTGCACTCATGCGCGCGGTGCCCGGCAACCCCGCCCGCGTGGCCCTGGGCGTCAACGCCACGGAAGAGGCCGTCGCGGAGCTCACTAGCCAGCTTGGCCTCGACCGCCCGCTGCCAGTGCAATACTGGGAATGGATGTCCGGGCTGCTCCGCGGGAACTTCGGCACTAGCTTGTCTTCCCAAGACATCACCCCGCTGGTCATCGACCGTGCCCAGGTCTCGCTCATCCTGGTCAGCTTGGCCATGTTGCTGGCCCTCGTCGGCGCCATTCCCATCGGCACGTGGCTTGCACAACGCCAAGGCACCCCGGCCGCAACGGTGGTCACCGCGGCAACCCAGGTGGGCATTGCCGTCCCCAGCTTCCTGGTAGGCATCCTCCTCGTCGCGCTGTTTTCCGTGCAGCTGGGCTGGCTGCCCGCCAACGGTTGGGTCCCGCCAGAGCGCCCCGGCTTTATCCGCCACCTGATCATGCCTGTGGTGGCCCTGGCGCTGGTCCAAGGCGCTATCCTTACCCGCTACGTGCGCTCCGCCGTGCTCAACGAGGCCGGCCAGGACTACATTCGCACCGCGCGCTCCCTAGGAGCCTCGCGCGCCGGAGCCATCTACCGCCACGGGCTGCGCAACGCGGCCCTACCGGTGCTCACCGTCGCCGGCATGCAGCTGACCACCCTGATCATTGGCGCGGTAGTCATTGAGTCCGTCTTCGTCATCCCCGGCCTAGGCACCATGCTGCTCGATGCCGTCGCAGTCCGCGACCTGACCACCGTCCAAACCCTAGTCATGTTGCTGGTTGCCTTCACCCTGGCTATCAATCTGCTCACCGACATTGCTTACCGCCTCATCGACCCGCGCCTGAGGGAGGCCGCATGACCACGCTAAAGAAGCTGCCCGCCACCGGTTGGGTGGGCCTGGTGCTAGTGAGCCTGACCGTCGCGTGCGCCCTGCTGGCTCTGGTCTGGACCCCCCATGATCCTCTCAGTGCCTACCCCCACAACCGCCTGGCCGGTCCGTCGGCGCAGCACCTGCTGGGCACCGACCGCTTTGGGCGCGACGTCGCCTCCCGGCTGATGGCCGGAGCCCAGATCACCTTGAGTGTGGGCATCATTGCTGTGGCCCTGGCGGCATCGTTCGGAGTGCCCCTAGGCATCCTGGCAGGCATGCGGCGCGGCTGGGCCGATGCCCTCGTCATGCGCGGCGCCGACCTCCTCCTGGCCTTCCCCGGCCTGCTGCTGGCCATCATCGCCGGCGCGGTGTGGGGGGCATCGACCTGGACGGCGATGGTGGCAATCGGCATCGGCGGGATTGCCTCCTTTGCCCGGGTTGCCCGCGCCGGCACCCTGCAAGTCATGAGCCAGGACTACATTGCCGCCGCGCGGATTAGCAAGGTGCACCCGCTGGTGATCGCGTGGCGCCACGTGCTGCCCAACATTGGCGGCATGGTCATTGTCCAGGCCTCCGTCTATTTCGCGCTGGCCATTCTAGCGGAGGCCGGCCTGTCCTACCTGGGGCTGGGCACTGCCCCGCCGCACGCCAGCTGGGGGCGTATGCTTCACGATGCCCAGACCCTGCTCGGCACCCAACCCCTCCTGGCGCTGTGGCCCGGGCTGGCCATTGCCGGCACCGTGCTGGGGTTCAACCTTCTAGGCGACGGGCTGCGCGATGTACTCGACCCCCGAGGAGCCACCCGATGAGCCTGCTTCGCGTCCGCAATCTGACCATTAGCGGCGACAAACCCCTGGTAGAAAACTTGAGCTTTGACCTGGAGGCTGGCGGCCGTCTGGGACTAATTGGAGAGTCCGGCTCCGGAAAGTCGCTAACTGCCCTGGCAATCATGGGGCTGCTCGACCCGCACCTCACCGTCACCGGATCCATCCAGCTCAATGGGGAAGAACTAGTGGGAAAACCCCTGCGCCACCTGCGGGGAAAGACCATGGCCATGGTGTTCCAGGAGCCCATGAGTGCGCTGGATCCGCTCATGCGCATAGGCAAGCACGTGTCTGCCGATGCCCTCGCCGAAGTCGGCCTCGACCCCTGCCTGGCCACCCGCTACCCACATCAGCTTTCCGGCGGGCAACGGCAGCGCGTGCTCATCGCCATGGCGATGGCTGGGCAGCCGCAATTGCTCATCTGCGATGAGCCCACCACCGCCCTTGACGCCGCTACCCAAACGGAAATCCTCGCCCTGTTGGAATCCGTGGTGGACACCCACGGCACTGCACTACTGTTTATTTCTCATGATCTGCGGGTAGTGCAACGACTGTGCACAGACGTGCTCTCCCTAGGCTCCAGCCTGGAAGAATTGGTAGCGGCCTCCCAGCCCGGACCGCCGGCCCCGCCGCGGCCTACCGAAGGCACCGCCATCGAGCTGCGCGGGGTAAGTAAATCCTTTCGCGCCCACACGGCGCTAACCGACGTCAGCCTGCACATCGCCCGGGGAGAACGCCTGGGAATAGTCGGAGGGTCCGGGTCCGGAAAGTCCACGCTGCTCAAGCTCATTGCCGGGCTCGACTCCCCCACCAGCGGGGCCGTGGACGTCCACGGCCGGGTGCACATGGTCTTCCAAGACCCACAAGGCTCGCTCAACCCGCGCCTGCCCATCTGGAAATCCGTTGCAGAGGCCTACCCGGACCGCGCGGCCGTGGACGCCATGCTGCAGGAAGTGGGCATCGACCCGCAAGCCGGGGGCCGCTACCCGCACCAATTCTCCGGCGGGCAACGCCAACGCATCTCCCTGGCGCGCGCCGTGATTAGCAACCCGGACATCCTGCTTGCCGATGAAGCCGTCTCCGCCCTCGACGTCAGCGTACGCACCCAGGTGCTACGGGTACTCAACCGCCTAGTCGATGACCATGGGCTCACCCTCGTCTTTGTCACCCACGACTTGGAGGTTCTGCGCCAGGTCTGTGACCGCGTGGCCGTAATTTCCAACGGCGAGATCGTCGAACACGGCGACACCGAAGAAATCTGGGCCAACCCCCGCCACCCTTATACTCGTCAGCTCATCGGAAAGGAAACGCGTGGATAAATACCCCCACGACATGCATCCGGGCCTAGTCCCGGGAATTTCCGTCGACGACCAACGCAATCGCTTCGGCCTCGACGCCCCGCTGTTTTTTAGCACCGCCGTCCTAGTGGTGGCCTTCATCATCTGGGGTGTGAGCAGCCCGGAGTCTGTGTCTACAGCCGCGTCGACCGCCTTCGGGTGGGCCATCACGAACACCGGCTGGTTGCTCAACCTCACCATGATGATGACCATCGTGACCATGGCATACATCGGCTGCTCACGCCTGGGCCGCATCAAGCTCGGGCGCGACGATGAGGAACCAGAGTTCAGCCGCTTTAGCTGGGTGGCCATGATGTTTGGGGCGGGCATCGGCGTAGGTATTTTCTTCTACGGCCCCTCCGAGCCGCTAGCCTATTACCTCTCCCCGCCGCCGCATACCGTCGACGAGGGTAGTACCGTCGAAGCCCTCCACCAGGCCATGGCGCAGTCCCACTACCACTGGGGCTTGTCCCCCTGGGCGGCCTACGCCTTGGTTGGCGGGGCTATCGCCTATTCCTCCTACCGCCGCGGGCGGGTTCCACTGGTGTCGTCCATTTTCAAGCCGCTCTTTGGTACGCGCGATACCGACGGGCCCGTGGGCAAACTCATCGACATCATGGCCCTCATTGCCACCCTCTTTGGCACCGCAGCCACCCTGGGTGTCTCCGCCATCCAAATCAGCGAGGGCATTTCCATCGTCCGGGGAGCCGGTCCCGTCACCAACACGGTGCTGCTGGTTATCATCGGCATCCTAGGCTGCTGTTTCGTGCTCTCAGCGGTCTCCGGTGTCTCCCGCGGGGTGCGCTACTTGTCCAATGTGAACATCACGCTAACCCTGGGGCTTATCGCCTTCGTGTTCCTCACCGGCCCCACGCTATTGCTGCTCAACCTCATCCCCTCCGGCATAGTCACCTACATCGACCAACTACTGCCCATGATGGCCAAAGGCCTGTCATTTGGCGATGAAACCATCGAGTTCCAGTCCTACTGGACCGCCTTCTACTGGGCCTGGTGGATTGCCTGGACGCCATTCGTGGGCATGTTCATCGCCCGCATCTCGCGCGGTCGGACCCTGCGCGAATTCATCGCGGTCTCCGTGCTAGCCCCCACCGCCATCCTCATCCTGGCATTTACCATCTTCGGCGGCACCGCCATCACCTTTAGCCGCGAGTCCCTCCCCGGCTTCGACGGCTCCGCCTCCGGCGAACAAGTCCTGTTCTCCATGTTCCAGAACCTGCCCCTGGGCGGAATCACTGCCTACCTGCTGATTATTGTCCTGGCGGTCTTCTTCGTCACCTCCGCCGATAGCGCCTCCGTCATCATGGGCACCATGTCCTCCAAGGGCAACCCCGCCCCGAACAAAGCCATCGTGGTGTTCTGGGGTCTAGCCATGATGGGCATTGCCGTAGTCATGCTGCTTACCGGCGGCGAACAGGTCCTCTCCGGCCTACAAAACCTCACCATCCTCGCCGCCTTGCCCTTTAGCGCGGTGCTGCTGGCGATGATGGTCGCCTTCATCCAAGACCTGCGCTCCGATCCGATGTTCATCCGCCGCGCCTACGCCCGCGCCGCCGTGGAAAACGCCGTGGTCCGCGGTATCGAGGAACATGGCGACGACTTTGAGCTTTCCGTCGAGCGCGCCGAAGAAGGCCGCGGTGCCGGCTCTGACTTCGACTCCGCTGCGCAGCGCTATACCGACTGGTACCAGCGCACAGACGAAGACGGTGAAAAGGTCGACTACAACTTTGACACCGGCGAATGGGCCGACGGATACAAGGACTAAGTGCTGGCTGCCAAGCGCTCCACAGCCAGTGCCGCCAGCGCTGCAGCTTGGTCGCCCAAGATAGTGTCATCGAAGCGCACGTGTGGCGAGTGGTTCCACTCCCGGTCCTGGACTGCAGGATCTGCAGTACCCAGCCACACAAAAGTACCCGGGACTTGTTGGAGCACCACCCCGAAGTCCTCGCTGGCCATCATCGGGCTCATCGGCAGCACACGCTGTGCGCCAAATTGGCGCGCCCACACTCCGGCGGCAAAGGCGTCCTCCCGAGGGTTGGTCTTAGTGGTCGGGTACAACAGCTCAAACTCAATGTCCACGGCGCACCGATGCGCCGCCGCGACATTGCTAGCCACCTCCGTAATTACCTGGCGCACCCGGTCAATCGCGGAATCATCCAAAACCCGCACCGTTGCCGCACAGCCCGCTCGGTCCGGGATGGCGTTGATGGCGCCATCGCCCGCCCACAGGTTGGTTACCGTGATGACCACCGGATTGAGCGCATCAAAACGCCGCGTGATTGCCGTTTGTAGCGAGACTTGGATTTCTGCCAGCGCGGCGACCGGGTCAATGGCATCATGCGGACGCGACCCGTGTCCGCCCTTGCCCATGACTGTTAGGCGCAAATTCGAGCTCGAGGCCATAATCGCCCCCGGCGCATGGTGGAATGTGCCATAGTCCTGTGGGCCCACGTGTATGCCATAGGCCGCCACGGGCCGACGCCCAGCAGCGTCTAGAACCCCTTCCTCGATCATCAGCGCTGCGCCTCCGGGCCCTTCCTCCCCCGGTTGGAACATGAAAATCACGTCCCCGGGCAGCTCCTCCTGGTGCGCGCTGAGCAGCTTGGCTGCACCCACCAGAGCGGCGGTGTGCAGGTCATGTCCACAGGCGTGCATATAACCATTTCGCGCAGCAAACGGCGAGCCAGTGCGCTCGGTGACTTCGAGCGCGTCCATATCCGCCCGCAACAACACGGAAGCCCCTGGCTTCCCGCGCAGCACTGCGACTACCGACGTCAGCCCCACGCCCCGGGTGATCTCTAACGGAAGTCCTTCTAGTGCTTCCAGCACGCGCCGCTGGGTCTCAGGGAGGTGGTTGCCAATTTCAGGGTTCTGGTGCAACTCACGGCGTAATGCCTGCAACTCGGGTGTGAGCTCCTGGGCCTGCACCCTCAAGACCTCAGCGGCTGGAATCCCCTTCCACGTCACTGAAGGAACCGGCAGCTGTTGTCCATGTTGTCTCATGGTCTGCAATTGTATCCCGGCTGTAGCGCTGCCACACCCATTCCATCCGCTGCGCGACCGTCTGCATGAAGTTCGCGGTCTCCGGAACCACCACACCGTTGGGAACCGTAACCTCCCACGTGCCGTCCGGGAACAGCCAAAAGATATCGCCTGTGCATGGGTCCATCACGTAGAACACCCGCTTAGCAGTTTTGATGTTGTGGTGGTGGCTGCACAGACACACCAGGTTGTCTGTATCCGTGGGGCCCTGCCGGTCGTATTCCACCCGGTGGTCCAGTTGCGTGCGATATGCCGGAACCGTGCAGCCGGGCCAGCGGCAGGTGCCATCACGCCCTTCGACAAAGGCGCGCACAGCAGCTGCGGGGACATACCCGGAGCTGGACGACGGCTGAATATCGCGCACGAAAGTCTCCAGCTCAATGTCTTCCACATTGACCAGTCCGCGCCCCGGTATAAAGGCCACCGAAGAGCCCGCCGGCTGATAAGCGTTAATGATGACCTTCGCGCCGTCTTCTAACACCAACATGGCCAGTGCCCGAGCAAAAGAGACTCCCTCCTTAGCTGCCTTGGCCCGCACTGCGCGGTCGATGGCTTCCGCCGTGGACTCATCCAGCCGAACCCGAAAACCTGTGTCCCCTTCGCGCTCATAACACTCTTCGGTTCCCTCCCCGGGCTCCGGAAGATAGAACATACTTAGTACATCGCGGATGACCTGGCGAATGCGGGCCGTGGTGGGCAATTGTTGCTGCGGACGTGTCGGCGTGAACAGCTCCTCCAAAGCGGTATCCACAAAGGGCATGACTTCGGCATCAACGCCCAGCAATTCCCGCCCAATAACAGCGATACGCTCGAAGTCCAAGACCCAGTCTTGACGCTGCCGGTAGCTCAGGCCCGGCAAGAAGGACAGTGCGAAAAATCCCCGGTAAATAGCCTCCGCCCGGCGACCAGAAATACCGAACATCCGCCCTATATAAGCAAAGCTCAAGTCAGCCCAGTCCCCAAGGTCCGGCTGTACCTTCTGCCAGGCTTCCCAGTGCAGCCGGTTAATTGTGCTGTACACCCCGGCCACATCATTGCCGGGGTGACACGGTGCAAACCACCCTTTCAAGTGAATCACCACCCCAAATTTCCTAATGAGTATCCTTGTTCGATTGATACCCCTAGAGTACTCCGCACTCCAGACACCCGTCAAGGATTTTGGGGAAGTTTTTCGAAACCGCGTTTGGGTCAGTTTTCGTCCGTAGACAGCGCGGCCACGAAGGCCTCCTGGGGAACGGAGACCGAGCCCAAGGACTTCATACGCTTCTTGCCCTCTTTCTGCTTCTCCAGCAACTTGCGCTTACGCGAGATGTCGCCGCCATAGCACTTAGCCAACACGTCTTTACGCATCGCCCGAATGTTCTCACGCGCAATGACCTTCGTGCCGATAGCAGCCTGCACCGGAACCTCAAACTGCTGGCGCGGGATTAGCTCCTTGAGCTTCTTAGTCATCTTATTGCCATACCACTGGGCAGAATCGCGGTGCACAATAGCCGAAAACGCATCCACGGCGTCACCATTGAGCAGCACATCCACCTTGACCAAGTCAGCCAACTGTTCCCCGGCATCCTCGTAATTCAGGGATGCATAGCCCTTGGTGCGCGACTTCAAAGAGTCAAAGAAGTCGAAGATAATCTCGCCCAAAGGCATGGTATAGCGCAGCTCCACGCGATCCTCAGACAAGTAGTCCATTCCGCCCATCTGCCCACGCTTGGATTGACACAGCTCCATGGTGGTGCCCACAAATTCCGACGGCACGATAATGGTGGTCTTGACCACCGGTTCATAGACCTCGCGCAGCTTTCCAGCAGGCCAATCAGAAGGATTGTGGATAATCTGCTCAGAGCCATCCTCAGCCACCACGCGGTACGTCACCGAGGGCGCAGTAGAAATAAGGTCCAAATCAAACTCGCGCTCCAACCTGTCGCGCGTGATCTCCATGTGCAACAGCCCCAGGAAGCCACACCGGAACCCAAAGCCAAGGGCGACGGAGGTCTCGGGCTCGAAGGTAAGGGAGGCATCGTTAAGCTGCAACTTCTCCAAAGCATCGCGCAAGTCCGGGAAGTCAGCCTGGGAAATAGGGAACAAACCGGAATACACCATGGGCTTAGGCTCCTGGTAGCCCTTCAAGGCCACCTCAGCCCCGCCAGAAGCCCAGGTCACGGTGTCTCCCACCTTGGTCTCACGCACGTCCTTAACGCCAGTAATAAGGTATCCGACCTCGCCGGGGCCTAAGCCCTCACACTTGTGCATGGTGGGCGAAACAATGCCGATCTCCAGCAGCTCATGGTTGGCACCCGTAGACATCATGCTGACCTTCTGGCGGGGGCGCAACGTGCCATCGACCATACGGATATACGTCACCACACCACGGTAGGTGTCATAGATGGAGTCAAAAATCATGGCGCGCGCCGGAGCATCAGGCCCAAACTCAGAGGTAGGCGGCGGCACCAATTCGGCAACCTTGTCCAGCAGCGCCTCCACGCCCTCACCAGTTTTTCCAGAGACCCGCAGAACTTCTTCCGGCTCACAGCCAATGATGTTGGCAATCTCTAGGGAATATTTCTCCGGATCCGCCGCAGGCAGGTCAATCTTATTGAGCACCGGAATAATTTCCAGGTCATTTTCCATGGCCAGGTACAGGTTGGCCAGGGTTTGGGCTTCGATGCCCTGGGCGGCATCGACAAGCAAAATGGCACCCTCGCAGGCCTCAAGGGCACGGGAGACCTCATAGGTAAAGTCAACGTGGCCGGGAGTATCAATCATTTGAAAGACAATCTGCTGGCCAGCATATTCACCAGTGCGCGGGACCCACGGCAGGCGCACGTTTTGCGCCTTAATAGTAATGCCACGCTCGCGCTCGATGTCCATATTATCCAGGTACTGGTCCCGCATATCGCGGGCGTCTACCACCTGCGAGAATTGCAGAATGCGGTCTGCCAGCGTCGACTTGCCGTGGTCGATGTGTGCGATAATGCAGAAGTTACGAATCTGCTCCGGATTCGTAAACGTAGTGGCCGCAAAATTTTCAGACATGCGTCTACAATAGACGACCATGACGAGCGCTAAACCATCTGGCCGGTCGCGACTCAAGCGGCTGCTAGGAATCCACGACTCCCAACCGCTCGACACCGGCTTGGCGCGAATAAATGACCGCCTAGGCTTCCGCGGCTCCCGTGCCAGCCGCGAGCCCCGCCGGGCAGCCGTCATCGGTGTTGAACACACCGAAGCCCGCCCGCGCTCCATTTTCTTTACCCCAGACATGGACGGCCAAGCCGACTCTGGGGAGGTCGTGTGGGCATGGGTGGGCTCCCCACCCCAAGAGCGCGCCATCTTAGTCGTGGGTCGCACGCGCACCACGGTGCTGGGGCTGCTTATCTCCCCCAACCCCGACCATGCAGATGAGGACTGCTGGCTGCCCATCGGCTCCGGCGAATGGGATGAGCGCGGCCGCCAATGCTGGATCCGCATGGACCGGGTCCTTGAACTCTCCGAAGAACAAGTGCGCCGCCAGGGCACCCTCTTCCCGGAACGGCGTTTTGCGCGCATTGCCAATCGGCTGCGGGCAGCCTACCACTGGGGATAGTGCGGAAATTTGGGTGAAGTCTGCGGCCTTGGTATCCTTATCCGGTTGCCACCACGCACTGTGGCGCGAAAGCCGGGACGGACAGGACCTTGGGTTCGCCCTTCGAACGCTTTCGCCGCGGCGCTGTTGCGCCAGGATCAGGTCCGTGACGTGGAGGTTTACAATGATCCATCGTCGATTCCAAGAGGTACAACACCATGGCAAACATCAAGTCCAAGAAGAAGCGCATTCTTACCAATGAGAAGGCTCGCCAGCGCAACAAGGCTGTGCGTTCCGCCGTGCGCACCGAGATCCGCAAGTTCCGCGCCTTGGTAGAGGCTGGCGACAAGGCTGGTGCCGAGAAGCAGCTGCGCGTTGCTTCCCGCGCTTTGGACAAGTCCGTGTCCAAGGGTGTGCTGCACCGCAACACCGCCGCCAACAAGAAGTCCGGCATCGCTGCCGCCTTCAACAAGATGGCCTAATCCGGCTAGAACTCGAAAGGACCTCTGCGGAGGTCCTTTTTCATGTCCACCCCGCGCGCTAAGATGTGGAGCCGTTATGAACATCGCTAGGGACAATATCAAGCCGCTGTTGAAGTGGGTGGGCGGAAAGCGCCAGCTCCTGCCGGACATTCACGCCGCCCTGCCCGCGGAGGGCTTTAGCCATTACGTGGAGCCTTTCCTTGGCGGCGGCGCGGTGTTGTTTTCACTGCTGCCCGCGCGCGCCACGGTTGGAGACCTTAACACGGAGCTGATTAATGTCTACCTCACAGTACGGGACCATGTGGATGAGCTAATCGGGCTGCTGTCTACCTACCCCAATGAGGAAAAATTCTTCTACGACATGCGCCAGCTGGACCGGGAGCCAAGTTTTGCGCACATGACGGCCGTGGAACGCGCTGCCCGAACCATCTACCTCAACAAGACTTGTTTTAATGGCCTCTACCGCGTGAATAATGCCGGGCAGTTCAATGCCCCCTTTGGGCGCTATGCTAACCCGGCTATTTGTGACGAGCCCACCCTGCGTGCGGTTTCTGCATACCTGCGCGAGCAGGACGTCCAGTTCCACAATGGCGATTACGCGGTGGTGCTCGCGGCTGCGGGTCCGGGCGACTTCGTCTACCTGGATCCTCCCTATGATCCGGTCAATCCCACCAGCAATTTCACCGGATATCAATCGGGGGGCTTTGGCAAAGCAGACCAGATCCGCCTCAAAGAGGCCTGCGATGACTTAGACGCCCGCGGGGTGCGGTTTCTGCTGTCCAACTCCGCCACGGACTTTATTCAGCAGCTCTACAGCGGCTACCGCGTGGAGATCGTGGAGGCAACCCGCGCGGTGAACTCCGTGGCCTCTAAACGCGGCAAGGTGGAAGAGGTTTTGGTGCGTAATTATGGGGGCTAATGACGTTGCGTGGGACAAGGTGCTGGCGCATTATTGCCAGCCTTTTGAGATTAGTGCCCGCGAGCTCGAGCACCTGGGCCAGCGTCAACCTCGTCTGCTGGCTAAGCATGATTTCTCCGCGGCGGTACCGGCAGGGTTGCGCCAGCGCGGCTGGAATGTTCTGCCCATATCCCGCAGCAACTATGCGGTGGGGCCCTTCCAGCTCTTCCAGCCCTTTCCGGAGATTGCTGGGCCCATCCGGCATCTGTCCATTCCGGCGGGACTGGAGTCCATCAACGTTGCTGCCATTAGCTCTGAAGCGCAGGCGCTGAATGTGGCTGCCGCCGCAGGTATTTTTGAGGATTTTCTAGATTCGCCGGGCCTGGTGCCCACGGTGGCGGGCCGGATGTCTACCCACACGTTCACGGTGCACTTTAGTGGGGTGGCGCCGCTGACTATTGACCGCGCCCAGATGGAGATCGATGCCGGGTTCGAGTCTGCCCGCCATGTGGTGTTGGTAGAGGCCAAGAACCATCTGACCTCTGATTTTAATGTGCGCCAGCTCTATTTCCCCTACCGGCGCTTTAGCCAAGCCCTGGCCAAGCCCGTGATTCCGGTCTTTATGGTCTATTCCAATGGCTTATTCCGGGTCTATCGGTTCCGCTTTGCAGATCCGTTGCGCCCGGAGAGCATAGAGCTTGCCGATGCCGCCTGTTATACCGTCGGCCGTGCCCCACTCGACGTTGACTCCGCCCTGGCAGTGCTCAGCGGGCCGGTTTACCCCACGGACCTGCCTTTCCCGCAGGCCAATAGCTTTGAGCGGTTGATTAACTTGGGCGAGCTGTTGTTGCGGGAGCCGTTGAGCAAGGCAGAAATTACCCAACGCTACGATTTCGACCCCCGTCAGGCGGCCTACTACGCCGAGGCTGGGCGCTACCTGGGTTTATTCGATCTGCGGGACGGCTGCTATGAACTCAGCGCAGAAGGCGGGCGGATCTTCGCTCAAACCGAGCGCAGCCTGGCTCTGGTCCGTGCAATGGGCGCCCGGCCGGTGTTTCGAGAGGTCTTGGTGCACACCTTGCGCACCGGGCGGGTGCCGCCGGTGGCGGGCTTCATGGCTGCGGCGAACTTGGGCTTGAGTGAATCCACCCTACGGCGGCGGGCCTCTACGGTGAGCCAGTGGGCGCAGTGGGTGCTCCAACAAACCCAGTGGCTCCGCTAACTATAAGGCCTAGCCCAATAATGAGGAAGAGGATGCCCGCGCCTAAGTCAATCCACGGCCCGGCCTTCAACATGTGCCGTTGAATCCGCGGGGTAGAAATAGCGAAGCTGAGCACCGCGAAGAGCAGCAGGCTGGACAAAGATAGGCCAAGGATAAGCGCCACGGCAGTAAATACCGACGGGTTGGCGGGCAGCATGGGGGCTACCAGGGCGGCCAGGAAGAGCACAATCTTCGGGTTGGACAGGTTGGTGCTTAGCCCCAGCAAGAAGGTGGAGCGCAGGGAGCCTAGCTGTGCCGCGGCATCGGCAAGGTTCGCAGGTGCCGGACGCATGCCAGCGCGCACCATGCCGGTGCCCATCCACATTAGCCAGGCACCGCCCACAACTTGGACGCCGTCGAGGATGGCCGGAAAGGCGGTCAGCAAAGCCGCCGCGCCACAGACGGTAAGCGTGCACCACATCAGCACGCCGACTTGGATGCCCAGGGCGGCAGTGAGCGCGTGCCGGCGCGAGCGGGTAGCTAGCCGCATGAGCAAAATGATGTCCGGACCAGGTGAGAGTGCGCCAATGAGGTTGGCAAAGATGATGGTCAGGTAGGCGCTCAGGGTCACTGGAGTTCCCGGCCAAACATACGGGCAGTGTCTAGGGCCGACGGCTGGCCAGCCAGGGGGTCAGCACCAGCGGCCAGCAGAAGCTCGATCAGCGCGTCTTCTTTCTTAAAAACCACGCCGGCAAGTGGAGACTGGCCGCGATCATTGAGCTGGTTCACGTTGGCACCTGCCGCTATGAGTCCGCGGCTAAGCTCCACGTGGCCGTTGTAGGAGGCCAGCATGAGCAAGGAGTGGCCTTCGTGGTTGGCCAAATCGACGCTCACGCCCTGCTCCACGTAGTCCAGCAGGCGCATGTCGCCGCTGCGAGCCAGATTAAACAGTTTGGTGGCGAACTCCGCAACCTCAGGGTCTACAGTCTCCGGGTCTAGATTCTCAGTCACGGGCGTTAGCTTACCCCGCTAGTTGGGCTATCTGACGCACGGCTTCTTCGACTGCATAGGCTTCATCGCCGCCCTGGCCCACCACCGCAGCACCAAGGTTATCCACCAGGATGGTTGCCGCGGTGACGTTGTCCCCGGACCAGCGGCGGGCAACGGGCAGGCTGGCTTTGACGGCATAAGGGTTCATTCCCAGATTTTTGGCCAAGGTGAAGTGGTCCCCGCGGGCATCATAAAGCCGCGCGATGGTAGAGACCTTATTGGCCAGGGCAAAAGCGATAGCCACCGGGGAAGCCCCTAGCTGCAGGGCGCGGCGGCACGTTGCCACGGCGGCGCCGGTGCGGCCGGCCACGGCGGCATCGGCAATGTCCCAATTGGCCACCTCCGCAATGCCGGAGTAATAGTCCCGCACGGCGTCGCGGGTGACATTGCCGTCGGTATCCGCTACCAGTTGGGAGGCCGCAGAAGCCAGCTCACGCAAGTCGGAGCCCACGCTGTCGATGATGAGCTGAATGACATCCGGGGTAGGCCGCACCCCTAGCTGCTGGAACTCGTGGGTAAGCCACGGGTTGAGCTCCCGGGGACCCAGCGCGTAGACCTCGTGGACCTGCCCCAGGGAGGACAACTTTGCCACCAGCTCCGGCGGCTTCTTTTTGGACTTCATGGTCTTCGCGGTTACCGAATACATCACCACCAAGGTCATTCCGGGAGCCGGGTCGGCGCACGCAGCGATGATGACCTTGCCAAGCTCCGCACCCACCTTCTCTGCGTCGGTGATGACAATGACGCGGTCCTCACCAAACAGTGAAGGGCTGGTGGCCTCTATGAGTTCGCCCTGGGTGACTTCGCTGGCCCGCAAGGTCAGCGTTTCTGTGCCTTGCGCGCGTTGGATGGCCAGCCGGGCGCGCTCGGCCAGGAATTCATCATCGCCCACAATCAGGTGCACCGGTGCTGCAGTCATGGGCTACACCCTAGTCCGCAGGTAGTACAAAGCCACCATCACCCACCCATAGCCCACCAGTACCGCCTGGGGGCTCGCGCGCACGGTGGTCACTGGTAGCGCCGCCGCCCCATAGGCCACGTGGTATATCCACCAGGCGCACGGCTCCAGCACATAAAGCAGTTGTGGGATGGCAATCGCGGCCACCCCCAGCACGCGGATGGGGGCAGTGGCCGGTTCTACCAAGACGTTGGCCAGCACAGAGATTAGCGAGACCTCCCCGGTCATCAACGCCACAATCGGCATGGTCATCACGTCTGCGGCAATGGCTACCGCAACGGCGCGAGTGAGCACATCTGGCCACCCCAGTCGCGCCAGCGCAGAGTAGATGAAGGGATAGCAGCCCACAATCCCGGCGGTAGCCGCCACGGAGAGCGCAAAACCGAATTGCGCCGCCAAGTCACTGCGCCACAGCAGCAACGCAATGACCCCCAGGCTGAGAGCGTGGGCGGGTTGCATGCGCGTCGATCCTGCCACCGCCGCCAGGGATACCAGCCCGGTCATCCCGGCGCGCAGTACCGATGGCCCCAGCCCCACCAGGGCCACAAAGCCCAGCAAGACCGCCACTGCCCCGGCTACTTGCCAGCGCGGCGAACATCCTGCCCAGCGCAACAGCATAAACGCGGTGCTGGTGACCAGAGAGATGTTGGCGCCGCTGACTACGCTCAGGTGGCTTAGCCCCGTGGCTATGTAGACGCGGCGCTCCTCTTCACTTTGTCCCGCGGTGTCCCCCAGCACCATCGCCGGCAGCAGCCCGTGACTTTCTGGCCCCGTACGCGCTTCGACGTTGCGGCGAAAGTGTGCAGCGATGGTGTGGGAGAACCCTCGCGGTGGCGCCATGGACTCGACTGTATTGCCGTCCACGCGCACCGTGCTGCCGCGTACCACCTGCTCCAATTCCCGGGGAAAGACGGCCTGCGGGGCACTGACCCCAGGCACGGAGACCTGCACATACCAGCCGCCGGATTTCGTTGCGGTGGGTTCAGCAATAACGGTGCCCGTATAGCTGAGACCCGGGTCTTGGTCCGCGCGCACGCTCCCCAACACCAAGGCGCACGAGCCCAGAGCAAACAGCAACAACGCCTGACCGGGATGCCGCAGCCCCTGGGCACAGGCAGCGGCAAAGCAGATGCAGAGCACGCCTATCAAGGGGACTTCGACAGCCACGCTCAACAGCACCACCCACACTAAGAGCGCCGCCGGGGTTAAGCGCAGCTCACTCACAGCGTGACCTGTTCGGAGATTTGGGCAAACTTGGCGGGGCCAATGCCCTGGACTTCCTGCAATTGCGCAATCTCACTAAAGCCACCGTGTGCCTCCCGGTAAGCGATGATCGCCTGGGCCGTGACCGCACCCACCCCGCTCAGGGTCTGGAGTTGCTCCGCTGTGGCCGAATTGAGGGAGATCCCGCCCGAGTCCGTGGGTGCAGGCGGGCCACCCACCACAATTTGTTGGCCATCCTGGAGCTTTTGCGCCAGGTTGAGCGACGTCAGGTCGACGCCGGGCAGGGGCTGGGCGAGCTCCAGGGCATCGGCAATTCGCGCACCCGGGTCCAGGGTGACCAGGCCGGGGTGGGCAACCTCACCAACCACAGCCACCACAATTGGGGTGGCGCTTTCTACCGCCATAGAGACCTCGCTGGGCGCTGGTGGAGCGGCAGGGCTGCGCTGCACTCCCAGCCACACCACCGTGACGGCCACCAGCACCGTAGCCAATACTGCCGCCGATGCCACCGGCACCCGCAGCCGCGGCCGCGGGTAAGCGACGTTGAGGAGTTGTTCTTCTCCAGTGGGGGCCAAAAGCTCCCCCAGCCTGCTGCGTGGTTCTTTGTTGCCCATACGCTTTACGCTAAGCCTCCACCACCCGCCTGCGCTAGGGAAAAACTTGCCGTTGTGGATAACCCGTAATTTATCCACAGAAAAGGGCTAAAAGGCCAGCTTGTTGCGCTTTTTTACGGCCTCATTTGGCGGAGTAGAAAAGACCACGGAAATCCCCAGGGCCCCAGCACCGGTGTGTACGGCCACCACCTCCGTTAGCGGCAGGACCATAAACGTTGAGCCTTCCGCCAGGACCTGCTCGAAGAGGTAGCGCAGCTCCTCGGCGGCATCGGCAGGCCCAGAGTGCTGGATGGCCACAAAGCACGGCTGAGACTGGGCCCGCTCCTGCACCAACTCCACCACCTTGGTAAACGCCTTGGTTTGGGTGCGGGTTTTGCCCACCAGCTCCAGCTTGCCGTCCTCGATAGCCATGATCGGCTTGGTGGCAAGCAACGCGGTAGACAGCAAGGCCGTGGCCGTGGACATCCGCCCTGACTTGCGCAGCTCCTCCATGGAGTGCACGTAGACCCAGGTGCGCCCGCGCGACAGGGTGTCCAGCGCGGCATCGTAGCACTCCTGCAAATCCGCCCCATCTTGGGCAAGCTTGGCGGCAGCCATCGCCGCCGCTCCCAGCACCATGCCGGCAGTCCCGGAATCAATCACGCGCACAGTATCCGGGAACACCCCGGAGGCAGTGACCGCGGCTGACCACGTAGAGGAAAACTCCCGGGACAAGTGCAAAGCCAGCACGCCATCATCCCCAGAGCGCTCCATTTGGCGCCCCAACGCGGCCGCCAATTCCAGGGCCGACAGCCCCGAGGTGGAGTGCTCCACGGCACCATCTTTGCCCTCGGCATCCATCACGTGCAGATCCAGCACCGTGATGTCGAGCTGCGCAATGACATCGGCAGGCAAACCCGCAGAAGAGTCGGTGACTACGCGCACCGGCATTAGACGTCTGCCCCCTCCCCGCCCACAACCCGGGCGCCCATGTTCCAGCCATCAAAGTACCATTGGGCCTGGGTGCCGTCCCCACCAAAGTCTGCGGGACTATCCGGTTGGCTGGGATCAAAGACCGGGCGGGCGGTCAGTTGGGACCAGTGGGTATTCTTCAACCCCGACAGCAGCCCGTATTGCTGGACGTCAAGCCCCAATAAGGCACAGGTCAGCGCAGAGATTGCCCCGCCGTGGGCCACCAGGAGCACCGCCGCGCCATCCCAGTGGGAAAAAGTACGCATGAGCTCATCCACCACAGGCCGCGCCCGCCGGGCCACGTCCACGCGGGACTCCCCCTCCGGCGGGGCCCACGTGGGGTCATGGCGCCACAAAGCGCGCACGCCGGGATATTCTCTGTCCACCTCCGCAGAGGTGCGGCCCTGCCATTGCCCCAGGTGCGTCTCCCGCAAACGGGCGTCCACGGAAACGTCTAGCCCCAGCTGCGCACCAATGATTTCCGCCGTACGGTGCGCCCGCACCAGGTCAGAGGACACAATCTTGACGATGCCCTGGTCCCCCAGCAATGCCGCCGCCGCCCGCGCCTGCTCCAAGCCGACCTGGGACAGCTCAGTGTCCAGGTGGCCTTGCATACGACCGGTGGCGTTATAGGTGGTCTGACCGTGGCGGATCAGAATCAGGCGGCGGCTCATGAGGTCTAGTACTCCTCGTCTTCTTCCGGGGCGGGGCCAGCCAGCGGGATCTCCGCGATATCTTCAACCTCACGCAGGTTGACCTCATTGGACCATTCGCCCGGACGTTCCGGCAGCGCAATGCCATCAACCTCCAGCAACGGGCAATCGCGGTAGAGACGGTCCAAGCCGTAGTAGTCACGCTCCCCTTCGCGCTGCACGTGGACCACAATGTGGCCATAGTCCAGCAGCACCCAGCGGTTTTCGCGGTTGCCCTCGCGGCGCTTGGGCTCAAAACCTTCCTTGGTCAGCTCATCCTCGACTTCTTCGACGATGGCAGCCACTTGGCGTTCAGTCTCTGCTGAGGCAATGACAAAGACCTCCGTTATCGCCAGCACGTCAGAGACATCGATGACCGCGATATTGGAGGCCAACTTCTCATCCGCTGCTTTGGCGGCCAGCTCACCCATGCGGCGAGCAACGTCAGTTACAGACAATGCACATTCCTTCAAATTTCGTGTAACAGAAACCTTCGTATAACAGTGCCCTCTAGTTTCGCACGAGCAGGGGCATATTACCTACTCACTCAGTTCAAATCCAGCACTCGGTTTTCATTCGGCTGGTACAGATTATTCTTCGCCATGTACTGCACTACCCCGTCAGGCACCAGGTACCACACCGGCGCCCCCTCCTGGGCGCGCGCCCGGCAGTCCGTTGAAGAAATAGCCATTGCTGGGATCTCCACCAAATGGATCTGCTCTTGGGCCTGCGGCGGCAGCATGTCCTTAGTCAGTTCATAGCCCGGGCGAGTAACTCCCACAAAGGTGGCCATGGTCAGCATCACGTCCCAATCCCGCCAGCTTTGGATATTCGCCAGGGCATCCGCCCCGGTAATGAAGTAGAGCTGCGCCCCCGGGAAAAGCTGCGCAATATCGCGCAGCGTGTCAATAGTATAGGTCTGCCCGCCACGGTCAATATCCACCCGGGAGACTCGAAACCGGGGGTTGGACGCAGTGGCGATGGTGGTCATGATGTAGCGGTGCTCTGCGGCAGTGACCTTCTTATCGGCCTTCTGCCACGGCTGCCCGGTGGGCACGAAAACCACCTGGTCCAAACCAAAGCGGTGGGCCACTTCGCTGGCCGCCACCAGGTGGCCGTGGTGGATGGGATCAAAGGTCCCGCCCATGATGCCAATGCGGGCGGGCTCAGTGCGTGCGCTCATGGCTGGCAGTATATCCCCTAAGGACGGGTATGACCGCTTCCTTGCACAATCCACTTCGTTGAGGTTAACTCCGGCAGCGCCATCGGCCCGCGCGCGTGCAGCTTCTGGGTAGAAATCCCAATTTCTGCGCCCATGCCATAGACCTCGCCATCAGTAAACGCAGTCGAAGCATTGAGCATCACCGCCGCAGCATCGACTTCTAGCGCAAAGCGCGCCAGCACGTCAGCATCCTGAGCAGCAATGCCCTCGGTGTGCCCGGTGCTAAAGCGCGCAATGTGCTCAATTGCCCCGCCCACCCCGTCTACCACGGCCACACAAATATCCAGGGACAAAAACTCGCTGGCCCATTCCTCATCCGTGGCCTCAACGGCACCACGCACGCCCCAGGACTCCAGCTGCGCTACATCACCGTGGATAGTAACCCCGAGTTCTTGCAGGGCTGCCACAATGCGCAGGCGCTGGGCGGGGGCCAAGGCGGCATCGACAAGCACAGTCTCCGTGGCGTTACACACGGAAGGCCGACGGGTCTTGCCATTGCACACCATGGCAATGGCCTTATCAATATCGGCGCTGGCATCGACATAAAAATGGCAATTGCCCGTGCCAGTCTCGATGGTTGGCACGGTAGCCTCAGTGACCACGGCATTAATCAGCCCCGCTCCCCCGCGTGGAATCACCACATCCACCAAGCCCCGGGCGGTAATAAGCTCACGCACCGAATCGCGACTATCACACGGCAGCAGCTGAACCACCTCGCGCGGCAGGCCATGGTCAGCCAGCGTCTGCTGCAACAGTTCCACCAGGGCGGCATTGGAATGCTGCGCCGACTGCGAACCACGCAGCAGCGCCACATTGCCGGATTTTAACGCCAGGCCAAAGGCATCCACGGTGACATTCGGGCGCGCCTCATAGACCATGCCCATTACCCCCAACGGCACCCGCACCTGCCGCATGGTCATCCCATTGTCCAGTGTGTGCCCCCGCAGCACCTGCCCCACCGGGTCTGCTAAATCTGCTACTTTCCGCAAGCCTTGGGCGATGCCGCCGATGCGCCCGGCGTCCAACGCCAAGCGGTCCAGCATGGCCTGGCTCATGCCGCGGGCCTGCCCCGCGGCTAGGTCACGGCGATTGGCCTGCACAATCTGCTCAGCATGGGCTTCCAGGTTATCTGCTGCGGCCTGCAAGATGGCATTTTTGTGCGCGGTAGATAGCCGGGCCGTGGCTGGGGCCACCGCCTTGGCCGCGCGGGCTAGGGAAAGAACCGTGTTGCTCATAACCCACCACCCTAGTATCCGCGCTCGACATCAACGCGGGTGGGCATCTCCTCGCCTGCCTCCCACGCTGCGGCATTGGCATTAAACACTGCGCCGATGTGGTACTTGGCCACGTCTGCCGATGCCGCCATGTGCGGCGTCATAGTGCAATTAGGCAAGGTATAGAGGGGGTGGCCGTCCGGCAGGGGTTCCGGGTCCACCACCTCCAGGCCCGCCCCGGCGATCTCCCCGCTGCGCAGCGCGTCTACCAGGTCCTCTGTGACAACCGTGCCGCCGCGGCCGACGTTGATAAACAGGGCGCTAGGCTTCATGGCGCGGAAGATGGCGGCATCGACAAGCCCTGCGGTGTCAGGGGTAAGGGGCAGGATGCACACGATGAAGTCAGCCTCGCCCCACACGTGTGCGGCGTCGGCCATGGCTAGGGTGACGTCAGCCCCCGGGACTTGCGTGCCGCTGCGATTAACGGCGGTGATGTGCAGGCCAAAGGGTGCGACCATGCGGATAAATTCCTTGCCGATGCCCCCTGCCCCAAACACCGCCAGGCGCTTCGGCGCCGCCTGGGGGTAGACCCACGCCTGGGATTGGTCCAGCTCGCGGGCCACAGACCAGCTTGCCGCCAGGGCGAAAGCCTTGTGGTGGTGTGCTACCGACAGCAGCAGGCCCAGGGCGGATTCAGCCACCGGCGTGGCAAAAGCCCCGGCGGTATTACACCACGGGACGTCGTGGATGACCCCGGCGTCTATGAGCTGGTTGACCCCGGTATAGCAGTGCTGCACCCACTTGATGTTGTCCGGCACCGATATCTTGGCCGGGTTGGGAGTGGTGTTGACTAGGACTTCGGCTTGGTGGATGTCCTGGACTAATTCGTGGCCTGCGGACTGAATATCTGCGATTGTTTCCGGCCACTGGCGCGGCCCCATGTAAAACTTCATGGACCCAGCCTAGGCGCGGGAGGCGTAATTGGACAGGTAATCGGCGTGGATGACGGGGCGCTGCGAGCGCTGGCCTAGCAGGGGCCGCAGCTCCTGGGCGTCGTAGCCTACTTCCCCGCGGCCAACGATCTCGCCGTCCGGTCCTAGGATGTCCACGATTTCCCCGGCATGAAACTCGCCGATGACCTCCGTGATTCCCACCGCCAGCAGCGAAGCACCGCCCGCGGTCACGGCTGCGACTGCACCAGCATCCAGGCGCAACGCCCCACCGCTATCGGCGCAGTAGAGCGCCCAGAACTTCCAGGCAGACAACGGCTTGCCTGGCTGGGGGTGGAAGACGGTGCCCACGGAGGCATCGGCCAAGGCGGCATCAATGTCGGCGGCACTGGCCAGCAGGACGGGAATGCCGCCCCGGGTAGCCAGTCCCGCGGCAGAAACCTTGGTGGCCATGCCGCCGGTGCCCACGCGCCCGCCATCACCGGCCACCACCCCCGCCAGATCCGCGCTGGAGCGCACCTCCGGAATAAAGCGGGCATCGCCCGCCGCCGGGTTTTTGTCATAGAGCCCGTCGACATCCGAGAACAGGTAGAGCGCATCCGCACCCACCAGGTTGGCAACCAAAGCAGAGAGGCGATCATTGTCCCCAAAGTGCACCTCAGAGGTAGCCACCGTGTCATTTTCATTAACAATCGGCACCACGCCCAGCTGTCGCAGGCGCTCCAGGGTCCGCTGCGCGTTGCGGGCCCGGTCCCGGCGCCCCACGTCTGATGCCGTGAGCAGCACCTGCCCCACCGCCCGCTGGTGGCGGGCGAAGGACACGCCCCACTCATACGCCAGACTCACCTGCCCCACCGCGGCAGCCGCCTGGCGGGTAGCCAGATCAGCAGGCCGTTGGTTAAGCCCCAGCGGCCCCAGAGCAGCAGCAATGGCCCCGGAGGAGACCACAATCACATCAGAGCGCTGCGCCCGGGCACAGACGGCATCCACAATCCTGTCGATCTTCGCTTTATCAGTACGCAAGTCCGCACCCGTCAAGGAAGAAGAACCAATTTTGACCACAATGCGCCGGGCCGCAGATAACTGTTCGCGCATTATCCCTGCCAGCGGTCCCGGTTGGCTTGCTCGCGGGTCAGCTCGGCTTCATCGCCAAAGTCGTACTCGTCCACTAGACCACGGCGGGCCTGGGAGGCACGCTTGCGCTCCGCGGCAGAGACCCGGTTGCCACCCAGCAGGCGGCCGTCTTGGCCGCGGCCAGCGTGGGTGGCCTCCCCGCCGGTCATCGGCTCCCACTCAAAGGTAATATCGCCGATGGTTACCGGGCAGCCTTCTACCGCGCCGAGTTTGCGCAGCTCATCTTCCACCCCGGCCTTGGCCAGGCGGTCCGCGAGGTAGCCGATGGCCTCATCGTTTTCGAAGTCGGTTTGGATAATCCAGCGCTCAATTTTCTCACCCTCGACCACAAAGCCGCCAGGAACCTGCGGGTCCGGGGTAACGGTGAACTGTGCGAAGGAGCCCTTGTGCTTGCCCTGCGGGCGGATGACCGTGTGCTCCTTATCCGCCTTCACCTTCGGCTGCGCCTTGCGGTGGGCCTGCACCAGCTCCAACAGCTTATACTTCAGCGGCTCGAGGCCCTTACGGGCCACCGCGGAGATAATAAAGACCGGCCAGCCGTACTTTTCTTCCAGGTCGCCTTTGACAAATTCCGCGAGCTCTTCAGCTTCCGGGATGTCTGCCTTATTCAGCACAATGATGCGCGGGCGCTGGCGCAAGTCCCCCAGGCCCGTGTCTTGTTCCAGCAGCTCCTGGTAGTTGGCCAGCTCCTTTTCCAGGGCCTCAATGTCAGACAGGGGGTCCCGGCCCGGCTCCAGGGTGGCCACGTCTACCACGTGTGCCAGCACCGCAGTGCGCTCAATGTGGCGCAGGAAGTCCAGGCCTAACCCCTTGCCTTCCGATGCCCCCGGAATCAACCCCGGCACGTCCGCCACCGTGAAGGACTCATAGCCCATGTCCACCACGCCCAAGTTGGGCTGGAGGGTGGTGAAGGGGTAATCCCCAATCTTGGGCTTAGCGGCAGAAAGTACGGAGATCAGCGAGGACTTGCCGGCTGAAGGGAAGCCCACCAACCCCACATCCGCCATAGACTTTAGCTCGAGCACCAGGTCATGGGCCTGACCAGGCTCGCCCTGGAGCGCAAAGCCGGGGGCCTTGCGCTGCGCTGAAGCCAGCGCCGCGTTGCCCAAGCCACCAAAGCCGCCCTCGGCAGCAATAAAACGCGTCCCCGGCACCGTGAGATCCGCGAGCATCTCCCCAGCTTCGGAGTAGACCACCGTACCGGCGGGGATCTCCAAAATCAGGTCCTCCCCGCGCGCGCCATTGCGCCAATCCCCGGCACCGTTGCCACCGCGGCCAGCTTTGATGTGGGGGCGGTAGTGGAAGTCCATCAGCGTATGGATCTGCGGAGAGACCTCCAAGATGATGTCGCCGCCATGGCCGCCATTGCCGCCATCAGGCCCGCCCAACGGCTTGAATTTTTCGCGATGAACGGATGCACAGCCGTGCCCGCCATCGCCGGCCTGCAGGTGCAACACCACGCGGTCAATAAAACGTGCCATGAATCCTCTCCATCACTTCCCAAACAATCAAGCCACTAGTCTAGCGCTTGCGCCGCTCCAGGAAGATCCACAGCACCAGCACCACGGCGATGGCCACCAGGTCTGCCACCATCCACCAACTCAGCCGCCATGCCCGGCGGGTTTGTTCCTGTGGCCCCGGCACCCGGTGGGCCTCCACCAGCAGCCGGTCACTGTTGATGCCATAGGGTGTGCAGGTAATCAGCGTCAGCTTGTCGATGCCCCTCTCATAGGTCACCGCCTCCCAGCGGTCCGGGGCTACCACCGTACGGCCAGTCACGGCGTAGTACAAAGTGTGGTTGAGGACCTCTAGTGTGACCAAGTCACCTTCTTTGAGCAGCGGCAAATGGTCAAACATGGAGGCATTGACCATTCCGGTGTGCGCGGTAATCACCGTGTTGGTGCCCTCCCCGCCCACGGGGAGGTCTGAGCCAAACATGTGCCCGGCCCCGTGGTAGAGCACCTGCGGGCGGGTGGTGTGGTAGACCGGCAGATCCACTCCGATGGCCTCGATGCTAATGCGGGCCATCTTGCCGCCGGTCTCCGGGGCATTGAGCGTATCGAGGTATTCGGCAAAGCCCGGGGAGGTCTCCTCCGGTGGCAGCGCGTGGTGTTCCAGGCTCGCGTTATAGTCCTGGGCCTGGCGCCACAGCCGCTCAAGTTCCGCCGGTGGCTCAATGGTCTCAACCTCTTCGCGGTAGGCGCGCGCACTCTTTTCTAGTTGCGCGTCATTCCACAGCGTGGCCACGATGGGATAGGCCAACAGCACTATCCCCAGCAGGATCCACACCCAGGAACGGCGCTTAGTCACGGTTTCTCCGCTGGTACAAGCCATAGAGTGCTGCGGCTAGGCCCAGCAAAAGCACCAGCACCAGGGCGCGTTGGCCGGTTTCTGGTAATACGCTACTCAGCCGCAGTGCCGCGGCGGTAGCACTCGCGTTGACTTCCCCGCCGAGATCTGGCACCCCGCTAACCGTCGCGGTGGATTCAATCCTGCCCCGAGGGGTGGCAGAAATATCCACCGTCACTGTGAACTGGCGGCTTTGGCCGACTTCGAGGTGCTCAATCCTGCCAACTTCGCCTACCTGCGGGTCACTAAGCACCAGGTCGCGCACCCCAGTGCCACCGGTATTAGTCACGGTATAGGTCACTTCCATGGTGGTGGCACCATTGGGCAAGATGGTCACCCCACCCACCGTGGGCCCCGCGATGTTCTTGTCCAGACTCAAGCGGGGGAAGACATTGCGCGCCACCAGAGTCCACCGGGCAGCGGCGGCGGAATCGGAACCAGTGGTGGTATCGGCGGCATCGGCAACCGGCAAGACGCGGTAGGCCAAGAAATCCTTCTCCGCACGAGCATTAGCCAAGCGGGTATCCGGGGCTAACTCGCCTAATTGTAAGATGGCGCCGCTGCGCTCATAGAGCTGGCAGTCCTGGTTGACCACAATATCTTCGATGACGACCCGCTGCCCGGCGCGCATGCGGAAGTCCTGGCGGCCATCCACAGTGCCGCAGGTGGTGTGGAAATCATAGTCCTGGCCTTGGCCGCCTACTTCTTGCTTTTCTAGGACCACGTTCATGCGGTCGCGCAAGAAAATGGCCTCGGCGCTCAGCGTCAATGCGGAATCGGCGACCGGAACGTGGAAGTCGAAGGTGGTCTGCTTCATCGCCGCGGTGACCTCCTGCGGGCGCGGCAGGGTCTGCGCGGGCTGGCCGAAGGATATCAGCGGCGTGCGCGCGCCCGCGGTGACTTCCAGGTTGGGGTTAGGCCGCAGAGCTGGGCTAGCAGAAATATCCCACTGGCACTCCACGTCTACTGGCAGTTCAAGGACCTCCGCGTTAGCGGCGGTGGCCTCTTGCAGACTGCGGCGAATAGTCCAGGTGGCATCGCCACAGCGCACGGTGCCGGTATAGCCGGCCTCATCAGCGCCCGTGAGGTAGCCGGTGTGGGTGTGTACAAAACGTACTGGGGCAAGGCGGCGGGTAAAGACATTGCTAAAGTCCCAGCTGGCGGTGCCATCCGCGCGTTGTTCCACCGCTGGCGGGGCCTGCCACTGCAGTTGTGCTGGCAAGCCAGCCGGGGTGGACTCACTAAAGGTACACCAGGCGCCCAACGGGACTTCGACCTCCGGGGAGGTATAGGTGTAGACGTCCTTGCCGTCGCGGCTACCGGTCTTGCGGAAATCCGCCAGGCGCAGTGTTGCGGGCAGGGTGCGATTGCCCACGCCAATGGTGGAGTGCTCATAGCCCACACCCTTGCACTGCTGGGTGAAGGCAAACTCCTGCTCCCGGCGCAACAGCGCAAAGTCAGCCGGGGCGGCCACTACTTCCTTGCTCATGCGCAGCCGCGTGGTGACGTACTCATAGTTATTAATGAGGTCCACGACTTCACCATCGGCGGTAATGGCAAAGAACTGCGAGTCGGTGACATCATTATCCAGGTCTGTGTCTTCCTGGGCGGTGCCATCGTTTTTATCCACCACCCAGTCCACGGAACTGGGCCGTAAAGTGGCCTGGAGGTTTTCTTCCGGCAGTTCCAGGAAGAGATCTCCAAAATTATCCCCACGCAGGTGGCACTCTAGACCCACGGGCACCTCAGAGAAGGTGTGCGTGCCTGGGCCGGTGATGGTACCGGTGCGGCGTAATAAGGGGGCATCGGCAAGCAAATCTTGCACGGGGTCCCAGCACTCCAAGGTAAAGGTATGGGTGTGGAAGCCAATCTGCTTGCCAGCGCGCGCATAATGGCCGGTAATATCGCCCGGGATCCGCGCCACCTTATTCACCGTCACTGGGGCCAACTGGCGCGAATAGGTGTTGAGGAACTCCACCCGAGTATCCGCCCCCAGGCGCAACTGTTGGCGCACCGGCTCACTGCGGCCATTGACCCGGACTTGGCGGTCTAGCTCAATGCCCGCGGCCGTACTACTGGTGGCCTCTGCGGCCTCGCACTGCGAGCCAATGGGGAAACGCCCAAAGTCCACGGTTCCACCATCAGTAATAGTGGTCCCAACCTGGGTGGGCGCCCCGCCCAGCGGGAAGGTACAGCGCAGGCTGACGTTAAACTCGCGCTCGCGTTTTTCCTGCTGCCGCACCTGGGGAATATATTGCGCGGTGGCCGGGTCAAAGGCGACCTCCTTGGTGCCTGACACCCCGGCATAGACGTAGTCATAGCTGTGGGACACGGTAGCCACGGTGGCCTCACCGACTACCACCCGGTTGGCAGCCGCAAACTCGCGGTCGTCCTCGCCAACCTGCAACCGTGAGGCACGGGATATGGGAAACTCCCCACCATCACCATTTCGCTGCCCCGGCTCGGGGCTAGCTTCTGCCAGGGAGCACTGGCTGCCCGCAGGCAACAGCTGTGCCGGCACCTTATGCACAGCTGTGGTGGCGTCCAAGCTAAACCTGGCGTGCTGGCCCAAATCGATGGGGCGGCCTTGCTCCGTGGTGCACTCCAGGGAGTACTCCACCGGGCGCGCCAGCTCCGGGTGGCTGCGCACCTGGTGGATGACCGTCAGCCCCTGGCCCACTGGGTCAAAGGTATTAGTCACCCGCACTTCTTGGGTGGGTGCACCCACGGTCACTTCCGCACTAGCCACATCGCTGCTCCAGGCCACGCCGGAGCCATGCAGGCTCGGGGCATTTTCCGTAAACGTACAGGTATTGCCGTAGGGCACCTGGACATCTAGCGTGCGGGCTTGGCCCGCGGGCACCTCCACGGTGCCGCGCAGCTCCACGGCTTCGACATTGCCGTTGGGGTTAAGCACCGCGCGCTGGCCGCAATGATAGTTGAAGGTAAAGGTGTCTGGAACCTCCACCCCGGTGACATTGTTAACCACCAGCTTGCGCACAGAGACCGTACCCAGCTGGTAGTCATAGGTATTGCGCAGCACCACGCGGTTTTGGGTAGAGTCCACCGCCGGGCTAATGGTGATCACCGGCTGGGTACGCGCCTGCTGGTTGCTCAACGTGCGGGCTTGATCGTTGGCATCGGAGCCCCGCACGGTGGTAGAAAGCAGCCGCACACCGGCTACATCTGCGTCCTCCTCCCACACCAGGCACTGCGCACCCACCGGAACATCGGGTATCACCACGGGCTGCGGAGTGCGTGCCTCGCTGAAAATCTCTTGCCTAAACTCCTTTGCGCCACTACCCCAGCTACACTTACCGGCCACCGTAAAGGCATGGTTGCGCACCTCCGGGGCCGCTGCAGCCGGGCCTGCCAATTCCTTCACCAGCTTCAGATCTCGCACGTGGTAGGCATAGGCTGCACTAATGTCCACCACGGTGCGAGTGGGGTTAGCCCCATCTGGTACGCGCAGCTTATAGCTGCCACTATATGGGCCTTCCTGGGTGGTCTCCACCCCAGCGCCATCAACAGTCACGGTACGCCCGGTGAACTTGTAGCGCTGGCTTTCCTCACGGGTGAGCCCCGTCAACGGGCGCAGGTAGCAATCGCGTTCCACCGGCACCCCACTGATTTCGGTGCGCCCAGTCTGGCCGGGTCCGGTAATTGTCAATTCAATGTCGCGGCGGCTAATCCGGGTGCCATCGCAGGTCAGCGAAAAGGTGTAGGTGCGCGGGTAACTCAGGTCACCGGCAGCCTCACCGTCGAGGTGCTTGCTCAGCGCCACCGTACCCGTGCGGTAGTTGTAGGTATTGGTAGCTTGCACCGGGTTATCGCCTGCCACCAACGTCACTGAGGTAGCCGGCAGCTTGCCGCTCCCCTTGCGGCCCACGCTCCAGTCCAACTCCAGGTCCTGCCCACCGGGCTGAGAGTTGGGGTCAACCTCTTCAAAAATGCACTGCGAGCCCGCGGGCAAGCCGGCGATTTCTTCCTGCGCGCCCTTGGCCAGCACCACGCTCCCCCGCAGCTGCTGGCCCGGATAGGCGCGGGCAAAACCGCGCGGCGGTTGGCAGATATAGCTGAAGGTAAAGGTGCGCAGCGCGACTTCTTGGAAATCCTGGGCATTGCCCTTAACGTTTTTGCTCAGCTGCACCTTAGCTGGTTGGAAGCGCGGTATCCAGCGCACCTGGCAGTAGAGCGGATCATTGTTCGCGTTGGCGGTGATCAAATCAGATCTGCCCTGGCTGGGGTCATTGCGCAGGGTATAGCCGCTCGGAACCGAGCCCTCTGTAATGGTCAAGGTCTGGGTCTCTGTGGTACACGTCCACTCCGGACGGTAGCGCCGCAGCACCGTAGACGAGTCTGCTGTATCCCCAGTCGAGCGAAAAACCAGGTCCCCCTGGCGCAGGTAGCTGCTGTACTGGCCCACGGTAGTAGGTATTTCGGTCTCGCGGCCGTTGAAGCGCGTGTAAAGGTGGAAATCAAAGGAGGTCGGGGTACCTGCCAAGGCGGACTCGAAGGCGGCATCGGCAGGCTGTTGGGCAACCTCACCGCCCGCACGCCCCAGGGCAATGGCCACAGCAAAGGCCTGGTGGAAAGGCGAAATAGTGCCAATGGTCAGCTGCTCAGGTCTGTCGACCTTGACCAGGAAAGAGCCCACGCGCTGGCCACGGTCCAACCTTCCAGAGTTACACACAAAACCATAAGTACCGCCGGCTATGCCGTAGGCAGGTGCCTGGCGAATGGACCCGGGCCCAAATCCACTGGTACACGCCGATTCATAGCCGGCCGGGGTAATACGCTGTGCGCTTAGCGCAGAGGTCTCACCGGCGTCGTGGACGTAGAGGTACTCGCGATAGATATTCAAAATGTCATCGTGCGTGGTGGCCTCAGCATCAGCGACATAGAGCGAAAAGTCCTTCACGGCGGTGCCGTCTTCTTGCGTCAGCGTGATGTCGCTCAACAAGACGGCGACCTCGCGGTTGCCCAATTTGTCTTGTTGGTCAGTCTTAATCAACGGTTGGGTGTTATCCCCCGGGTAGGGAATAAAGGTGCTGACCCCATCGCGTACATGGCCGAATGCCGCCTGGTCCCAGGCGCGGTTGCCTACGGTGACCTGGTCATCCCGGCCACGGACCTGGTGCAGGTTAAAACTCAGCGTATAGCGCCCCAGCTTTTTGGACCATTTCTCCCCAGTAAAGGTTGCACCACTAAAGTCCAGCCAGCACAGCTCTTTAGCTAAGCTTGCCGATGCCCCCGTGGACTGCCGGTAGGCACAACCCTCCAGGTCCTGGGTGTCACGGGCTTGCGCCACCGGCACTGCCACCATAACGAGCAGGAGTGCCATCAGCCACACCAGCAGCCGATATAGCCTTACGCGAACTGACATTAGCGGTCCTCCTTAGACCTGCGCAGCACCAGCCCCAGCCCCAGCAGGACTACAGCTAGCAGCACAATCTCGCGCACCCCAGCGCCAGTGCGCGCCAGGTTACCTTGTTCCCACGTCACCGTCACCGCACCGGAGGCCTCGGGCGCGCTACAGCCTGCCTGTTCCGGGGAAAGACAGTAGCCATCCGGGGCAAAGTGGGCGGTGTTGCGCAAGGGGGTGTCCGTGGCGGAATCGGCACGCACGCGCGTGAGCAACTCTATGGACACGGTGGTCTCCGGGTGACCTTGTCGCAGGCCAGCGAGTTTGTCCAACCCCGCCGCGGTCAGGGAGAACTCCACGGTGTTTCCGTTGCGTACGGTGGCGGTGTAGTGAGCTGGCTCCAAGGCCTTCTCCCCGTCCACGGTGCGCACAACTGCCCGGCGCACGCCCGCAAACTCTAGCCGGGGCTCAAGTTCGTCGATGAGCACATACTGGTGCAAGCGCCCGCTCGCATCCACCGGTGGCACGGTAGCGCTGAGGCGAAATACCGCTTCCCCACCCGGGCGGGCCTGTGTAGACAGTGCAGTCTTGCTAATGCTATTGGGCGTGGCCTTCGCGGTAGCGCGGGTGAGCTCGCCTGCCCGCACCAAGGCTAGGAAGGGTGCGGTGGCTTCGGAGAGTTCATGCACCACATAAACCCCAGGTTCTAGGTTGCTGAAGGTAGCCACGCCCTGAGAATTGGTGCTTTGGGTGCGCTCTGGGCCCAAAGTGTAGCCAGGTGTTGAGGTCAACAACCGGGGGTTAGCCTGCACGGCCTGCCCAAGCTGCTGGGCCGAGTCTGCTGCAAAGCCTTCCAACCGGGCTGCGGAAAACTGCCCCGAGATGCCTTCCGTGGCTACCTCTAGCTCCTGGGCACTGGCCGGGGTAGGAGAGGCCGTAGCTAGCCCTGCTGCCAGGACAGCCCCCACGGCGGTAATTGCAGCTGTGGGTTGGGCAGGCTTGCGACGGCGCGACCACCACAGCAGGTAGAGCACAATCAACACTGCTAGCACCACAGCGATAGTCATCCACCATTGCCACGGGGAGGAGTAACGCTGGTCTAGCTGCCCAGGGGCCTCCACGCGCTGGCCGTGAACCAATAAGCGGTGGGAGTTAATGCCATAAGGGGTACAGGTAACGAGGGTAAGCAAGTCTTGTCCAGCCACCGGGGCAATGCGGTCAATGTCTTGGGGCAAGACTGTCTCAGTGCCCGTGACTTCATAGGCCAGCACCTGGCCCATGACCTCTACAGTAAATACGTCTCCAGCGCGCAGGTGGGTCAAATTATCGAACATGGTCAGCGTGGCCAGGCCAGTGTGGCCGGTGAGCACCGCATGGGTGCCTTCGCCTCCCACCGGCAGTGCCGTGCCGTAAAGGTGGCCCACCCCGTGGGAAAGCACGCTGGTGGAGGTACCGTGATACACCGGCAGATCCAGGTCTACCGCTGGGGCCCGCAGGCGGGCCATCGGCGCCAGGGTAGACAAAATGCTTTGGTACTCCTGGTATGCCGGGGAATTAACGTCTACTCCATTGATCCACGGATCCGGCGCGCCTACCTCCGGCAGGTTGGCGTTATAGTGCGCGGCGCGGGCAAATTCTTCCGCGCGCACCTGCTCTGGCAGCCGCGCCACCGTGCGCGAATACTCCTGAGCAATGCGGTGCTGCTCATAGTTTTTCGCCAGGGTGAGCACCACTGGTGTCAGAAACACCAGCAACGCCAGCAGGAGGTAGATCACTGAGCGCTTAGAGCGTGCAGGACGCGTGCCACCCATCGGTGCGGCTACCTCCTATCTGGGTCACTGATGCCAATAAGCAGTTGCTTTAGGTAGACGTGCGGGCTTAAGCTCGCGAATCCTGGTACGAGGTGTACAGACCGCGGGCCAGCAGGAGCAGACCGAGCAAGAACACCAACACAATGCCCCACGCACCGGTAGCCGGCAGCTGTCCCAGGACGGAGTTCTTCTGGTTATCCACAGACACTGCCAGTTGCCGGGCCTGTCCTTCCACCGCAGTAACTACCTGCGGCTCCGGGTTGCGCACATAGCCCTCCGGCGCCTTGGTTTCGAGCACGCAGTACTGAATGGCCTCCACACCGGTGCCAGCGGCAAAAGAGCTCAGTGGGATATTCGAAATGGTCGCAGTCGCGTTACCGCCTTGGGCGTCACCACCTGCGGTGGTGGCGATGGTGCGTTTGTCCTGCCCAGCTGGCTTAACGTTGAGTGCTTGCCCCACCAGGGTGCCCTTGCCCTCATTGACCGTGCACTGGTAGAGCTCAAACTCCGCTCCGTTGAGGCTCTTATCCCCATTGGTGGTGGTCTTAGTAATGGTCAAGGTGCCGAAGGTGGTGGCCGTCGGGTTGTTTTCGACCTGCTCCGTTGCCGGATCATCGCCGTTGGTGTCTACCATAGCGTCGTTGGGTAGCTCAATGGTAGCTGTGTTGGTGATTTGGCCCTGGGCGTTAATGGCCTGCTCAGAGACCGTGGCCTGGAACTCCACCAGGACCTTAAGCGCCGGACTGGACTTACGGGCAGTTTCCAGCTTGGCGCGGCCAGCGTCGGTGAAGTTCACCCGTAGCGTGTTTCCCTCATTGCTAATGGTGTAATCTTCGGCCGCGAGCGCCGTGCTGGTGGTATCTCCGGCCAGGGAGATCTTGGCGGAATCAGCCACATAGGTCAGGCCGACCACCAGTGGGTCTTCCACATTAAACCGCGTCAGGGCGCCAGCTGGCACTGGGGCGTTGACGGTGTAAGTCAGGTTATCGCCTACCGTCACGCCGGTGTCCTTGACCTGCTTGGTGGGGGTGATCTTCTGGTTCTTTGGCTTCACCGTTTGCGAATAGGACCACTGCCCGTTTTCCGAGTGCGGCAAGGCGACCAGGAAGGGCGCAGCAGCGGTATAGCCTTCCTTTTGCAATTCAGTGATCTTGTACAGACCCACCGTAAAGTCTTCATTATCCTCGGTGCGCAGGGTGACGGTACCGTCATTTCCCGTGGTGACCGTGGCTACTTCGGTGAAGTCGTTGGCTGTTTCCGCCTTGAGCTCCGCAGCCTTCTTCCAACCTTCCTGGGTGCTCAGATTAACGCCGTTGATCCTCTCAATCCTGAACTGGACACCGCCCAGCGGGGTGTCCGTCTGGCCTGGATCACCCAGGTACTTCTGGATAGTCAGGCTCACGTTGGCGTCGTTATTTACCAGGTTGGCTTGCTCCAGCGTGGCGGGTTGGGGAATGGTCTCCCCGCCAATTTCTTGAGCCCCAGCAAATCCGGTGCAGGCGATGGTCAGGGCGCTGGCGGCTACCGCGCCAGCAATGCGCATAGAGAACTTAGACATGGTCTACCTATCCCCCAGGAATCCTGGGACGAGGTGCACCCACACCCGCCCCCAAGGAGGTGCGAGCGCACAGCAATCGAGTTGACAGTGCCATAATAAAACGCCTGCCAGCGCATTTACAAGCTCCGCACAGCTAAAGCGAAGCCTTTGTCCGCGCGCGCGATGGATAAACCAGGATAAACACAGCCCAGCCCGCCATAAACTACAGGCCGAAAAGTGAATATAAATTATCTAGATGGTGCTAGATGGTGCTAGGAAAACGCATGTAGCCCCACACACCAGGGTGCGGGGCTACAGTCCGGAAAAGCTCTTAAGCGGAAGCCTCAGCAGCAACCTGCTCAGCCGGAACGATGTTAACGATGCGACGGTTACGCTTGATGCCGAACTGCACAGAGCCAGCCTCGAGCGCGAACAGCGTGTCATCGCCGCCACGGCCAACGTTCTCACCCGGGTGGAACTTGGTGCCGCGCTGACGCACGATGATCTCGCCAGCCTTAACCTGCTGACCACCGAAGCGCTTAACGCCGAGGTACTTCGGGTTAGAATCGCGACCGTTGCTGGAGCTGGAAGCACCCTTCTTGTGTGCCATGTGGTTTCCCTCCTTTAGGGGTATACGAGCCGGTTAGGGCTTACTTAATACCGGTAATCTTCAAAACGGTCAGCGGCTGACGGTGGCCCTGACGCTTCTTGTAGCCGGTCTTGTTCTTGTACTTCAGGATGTCAATCTTCGGACCCTTGCCGTGGTCGACGATCTCTGCAGTAACGCTAACCTTCTCCAGGTCAGCGGCCTTGGCCTTGACGTTGGCGCCATCGACGAGCAGAACCGGGGTGAGAGCAACGGACGAACCCGGCTCACCCTCGATCTTCTCGACCTTGACGAGGTCACCTTCAGCAACCTTGTACTGCTTGCCGCCGGTCTTGACGATCGCGTACATAGAGGGCTACCCCTTATCTAAACTCGGCTCAGGGCCAACCGGAGCTGGCCCTGAATGGACTTGGACTATTCATAGCGTTTAGGCGCAGTTCTATCACCTAAACAGCGACTGTCAAAGACTACCCCGTCAGGACTACTTTGTCCAAACCGGACCCTAGCACAGAATCATTTAGCGGTGCGACGCGCCGCGCGGCGCCGGGGCCGCGTAGCCTTGACCGTCTCCGGGGCACGGCTAGCAGGCTCGCTAGCGGCCGGGGCAGCAGGGCGACTAGAGGGGGCATCGGCACGCCGGACCGCACGCCGACGACGCCGCGCGTGGGATTCCTGGCTGTCCTGCCCCCTGTATTCCTGGACGTTGCCTTCCTGGAACTTGCCTTCCTGGGCTTCCTGGACGAAATCCTCCGGGCGGGGGCGGTGGTCTGAACGCGAATTGCCGCGAGTGCGCCGCTTGCGCCGCGGGGAGTTTTCAAATTCCTCTACGGCCTGCTCATAGCTGCGCTCAGCGTTGTCCACCGCGGCGTAGGCGATCTCTTCGATAGCACTCACGCTGCTGCGGCCCCGGCCTGCACCACGCACACCCCGGCGGCGACGCCGGGAAGGCTGTTCCTCGTCGTCCACAACCACCACGGCAGAAGCCAGCTCTTCATAGCGCTCCTCACGTGGGCTGCGCTTGCGCTGCTGCTTTGCCTCATCGGCCTTGGGCTCCGGCTCCTGATCTTGCTGGTGGGTGTTGCTGCGGCCACTCGTGCGCTCCTGCTCGGCTTCATCTACCGGGTAGTCGTGAATAATCAACCCCCGGCCATGGCAGTGCTCGCACTCCGTGGAGAACGTCTCTACCAGTCCGGTACCCAAACGCTTGCGGGTCATCTGTACCAACCCCAGGGACGTGACCTCGGATACCTGGTGGCGGGTACGGTCCCGGCCCAGGGCCTCCTTGAGGCGGCGCAGCACCAGCTCCTGGTTTTCCGGCAGCACCATGTCCACGAAGTCCACCACAATCATCCCGCCCAGATCGCGCAGGCGCATCTGCCGCACAATCTCTTCAGCGGCCTCAAGGTTGTTACGGGTGACTGTTTCCTCCAGGTTGCCGCCGGAGCCGGTGAACTTACCGGTATTGACATCGACTACCGTCATGGCCTCCGTGCGGTCGATCACCAGCGTGCCGCCCGAAGGCAGCCATACCTTGCGCGCTAGTGCCTTATGCAGCTGCTCATCCACGCGGTAGTGCTCGAAGGCGTCCTTGCCCTCATGGCTGTCGCGGTCAAACTTGGACACACGATCTGCCAGCTCCGGGGCCATGGACTGCACATAGTGGCTGACCACATTGAACGACCGCTTGCCGTCGACAATCAGGTCCTGGAAGTCCTCATTAAACAAGTCGCGGACCACCTTGACCAGCAGGTCCGGCTCCTCATAGAGAGTAACCGGCCGGGGATTCTTGCGCTGCTTAGCTTCCTCGCCGCGCTCATAGATGTCCTGCCACAAGTTATGCAGACGGTTAACGTCTACCGCGATGGCTTCCTCAGGCACATTTTCTGCCGCGGTGCGAATAATCGCACCCCCCTGCGCGGGCACCACGCGGCCCAGAATCTCCTTCAGGCGCTTGCGCTCCGGAGCGGGCAGCTTGCGCGAAATCCCCGCGTTGTGCCCACCGGGAACGTAGACCAAAAAGCGTCCCGGCAAGGAGATCTGAGTGGTCAAACGCGCACCCTTGGTGCCCACGGGATCCTTAGTCACCTGTACCAGCACCATGTCCCCCGACTTCAGGGCGTGCTCAATCTTGCGGGAGCGCCCACCCAGGCCAGAGGCGCGCCAGTCCACTTCCCCGGAGTACAACACACCGTTGCGTCCCTGTCCGATATCCACGAAGGCCGCCTCCATCGACGGCAGCACATTTTGGACCCGGCCGACATAAATGTTTCCAATCATCGACGCCTGGGAATCGCTGGTAACAAAGTGCTCCACCAGCAAGTCATCCTCCAGCACACCCACCTGGGTGACCACACCAGCGCCGTCCGCGCGGGCCTTTTCGCGCACAATCATGGTGCGCTGTACCGACTCGCGGCGGGCCAAGAACTCCGCCTGGCTGACAATGTGCTGGCGCTCGCGGCCCTTCTCCCGCATTTCCACACGGCGCCGACGCTGCGCCTCAATGCGCGTAGAGCCGCGGATGGCCTTGGGTTCCTCGATAACCTCAACAGCAGGCTTGACCTCGGGCGCGGCCTGCGGCTCCGGGGCAGCCTGAGGTACGGAAACGGTTTTGCGCTGGGCCCTGCGGCGGGTGCGGCCGGCGGTAGCCACCGGCTGCGGCGGCTGAAAGACCGGCACTAGGTCCACAGCGGGCTCGGCTTGCGTATCTGCCGCCTCTAGCTCCGTGCCCAGTTGCGCTTCTACCTTCTCCTCAATCTGGGAGATCTCATTGTCCACATTCTTGCGCACACGCTCGCGCAACTTATCCTCAGCAACGTCGTCCGCACCGGTGGCGTCCTGGGCCTCCACTGCATCCAGGAAGGCATTGACCTCGGCTGCCGTTAGCGCGGACTGGGGAGCTTTCTTGCCGATGCCCAGGCGCTCCAGCTCTGCCACCAGCTCACTGGAGGCAACTTTGAGCTGCTTGGCCAGGGTATAGACGCGGATTTTTTCCGGCAACGCTGCCCGATCTACGTTGGAGATATTTTTCTTTATAGCTTCACTCATCATGTCCACTCACACCCCGGGCGCATACAGGGCTCTCCTGCAGCTGCCGCACGAGGCGATAATTTGTTAAATTCTGCACAATCTTGTGAGCAGTACCTATAATCTAGGCACAGACTCTGTTTCCCATCTTTGCACACAACCGCTTGCAATACCGCATGGTGTTACACACAACGTGGCCTGCGAGCTGAAAGAAGAACGCCACCCTATGTCAGAAATCACCCGATTCCAACACCGCAATGAGCTCAGCCCCCAGCAACTGTTCGCCCTGGGCCTGCCTATCGGTGTGGGTATAGCAGGTGGCGTGCTGGAGTCGGTGGCCACCATCGGGCTGGCAATAGTTGCTTTTATCGCATCCGGGGTGTGGATTTACCGCACGGCCCCACCAAAGTTTGTGGCCCCCAGATTCGAGGAATACCGCGACAGCGACCATAGCCTGTGGTATCGCTACAGCTTCGTCGCGCTCATCGCCACATTAGCCGCAGGCCCGGTGTTACACGATGTCGTGCAAGACATCATCCCCAGCGGGGAGTCGCTGCCACTAGCCGTGCAGGCCGCAGCCAGCGGGCTCTACGTTGCGACGGTGGCACCCTGGGGCCTGCACTTACAGCTGACGTCGCAGCGGCGCATCGGCAAGCGGCGCCTGCGGCAAGTCCTGGCCCACCCCAGCCTCGAAGGAGTCACCGCCACGCGCATAGAGGCCGCGCAGCGCCACCGACCGTTGTTAGCAGCGCTGTGCGCGGTGGGGGCAGTGGACGGCGGAACGGTCCCCGCCCAAGCGATCACGCGCTTGTTGGACGTTCCGCTTGAAGAGGTCACCGGTGCCATCGAAGAGCTAACGGAATTAGACATTCTGGCCACTGAGCGCATTGGTCTCTATGCCGCCGCCCCCAAGTGGCACACAACGCTGACCCCGTTGGGGGTCAACTGCCTCAGCGCCCAGGCGCGTTAACCCGGGCGCCACAGCGGGCCATGTTTTTAGAGGTTCGGGAACCAGATGGCGATTTCCCGCTGTGCAGACTCCGGGGAATCAGAGCCGTGCACCACGTTCTCCCCCACAGTCAAAGCGAAGTCACCGCGGATGGTACCCGGAGTGGCCTTGGAGACCGGATCCGTGCCGCCAGCCAACTGACGCCAGGCCTCAATGGCGCGCTCGCCCTCAACAATGCCAGCCACCAGCGGAGCAGACGTAATGAAGTCCACCAGCTCACCGAAGAAGGGCTTGTCTGCGTGCTCCGCGTAGTGCTTTTCTGCGGTCTCGCGGTCTGCAACGCGCAGATCCATAGCGGCCAGCTTCAGGCCCTTACGCTCAATACGAGCAATGATTTCACCAACGTGGCCGTTGGCAACGCCGTCCGGCTTGATCAGGATGAGAGTACGTTCAGTCATGTGGCACATCCTACCGCAGCTGCCGCTAACCTTCAGTGTTGAGGTGCTGGGTGGTCAAATAACCCCGACGCATGCGCTCCACCAACACTGAGCGCAGATATACCGCCAGCAACCACAACAGCGCGAAGACCACCATAATGGCGGTAATTGACCAGTGAATAAACAATCCGGCGAACGCCCCGACAATCTGGGCTCCCAAAATTGCCGCCAACGCCCACGGCCTGCGGATAAAGGCGAACATCACCAGGTGAAAGGCCAACAATGCACCCAACACAATGAAGGTGGGCCCGTTCCACAGCGTGCCCTGATTGACCATACGCAGTGCCGGTAGCGCGAGCACTAAGGTGATGACCTCCATGGTCAGCCCATTAGCCAGCACCATGCCGTTGAACTGCCTCAGCGGGTCCTTCACCGGCTCACTGCCCAGGCCCAGGGGGCTAAGTTCAGCAGGGTCTTGGGGTTGTGGTGATGTGCTCAAAGTCTTCCTCGTCTTCCTGGGTCTTCCTGGGTCTTCCTCGCAGTCAGAGTCTCTCACGCAGCGCTGGCAGCAGCTGCAAAGTCTACCGCGCTACCTGCCTGGCTACGTAGTCAATAACCTGCGCGGCAACATCGCAACCGGTGACCTCCATCAGCGTCATAAACTGCGCGTTGGAGTTTACTTCGCACACCAACTCCCCTAGGAAATCCACCGAACCTATCTCCAAACCCAATGCCTTCATAGCTGTGCGCGCGGCCTGCAGCTGCCCGTCACTCGGCGTGGCCGACACCGCCGTGCCACCACCGGTAACATTAGTGCGAAAATCTCCTCCCACACCCCTGCGCTCCATCGCCGCCACGCACCGCCGCCCCACCATATACAGCCGGGTATCTTGCCCATGGGAGCTAGCAGTATAGCGCTGCACCAACAACCGCTGCCCCTGCGCAGCTGCCAAGTGATCTAAAAGTTCTTCCTCGCTGTGCAACAAAAACACGCCCTGACCCCACGAGCCGACCGCGTGCTTTAGCACCAGTGGAAACCCCAAGAACTCCCGCACCTGCCGGGAGAATTCCGAGCTCCGCCACTGCTCGCGCGTGAGTGGCTGATAATGCAGTGGCACCGCCAGCGTATCCGGCTGCGCCACGCCTGCGCCTGCTAGCGAGGCAAAAGTGTAGAGCTTGTCATCACAATCAGCCACCGCCTGCGCACTGTTAATCAGCCGCACGCCGCGGGCCTCTAGCAAGCGCAGCACAGGTAAATCCTTGTCCATCACCAGCACTGCAGCGGGCAGGGCGGACCTGGAAAGCTGAGTCGCATGCGCCGCGACCCAATCATTGCTCACCCGCTGCAGGCGCAACCTCCCGGTGGCCGCCGCAGCAGCACCAAGGGCAGCAAACTGCTGCTCAAAGCGCTCCCAGCGCAGCCACTGGTTAGTCAGCAACCATACAGTTTCCACGCTGTCAGCTCCCCTGCTGGGACATGGCGCGGATTTCCGCAGCCGTGGTGATAGAACCAGTGGCCACAATACCCCAGCCGTCCTCCTCTACCTCCTCGACAATGACGCTAATGGCAGTATCCATGGCCTCAATCAGTGAGTGGGTAACCAGGACGCGCTCGTCGCCAAAAATGTCATAAGCCAGCTCCGCTAGCTCCTGGGCCGGCACCGCGCGTGGCGAGGAGGATTGTGAGACAATCAGCTGCTCAAACACCGGCTCCAGGCGGGTGAGGATCTCCGCGGCGTCCTTATCGCGCAGAATGCTCACTATGCCCACCACGCCCTGGAAGTGGAAGTCTTCCCGCAGCGTCGCCGCCAGTGAAGCTGCGCCGTGCGGGTTGTGTGCAGAATCCACAAACGTCACCGGGTCTGTGCGCACCCGTTCCATGCGCCCGGGCACACTCACCTGGGCAAAGCCGTGGCGCACCAGCTCGACATCCAGGCCGCGGTCTGCCCGCGCGCCAAAGAAGCCCTCCACCGCAGCCAGCGCCACCGAGGCATTGAGTGCCTGATGCGCCCCAGACAACGGCAAGAAAACCTGGTCATAGACCCCTCCCAAACCGCGCAGGGTAAGCACTTGCCCGCCCACAGCCACGGCGCGCTCCACCACGTGGAACTCACTGCCAGCGCGCGCCACCATGGCATCGGCAGACACGGCAGCCTCCAGCAGCACCCGCTGGGCCTCAGGCTCCTGCGGCGCCAAGATAGCCAGGTCTTCTGCCGGACCAGCAAAGTCATCAGCCGCCACCACGCGCGGTTTGATTATGCCCGCCTTATGCGCCGCGACCTCGCCCAACGTTTGCCCTAGCCAAGACTGGTGCTCCAGGCTCACCGGGGTAATGACTGCCACATCAGCATTGACCACGTTGGTGGCATCCCAGGTGCCCCCCATGCCCACTTCCACCACGGCGACGTCTACGGGGGCATCGGCAAAGCATGCAAAAGCCAGCGCCACCTGCAACTCAAATGTGCTCAACGGCGCTTGGCCTTGGCCCGCATACTGCTGGTCCACCATCGCAACATAAGGGGCAATATCCTCCCACGCAGCCACCACATCCGCGGGATGAATATTCTGGCCGTCGATGACTATGCAATCCGTCACCGAGGTCAGCTTCGGGCTGGTAAACAGACCCACCCGACGGTGGAATGCACGCAACAGCGAGTCCGCCATGCGCGCGGTGGAGGTCTTGCCATTGGTACCCGCGATGTGGATAACGTCGAAGACCTGCTCCGGGTGGCCTAGCAGGTCCAACAGCGCCTGCACGCGGTCCAGACTGGGATTGGGGGCGTCGTCTTGAGGGCGGGCAGCCCACTGGGCTTCTAGCGCCGCCAAAGCCGCCAGGTCCTGCGCCGTGACTTCTCTGACTGTGCCCTCTTCGTCCACCTGCGCGGGCTCACCCAGGTTGAGAGTCAGGCCGGACTCCGTAATCTCTACCGGCGAGTCCTCAGTACCCAGGGCCAACGCATCGACGACCTCAATGTCCTCCTCGCGGCGTACCACTACTGCAAAGCCTCCAAGCGAGCACCGATACGCGCAACTTCTTCCTGGGCAATCTGCTGGCGGGTGCGAATCTTGGCCACGACCTCATCCGGGGCCTTAGCCAAGAAAGCCTCGTTCCCCAGCTTCTTTGCGGTCTGCTCCAGCTCCTTATTGGCCTTGGCCAGGTCCTTTTCCAAACGCTTACGCTCTGCAGCTACATCGACGGCCCCGGAGGTATCCAAAGCAACCTCCACGGTGCCCTGGCTCAAGCGCACCTCAATAGTGGCAGAGACTGCAAAATCCTCTCCGGGCACAGTGGTATTAGCCAGGTTGCGCACCAGCTCTTCTTGGCCGGCCAGATCCACGGCGCTAAAGTCCAGGCGTCCAGGGACCTTTTGGGAGGGCTTGACCCCCTGGTCGGAGCGGAAGCGGCGCAGCTCGGTAATGAGCTTATCGGCATCCGCTATACGCCGGGCTGCTACCTCATCCGTGCTGGCCCCACCATTGGTGTCCGCCGCAGTGGGCCACGGCGCGGTAACCACGGTGTCTTTACCCGTAAGCGCCTTCCACAGCACCTCCGTGACAAAGGGCATGGTCGGGTGCAGCAAACGCAGCACCACGTCGAGGACGCGGCCCAACACAATCTGGGTGTTGCGCCCCTGCGTGGACTGGCCATCGCGAGGAATCTGCGTCTTTGCAATCTCAACGTACCAGTCACACAGCTCGTCCCACGCGAAGTGGTACAGCAGCTCGCTGGCCTTGGCGAACTGGTAGTTATCCAGGTACTCATCCACCTGCTGGCGCACCTGCTCGGCGCGGTCAAGGATCCAGCGGTCAGCGTCGGTGAGTTGTTCCCTGTCCGGCAGCGTGCCCACGCCAGCACCATTCATCAGGGCAAACTTGGTGGCGTTGAATAGCTTGGTGGCAAAATTGCGTGCCGATGCCGCAGCATCAGCCCCCAGCGGCAAGTCCACGCCCGGATTGGCCCCGCGTGCCAAGGTAAAGCGCAAGGCGTCCGCGCCGTAGTCGCGCACCCAATCCATAGGATCAATGCCATTGCCCAGGGACTTAGACATCTTGCGGCCTTGCTCGTCACGCACCAGGCCGTGCAAGTAGACGTCCTGGAAGGGGATCTGCGGGCGACCATCGGCGCCCTGGCCCAGGAGCTCCGGGGTGTGCTTAGCAGCAAAAGTGCCAAACATCATCATGCGCGCCACCCAGAAGAACAAAATGTCATAGCCGGTGACCAGCACGTTAGTGGGATAGAACTTCTCCAACTCCGGGGTGGCCTCCGGCCAGCCCATGGTCGAAAATGGCCACAGCGCAGAGGAGAACCAGGTGTCTAGCACATCCGGGTCCTGGACGTAGCCCTCCGGGGCCTGCTCATCCGGGCCCACGCACACAATGTCGCGGCTGCCATCAGCCTGCTCCGGGCCGTACCAAATGGGGATGCGGTGACCCCACCACAGTTGGCGGGAGATGCACCAGTCATGCATGTCATCGACCCACTCAAAGTAGCGCGGCTCCTGGGAGGCCGGGTGGATGCGCACGTCGCCGGCGCGGACGGCATCGCCAGACATTTGCGCTAGCTGCTCTACCTTAACAAACCACTGCAGCGACAGGCGCGGCTCAATGGCCTCCCCGGAGCGCTCCGAGTGGCCCACCGAGTGGACATAGGGGCGGATCTCTTTGACAATGCGCCCCTGCTCCCGCAGCGCTTCCCGGATCTGCACCCGGGCTTCTTCACGCGTCAGGCCATCAAACTGGGTGCCTGTGTTCGCAATATGCCCGGTGTCATCCATGATGTTGGGCATATCTAGATTATGGCGCTGGCCCATCGCGTAGTCATTGGGATCATGCGCCGGGGTAATTTTGACCGCACCGGTGCCAAACTCGCGGTCCACATAATCGTCTGCAATGACCTTGAGTGTGAGATCCTCGCGGAACGGGTGCGCAAACTCGGTGCCGATCAGGTGCTGATAACGCTCGTCCTCCGGGTGAACTGCGATGGCAACGTCGCCCAGCATGGTCTCCACACGGGTCGTGGCCACCACCAGGTGCGGCTGGGAATCATCCAAAGAACCATAGCGGATAGAGACAAGCTCGCCTTCGACATCCTTGTAGACGACCTCAATATCAGAGACCGCAGTCTCTAGCACCGGTGACCAGTTCACCAGGCGATTGGCGCGGTAAATCAGGCCCTCATCGTAGAGCATCTTAAAAATGGTCTGCACTGCGCGCGAGAGGCCCTCATCTAAGGTAAAGCGCTCCCGGGACCAATCCACGGAGTCACCAATAGCGCGCATCTGCGTTTGAATGGTGCCGCCATATTGCTCTTTCCACTCCCAGACCTTAGCGATGAAGTCCTCGCGGTCATAATCCCAGCGGGACTTCCCCTCGGTCTCCTTGAGCTTGGCCTCCACCTTGCTCTGGGTAGCAATGCCCGCGTGGTCCGCACCAGGCAGCCACAGCGTGGCAAAGCCCTGCATGCGCTTGCGGCGAATCAACGAATCCATGAGCGTGTGGTCCAAGGCATGGCCCATGTGCAGCTGGCCGGTGACATTAGGCGGCGGCAACACAATGGAATACGCTGGCTTATCCGAGTCCGGATCCGCCTGGAAATACCCGGCGTCTACCCAACCCTGGTACAGGTCCTGCTCTACCGTCTGGGGCTCCCAAGACTTAGGCAGGGCCTGCGCCCGGTTGGTGCCGATGAGTTGCTCTTTAGGTTGGGCAGTAGATTGCTCGTTAGGATGCTCAGTCACCCGGCCGATTCTACCCTGCCGTTAATTCCTTAGGGCAGCAGGTGGGCTACAGCGTCGCGCTCGGCTTGCAGTTCTGCTACCGATGCCGCAATCCGCTCCTGCTGGAATTCGCTGAGCTCCAATCCTTGCACAATGTGCCAGCGGCCGTCACGCGCCACCGTGGGGAAGCCGCACACCAGGCCCTCCTCGACCCCGTAGGAGCCGTCGGAGACCACCGCTGCCGTGCGCCAGTCTTGCGTACCGTGTACCCAATCATGCATGTGGTCCACTGCCGCCGAGGCTGCCGATGCCGCCGAGGATGCCCCGCGCACCTCAATGATCTCTGCTCCACGCTTGGCCACCCGGGGGATGAATTCCTCCGTATACCAGGAGGTCTCTACCTCCACTGGGGCGCCACCCCTCTGTGCAAAGGTGAGGTCCGGGAACTGGGAAGCCGAGTGATTACCCCACACGGCCACCTGCGAATACTCCACACTTTGGGCGCCCTGGTGCTGGGCTAGCTGGCTCAGTGCCCGGTTGTGGTCTAGGCGCATCAACGCCGTGAACTGCTGCGGATCCAAATCCGGGGCATTGCGGGAAGCAATGAGGGCATTGGTGTTAGCGGGGTTGCCCACCACCAGCACCTTAACGTCACGGGCGGCGAATTGGTTGAGCGCTTTTCCTTGGGCGCTAAAAATTTCTGCGTTGGCATTGAGCAAGTCCGCGCGCTCCATCCCCTTGGTGCGCGGGCGCGATCCCACCAAGAATGCCGCCGTGGTGCCGGTGAAGGCCTCCTCCAAATCTGCGGTCACGGTGATTGAGCGCACCAGGGGGAATGCCGAGTCTGCCAGCTCCATGGCCACACCACGGGCTGCTGGAAGCGCTGGCTCAATTTCTAACAGCACCAGGTCCACCGGGACGTCCGCACCGAAGACGTCCCCCGAGGCGATGCGAAACAGCAGCGCGTATCCAATGTTTCCCGCCGCACCGGTGACGGTAACGCGTTGCGTAGACTGAGTGTCGACCATAAATGTTCCTCCTAGGATGTGGGGGCAGAGTTCTTCAGTGCCCAGTGTGGTCCCCTGCGAGCATTCTTGGAGCCAGATCCGGCACAAATCACAGCAAAATACCCCCAAACGGAACATTTTGCCCCCGATCTACCCCCTAATTTCGGAATTGTAGTACCTATGTCGCGAATTTTCGGGCACCATGGATAGGCAGGAATTTTCATAGAAAGGAACGAGCGCAATGGCAGCAGAAGACACAGCCGCAAACGGTGCCACGCAGGGAGGGACTCCTCCAGCCGACGTCACTGCTCAGCGCATCGCTGACATTGCGCTTAAGCACTTCGCACAGCGCGGATACACGTCCACCAAGCTCGAAGCCATTGCCATTGAGGCAGGAATCTCCAAGCGCATGGTGCATTATTACTTCGCGGACAAGGAAGGTCTCTACCACGAGGCCTTGACGCAGGCAGCCCGCAAGCTAACTCCGGACGTAGCCCACATGGAAATCGATTCCGCAGTGCCTGTAGAAGGCGTGCGCAAACTCGTTGATATTGTCTTCCACCAATACGTTACCCACCCGGAGGCCGTGCGTTTGCTCACGCAAGCCTCCGTGGTAGACGGCCCGCAGCCCACGGCCCCGAGCCTGGGTACCGACTTGTCTGAGCTGACTTTGCACATGAACCGACTGCTGCTCACTGGCCAAGACGCGGGGGCCTTCCGCCCCGGAATTTCTGCGCAGGACGTCTTCACCCTCATCGCGTCCCTGGCCATGTATGGCACCACCAATGCCCTGGTCATGGATTCCATACTGGGGGTGGATATGAGCAGCGAGGCCAACACCGCAGGCCTCCACCGCCTGGTGGTAGACACCGTGTTGGCCTTTTTGACCTCCAATATCCCCGCCACCGGCCAGGACTCCTATCTGAGCGTCAATCAGCTAGAAGAACATGCCGATAGCTCGGATACCATCTATGGCTCCGAGCACGATATCTACGCCTAGCCCTGCGCTCCCCTAGGCGGATTGCTCCTGGGAGAGCTCCTCGCGCGGGACAAACTCCGGTTCCGCCTCGCCGCGCACAGTATCCGCGTCAATCTTGACTACGCTGACGTCTTCGCGGTCCGGCAGATCAAACATGATGGGCACCAGGAGCTCTTCCATAATGGCGCGCAGGCCACGCGCACCGGTTTTACGCTCCATGGCCAGCTCCGCGATCTCCTCCAGGGCCTTCTGCGTGAATTCCAGCTGCGCCCCGTCCATCTCAAACAGGGCCTGGTACTGGCGTACCAGTGAGTTTTTCGGTTCCGTGAGCACTCGAATAAGCGATTCAGTATCCAGGTTGTCCACGGTGGCCACCACGGGTAGGCGGCCAATGAACTCTGGGATAAGGCCAAACTTCACCAAGTCCTCTGGCCGCACTTGGTCAAAGATGTCTACCTTCTCGCGCTCTTCCGCAGTGTCCAACGTGGAGCCAAAGCCCACGCCCTTCTTCCCCACGCGCTCTGAAATCACCTTCTCCAGGCCCGCAAAGGCTCCGGCGACAATGAAGAGGATGTTGGACGTATCCAGTTGAATAAATTCCTGGTTGGGGTGCTTACGCCCGCCCTGCGGCGGAATGGCCGCCACGGTGCCCTCCAGAATCTTCAGCAGTGCTTGCTGCACGCCCTCGCCGGAAACATCCCGCGTAATCGAAGGATTATCAGACTTACGCGAAATCTTATCTACCTCATCGACATAAATGATGCCGCGCTGTGCGCGCTCCACATCAAAATCGGCAGCCTGCAGCAATTTGAGCAAAATGTTTTCTACATCCTCGCCCACGTAGCCCGCTTCCGTCAGGCTGGTGGCGTCCGCTATAGCAAACGGAACATCCAACATGCGCGCCAAGGTCTGCGCCAGGTAGGTCTTACCCGATCCTGTTGGGCCCAGCAGCAAGATATTGGACTTCGCGATCTCTACCGCGTCTTCGTCAGCGAGCGCACCACGGCCTGCCGAGGCGGCCTCCTCCACGCGAATGCGCTTGTAGTGGTTGTATACCGCTACTGACAGCACGCGCTTGGCGCGGTCTTGGCCGATGACATACTTATCCAAAAAGGCTGAGATTTCCGAAGGCCGCGGCAGGCGAGTTTCCTCTGCCGCCGACTCCTCCCCCTGGGACTTGCTGAGCTCTTCTTCAATAATCTCATTGCACAGCTCAATGCACTCATCACAGATGTACACGCCGCCGCCGGCAATCAGCTTCTTTACCTGCTTTTGGCTCTTCCCACAGAATGAACATTTCAGCAGATCAGCGCTTTCTTGCATACGTGCCAATGTTGGCCTTCCGTCTCGCTAGGTGTACAGAAAAGAACGACTCTACTCTAGTCAATCAACGCGACACCACCCCGCAGGCAGTGCGCGCGCCCCGAAACTTCGTGCGCCCGCCCAGTGAGGTTCCCCCACTAGCGGGTGTGCTTATAGTTTGCAATGTAGCGAATGCGCGGGGTAATCGGCAGCTTACCGATCCCCTCTTCGTAGCGACGAATGATGTGTTGCGCAGCAAGTACTTGAGCACGCGTTGGACGCTCCGTGTAGTCGACTTCGTCCTCTGGCCGAAGGTGGACGCTCATGCCTCTTAAACCTCGCTTTCATTCTTATGAGTAGATCTTAGGGCAGTGCACGGTGTTTGTCACGACTGCCTGTTCAACATGATTGAATTGAGAACTGCATCAATAAGAGCCTGCTCAGGTTCCTCGAGCTCTGGGTGCGAATCCAGGGTCCCCAGGATTGCCACGGCCAATTCCTGCCCGACGTCATCCTTCGCATTCTGGTAGGCCTCGCAGGCCCACCTAACATTTGCATGCCAGTCCTTGAGAATCTCTTGCCGCCGGTGGTTGCGGATGGTCCTTGACACCCCGCTCCACGCAATGGTGGCCGCCAGAGCTGGTCCGAGCACCTGTCCCGAGAGGTCCAGCAGTGCCCGCTGAGTTTCCTCCCCCTGTGCCAGCAGTGCGATAAAGAAAATAGCAGCGAAGATGAACAAAATGCCGCCGACTAGCAAGACGGCGTTGTAGGAGTAGGTCCGAGTGCGTTGTGTTCCCCCGTTCATGGGGCCGATAATACTCAACACCCGCCCCTAGCGCACGAAGCCCCAACCTCAGCGTGGACTGCGCCCGCACAGAACATTGGCCTATGCCAGCGCGTGAGGTTGGGGGTGGCGTGAAGTGGGAGCGTGTTAGGCCCGGTTGAGCTTGCGGTAATCGAAGACCGCATCAATAAGCCCATAATCCACGGCCTCTTGGGCAGTAAGGATCTTATCGCGGTCAGTGTCCTGGCGAATCTGCTCGGAGGTCCGGCCGGAGTGGTGGGCCAGCGTGTCTTCCATCAAGCGGCGCATGCGCTCAATCTCATTGGCCTCGATCTCCAGGTCCGAAACCTGCCCCTGGGTGCCCTGGGTGCGCGGCTGGTGGATAAGAATGCGGGAGTTAGGCAGCGCTGCACGCTTGCCTGGTGCGCCCGCAGCCAACAACACTGCGGCTGCCGATGCCGCCTGCCCCAGGCACACAGTCTGCACGTCCGGCCGCACGTACTGCATGGTGTCATAAATGGCCATCAGGGCAGTAAAGGAACCACCCGGGGAGTTGATGTACATGGTGATGTCGCGGTCTGGATCCTGGGACTCCAGGACCAGCAGCTGCGCCATGATGTCATTAGCCGAGGTGTCATCTACCTGGGTCCCCAGGAAGATAATGCGTTCTTCAAAGAGCTTGGAGTAAGGGTTAGTTTCCTTGGTTCCCTGCGCGGACTGCTCAATGAAGGAAGGCAGCACGTAGCGGGAGTTCGGCATTTGGAACTGTGACATGGTAAAAATTTCTCCTTCTACGGTGCTTAGTTGTTGATCGGACCGTTGACGGACTCAATGACGTGGTCAACCAAGCCATAGTCCTTAGCCTGCTGTGCAGTAAACCAGCGGTCACGGTCAGAGTCCTTGGTGATCTGCTCGAAGGTCTGACCAGTGTGCTCAGCAATCAGCTCCGCCATCTCCCGCTTGGTGGCTGCGAACTGCTCCGCCTGAATGGCGATGTCCGCAGCGGTACCGCCTACACCTGCGGAAGGCTGGTGCATCATAATGCGCGCATGCGGCAAAGCGAAGCGCTTACCCTTCGTGCCACCGGAGAGCAGAAACTGTCCCATCGACGCCGCCAAGCCCATGCCATAGGTCGCGATGTCGCACGGAGAATACTTCATGGTGTCGTAGATAGCCATGCCCGCAGTCACGGAACCACCAGGGGAATTGATGTAGAGCGAAATATCGCGAGTGGGGTCCTCCGCAGACAGCAACAGGATCTGCGCGCAGAGCTTATTAGCAATTTCATCATCAACCTGGGTGCCCAGGAAGATAATGCGCTCATGCAACAAGCGCTCATACACGCTATCACCCAAGCTCATCCCCGCCGCGGGGGTGGTCATCTGCAGGTTCGACATGTCCAACTTTCTCCTTGCTGTATAAAAATCCCGATGAGGGTCCTTGTGCAGTTCTTCCCTACTCAAGTGCCGCTCACACAATTTCATTCCCGCCCGCCACCGCACCGGCGGCAAGGCCAATGGCACCACCCTACCGCGTCCCCCGGCAGGATTTCCGCCCCAGAGGGCCTTGTTCGCTGATAGCGTGCAGCCCGCTTCCACGCACACCGCAGAACACGCAAAAAGGGCCCGGCACACAGCCAGGCCCCTGCTTCACCTTAGGTGAGATGGGTGAAATTAGGCGTCTTCGGAAGCCTCTTCGTTCTCGTCGATCTCCCCAAAGTACTGGTCCACGTCAACGACTTCCCCTTTGTCATCCTTAGCCTCAACGCGGCAGATGGCAGCAGCCAGAGCCTTGCCGCGGCGCACGTCTGCAAACAGGTTGCCAATCTGTCCGTTGGATTGGATCTGCTGGATGAACTCGTTGGGGTCCATGCCATAAGACTGGGCGGTAAACAGGATGTGGTCCATGACCTCCTGCTGGGAGACCTCCACGTCTTCCTGCTCAGCGACAGCGTCCAGGAAGAGCTGCGTACGCACAGACTCTTCTGCCTGCTCGCGGGTCTGCTTGTCGAACTCCTCGCGGGAAGTACCCTGAGCCTCCAGCAGGCGAGCCAGGACCTTCTCATCGTGAGCCAGCTGGCCCAGAGCCTGGTGCAGCTGAGCGTGAACCTGCTCGTCCACAATGGAGGTCGGCAGCTCGAAGGAGACCTGCTCCAGAGCGGCCTTGAGGACCTCGTCACGGATAGCGGCAGCCTGCTCGGACTTCTTGTCTTCCTCAACGCGGGTCTTAGTGGACTCGCGCAGTTCCTCGATAGTGTCGAACTCGGAAGCCAGCTGAGCAAACTCATCATCCAGATCCGGCAGCTTGCGCTCCTTGGACTGCACCACGTGCACCTTGACCGTGGCCTCTTCGCCCTTGTGCTCACCGGTTTGCATTTCCGTGGTGAACTCAGCGTCCTCACCGGTCTTCAGACCACGCAGCGCGGTGTCTAGACCCTTGATCAGGTCATCATCACCAATGCGGTAGGACAGGCCCTCGGTGGAAGCGTCCTCAATCTTCTCACCGTCAATCTCTGCAACGATGTCGATGATGGCGTAGTCACCAGTCTTCATCTTGCGCTTGGTGTCCTTGAGCTCACCGAAGCGCTCTGCCAGCTGCTCCAGGGCCTCATCAACGTCCTTGTCCTCTACCTCCAGGGAAGGAACGGTCACGGAGATCTTGGAGAAGTCCGGGACCTCAATTTCCGGGCGGACGTCCACCTCAGCGGTGAACTCGACCACCTCGTTGTCTTCCAGCTTGGTGATGTCAACCTCAGGCTGGCCAATAGCCTTGATGTCGTTTTCCACCACTGCCTGCTCGTAGCGAGCCGGCAGCATATCGTTGACAACCTGCTCCAGGATCGGGCCGCGGCCAACGCGGGCATCGATCAGCTGGCGAGGCGCCTTGCCCTTACGGAAGCCAGGGATGGAAATCTGCTGCGCGATTGCCGCGTATGCCTGGTCGATTTCCTTGTCCAGCTCCGAGAACGGAACGTTGACGGTCAGCTTGACGCGGGTATCGCTCAGCTTGTCCACGGTAGTCTTCACGGATAAGTCTCCTGGGTCTTAATTTAGAGGGTCAATTTCCTACGGCCTCAAAGTGTACTAAAGGGGCCCAAGGCATCTAGCCTAAGGCCCCTAAACGTCGGGGCGACAGGATTTGAACCTGCGACCCCCTGCTCCCAAAGCAGGTGCGCTACCAAGCTGCGCCACGCCCCGTACGTCGGACGAGTCTACTTGTTGCGCGCAAAAATCCCTAAACGGCCAGTGCCAAGGGGTTAATTGAACTCATTCGGGTGCGGGCCACCGCGGCCTTCTTCACCCCGGTCCAGGTCAGTAATCGCGGCCATCTCAGCCTCCGAAAGCTCAAAACCAAAGACATCAAAGTTCTCCGCAATCCGGCCCTTATTAGCCGACTTCGGGAACACAATGACCCCATTTTGCAGGTGCCAGCGGATGAGGACCTGCGCGGGGGACACGCCGTGCGCCGCGGCGGCATCGGCAAGCTCTGGCGCCTCCAAAATATCGGACTTGCCCTGCCCCAGCGGACCCCAAGCCTCAATCTCTACCCCGTGGGCGCGGAAGGCATCCAGATCCCGCCAGCGCTGCAGGTAGGGGTGCAGCTCCACCTGGTTGACCACGGGGGTTTCCTCGGTGTGGGTCTCCAGCTTCTCCAGGTGTTCCAACTCAAAATTGGACACGCCGATGGACTTGGTCTTGCCAGCTTTCTTCAGTTCGATGAGGGACTTCCAGGCCTCCACATAGGTGTCCTTTTCCGGGGTGGGCCAGTGGATGAGGTAGAGGTCCACGTAGTCCAGGCCCAACTTCTGCAGCGATTCATCTAGCGCCGCCGCCGCATCTGTTTGGCGGTCATTCCACAGCTTGGTGGTGATAAACAGCTCTTCGCGCGGAATGCCGGACTGTGCAATGGCGCGCCCCACCCCTTCCTCATTGCCATAAATGGCAGCGGTGTCGATGTGGCGGTAGCCCACGCGCAGGGCCTCCGCCACCAATTCCGCCGTGGCCTCCGGGTCCACCTTGAACACCCCGAAGCCCAGTTGAGGGATGACATTTCCGTCGCGCAGTTTGATACTTGGTACAGACATGGGCCCCACAATACGCGCGCGGGGCCGGTGGCGTCCTGCGGCTAGCCCTAGAAGTCGAAGTCGAAATCAAACATTCCGCCACCGTCGCCGTCGCCGCCGAACAGACCACCAAAGAAGCCTTCCCCGTCACCGTCGGCTGCAATGTCACCGCCTTCGCCTAGCTCGCCGATGCCCTCCCCAGCACCGTCAACACCCAGGTCACCGTCGAGGCCACCCCCGGCCCAATCACCGGATTCTGCTGCCGCAGCGGTATATCCCACGCCCGCCATACCAGCGAACATGGCGTTAAACATCATCGAATAGCCCATCATCCACACGCCTGTACTCAAGGCATCGGCCCACCACGGCCGGGAATACCAGCCGGCTGGTACCGGCCGCCCGGCCACCATGCCACCCGGGTAGTAGTTGGGGGTTTCCTCCGAGGCATGCGGCGATGCCGTTAGCGACTGCCCGTCGCCAACCTCCACCGTGCGCTTTTCGGTCACCTTGCCAGCCTTGCGCTGTCCTTCTAACGGCGGCAACTCCGGCCCAGCCGGCAGCCCCATAATCTCGCGCGCAGCATTAACGTAGTGCAACCCCTCCAGCGCGGACTCGCGCGCCAGATTGGCCTGGGTGGCAGTTGTAGCCCGGGCCAGGGCGGAATTTGCGGCGGTGAAACGCTCGGCGGCATCGGCAAGCGCCTGAGAAGACGCCGTATCCGTGCCAGCCAGGTTCATCACCTGCCCACCCAAGCGCTCTGTCCACCGGCGGGCCTCCGCCATGGCGTCCTCAAAAGACTGCGCCTCTAGCTGCGCCGCGTTCTTCTTGCCGCGACTGGAAATCAACCACACAGCGCCCCCTACCACCACAGCTATAAGCAACAACGTCATTGTGCAGCCACCTTTCTCTCCACGGTTCTCTTCACAGCCATCCGCTAATTCTCCGGCCCCAGCCTATGCCCCAGGCCGGGAAACTACCACTACAACGCCTCAGGTACCCCAAAAGTTCCGGCGCTGATAGCGGCCCCAAGTTTTCCCCAGCCTCGCTTTGCGCTAGCATGGCTTGCACACTGTTGTTTCGTGTTTGGGGCATGGCTTTTGGGCATGACGCTGCAAACCGAGACGATAATGTGGGAATGTCGTATAGTGGCTAATACCTCAGCCTTCCAAGCTGAAGACGCGGGTTCGATTCCCGTCATTCCCTCCAATATAACGTCACTGCGGACACAAATTCGGGAGGTGTCCGAGGTGACTTTTTCGCTGTTCTGGAGCGGTTTTCCGGCTCTTCGGATTTGGGTGGGGATTATTATCGCGCGAGCGTTATAAGCTGTGCTAACCCGTTTCAAGGGTGATGACGGTGTTGTAGAGGCCGACTTTACGGAGGTATTCACGGCGTTTCTTCTCTGCCTGGGAGGCGTAGCCGACGTATGACAGTGAGGCGTCCTCGTAGCGGCGGAAGGCGAAGACAGCTTGGTTCATATGGATGGAGTTGAAGACACCCAGGTTCACCAAGAGGTTGAAGTCCTCCACGGACAAGCCGGTCACCCGCTTGAACAAGTCCGGTTCAATCTTGGTGATGACGTCGTAGAGCGTGTTCTCCCTAAAGTCAGTCAGGTACATGAATGCAGGGATCCGGGTAGCGAACTTGATGAGCTTTTCCTGAATCTGTTTGCGCTTGGACCTGTACTCCTTCTCCTCGGCTGAGAGATCCTCCTTCTCCGTCTTGGTCAGCGACTCGCCTTTCTCCTTCTTGGTCTTGGACACAGCTTCACTCTTGTTGACCACGGTTTCGAAGATGTCTGCACCCAGGGCTCGGAAGCCTTCGATGTTGAGGATGGCTTGCATGGCTCGCTCGTCGTTCATGATCTTCTTGAGCGTCATGTTGTCGACGTTAACGAGGATTGCTGACTCCCACTTTTTCGCCAGCAGGGTGGCTGAGGTGCCAGACATAGCGATGTCGAGCACCTCGCCCGCGTCGATCTCCTTCATCGAGGCACCGTCATAGGCCAGTACCGGGAGATAGTTGACGAGCTCGGCGACGGCATGCTCGGGGCTGTCCGCCTCTGGATGCAGTCCGGTGCCGTAGTCGGCAATCTGACGCAGAGCGCGGGTGGGGGCGAAGTCGAAGACGAATCCGACGGGTTTGAGGATCTCCGCCCGATTTGGATCATCCCCATCGGGGTTCTTGATCGCCCACGGGGACTGCACCCGGAATGCAGCCTGGAAGTAGGACTCTGGGCTGGTGAGGTTGCGCAGCATCAGGATCGATGACCACTGCTTGACTGTCACCCCAGTGGTGAGCTTGCCGCACGAGAGCGTGATGGTTTTGGTGTCGTGTCCGTCCCCGATTGCCTCACGTACGGGCGGGAGTGCTTCGACCCCAACACCAGCGCCAGCTCCAGCGGCAACTATCACCTGGTATTGATGCCAGAAGGTGTTGTGGCGGGCGGTGAGCAGGTTCGCCATTGCCTGGCAGGCAGCAACGTTTGGCAGGTACCAGAACGAATGCTGGAGGTAAGGAAGCAGACGGGCATCCGCGTAAGGGAAAGGCGGGCGGCCACCGGCTTTGAGCATGTCCACCTGCGTGGGTGCATGCTCGCCACGGATCAGGTCCAGCCACTTCTGTACGTCAGATTCGTGGATGAACCGGGCTGTCTTGTCGCTACCTGTGGCTTCGAAGAAGGTGTTGAGGTCGAACTCGTCGAACTCACCCTGGTGGGCGATAGCAACCAAATCATCAGGCATCCGGTAGGTCAGGAGGCGCATCTCAGGTAGCGCCGCATATGGGTTCCACTCACCGGGATGCTCAATAGTCCATTGGCCTTTAGCACGCTGCTCATCGGTGTAGGTCCAGTTGAAGATCTGTTCTTCGATGAACTCGCCCGTGGCCAAAGCCTTGAAGGGCGTGCCCGAGAGGTAGAGGTAAGAGCGGGTCGTGATGGGAAGAAAGTCATCCTCATCACTGCCAAGCTCGTCAAGCTCTTCATCGAAGGCAGCCAGCCCCTCGTGGTACTCAACTTTGAGCTCCTTGGCGGCCTCTTTCTCGTCCTCGCCTTCGAAGAGGGCCTTGGCATTGTCCCGCCATGCTCCGAAGTGGTACTCGTCGAAGACCACCAGGTCCCAGTTGACGGTGTGAATCCACTCGTTCTTCGACTTGATCAGGCCGGTCTTCTTGTCGCGTCCGAGGAGGTCCTGGAAGGAACCGAAGTACACCAAAGGCTGATCTGTCTTGACCTCGATACCCTCATCGAGGGTTTTCACGCTCAGATACTGCCAGCCCTCGAAGTCCACATGGCTTGCCAGGTCTTCACGCCAGGCGTCCTGCACGGCAGGCTTAAAGGTCACGACCAGCACGCGCTTGGCACTCATACGCTTGGCGAGCTGGTAGGTGGTAAAGGTCTTGCCGAACCGCATCTTGGCGTTCCACAAGAAGCGCGGAACCGCACCCGGATCTTCTTCCCAGATGGAGTTGTAATAGGCAAGGGTGTGCTCAACGGCACGTTCTTGCTCGGGGCGCATGGCGAAGGTTTGGTAGCGCTCGCCGGTATACTCCATGCCGGTGCGCAGTTCAGCAATGGCAGTGAGGACATCAGCCGACTTGCAGCGCACCCACTCAGTTGCGGAACCAAAGTGTGGGTTCTCAAACCCCTTTGCTTTCAGTCGCTGAATGACGTCCTTGTCACGGAAGAGGCTGCCATCCTCGCGCTCAGCGATGACATCGGCGTGCAGGGTGAACTCCTGCTGCATCTGCCCCTGAGACTCACGGATCCGGTCGCGCACATCCTCCTTGGTCGTCTGACCGATCTTGATGAGCCCCTCGTAGCCGGCCGGAGGGTTCTTTGGTGACCAGGCATAAATCCGCAGCCGAGCCAAAGACTTAGAGGGAAGGAGCTCCTCATCGCGCCTGGCCATCACTCATCCTCCATCGGGCGCACTATCGACTCAATGAACGCGATCTCCTCCTCGGTCAGCCCATACTTGGCGTACAACTCCTCGTCGGTCCACGTTCGGTCCCAGGACTGCTGAGGAACGAATGTGTAGACCTTCGACGTCACATGTTGCGAAGCCTTACGCAAGAGAATCAGGAAACGAGTGAAACGGCACTTAAGGTAAGACAATGCACTGATGGCCTCGACCTTAGTATCAAAAGGTCCGATACATAAATACGTTTCCGACGAAATCTCACCGGGTCGGCCAATAAATGGCGTACTAATAATCCTATGCGGATAAGTATCCTTGTTGCCTGTACCTGGAGCCGCATACCCGACAAACAGTTTCCAGCAGTCAACGAGCTCGTGCCCGGCCCGGATCCTTTCCGCAGGGGCATATGCTGTCCCTCCGTTTTGGTATATGACGTAATCCGTCTCGTTCCTTCGTCTGGCGCTGCCCTTGAAAGTGGTGTCGAGACCAAACGGTTTACGGGCGCTCACTAAGTCCGCGAAAGATCCAGACGCTTCCTGTTCAAGGACCTTCTTGAGGATGCTGACGCCTTGATTGAAGCGGATAAAAGTTTCGGCTCCTGCTTCAAGTAGTGGACGTGTTGCGACTGACGGTTCTTGATCTTTGAAATGCGTGGTTACCGTACAGTCACCTTCGCTGTCCCGGTTCCAAAGGAAGTAACACACTCCACCCTTGAGGCCAATCCCCGAGAAGACGTCGGAGGCATTGACATAGTCCGTGATTGTGCGGAGCCGTCGATCGTTGAGCATTGAAACCCGAAAATCATCCAGGCCTTTACCGCCGGTGAACCATCGTGAGGGAACGATCATCGTCAGGTACCTGGGATCGAGGGCTTTGGCTTGTTCTACAAAGTTCTGGTAGATGGGAGCTGCCGATTTGCCAAAACCTCCATCGGAGAGCTGGTAAGGAGGGTTGCCGACGATAAGGTCAAAGTGCATGTCGTCTCCAAAGATTTCGTTAATGCGTTTCTTGATGTCATTAGTGTGGATGAAGGCATAGGCGTGGGTCTCGAGGTCCTCGCCGCGCCCATAGTCCTCTTCCCCGGCCCCACAGTACGAGCAGCGCCGACCAGTGCGGATAAAGATTTCCTCGCCGGAGAGTGGGTCAACTCGTCTCTCGCGTGTGCCGGTTTTGTCATCCCATGTGTGTTCGGTGCGCTCGAACCAGATGTTGCCTTCTGGGGTGTCGAAGGCGGTGCAGATTGAGTGTTCACTGTTGGCGTACTTCGAGCAGTACACACTGCGGCGAGCCATGAGGGCAGTGAGCTCAGTGATAGCAATCCCGTAAATCTGCTTGGTGAGGATGTGGTTGACCCGCTCCTGAGCATCAGGAATAGCGGTAATGAGCCCTTCGTTGAAACGGCGGGTCGCCTCCCGGAGAAAGACCCCGGTTTTTACGAACGGATCCAGCACCCGGGCGTTCGGGTTCGCCCACAGGTTCTCCCCGTCATGATCACGCGCCCACGCTTCGGTGGCGAGGTCAAGCATGGCAGCAGCCATCTCTGGAGGCGTGAACACTTCATCGTTCGAGAGGTTCGCGATGCAGGTGAGCACGTCAGGGTTGTGCTTGTTCAGCAGGAGGTTCGACATGCTCATGCTGACTGCGCTCCTCGAGCGGCAATCTCGCCAACAGTCATTGGAGGGAATGAGGTATCGGGGGTGAAGATTTCGGCCACGTCCATGGAGCCGAACAAGGTGTCCTCTCCGAATGCTGCGCGTTTTGTCAGGTCCTGATACTGGAAGTCTCTCCGTTGGAACTTGCCCGCCCCGAGGTAGCCCCACTCGGCGAAGGTCAGGGGCTCCCCGCTGGGGATCGTCATGGTCAGGGCGTCGGCCTGCACGATGTTGATCGTGAGAACTGCGCGAGCAGCCGCCGCCCACGTGCCGTCCGGATCCTCGCCGATGAAGTCCGTGAAGATGGAGAGGAGGTTGGCGCGGCAAATCTCGGCGTTGTCGGTAAGCAGCTCGATGCCGTAGGTGCTCATGAGGGCAAGGAGTGCGTAGTGGCGACGCTCGAAGTCGTTCTTGCCGTATCGGGCTTGGACGGTCGAGAGCTTGCGGCGCAGGATCTCTTGGAGGAAGGCGCCCTCACCGCAGGCAGGTTCGAGGACACGAGCATCGATACGCTCCGACTCGTCTTTAACCAGGTCAAGCATGTCGTTGACCATCCACTCCGGGGTAAAGACCTCGCCGTGGTCGGCCACGCGTTGCTTCGACTTTACTAGTTGCATCTGCTCGCCCACATCTCCTCCTCACCTGCTCCAGCGTGGAGCGTCGCGACTGCCTTGGTCGTCTCAGCTCGATACTCAAGGCGACGGCGAGGCGAGACGTTGCCTCCCATTATCGCTTCGCTGCCCTATCTGAGGGGCGAGGCAGGGCCGTATGTGCCTCAGAATCATGCGGTTTGCTCAGTAAAAACTCGTCGAAGCTGAACGTGAGCTGCTCGTCGCCCCGCTCCTTGTCTTGATGCTTCCTGCGCAACGTGGGCATTATTCGGCCAGTTCAGACATTACCCTCAGCCCCCGTCCCGACTTTCTGCTAATATACGTGACATGTCATCTACATCTAACTTTGCTGCAGAGCACACCATCGCAGCCCCACTAACGGCCATTTACTCAACATTGTGCGACATCGAAAACACCCCCTCCTGGAACCCGGCCTTCACCTCAGCAAAAGCCACCTCTACCCCAGGGAAATTCTCCATCCAGGCCTTGGGCCTGCTTCGCGGAACACTCGAGCTCTACCAGCAGGCTGATACAGTTCGCATGACCATCACACTGCCCGGCCTGCGGGAAGAAAGCTCCTGGCACCTCAGCAGCCAAGGCGCACGCACGCGGGTGCGCCACGAGATCTTCCAGCAGGGCCCGCTGGTAGCTCTCATCGGCCAGCATGAGGCCAGCCTGGTCCCCGGCAAGCGATTGAGCCGACTTGAGCAAGTAGTAACGACGGGAAGCCTCGCATGACCCGGACCTCACAGCTATCAGACCATCCCCAACAGCTGCGCTACCTCATCCTCGCACTGCAACGCCAGGGCAACCGCCAGCTCAACGCCGCTTTTGCCCACTTAGGCTTGACTGCCGCGCAGGCCGAGGCCTTAGAGATCATCCACACATATGGCCCACTGAGCACCAAGGAAGTCGGCGCCTATCTGGTGTGCGAGCCAGGCAGCCCCAGCCGCTTGCTAGCAACGCTGGCAAGCAAGGGACTTACCGTGCGTTCGAATTCCGACAATGACAAACGCACCACCATGCACTCGTTGTCCCCCGCTGGCAAGAAAGCTGCGCGGGAGATTCTTTCCATCCAGCAAGATTTCCACCGCCAGCTTTCCCTTGACGTACACCACATGGAATCCTCCCACCCGAACGACTTCCTGCGACAGCTGACGGAACTTGTACAGGAGCGGGACCTGCGGCAATCGCTCAGCAATCGCTTTCCAGAGTTGTTTAGCTAGCGGCCCCCGCGGCACGCACCGGCCACAGCGCTACACGCGCCACGAGGTTGCGTGCGCCCCGCGCCACAGGTAAGATGACGGAAATCACATAAAGATTGCGCTGCCAAAGTTGACACAGTCAGCGCTTAACCGGAAGCAGGAGAAACATGCGATTCGAATTTGTCACCATCGCCAACCACGGCCAGGTGTTCTCCTTCCGCCTCGGACGCCCATAGCCCGGCACCGCGCTTCGCGTTGCCACCAGCAATAACCAGCAGGGGCCATCAAGGACCAGGCTTCCCCTGTTTGGTTGATGCTGGCTGGGCCCGGTCCCGGGCAGGCATGCCCATTGCTGCCTGACCGTATTCCTCCGCTCTGTTCTTGAGAAGGAACCTTCAGACATGTCCAATCTGAAAAATACTCCTGGTTACCAGCGCCTTGTGGGCACCATGGCACTTAATCAGTCCGCCTATGCCATGGCCGCAGTGGCCATTCCCCTACTGGTCTTTGATGTCAGCGGCAACGCCACGCTCACCGGCACCATCTCCGGATTGAGCACCGCAGCTTTGGTGGTGCTCAGCCTGCCCGCCGGTGCATTGACTGACACGTTCCACGCCTCCACTGTTTTGCGCCTGGTCACGTTGACTCAGGCCATCCTCTGGCTGGGCATCACGGCTATGGTTGGCTTTGGTGCGACTTCCTTACTGGTCATTGCGGGGTGCGCCATCGTTGCCACCGCTTTGTCAGCTTTTGATGCCCCCAGTGAGCAAAGTCTCATTCAGCAAATAGTTGCTCCCGATGACTTCGGCACCGCCAATGCCATCGCGCACGGCCGCGAATCTGCCGCTGCAGTTATCGGCGGGCCGGTGGCTGGCTTCCTCTACTCCTTGGCCCCAGCAGTGTGCCTGGCGGTGCAAAGTTGCTTACATGGCCTGGCTAGCGTTCTAGTGCCCAACCGGAAGCTTGCCGATGCCCCCGCCCCAAGCTCAGACGAATCCTCCCCGTCCCTGGCGGGCACCGCCGCTGAAGGCTTTCGGTTTGTGTTCAACCACCCCGGCCCGCGGTGGATAACCGTGGTGGCGGCGATAGCAAACGTGCCGATGTCCGCGTTTATCCTTCTGCTAATTTTCTCCTACCGCGACGCCGGAGCCTCCGCCTTTGTGGTCGGTCTCATTTCGGCCGCGTTCTCCGCAGGCGTTATCGCGGGTTCCTTCTTCGCGGGCCCGCTGACCAAACGGGTCCCGCTGGGAAAGCTAGGGACTATGGCACTGGCGGCGTTCACAGCCGGACTCTTTATGCTCACGCTAGTTCATGACAATACGGCGGCGACGATTGTCACGTTGTTCGCCGCCGGGCTACCGTTGGCTTCCTTCAACTCCGCCATCGGTGCCTTTACCGCAGCCGTGACTCCCGAGGGGCGGATGGGCTCAGTGACCACCGCCTCCACCGTGCCGGGAATTTTCCTCATGCCTGCCGGCGCAATCCTGGCTGGCTTCGGATTTGAGCACTGGGGAACCACCGCCAGTTTGGCAGTCATTTCCACCCTTGCCCTGGTGTCCACAGCGCTGACGTTTGTGCGGCCCTTGCAGCGCATCCCCCTCTTGACCGCACTCAACAGTTCCGGCAGCTAAGTCCCAACAGTTAAGCCTCGGTGTGTCCCGGGACCTCCGGGGCAATGCCGGTGCGCTCGTAGTCAGCCAGGATGTCAATGCGACGCTGGTGGCGCTCCGCACGGGACCATTCCTGGTCCAGGAAGGCGTCCACAATAGCCAGGGCCTCTTCCTCCGAGTGCATGCGCCCACCCAATCCGATGAGCTGAGCGTTATTGTGTTCGCGCGCCAGGCGGGCAGTCTCCGGGGACCAGGCCAGGGCGCAGCGCGCCCCCTTGACCTTGTTGGCCGCAATCTGCTCGCCGTTACCGGATCCACCCAGCACAATGCCCAAAGAGCCCGGATCATTAACCGTGCGCTGCGCCGCTTCAATACAAAACGCCGGGTAGTCATCCTCAGCGTCATAAACGTGTGCACCACAATCAATAACGTCGTGGCCTTGCTTCTTCAGATGCTCAGCGATGAGGTTCTTCATCTCGAACCCTGCATGGTCTGCTCCAAGATATACGCGCATGTGCACCATTCTAACCCCACCCCATTGCCACTCGAGGCTTCTGCCCCAAGTGTTTCGGCTTCCGACTAAAACTCATGCTCCTGTCCTCATGTTGCGCCAGACTAGTCTCGCACTTGGGGGTTCTCCACGGAACCTACCCCTTGACCAGACCCACGGGACACGCTACAGTGAGTTGCGGACGCACTGCGGTGCTCCACTTCCGAGGCTCGTGTACACAACACGAGCTTTCGCGTATTCAAGGGGAAACATGTATATCGGATACTTCGACGAGTTCGGACATAACGGGGCCTATATATCCCGCGCAGACCGCAGATTTAAAACCCATCCAGTCTTTGGAATCGGTGGTTTCATCATCCCTGCAGACAACATTCGGCAGCTCTCAGGTGCGTTCCGCAGAATCAAAGAGCAAGGCCTCAAAGAGGAAATAGAGGCGAAGGTTATCTCAAAAGGTGAACCAGTCGAACACTGGGAGAAGAAGGGCGCAGCACTGCTGACCACCCAGAACGTCAAAAAGTACCGCGAAGTCCGCAACATGATAAACCGCGTTCTGAACATACTAGAACGACTCAACGCCCAAGTAATCTTCTACGGACAAGAAAAACCACGCGGCACCAATGACGAGACAGGCGAAGACGAACGCTCGCGATACGACCACGCAATGAATGAACTCATTAAACGCGTAAATTGGTCCCTCCCAGACGACCAACATCACCTCATGATACTCGATAAACAAGGTCCCACAGAGCGACTGGAAGTCTTCGTATCGAGCGCAAAATTCATGTTTTCACATCAAGACGCGGACAAACTGTTAGAGCCTCCACTTGAGGTGGAAAGTCATCTTTACCAGACTGTTCAATGCGCCGATTGGGTTTGCGCACTAATAGGGCGGATCTCTTCATACAAATACGATCCCGAATTCAAAGAATTTGAGTGGGCCATCAAGTACTTCGGAGATCGACTAGCCCGCGCTAGTAGCCCCTGCCGATTTCGGGTATTTGGTCGGGGTAGTCTGCATAGGTGGTAGGGGTGTTTCTGGCTAGGTGGTCGGGTCATGATCTGGGTGGTGGTGTGGTCGTCAATTCTGCGGCATCGTGACACGTTTTCATGGCTAAGGAGGCCATGTTCATGGCTGAATTCAAAGAGATCATGGCGATGTGGCTGGAAGGCAAAAGCTATGACGCGATTGCTTCTGCCTTGGGGTGCTCCAATCGCGAAATCCCCTATCGAGCTGGGTCGACAGGCACGGCACTGGCAAAAGGCCTCTACGGAGCCAAACGAATTCCAGCTGAACTTTCCGAGCGCGACGACAGTTGGCCGAGCCAACCACAAGCGTGTGGCGCGAGTGATGAAGAAATGAGGCCTGCACGGCTTCAGCAAGAAGCGCCGTGCGAAAACCACGGTGTCCGCTTCTTCCCGCCGGATATTCCCAGACCTGGTCAAAAGGAGTTTCCGTGCCGATGAGACCAACCATTTGCACGTTGGCGATATCACTTACCTGCCTATCCAAGGAGGAACAAATCTGTATCTCGCGACCGTCATCGACTCTTATTCCCGCAGGTCCGTCGGGTTTTCTATTGCTGACCACATGCACACTGACTCCCGTGGTCAAGACGACCTAACCAAAATCTTTGTTGAAAGAGACGGCCGACTCCCGCCCATCAATTGATCGCAATCGAGTGCAGGCTACTGGCTCAAGGCCCTACCCAACCGAGTCGGAGCAGACTCACTCGTCAGCAGGATCAGCAGCGAGCGCCATATAGAAATTGGGGACTTTGACATGCGCAAGCATCTTGCAACCATCCGCGACAACACGAACACCTAACCCCAAACACCAGCCCGGCCATGCAACGCCGGGGCTGGCAGCCCTACCAACAACCCGGAACACCACCCCGACCAACTTCCCGGAACACCCCTACCAAATACGCGCACTTGGCAGCCCCCACAGTAAAATCCGTGCAGCAAGCAAGGGCAGAGATCTTTACGCGAATCACCTAGGTAGCTCTCGAGTCTGCTATTCCACAGATGAAGTCCCCTTAAGCAATACTGATTTTGAAGCATTGAAGGCAAAGTTCAATGCTTCACGAACTTATCGATCTAGCTGCGAATAGTGATTTTCGAAACCGAGTCACTAGCACTTATCCCGATAGTTAGCCAGTTTGTACCTGCGGGGCTTCCGTGCGGGTGCGCTTGATTTCGAAGAAGTAGGGGTACTGGGCCAGGCGGAAGGCGGCATCGAAAATCTCGCCTGCTTCCTCGCCGGTAGGAATGCGGGTAATAACGGGGCCGAAGAAGGCGGTGTCCCCCAGCTGGACCACGGGGGTGCCAACCTCATCGCCCACAGCATCCATGGCCTGGCCGTGGAAGGCACGCAGCTGGGCATCAACGTCTTCGGTATTGGCCACTGCGGCGAACTCGGCAGGCAGATCAGCTTGGGCCAGGGCTTGGGCAATGAGGGCATCGTAGGCACCAAAGCCCTTTTTGCCGCCTTCGCCTGCACCGTGAATCAGCTCCCCCATGGCGGTGTAGTAGGCGTCCACCTTCTCCGGGGCGTCGGTGGCCACCTTGGCGGCCACGCGTGCCGGGCCCCAGGCGGCCTTCATCATCTCCATGTAGCCGGGGTCCAGGTCGCGGCCATCGTTGAGCACCGACAGCGACATCGGAATGAACTCCACACGAATGCTACGGACCTTTTCTACTTCCTTGATCCAGCGGGAGGTAGCCCAGGCGAACGGGCAGGTGCAATCAAACCAGAACTTCACGGTGTTATCTGCGGTGGGCGTGGACATAGGCTCTTTCTCCTTTGGACTCGCGGTTTGCATCCAACGGCGCGGAAGTTGCCGCGCGCATGTCTACCCAGACTAATCTGAAACGCGGCTAGTTTTCAGCACAGTTGCCGACTACCGGTTCTGCGGCGCAGGCAGCACGTCTGCGCCGGATTCGACTCACAAGGAGTTTGACCTTTGACCTCAATTAATCTCACCCGCGCAGAGGCGGCCGCCCGCTCTGGCATGCTGCGTGTGCACCACTACGACGTCACCCTGGATCTGCGGGGAGAAGAAGAGTTTGTCTCCCGCACCGTGGTGGACTTCGAAGTAACCACACCCGGCAGTACCTTTATCGATTTGCGCGCCACCCGGCTTAATTCGGTGCGCTTCAATGGCGCGCCGCTGCCGGTGGATTCCTATAACCCGGAATACGGCATTGCGCTCTCCGGCCTGCACGTTGGCCGCCACCAGCTAGAGGTCGAGGCAGACATTGAGTACTCACGCACCGGTGAGGGCCTGCACCGCTTCACAGATCCCGCCGACGGCGAGGCCTATCTGTACACGCAATTTGAGACCGCAGACGCCAAGCGCGTCTTCGCCTGCTTTGATCAGCCAGACCTCAAGGCCACCTACCAGCTGAGCTTTATCACCCCGCAGCACTGGACCGTGATCACCAACGCGGACACTACTCGCCAGGACAACACCTGGACCTCCCACGTGGACTACCCGCTGTCGACCTACCTGGTGGCGCTGTGCGCCGGGCCGTATGTGGGCGTCCATGACACCTGGACGGGCCAGCTCCAAGCCCACCCAGAAGGCAAGCCCGCCCAAGAGCTGGAAGTCCCGCTAGGAATCTACTGCCGCAAGTCCATGCTGCACGCCCTGGATGCCCAGCGCCTATTTACCGAGACCAAACAGGGCTTTGACTGGTACCACCGCAACTTTGGCTTTGCCTACCCCTTTGGCAAGTATGACCAGATTTTTGTTCCAGAGTTCAACGCGGGCGCAATGGAAAACGCCGGCTGTGTGACGCTGCGCGACGAGTACGTCTTTACCTCCGAGGCCACCCCGTACATGTACGAGCGCCGCGCAGATACAGTCCTCCACGAGCTGGCGCATATGTGGTTCGGAGACTTGGTCACCATGCAGTGGTGGGATGATCTGTGGCTCAATGAGTCCTTTGCCACCTGGTCGGCGGCAATTTCGCAAGCAGAAGAGACCGAGTATGACACCGCGTGGGTGACTTTTGCCAATGTGGAAAAAGCCTGGGCTTATGAGCAGGATCAGCTGCCTACCACGCACCCGATTTCCACGGATGCCTCCGATATAGAGACGGTGGAGCAGAATTTTGACGGCATCACCTACGCAAAGGGCGCCTCTACGTTGAAGCAGCTGCAGGCTTATGTGGGCCGCGAGGAGTTCCTGGCGGGGGTTCGCCGCCACTTCACCACCCATGCCTGGGGCAACGCCACCTTCGATGATCTGCTAGGCCATTTGGAGCAGGCATCTGGCCGCGACTTGAGCTTCTGGGCGCAGCAATGGCTCAAAACCTCTGGGGTCAACACCCTGCGCCCGGTCTTTGAGGTCCACGATGGCGCCTACACGGCCTTCCGCGTGGAACAAGACGGCGAGGTACTGCGCACCCACCGCTTGGCCGTGGGCCTGTACAACCTGGTGGATGGCCAGGTCCAGCGCGTACACCGGGTGGAGCTGGATGTCGATGGTGCGGCCACGGAGGTTGCCCAGCTCATCGGCACCCCGGCAGCGGATTTTGTGCTGGTTAATGATGATGACCTGACGTATGCACTAATTGAGTTCGACGCGGACTCGCTGGCATTTGCGCTGGGCAACATTGATAAGTTTGCAGATCCGATGGCACGCACGCTGTGTTGGTCCGCGGCGTGGGAGATGACGCGGGCTGGCCAGATGCGCGCCCGCGACTTCGTGGCGCTGGTGGCGCGCGGTGCGGGCGCTGAAACCGAGACAGCAGTGCTGGAGCGCATTATTTCCCAGGCTATCGCGGCGCAGGATTCTTACGCCGATCCCCAGTGGGCTGCCCAGGACACACAGCTTGCCGATGCCCTCTTGGCCGGCACCCAGGACCCCTCACCGCAGCGTGCCCTGATCTATGCCCAGGCGCTCACTCGCTTGCAGGCCACCGGCGCGACGCGGGAGTTCCTGGAGTCCGTGTTGGAGACTTCCGATAACGCTGCGCTGCGGTGGAAGGCACTGGCCGCGTTGTGCGCTGCAGAGGCTGTGGACAACCCGGAGCAAGCCATTGCTGCCGAGCTGAAGCGTGATAATACCGCCACCGGCTACCAGGGTTCACTGCGCGCGCTGGCCGCCATTCCTACTGCGGAGAATAAGCGGGCCGTGTGGGAGGAGATTGTTGCGGGCAGCCTGGGCAACCGCGAGCTTGAGTCCAAGCTGGCGGGGCTTACTGCCCGTGGCAGCGAGGATCTGGTGCCTACTGCAGAGTTCTTCGAGGTCGCAGAAGGAATGTGGAAGTTGCAGTCTTCAGAGATCGCCCAGATGGCGGTGGGCGGGCTCTTCCCCTACCGCGACATTAGCGAAGAGGGCATCGCCCGCGCCGATGAGTTCTTGGGCCGCGAACTGGCTGGAGGTCTGCGACGCATTATCCTCGAACAGCGTGACCGCGTGGCCCGCGCGCTGCGCAACCGGAAGGTTGATGCGGCCTAATCGCCGCCTGCCAGCCGGTGCGCCCTAGTCAATGGTCGGCGGGAGGGCCACCGGCTCGCCGACTACGGCGGTAAGGGTCACGGCATCGGGCCGCAGGGTCTCCAGGGAGTATTCCGTGACGCGGCCACTCGTATCCCACACCGTGCGCTGCAAGCGCAGCAGCGGGGTCAGCCTTCCCACCAGTAGGTGGGTCTGCTCCGCGTCCGTGGGCAACTGGGGGCTAATAACCTCCCGCTTGTAGACGCCGTTGCTGCTCATCACGCTGTTCAGCGTCCACGAGTCCAGATCCGGGAAGATGTCCACCGGCATGTAGTGGGTGGACACACTAATGGGGGTCTGATCATTGAGGCGGATGCGCTGCAGCTCCCAGATTTGCTCGCCTTCTTCTAGCTCCATAGACGCCGCAATGTGGCGCGGGGCGGCGCGCTTTTCCAAGGAAAGTACGCGGGCCTGGATGGGCGCACCCTTGGCCGCGAGCTGGGCGTAGATGCCCTCCAAGTCGGTGAGCTCAACCACCGGCGGGATGGCGCGAACGAAAGTGCCGCCGGTGCGTCCCCGACGGCGGTCAATGAGGCCTTCGAGTTGCAAGATTTCCAGGGCATGACGAACCGTCATGCGAGCTACGCCATACTCGTCGACCAATTCACGTTCGGTGGGAAATCGGTCCCCGGGGCGCAGCTCCTTGCTCTCTATCTTGGATCGCAAGTTATCCGAGATAACCAAGTAGGTGGGCTTACGGCGAAAGTTTCCAGTCACGAGGTACAATAATAGCGAATAACTAATAGAAATTCTTCCTAGATTCGCCTTAGCGTCCCTTAAGGTTGCCCCAAACGGTGAGTGCGGCTAAGCAAACATTTTAGCCGCCAACCCCACCCTAGCGCCGCCCTAAGAACGCAAGTGCAGCTCCACCCGCGGGCGCACCTGCACCTCGGTTAGCTGGACGGTGGGACCGGCATCAACCACCGCGCGCACCGCTCGAGCCACCTCAATTGGGGCGATGACGTGCGCAGAATCGTAGTCTTGCAAACCAGCAAGCATCGGAGTATCCGTGGGCCCGGGGGCTACCGTGGCCACCCGAATTCCTAACTCCGCCAGCCGCAGCCCGTCCGCCACCGCATACAGAGCATGCTTGGTCGCGGCATAGACCGTATTGTCAGCATAAGAGTGCCGCCCGGCCCCGGAATTGATAAAGATCACAGTCCCCTCCGCCTTGCGTAAGCCCGGCAATAGGGCCTGAGTGAGCATTGCGGGGGCATGTACATTGAGATCCATCTGCTCGCGCCACTGGCCAACACTGGCCTGCGCCACAGACAACTTCTCCGCACGCGCGGCAGCATGAACGAGCACATCCACCCGCTCCAAGCTGGCCAGTTGACGCCAGCCCGCAGGTAGATCCTCACCTGCGGCGAGAGCGTCCAGGGCCTCCACCAAGTCCAGGTGGACGCCCACCACATTGGGCAGCTGGGCCACGTCCCGCCGGCCCACGGCGTAAACCAGGTGATCGCGGGCTAGGTCTGCGATAATATGGCGCCCCATCCCGCCCGTGGCGCCGGTGACAACGGCGACCTTGGCGGTCGAGTAAGACGTAGGGGCACTGGAAACCTGTGGTGCAGTCGAATCAGTCATGGGCACCCAGACTACCGGGATTCACGGAAACGCTTGGGGACATCTGGCGCGCCGAGGGTGAGCATCAGCCGATTAGCCCAGTTGAAGAAGGCGGCAGAGTTGATCAGATCAATTATGTCCAAGTCCTCGCACCCCACCGCGCGCAGCTTGGCCACGCAGCCGGAATTGAAGGCAAAGGGGGACTTGGTCAGCTCCCGGGAGGCGTCACGCAGCACGCCCCACAGCGGCGAACCCAGATCGGCATCCACTCCCTGATCTAACAGGCGATCGATTGCCGCAGCATCCCCGCCTTCTTCCTTTGAGCGTGCCTGGTGCACCGAGGCGCAGAACTCACAGCCGTTGAGCCTGGAGACTACCGTAGCGGCTAGTTCGCGCTCCGCCCGGCCCAAGCCACCGTCGGTGTTATAGAAGATGTCCAGGTCAGTGCGGGTGCGTGCCGCCAGGGCGTTAGGGTCGCGTGCCAGGAGGCGGAAATACTCGGAGCCAATACGCTCCGGGCGAATAAGCGCCGCCGTGTGCGCCGGGGTAAATTCCTCCTTGGGCAGCGGCGCCACCCAGGGACGCCACCCCAAGGAGTGGTTGACAAAGCCCTGTGGTGCCACGACGTCTGGCTCCAAGGTGCGTGGGCCGGGTTGCCACTGCGGCTGCGGCTCGTCCGGCGCGGGAGCCTGCTGGTGGGCGGACTGCGGGTCCTGGCCGCCCAGCACAGCCAGGCCGTGGATGACCCGCAGCTGGAAGGAGAGGAAGGAAATCAGCTGGGCCAGGCTGACCAGGTCATCATCGCTCCAGCCGGCTTGTTGCAGGTGGCCAATGGCTGCCGGGGTGGCGTCTTTGGGGTGGAAGGCCAGTAGGTGGGCGAAGTCGAAGGCGGCGGCCAGGCGGGGCCCCAGGGCAGATTCATCAGCCAGGTCCGCGAAGGTGGTGTACCCACCGCCGATGTGCGGGCCGTGGGCCTGCCCGCGCGCAATGGCGGTATCGACAGCCTCCACCAGGCTGGGCTCGGCTTCATCGGCGAGCAAGTCCGCGTAGAAGGTGCGGGCATTGACCGCCTGGTAAATGCCAGCCACAAAGGCTGCGACTGCGTAGCGCTGCGCGTAGGTGAAATCACCCGGCTGCTCCGGTTCTAGCAGCGCGCGGAAGGACTCCTGCGCGTTGTCCACCGCGTCCGGGCGGCGCCGCCGGAGGGCGGCGACCTGCGCAGATGCTCCGGAGAGTTGGTCGATGATGTCCGGTTGTTCAGTGTGCGCCATGGTTGCGCCGTGCCTTTCTGTTAGTCGGTTCTGCTGGTCAGTTCTGCTAGTCAGTACTGGTGGACGCTGTGCGACATTGGGGGGGGGCTATAACACCCCACACTAAGCCCTACAGCCCCATGTTGAGGTCTCCCGCACGATAGCGCGAGCCTGGAATAGCCTCGATGAGCTTGCGAGTTACCGCAGCCTGCGGTTGGGCAAAGACCTCGCCGGTGCGACCGGTCTCTACCTGCTTGCCATGGCTAAACACAGAGACCGTATCGGAAATGTGATTAACCACTGCCAGATCGTGGGAGATGAATATGTAGGTCAGGTCAAGTTCCTGCTGCAGCTGCTCCAGCAGGTCAAGGATCTGCGCTTGAACCGTCACGTCCAAGGCAGAGACGGCCTCATCCAAGATAACCAGCTCGGGTTCGACAATCATGGCGCGTGCAATAGCCACGCGCTGGCGCTGGCCCCCGGAAAGCTCCTTCGGGCGGCGGTCAAAGAAATCCGGGTTCAACGCCACGAGCCGCATAAACTCCCGCGCCCGCTCGGTGGCTTTAGCCTTAGATGCCCCCGTCAGGTTACGCAGGGGCGCGGCGATCGTCTGCCCAATCGACTGGCGGGGATCCAAAGAACCAAAGGGGTTCTGGTAGACCAGCTGGATACGCTTGCGGGCCTCGCGCTGCTCTGCACCGCGCAGGGCAGTAACCTCTACCCCACCCACGCGGATGCTTCCCGATGTCGGCTGATTGAACATGGCTATGGCCCTACCGGTGGTGGTCTTTCCGGAGCCAGACTCCCCCACCAGCGCGTGCGTGGTGCCCTTACCCACCATAAAGGAGACATCGTCTACCGCAGTAAAGTCCCCAAAGCGCTGGGTCAGGCCACTGACTTCCACCAGCGGCTGCCCCGTGCGCGCCGTACGCTGCTTCGCGGAAGCACCAACGGTGGGGACGGTGGCGAGGTTGAGGGAGGGGGCATCGGCAAGCAAACGGCGCGTATAAGCGTGGGCAGGCTCGGTGAGCACCGTGGCCGCCCACCCCTCCTCGCGGACGTGGCCGGACTCCATGACCACAATGCGGTCCGCGCGGTCACCAGCCACCGCCAGATCATGGGTAATGAACAAGATGCCCGTGCCGGTCTCCGCGCGCAACTCATCCAACAAGTCCAAGATGACCTTTTGCACGGTGACATCCAGCGCGGAGGTGGGCTCATCTGCGATGATGAGCTCCGGGCGCAAGGCCACCGCCGCAGCGATAAGCACGCGCTGCTTCATACCGCCGGAGAGCTCATGCGGGTACTGGGCATAACGGCGCTGCGGATCATCAATGCCTACGCGCTCCAGCAACTCCAACGCGCGCTGGCGGCGGGACTGCGCGGTGCCCTCGCCGTGAATGGCCAGGCCCTCCTCCACGGAAGCCCCGATGGTTTTTAAGGGGTTGAGCGAGTTATTGGGATCCTGCGGAATCAGCCCAATGCGCTTGCCGCGCAGGCTACGCCATTGCTTCGGGCGCAGACCCGCAAGCTCGGTGCCGCAGAAGTGAATGCTTCCGGCATCAACATGGGCGTTGGACGGCAACAGGCCAATAGCCGCCATGGCGGAGGTAGTCTTGCCGGAACCGGACTCTCCCACAATCGCAGTCATCTGCCCCGGGTACACGTCCAGGTTCACCCCCTGGACCGCCGGGGTAGTCCCAGCCTTGGTGCGGTAGCTGACATTGAGATCGCGGATGGACAGCAGGGGCTGCTGTGAAGTAGTCATATTTCTAGTCCTCCACGGAGAAGTTCTGGGACAAGCGGTTGGCGGACATCACCACGGCCACGATGGCCAGGCCGGGCAAGATGATGAGCCACCAGGCGGTGGCCATGAAGTCGCGGCCCTCAGCGATGATAAGGCCCCACTCCGGGGTGGGTGGCGGCGCACCATATCCCAGGAAGCCCAAGATGGATAGCTGCAAAATCGCCGTACCGAACTGCAGGGTGGCCAGAGCAATAACCGGGGTGAGTGAGTTGGGCAGAATGTGTCCAAAGAGCACCTGGGACCGGGTGGCGCCGGCCCCATAGGCGGCCTCGACAAAATCAGCCTGCACCACCGACATCACCTGGGAGCGGGCCAGGCGGGCGAAGGTAGCCACAGAGGTCGCACCCACGGCCACTGCAGCCTGGATGGAGCCAAAGCCCAGCACAATGATGATGGACAGTGAGAGCAAAATGCCCGGGATAGACAAGGCCACATCAACAATGCGCATGAGCACCGCGTCTACCCACCCGCGGGTAGCGCCGGCCACCAGGCCAATGAGGGTGCCCAGCACCAGGCCGACTGCCACGGCGATGAGTGCGCCGAGCAGCGATTGGCGGGCGCCATAGACAATGCGGGCATACAAATCGCGGCCCACGGCGTCGGTGCCCAGCAGGTGGCCCTCCCCTGGCGGCAACAACGCGACGTCGGTTCCGGCGTAGGGGTCCGCCGGGGTAAACAGTCCTGGGAACAGTGCCGCCGTAAACGCCACGGCCAGGATGATGAGTGAGATGACAGAACCCGGGGCCAACCACGGGTTGCGCTTGTGCGTGGTGTTCATCAGCGCACCACTCCTTCCTGATCGGTTGCGGCCTGGGGTGTCGCGCTGTGGGCAGCTACAGCGGCGGGGGCATCGGCAGACGTGACAGACGTGACAGAGCTAGCGCCCGCGCGCGGGGTGCGCAGACGCACGTCAACCACGGGGTAGATGAGGTCAACCACCAAGTTGATCACCACATAGGCAGTCGCGGCAATGAGGACAACGGCCAGCAGCACTGGGGTATCCCGGTTGGCCACGGCCTGGGCGGTCATCTGCCCCAAACCGGTGCGACCAAAAACAGTCTCCGTGACCACAGCGCCGCCCACGAGCTCACCAAAGAGCAGGCCCACCATGGTCAAGGCAGGCAACAGCGAATTGCGCAGGATATTGCGCCAGAAGATCCAGCTTTCCGATGCCCCTCGCGCGCGCACCGCCTGCACAAACGGCCTGCCTTGGGTTTCCTCAATGGAGCGAATGAGCACCTGGATTAGCGGCGCCGCCATGGGCACCGCCAGAGTCAGCGTGGGCAGCACCAAACCGCGCCAGCCATCGGCGTTAATCACCGGCGCCCAACCCAGCTGGAAAGAAAACAGCTGGATAAGCAGGATGCCGATCCAAAAGCCGGGCAGGGAGACCATGAAGGAGGGCAAACCACGGAAGAAGGTGGACAGCGCGCCCAAGCCCGGCAAGGTGGCCAGGAAGGCCACCACTAGCGCCACCACGGCGGCTAGCCCAATGGCGCTGGCTGCTAGGGCGAGCGTGTGCGGGAAGGCATCAGCAATAAGCGTGGCCACGGGGGCGCCGGTCTGGGTGGAGTTACCAAACTGGCCGGTCAAGAACCCCAGCAAAGAGGTAAAGTACTGCACCAGCAGCGGCTTGTCTACGCCCATTTCCTCCCGGATGGCGTCAATTTCAGCCTGGGATAAGCCCAGGGCGGGGTCGCCGAAGCGGGACTGGACGGCATCGGAAGGCAAGGCAGACAGCAGGAAGAAGGCAACGGTGTAGGTGATAAACAACACCAGCACCGCCTGGCCAATGCGGGCCAGAATTTGATTGCGAGTCATTAGTTCTCCTCCTCCAGCGTGACCTGGTAGAACCACGGGCGGGCCACGGATTCCGGGCTAAAGCCCTTCACCCGGCTGCTGACGGCATAGACCACCGGCTCTTCAAACAACGGCAAGGTGTAGGCCTGTTGGGTGACGTAATCCTGCACGACCTCCACGGCTGCCCGGCGGCCGGGTTCATCGGGGGTGGAGGTGACGGCATCAAGAAGCTCCTGCAAATGGGCGTCAATGGGGTTGCCATCTGCATCTTGATTAAGGAAGCTGTCGCGGCTAGCAATGCCATAGTGCGAGGTAATCACGTCATAGTCCGCGCGCCCCACCATGGTGTGATAAATCTGCACCTTGTTGATGTCCTTGGCGTCCGCGTTCTGTGTGGCCTGGTCCCCGGCATTAATCTGCAGTTCAATGCCCAGCCTGCGCAGCTGGTCTTGGACCATAGTCATCACTTCCTTCGAGCGCGGCTGGGGCAGCGCCGTGTTAGAGCGCAGCACCAAACGCTGGCCATCCTTCACCCGGATACCATCGGCGCCCGGGGTCCAGCCTGCTGCATCAAGCAAGCGCTTGGACTCTTCCGGGTCATAGGTATAGGCCGCGGACTGGTCCTTATACCCCAGGCCGGTCTTGGCCACCGAGGACGTGGCCAGCGGGTAGGACTCAGAGAAGAGCACGCGCAGGATCTCCTCGCGGTTAATGCCATGAATCAGAGCTTCGCGCACCCGCTTATCCTGCAAAATAGGGTGGTTGAAGCGGAAGGTCAGCTGGTTATTCATGGAGTTCGTGCCGCGGGAGATGATGTCAATGCCCTTGTCCTTAAGCAGCGGCTCCTGAGGGGCGGAAATCTGGCGCGCGATGTCTGCTTGGCCGGAGACGATCGCGCCGGTGCGCACGGACTCCTCCGCCGCGAGCACATAGTGGATGCCATCAATCTGGGCGCGGCCCTGGTGGGCCACGGCTGGGGGCGCCCAGTCGTAGTCCTCGCGGGCCTTGAGTACTAGGTCCGTGCCAATCTCTTCGCTGTCGACCACAAAGGGCCCGGAGCCAATGATGTTGACGGCGTTGCCGGGGCCAAAGCCCTCGTTGTCCAGCGCTAGGGTGGCGTCTGAGAGCAGGCCAGCATTATAGGAGGAAGTCGCCTGCAAAAAGCCCGGGGAGGGCTTGGAGAAGTAGAACTTCACCTTGTTTGGCGCCAGGACCTCGCCGCGCTCATAGTTGGCAATCTGCTCGGAGGTGGTCAGGGTGCGCGACTTATCCCCCAGGGCGTAGAGGTCGAAGTTGTCTACCACGTTCTGGGCGGTGAGCTTGGAGCCGTCGGAGTAGGTCACATCCGTGCGGATGGTGAAGGTGTACTCGGTGGCGTCCGCGTTAACCTTGGGCATCTCCGTGGCGATCCAGGGCGAGAGCTCCAGAGTCTCCGGATCCTGGTAGAGCAGGCGATCGGTGAGCTGATTGACCACCCCACCGTTGGGGTAGAACCCGGCTGCTGGCGGGTAGAGCGTGCGGAAGAATTGCGGCTCCAGGTAGGTCAGAATCTGCTGGTCGTCTGACTCCGACGCGGGCGTGCAGCCGGTGAGTAGCCCCGCGGTCAGGCCAGCAGCGAGCAGCCCCGCGGCGAGGCGGAGAGATTTCCGTAATGGTTTCACTGTGGTGTCTTTCCCTGATGTCTTTCCCTTGCGTGTGCGAAGAGTGTTGATTTTTAAGGTGTGAATTTAACACAGTCTAGACTTAGTTGTATTATTCGAGTAGACCGCACAGTCTAATTAATTTCGTATTCCGCGAGCTGATAGGCCCGCACTACGCCCGCACCACGCCCGCACGAAGGATGAATAAAATGACCACTGCCTCCATCGCCATCATCGGCATGGGCCCGCGCGGCATCTCCCTCATCGAGCGCCTGGCCGCCCACCTGCGCGCCATTCCGGCCGATGCCCCCGCTATTAACCTGCACCTCATCGACGACGCCCAGCATGGCGCCGGGCGCATCTGGGAGACCACCCAGACCCACACCCTGTGCATGAACACTCTGGCCGGGGCCGTCACCCTGTTTACCGAGCCCGGATCCACCATGAGCGCGCCCGTGCTGGAAGGCCCCACCCAGTTCGAGTGGATCCAGTTGCTGCGTGGTGAGCGCGCGGGCATTGCCCCAGCCAAGGTGGCGCTGTTCGATTCCCACCCGGTAGCCCCAGAGATCACCCAGAACTTCGCCGCAGAAATTGCTGCCACCGTCCCGGAGTCCAACCCCTCCCGCGCGCTCTACGGCGCCTACCTGGAGTGGGCTTTTGCGGTGTCCGTGGCGCAGCTGCCTGCCAGCGTGCGCGTGACCTCCCACCACTGCCGCGCCGTGGCCATCCACCCCGGTAAGGACTCCGATTGCATTGAGCTTGCCGATTCCTCCTCGGTCACCGCCCACGCCACCGTCCTTGCCGCAGGGTGGCAGGTCCCGGGCCTCACGGACTCCGAGCAGGTCCTGGCGCAGGCAGTGGAGCAGTCCGCAACGGCGCAAACCCCGCTGCACTGGGTGCGCCCGGACAATCCTGTAGAACAACCACTCTGCGCAGTCCCGGCCGGACAGAAGGTACTGGTGCGCGGTTTGGGCATGGGCTTCTTCGACGTCATGGCCCTGCTAAGTAGTGACCGCGGTGGGAGCTTCCACCCGGACCCGCAAGCGCGCTCTGGGTTGCGCTACGAGCCATCCGGGCGCGAGCCACACTTAGTGGTGGCCTCCGGGCGCGGCTACCCCTACATCCCTAAGTCGGAGTACCACGCATTGCCACCGGCGGCGAACCTCTCACGTCTGCGCGCGGCCATAGCCGCGCTGCCTGCTGGCGGAGAGGTGGACTTTAGCGCCGACCTTGCCCCTGCGTTGGTGCGGGATGCCTATGCGCAGTACTACCGCACCCAGGCACGGGTTGCTGGGGAGATGCTGCGCGTGGATCTGGAGGAGATTGAACGGCGTATTGACGCCGCACAGCTGCACCATTCCTCCTTTGCTGGCCTGGGTGAGCAGCTGCGGGATGCACTCGATGGAGTAAGCGCCGAGCCCTTGGATTTGGGCGCGTGGATGGATCCGCTGGCCACTTTTGCCGGGGGCAGCGCTGCGCAGCTCACGGAGTTTATTGCCCAAGGCTTGGCCCGTGACATTGACGCTGCGGTAGCGGCGGCGGACTCTGCACTCAAGGCCGCGTTGTGGGAGATCTCGGCGGCCCGCAAGCCGGTCTCTATTGCCGGGTCCGAAGGGCGGATGACCTGGGAGTCGCGTAACGGCGCCTACCGGGAGTTTATGGCCTTCGGCCAGATGGTGGGCTCCGGGCCCCCACTGTTTCGCACCCGCCAGTTGCTGGCCTTGGTTGACGCCGGGCTGGTCAGCTTCCTAGGGGCACACCCGCAGCTGCGGGCACACCCGGAAGACGGCGAGTTTGCTATGCACAGCGCGGTCGGAGAAGTGCGCAGCCCGTGGCTGATCGATGCCTGGATGCACTCGCCGGATGTGCGTCAGCCCGCTGATCCTCTCGCGGTTTCTCTGGCCCAGCGCGTGCGCCCGTTCGTGGACCACGGCCACCCCACCGGCTCCCCGGAAACCACCTGGGAGCGCCTGGTCGTCCACCCGGATGGCAGCGTGGATACGCGGCTGCACATTGTGGGTATTCCCACCTACGCGCAGTGGCCGGATACCACCATCTCCCCCATGCCGGGCACGGATCCGCTCATGCTACAAGAGACGGACCGCACGGCGGCATCGCTGTTGCGCTGCGCGGGCATCCCGACAGCTGCGGATTAGCACTTGGGGCCAACTCCATCGCTTACGCGCGAGCTTGCTCCCCGGGGCAGCAGGGCCCGGCGTTTGGGCTGGCAGGCCGGGTTGCGGGGGTAGCATTCCCCACCGGCGGGTGACGCGGGCTACACTAAACCCCATATTGTTCAACAATCACGCCCGCTGTGGGCGTGAGCAACTCATGGGAAGGACGTGTCAGCCTTGGCCAGCCTGCACATAGACCTCAACGCCGACCTGGGAGAAACCACCGCCGGCAATCCGGTTGCCGATGACGCCGCCATGCTGGAGATGGTGTCTTCCGCCAACGTGGCCTGCGGCTTCCACGCCGGCGAGCCCCACTCCATCGCCGCCACCCTGCGCGACTGCGCCGCCCACGGCGTCACCGTGGGCGCGCACCCTGCCTACAATGACAAGGCCGCATTTGGCCGTCGCTTCATCGACTACTCCCCCGCCGAGCTGGCCGATGAAGTCACCTATCAGATCGGCGCCCTCGACGCCCTGGCACGGGCCAACGGCACTGCAGTACGCTACGTCAAACCCCACGGGGCGCTCTACAACGCCATCGTCCACCACCGGGACCAGGCCCAAGCCGTCATCGACGGTGTCAAAGCCTTCGGTGACCTGCCCCTTTTGCTGCTCCCTGGCGGTGTGGCCGTGGACATGGCTGAAAAGGCCGGGCTGACCGTCATCCGCGAGGCCTTCGCGGACCGTAACTACAACGCCGACGGCACCCTGGTCTCACGCACCCAAGACCACGCGGTGCTCCACGACCCCGCCGACGTAGTGGCCCGGGTCCTCCAAGTTGCCGAGTCCGGCTCCATTACCGCCTATGACGGCACCCGCTTGAGCGTGGACGCGCAGTCCGTGTGCACCCACGGGGACTCCGCGGGTGCGGTAGAGATGCTACGCGGCGTGGTAGCGCAGCTGGCCCAGCGCGGCATCGACGTCCGGAGTTTTGCCTAATGCAAATTCATCCCGTGGGCACCCGCGCCCTGCTCATTGACCTGCCCGGCCTGACCGCAGTCATGGATTGGCACGCAGCACTCAGCGCCCAACCGCTCAAGGACCAAGTGGACTGCATTGCCGCAGCCACCACCCTGCTGCTAACCTTCGAGACCCCCAATAGCGCCCGCGCCGCCGCAGAGGCACTACCGGAGTTTCGCCCCCAGGCCCAGCGCGCAGCAGAGCCGCGCACCGTAGACATCGACGTCCTCTATGACGGCGAAGACCTTGAGGAAGCCGCCGCCCACGCCGGCATGTCCACCGAGGCCCTGATCGACTGGCACACCTCCACCGAGTGGTCCGCGGCCTTTGGCGGTTTTGCCCCCGGCTTTAGCTATTGCACCCCCGCCAACCCAGAGCGCGCGCTAAGCATCCCCCGCCGCGATACCCCCCGCAAGGCCGTCCCGGCTGGCGCGGTGGCCATCGCGGGCGAATTCTCTGCGGTCTACCCGCGCGTCTCCCCCGGCGGCTGGCAGCTACTCGGGCGCACCACCACCCCCATGTGGCAATCCCACGCCCAACCCCCAGCCCTGGTCCAACCAGGCGACCGGGTGCGTTACCGCGCCGTGAACTCCCTGCCGGAGTTCATTGCGGATGACACCACCGCTAAGCGCGCCCCGGCACGCCTGCCGCGCATGGAAGTCCTCGACGCCGGACTGTTGACCGTATACCAAGACTTGGGGCGCCCGGGACGCGGGGACCTGGGGGTCACGCCTTCAGGTGCGGGCGATAGGGCATCGGCAGCCACTGCCAACATTGCCGTGGGCAATCCGCGCGGGGCCACGGTGCTCGAAAACATTGGTGGACTCTGCCTCAAGGCGCTAACGGACACCGTGATTGCGGTTACCGGGGCGCAGGCCCGCGTGCGGCTGGGAGATATGCCCGTGCACCTGGCCCGGCCAGTGCTGGTTACCGCCGGGCACACGATCACCATTGAACCGCCCACCGTGGGCATGCGTTCTTACTTGGCTATCCGCGGTGGAATTGTGGCTGATAGCGAGCTGGGTTCTTCCGCCACGGACGTACTCTCCGGGCTGGGGCCGGCTCCGGTGCAGGCCGGGGACATCATTGGGGTGCTGCCGCGCTCAGCGGCCATGACGGATGCGCAGCTGACCAACCCCCTGCGGGTGACTGTCCAGGGTGGTACCACCGTGGGCCGGCTGCGCTGCGTACTGGGGCCGCGGGATGACTGGTTTAGCCAGCAGTCCCTAGCCGCGTTCACCTCCACGGAGTGGACGGTAAGCCCAGACAGTAACCGGGTGGGCGTGCGCCTGCTGGGCCCCGACGGGCAGATGACCATCGAGCGCACCCGCACCGGGGAGTTGCCCAGTGAGGGCATGGTGGCGGGCAGCATCCAGATTCCCCCGTCTGGCCAGCCGGTGATCTTCCTGCGGGACCACGCAGTGACCGGCGGCTACCCCGTTATTGCCACCGTTTTGGAAGAAGACATAGACATCGCCGCTCAGCTCCCCCCGGGAGCCCGCGTGCACTTCGATTTAGTGGGAGAAAACCGTGAAGATTAAGACCGTCCTGATTGCTAACCGCGGCGAAATCGCCGTGCGCGTTGCCCGCGTTGCCCGCGACTTGGGCATCAAGTCCGTGGCCATTTACTCCGAGGCCGACGCCGGGGCCCTGCACACCCAGGTCGCCGATGAGGCCTATGCCCTCCCCGGCAACACCGCGGCAGATACGTACATGAATGTCCCCGCGCTACTAGACATCGCGGTGCGCGCGGGTGCAGACGCCATCCACCCCGGCTATGGCTTTTTGTCTGAGAACTCCGAGTTTGCCCGCACGGTGCGCGAAGCCGGGTTGCTATGGATCGGCCCAGACCCGGATGCCATTGACTTGCTGGGGGATAAGATTGCCGCCCGCCGGGTGGCAGAAGAAGTTGGTGCACCACTGGCTCCGGGTACTTCTGATCCCATTGATGACTGGCAGGAGGCGCGCGCTTTTGCTGAAGAGCACGGGCTGCCCATTGCCATCAAGGCTGCCTATGGCGGTGGCGGGCGCGGGCTGAAGGTGGTTGATTCCATAGAGGACATCGAGGGCGCCTTCAACTCCGCCGGCCGCGAGGCCATGGAGGCTTTTGGCCGCGCGGAGTGCTACGTGGAGAAGTTCCTCACCCAGCCCCGCCACGTGGAGGCCCAAGTGCTTGCCGATGCCCACGGCAACGTCCGCGTGCTGGGCACCCGGGATTGCTCTACGCAGCGTCGCTTCCAGAAGCTCATTGAGGAAGCCCCCGCCCCCGGGCTGACCGATGCCCAGCGCGAGGGCATCATCGAAGGTGCTCGCGCCATTTGCTCCAAGGTTGGCTACACCGGCGCTGGCACGGTGGAATACATCGTCTCCGCCGATGGCACCATCTCCTTCCTGGAGGTCAACACCCGCGTGCAGGTGGAACACCCGGTTACGGAGGCAGTGACTGGCGTGGACATTATCGCCGAGCAGTTCCGCATTGCCGCCGGGGAGCCCCTGTCCTTTAGCGAGGACCCGCAGTCGCACGGCCATGCCTTTGAGTTCCGTATCAATGCCGAGGACATCCTCAATGGTTTCGCCCCCTGCCCTGGCACCATTACCCACTTCGAGCCGCCGACGGGCCCGGGCATTCGTGTCGATGCCGCCGTGCGCTCCGGCTCAATTGTCCCGCCCTACTATGACTCGCTCATTGCCAAGCTGATCGTCTGGGGCCCGGACCGCGATACGGCCTTGGCCCGCGCGCGGGCGGCGCTGCGCGAATTCACCGTGGCGGGCGTGCGCACTGTGGTGCCCTTCCACCGTGACATGGTAGACGAGCCGGCCCTGCACTCCCTGGCCGAAGGCAGCGGCGTGTACACCGACTGGGTGGATAACAACTACCGGCCTTCTGCCGCGCTGCAGGTAGATAAGGTGGAGGCCATCTACACCCAGCGCCGCAATGTGGCGGTGGAAATTGACGGCAAGCTGGTGTCCGTAGGCTTGCCGGTGGAGCTCTTCCAGGCCTCCGCTAACCCGGCAGCGGGCTCTGCTGCCCCGGCCGCCGGTGGCGCGCAAGCTGGCGACGAGGGTGCTGTTACCGCCCCCTTCGAGGCCAACCTGGTGGCTTGGGAAGTCGCTGATGGCGACACAGTAGAAGCTGGCGATGCCATTGCCACCGTGGAAGCCATGAAGATGGAATCTACCATTAAGGCCCCGAAGTCCGGCACCATTTCCTTAGCAGCCAAGGAGGGCGATCGCCTGACCCCGACCACGGTGATGGCAACCATCAACTAGCCGTCGGTTAAGGTGTACTGCGTGCTAGCAGACACCGTTGCTTCCGCCATCCGGGAAGCCATATCCGACGGCGAATTCCAGCCCGGCCAGCAGCTCAGCGAGGTCCGGGCTGCGCAGCGTTTTTCCTGCTCCCGCAATACCCTGCGGGAGTCCTTTGCCATGCTTAGCGCCCAGCAGCTGATCCACCGCGAGCCCTACCGCGGGGTCTTTATTGCCACTCCCGATGCCGCCTATGTCCGCGACCTCTACCTGGCCCGCGCCGCGCTAGAGCCCGCCGGGGTGGCGTGGGGGACGTTTGCTAACCCCCAGGCGCTAGTGGAACTGGCCCAATCCGCGCGCGCCTTTGCTGCTGCCGGGCAACCGCAGCAGGTCTCAAATATCAATCAGCGCTTCCATCGCGCGTTGGTGGCCGCGGCCGGTTCTGCGTCCCTGGACCGCGAAATGTCCCACCTGTTAGCGCGCATGCGGCTGACCTTTTTGTTGCTCATCCCCCGCTACCCCGACATCCACACCGATCACATTGAGTCCAACGTGCGCTTGGCACAGCTGATTGCGCAGGACAAGCGTGCCGATGCCGCCGATTACTGCCGCGCCTGCCTCCTGCAGACCTTGGAAAAAATCACCGGCCTGCTAGAAGGCTAAGCGCACTACCCTGAGTCCAATCTTGGTCAGCCCAGAGCCGGGCTCAGCAGCCCCTAGGGCACCTGGTAGTCCACATCCCGGGCATCGGTGACTAGCATCTTGCCCGGCTGGTGCGTAATGGCCAGCTCCGGACACGAGTCCATAACCACCGCCTGTGGGGTAACCCCGCAGGCCCAAAACACCGGAATGTGTCCGGCAGGAATGTCCACGGCCTCCCCAAAATCCGGCTGGGACACATCCCCAATACCAATCTCCTCCGGATTGCCCACGTGAACCGGGGCACCGTGAACTTGGGGGTAACGGGAGGTCACCCGCACGGCATCCGCCACCTGAGCGGCGGGAATGGGGCGCATGGAGACCACCATCGGCCCGCCAAAGATTCCTGCGCGTTCAGTGGCAATGTTGGTGCGGTACATGGGCACATTGCGCCCTTGCTCGATATGGGCCAACGCGATGCCGTTATCTGCCAAGGCGGTCTCAAAAGTAAAGGAACACCCGATCAGGAACCCCACCAGGTCCTCGCGCCAGTGGGCCAGGGCATCGGCAGGCTCTGCTACCAACTGGCCTTCAGCAAAGACGCGGTAGCCGGGGACATCGGTACGGATGTCGCCCCCTGGCAGCAGCGGGGAGGAATACTGCCCGGCCTCCAGCACACCCACAATCGGGCACGGCTTGGGGTTGCGCTGGGCAAAAAGCAGAAAATCGAAGGCGTGGCGCTGCGGCACCGCCAACAAATTAGCCTGCATGAAGCCGCGGGCCAGACCCGCCGTAGAGCGCACCGGGTGCTCGCGCACATAGGCGCGCACCTGCGCCGGGGTAGAGGAAGCACCAAGCATGAGTGATTCCTATGCCCACAAGGCAGTGATGCCAGAGAAGGCACGCACACCAATGAAGATGGTCAACAGCCAGGCCACAGCGCCCAGAATCAGCAGCCACTTGGGGTACTTGTAGCCGCCCAGGAGGTCCTGGCGGCGCCACGCCACCCACATCACCACAGCAAAGCCCAGCGGCAGGATAAGACCGTTGAATGCGCCGGCGAAAATCAGGAGCTTCTGCGGGGCGGTGCGCAGGATAACAAAGGCCACGGTGCACACCACGATGAAGACGATGGTGGCCAGGTTACGAGTGCGCTGCGGGGTGTCCTGGGAGGTGACGAAGGAAATCGAGGTATAGGAAGCACCAATCACCGAAGACAAACCAGCAGCAAAGAGCACCATACCGAAGGCACGCAGGCCAATTTCCCCAGCAGCGTGGTAGAAGGCGTCCGCGGCGGTATTGTCCTTCGACAGCACTACACCGCCGGCCACCACACCTAGGATGGCCAGGAAGAGCAGCACGCGCATAATGCCGGTAATCAGAATGCCCCACACGGAAGTTTGGGTAATGGACTTGACGTGCTCCGGGCCGGTGAGGCCATTATCAATCAGACGGTGTGCACCGGCGAAGGTGATGTAGCCGCCCACCGTGCCGCCGATCAACGTGGTAATGACGAAGAAGTCCACTTCCTCCGGCAGCACGGCGTTCTTCAGGGCCTGGCCCACCGGCGGCTGGGAAACAATAGCCACGTAGAGCATGAGCAAAATCATGATCGCGCCCAGCGCCGCCACCAGGCGGTCAAGAGCAATGCCGGCCTTGCGGGAGACGAAGATAAAGATAGCGATAGCCGAGGCGATAACGCCGCCCCAGCGTGCATCCAGGCCCAGCATGGCATTAATGCCCAGGCCCGCGCCTGCAATGTTGCCGATGTTAAAGACCAGGCCGCCGATAAACACAAAGACGGCGATGACCCAACCCAGGCCCGGCAACACGGTGTTGCCCAGGGTATTGGCCCGCATGCCGGACACGGCCAGCACGCGCCACACGTTGAGCTGAATAGCGATGTCCACGATGATGGACAAGAAGATGGCGAAGGCAAAAGCCGCGCCCATCTGGACGGTAAAGACGGAGGTCTGGGTCAAAAAGCCCGGACCGATGGCGGAGGTTGCCATGAGGAACATGGCGCCGACCATGGCGCCGATGCCCTTGGGTGGATTCTGCGCGGACGGATTTTGGACCGTCGTTGTTTCTGCACTCACGGTAATTAGCCTTTCGTGATGTAAGTCGCACGGTTGCGATGCACAGATTCTAAAAGGTTGTTCAACAATCTGGAAAATGAGCGTGCCCACGGGGGCACTCGCTACACCCGGTGCACTAGGTTAGAGGCATGTCCAAACCCACCCCCGTCGACCTCACCACGCTCATTGGCAAGGCCTCCCGGACCTACTCAACACGCAAGGTGACCACGGATATGGTGAACTCCCGCACCCACGTGGCCATCGCCTTGTGGGACATCCCCTACAAATCTGCCCCGCACGGCAAACTCCACGGCTGGGTCATCTCCGTCGACGTCGCCGCCCACGCCAAACGCCCCGCCCGCCGCTTCGTGCGCACCGGCAAAACCATGGACGCTGACCCCAACCCGCGAGTCCTAGCAGAAGTCCACAAGGCCCTGCGCCACACCCCGCAGCGGCGCTGGATAGTGGTCGGACGCCGCCAAACTGGCCTGGCGGGACTTCTGCGCAAAGAAGGCTTCGCCGTCACCGGCTCCTTCGCCGAAGAAAACCGCGCCGGGGACCGCGCCCGCAACCTGCGCAAGCAACACGAAGCCCAGGCCCTTAAACGCTCCCGTAAAGCCGGCGAGGCCCCCGAAAAAGCCACCGCTGCCGTCGAAGCCCCACCCACCCACTGGCTGCCCAACCGCTCCAGCATGCGCCGCCGCGGCCAGGAGGTGCGCATTGCCACCGATGCCTCCTCAGACACCCTCACCAAAGGCTGCATGTGCTTCGTGGCCTCCAACGGCGACTACCAGCTACGCACCCGCATGACCACCGCCGGCACCGATGAACTCGAACTCGAGACCATCACCATGGCCCTAAAATACGCCCATCGCAATCGCTTCCCACGCGTGATCATCGAGTCCGACTCCGTCGCCGCCCTCGAAGCCGTGGACCACATCCTTGGCGGCGGCCAGGACCACAAGCGCTGGCGCGGGGTCTCCCCCACCGCCCGCTCCCGCTTCCGCACCGCGTGGAAGGACTACCACACCTTTGGCAAGGCCACCATCGGCCGCGTGCTGGGACACGCAGGCGACCCCCTCAATCAGGCGGCGGACCGCATAGCCTACCTAGGCTTGCGAGCCTCCAACCTACCCCAGGCGCAATCCCAGCCAACGGCCTGGCGCGAGATTGATAAAATCATCGCCCAACTGCCCGGCAGGCTCAGCCGCTAGCCTGACGGCCCAAGCGGCTAGTCCAGGGCCCGCTAGCTCACCTCCGGGGCGCAGCCAACCTCAAAGGTCTCATTGCGCGCCGGGTCCGCGAAGGCCACGTCCACCGCAGAATACAGCCGGGCATTGTAGCCACAGGTGCGCAAATCCCGCACAGTGACCGTCACCGGAAACTCCTCCATGGTGCCCTGCGCGCAGAAGGGATCGCAGTCATTGATAAACGCCTTACCCGTCGCCGTGGCCGTCTCCGCACCCCACCTGGACCACTTCAGGTCCGTGACCAGGTAATTATTGTCCGCACACGCCAGGGAAATATCCTCTGGCCCCTCTAGCCCGGTCACTGCCACGCAACCCAAAATGGCCGTAGCCTCCACCGTGGTGGTCACGCCCGGGCCCACCAGCCCGTGGGCGTGAATCAGCTGGCCCGTACTAGGCAACACCGTGAAGCTGAGCTGATCCTCATCGCGAATCACCGTCACCGCCTCATCCGGGGCGCCCGTGCGGTCCGCGTGCGCTAGCTCATTGCCGCCAGCACCAGCCAGATTCTCGTAGACCAAACGCTGCTGCTGGGAGCTCAGCCCCGGGTGCAGCAACAAGTGCAGGGACCCCACGCCCAGCGAACCGTACGTGCCGGTGGCCAGGCGTGCCAGGGCATCGGCAGTAGTCGCCGCAGCCAGGGACTCCAGGGCGATAGCGGGGCCATCGGCAAGCGCAGCCAACTGCGGGCTCAACGTGCCAGTGCTGGCAGTATCCTGACGCAGTTGCCCACCAGCGACCTCATATTCCGTGGTCACCGTGGCCGTGCCGTCGGTATCCACCCGCTTGAGATACTCCTGGTTGGTCACGCCCGTATCCGTCGCATTAGGCTGGTTTGCCGATGCCTCCCCTGCCGCCTGCAGCACATCCACCGCCGTGGCCACGGGGGCCTGGTGGCCTATCACCGGCACCACCACCGCCACCGCAAGCACCGCAGCCGCCGCGGCAGCCAACCAACGCCCAGGCTTGCGCTCAGTACCCGTGATGCGTTCCAAACTACGCTGCGCCCGCGCCGATTCTTCCGCCGTCAACTCCAGCTCAGGAACCGGATTCGCAGCGGCCACACGGGCCATGATGTCATCAGTCATGATTGCTCCAGAAGTTCAGTCAGTGCCGCGCGCGCCCTGTGCAAGCGCACACGCGCATTCGCGGGGGTAATGTCAAGGACCTCCGCCACCTCAGTGGGGCTCAAGCCCTCCCACGCGCTCAGTAACAAAATCTCGCGCTCAGCCGGGCGCAAAGCCACCAGGGCGCGGTTGACATCCAGGCTTAAGTCCACATGCTCGGCAAAGGAGGCGGAAGGGGCGGGGGCATCGGCAAGCTCTGCCGGGTCTGCACTGTCAGCCTGGCGCTGCCTGCAGCGGTAGGACTCCAGCAACACATTGCGGGCAATGCCATACAGCCACGGCAGCGGCGCACCCTGCAGGTTGTCGAAGCCGGTCCACGCCCGTTCGAAGACCTCGGCGCACAGCTCCTCGCTTACATCGCCAGGGCTGCGGCGGCGAAAGTACGCCAACACCGCCGGGTAGTGCGCGCGGAAGATAGCCGCGAACTCTTTCCGGCGGGCGTTGGGCAGAAAGGATAAGGACACGTTTCTACTGTAATTCCCGGTGGGCTACTTCTCGCCCTCAGCTTCAGCGTTGGTGCCGTTGCCGTCATCAGCGAAACGCTGCGTCAGGGACTGGCCATCACCGCAGGTCACCGTGAAGGTATGGTAGCCATCGTCCGGGCCGGGGCCAATGCTCTCCGGGGCGTTAATGTAGCCAATCAGCGAACCCGCGTCTGCCGCTGGGGACATGACGGTCTGCTCACCGAAGGAGGTGCTCAGGTCCGCGCGGTCGCTGCCGTCCGGGCAATTGGCGGTAAACATCATCTCCGCGCCCGGCTTGAACAAGTCGTGGTTTTCTGCGGTGAGCTTGTCCAGGTGAGCGCCGGTGGCAATCGCCACCCCGCCGCCGATAGCGATGGCGGTGACAGCCACCGAAGCTGCGATGATGCCTGCGCGGGTGGACTTCGACTGTGATGCCTTCATGATGGCAACTCCTTCACGGTTGAGGTTGATGTCACTTAGTTTGTGACGGCAGCGGGGCAATCGTTACACAGCTGCCTCAGATTTTTTCACACTCTGGGCAATTGCGCCTCTGACCTGAGGCATTCTGTCTGCTTAGCTTGCCGATGCCTCCCTCCCCTCACCCGCCGCCCACCGCCGGACCAGACCGAGCCAGTGGCTCCCATCTTTCTCGCGTCCCGTACTCCGCCCGCTTGCCACGCAACGCAGTTCGTGTCCCTCCCGCGTGCGCGCGACACAATCACTAATCCTGCACCGCCGCACTACTGACCCGTCCTCGCGTGCGCGCGCCGCTGTCTTATTGCCGGGCCGGGCTGCGTCAGCACCCCGTTTGCTCGTGCGGGGTTAGATTATGTCACGTTTGTGGCATTCTCCCTGTGGAATTCTTCGACAATTGTCTAATAGAGTGCACATTTTCGCAGAGTTATCCACAGATTTCGGGTTTTTCCAAAATTCCCCTTGCGCAGGGTTGCGCAATCGCCTTAGCGTCAAAACCATGAACGAGATCAACATCGCCGCCCTGCTAGGCAGCGTCATCGACGCACTGCCACAGCTAGAGCATGCCACCACCACAGACCTGGTGGGCTTAGGCGTTGCACCAGATACCGCAGAGTTCCTGGTACGCCTCCACCGGCTGTACTGCGGGCCCGGCCAGCCTAGCCGCAGGCAAAGGAGCGCTATTAAAGGCGCACAGCGCCACGGACATGGGCTGATAGCCATGCAAGAAATAGAACGCGAAGTCACCAAAACCAAAACCACCCAACAATGGAGAATGCGCCAACACCTTTGCGCCACACCCGCAGGCCAATTCACCACTGTGGCGCGTAAACTACGCCGGGAATGGAACCCGAAGGATGACACCCCGGTAGAAAAAGTCTCTATACGCCGCTACGCCAACGGCACAGCCACCATGTCGATTACCGCACGCGATGTCGACCTTACCGATGTCTACGATGCCATCGACCAGGATGCCCCGGCAGAAAGCTTCCTTAACCTAGTACGTGGTGAAGGTGGTGCCGGGCGGTTGAACTACATCCCCATGATTACCCTGCAGCTCGATACCTTCGCCAAACTGCTCGCCGTCTCCGACTGCAACCACACCGGTACCGGTGAACAACCTACCGGTACCAACGCAGCCAACCCCGCCGGTGCAGACCCTGCAGGAGCCGATTCGGACATTATTGTTCGGGCGAACAATGGGGCGCGGATGACCGGTAAAGAACTAGCTGAGCGCATCTTGGTCAAGCACGGGTTCGTCGCAATCCTAAGCCGGGTGCATGGTCCGGTGGATGTCTACCGCATGGAACGCTTTGCCACCGACAAACAGCGCCTCCTCTTAGCCGCGGAAAGCCCAGAATGCGCATGGTTGGACTGTCAAGTGCCGTTTGATAAGTGCCAAATCCACCACATCACGTCGTGGGCTGATGGTGGGGAAACCAACATCAGGAATCTGACGGTGTTATGCCCGCACCATAATGGTGCCAATGAAGACCACCCGCCTGGAGGAATACCCGTTCGGCGGGGCCGGATGACAAGGCTCGGCGGGCAGGTTGTCTGGCAGTCACCTGGTGGTGGTGTCCCGGTGCCGACTAGCCCCACCAACTAACCCCCACGCCCGCAGCGCAGGCAGCGCAGCAAGCGCGACGCGGCAGGCTGCGCCGCACAACGAGTAGCGCAGCACGCAGCGCAGTGCTCAAGTCCGACGCAGCGCAGCACCCCAGCCCCACGGCGGCCGAAAACAGGCAGCCGGAGGGGCTAGACGTGCGGGCAGGGTGACCAGGCGGCGCAAACGCAGCGGCCGCCGGTCCCCGTCAGTCGCATTGCGCAGAGCAGCGCCACCCAGCAATCCTGCAGCGCGGCACCCGGAGGTGCGGGGTAGGGCTGTGGGGAGAGGGGGCATCGGCAGACTAGGAAGCTGCCGCACGGTAGCGGCCGGGGGCTAACACTGCACGCTACCCCAGCCAGGCTGCTTTGAGCCGGCGCCAAAGGATCCGCACGGCAGAATGCGGGGTAGCCAGGACCTCCCGCAGGTAATTGCGCGGGCGCAGGCGCAGCGGCGTCGGCGCGGGGATAACGCGGACCGGGATCCCTAAGTGCCACGCCCACAGGCGGGTGCGCAGAGCGTGGAAATTGCTGGTGACTATCTGCAGCCGGGTTACCTCGGGCAGCAAAGCACGCACGTTTTCGAGGTTTTCATTGGTCGACGTCGCGTGCGGGTCCTCTGCCACCACCACACCACCGCGGGCTTCCAAAAAGGCGCGCATGACCCCAGATTCCCCCGCGCCGGTGACAACAAAGGGCTGCCCGGGGCGCGCAAGCGCCAAAGCAGTGAGCAAACGCTGCTCCAGTAGCGCGCCCGGTTGGTCGCCACTTACTCGTGAGCCCAGCACCACGATGGGGTCCACAGCTGCCACGCCCTGCTAGTCCCCCAGCAGCTTGGCGCGTAGATTTGCATCTTTGCGCTCGACTTCGGCGGCCAGGTTGGTTTGGTAGTCAACCATCTTGGCCAGCAAGGCCTCATCGCCTGCCGCGAGTGTGCGCACCGCCAGCAACCCAGCATTCTTCGCCCCACCGATAGACACCGTGGCCACCGGAACGCCGGCCGGCATCTGCACAATGGACAGCAGCGAGTCCATCCCGTCAAGGTCCTTCAGTGCCCGGGGAATGCCGATGACCGGCAGCGGAGTGGCCGCCGCGACCATCCCCGGCAGGTGAGCCGCCCCGCCCGCGCACGCGATAATGACCTTCAGCCCGCGGGTGTGGGCTTCTTTGGCATAGGCCAGCATTTTCTCCGGAGTGCGGTGGGCAGAGACCACGCCCACCTCGAAGGGCACTCCGAAATCCGCCAGGACTTCTGCGGCGGGTTGGACGGTGGGCCAATCAGAATCAGAGCCCATAATCAGGCCAACAACGGGGTTCATAGTTTCTCCTTCGAGTTTAAAGTGCTGCAGGATCTATAAGGCAGTCAGGTTAGACAGCGCAGCTTGGTTAGACAGCGCAGCTAGGTTGGCGGGCGCAGCCAGGTAAGCGGCGCTGTCAGACCACAGGACGCGACCAGGTTGAAGCGTGCAGCGGGTTAGCCGAGCAAGCCGCGGCCTACCAGCTTCCGGTGACCAGGAACTTCGCGGCTGCGCGGGCATCGCGGCGGGTGGCCTCGACGTCGGTGCCGGACAGATTCACGTGGCCAATCTTGCGCCCGGGACGGTGGTCCTTGCCGTAGAGGTGAATCTTGACCTCCGGAAAACGGGCGGCGACTTCGGCCACGCGCTGCGCCATGGGCAGCTCCGGATCCTGCGCGGCGCCCAGGATATTGGCCATAACCGTCACCGGGGCGGTGGGCCGCGGGTCCCCCAGGGGCAGATCCACGACCGCGCGCAGGTGCTGTTCAAACTGGGAGGTGCAGGATCCGTCTTGGGTCCAGTGGCCGGTATTGTGCGGACGCATGGCTAGCTCGTTAACGGCAATGTCTTCGCGGCCATCGGCCCCGGCAAAGGCGAACAGCTCCACGGCCAGCACGCCAGTCACGCCCAGTTGCGTGGCGATGTCGCGCCCCAACTGCTCTGCACGCGCCGCCAGGTCTGCATCCAGATCCGGCGCAGGCGCGATGGCTTCCGCGCACACGCCGTTTTCTTGCACCGACATGGTTATTGGCCACACGCGCACCTCCCCCGAGGGGCGCCGGGCCACCAGGATAGACAGCTCGCGCGTCAAGTCCACTTTGCGCTCGGCCATCAACGCGGTGCCGGCGTCCAGCAGCTCGCGGGTCAGGTCCTCGCACTCCGCCAGGTCTGCGGGAAACCACACGCCCTTGCCGTCGTATCCACCCCGGCAGGCCTTGAGGCACACCGCGCCGTCGACCTCGGCGTGGAAGGCACGCACGTCTGCTACTGACTCAATGGCCGCAAAAGCCGGCACCGGTGCGCCCAGCTCACGCAAGCGACGGCGCTGCACCAGCTTGTCCTGGGCGTTAATCAGTGCTTCGGGGCGGGGTTGGACGCTATGGCCGGCATCGACAAGCTCCTGAAGCGCCGGGCCGGGCACGTGCTCATGGTCAAAGGTGACCGCATCCGCGCCCTCCGCGGCGGCCAGGCAGTCAGCAGCCTGCCGGTAGTCCCCCACCGTCACCGCAGGAATTACCTGGGCTGCAGAAGAGTCCTTCGCCCCGGCAAGCAGCCGCAGCTGGATGCCTAATTCCGCCGCCGCTGGCGCCATCATGCGTGCTAGTTGGCCGTCTCCAATAACGCAGATCGTCTTTATCACAGCACCAATAGTGCCATATCGGCTCAACCTGCTGAACTACTAGTGCCACACCGGCTGGCGCAGCTGTTCAATAGTGCGCTCGATCTTCTTCGCCTTGGGCACTTCCGGGTAGTACAGGGGCCGCTCATAGCCGCGAATGGCCAGGGAAATACCGCCGCGCCGGCGCCGCACGCCCGCAATATCGTGCAGCGGGATGGAATCCACTTGCTTGCCGTTGCGGGCAATCACCCGGGTGTTGGTCACCATAAACCGCCGCCGCCGGGCGCGAAACACCGGCAGCACTCCGCGCCACAGTCCCAGGCCCGCCCATAGCACCACTACCGCGTTGCGTACCTGGACCTCGCCCCATTGTGCGTCCAGCCACCCAATGGCCATCCAGCACAGCCCGGTTATCAGCATCAGCTCCAGCGCCGGGAACACCAGGCTCCGAAACGGCGCAGTGACGTTGACTACGGGATGCTCGCCGGGGCGCATGGTCAGCAGATTCATAGCGCCCCATCCTAGCCCACGCCTGTTTACGCCGAGCTTGCCGATGCACCCCCTTCCTCACTCATCGCTTCCCTCACCGGGGATTGCGGTGCTGGTGTTGGGGCGAGGTTAAGACTTGGCTGGGCGTAGGTGGATGACATCACCGGCGGAGTAATAGTCGCCGTCGACGTTGATGCGCCCATCATCTGCCACCCCGCGCACCGTGCCGGTGACCACGCCAGTGGGGGCCTCCAGGCGGACGTCTTGGCCGATGGAGGAGCATACCGCACGGTAATCCTCCAGCAGGGCAGGGTCGTCGTCGTGCCACTGGCGGATGCGGCGGTGCAGGTTGCTCAGAACGGAGATGGCTAGGTCGGTGCGGTCGGTGGGGAGGGCGGCATCGGCCAAGCAGGTGGCGGTGTCCAGCGGCGCGGCGGTGACATTGATGCCCACGCCGAGCACCACGCGGGCTGCGGGCGCGAGGTCCTGGTCGCCGGCCTTGAACTCGGCAGATTTGAACTCGCTGGACTTGAACTCGTTGGACTTGAATTCGTTGGACTTGAACTCGCCGGACTTAAACTCACTGGACTTGAACTCGGCGGATTTGAATGGCGCGGCCTTGAAGGAGCCGACGGGGCCAGCCTCGGCGAGGATGCCGCAGAGCTTCTTGCCATCCAGCAGGACATCATTGGGCCACTTGAGCACGGATCCGGGAACAGAATCCGTCACCGCCAGGCCCGCAGCCAGCGGAAGGGTGCCGACCGTCGCAAGAGATTCCGGGAGCAGCGCAACCGAGAACGTCAATTGGGTGCCTGCGGGGGCGGTCCAGGCACGGCCCAAGCGCCCCTTGCCCGCAGTTTGGGAATTAGTCAGCAGCACAGTGCCGTGGGAGATTTCGCCTTGCATGAGGGCGGTGTTGGTGGACTCGACTTCTTCGACGTAGCGGATCTCCGCCCAGTCAGTGGCGGCGCGAATGCGGCTGATGTCTAACATGACTGCCAGCATAGTTCGGGGGTAGCTTTTCACCCCCTTTTCACAGGTATTTTGCTGCATTTATCCCCGCTGAGTCTGCTAGTGCCCTAAAGTTCAAGGGGAAACACCCGGTTTTCCGAAAGGCGAAACGATGAAGAAGTCTCTTCTAGTCACCTCCACTGCCCTTGCGCTAGCCCTCAGCGGCTGCTCCTCTTCCGATGACGCCGCCGCACCGTCTTCTGATCAGGGAGCAGAAGGCCGCGGCCCCATCACCTTCGCGATGGGCAAGAATGATACCGACAAGATTATCCCCATCATTGAGGCCTGGAATGCCGAGCACCCGGATGAAAAGGTCACTCTCTCCGAGCTTGCTGGCGAGGCCGATGCCCAGCGCGAAACCCTGGTGCAGTCCCTCCAGGCCGGCAACGCTGACTATGACGTCATGGCACTCGACGTGGTCTGGACCGCAGACTTCGCGGCGAACCAGTGGCTGGCCCCGCTGACCGATGACCTGGCCGTAGACACCTCCGATCTGCTCCAGGCCACCGTGGATTCCGCCACCTACAACGGCACCCTCTATGCGCTGCCCCAAAACACCAACGGGCAGCTACTGTTCCGCAACGCGGAACTGGCCCCCACCGCAGTGTCCAAGTTCGATGACTTCACCAGCGCCTGCGAGGCCTTGAAGAAGGACACTGCCTGCCTGACCACCCAGCTCAAGCAGTACGAAGGCCTGACTGTGAACACCGCCGGCTTCATGGAAGGCTGGGGCGGTTCCGTGCTGGGCGCGGACGGCACCCCCACCGTGGACTCCGCCGCGTCCCAGGCTGGCCTGCAGGCCATGGTGGATGCCTACAAGGATGGCATCATCTCCAAGGACTCCCTGGCCACCACGGAAGAGGAAACCAACCAGGTCTTTACCGAAGGCAAGTCTGCCTTTGCCATCAATTGGCCGTACATGTACACCAATGCTGTCGATGCCGGCATCAAGGTCGAGGTCTCCCCGCTGGTGGGCAAGGATGGCGTCGGTGTGTCCACCCTGGGTGGCTACAACAACGGCATCAACATCAACTCGGAGCACAAGCAGACCGCGCTGGACTTTATCAAGTTCGTCATCAACGAAGACAACCAGAAGTCCTTCGCGCAGGCTTCCTTCCCGCC